>JAXLTH010000015.1:0-75471 GCA_046330155.1 Fimbriimonadales bacterium | reverse complement strand
TCGGAGTGCATCAAGCTCATCCACCGCCGGCTCCAAGAGAACGGAATCGTCATGCCGTATCCCGTGCGGCGGGTCCAGCTGGAAAACAGCTCCAAACCTGGTGAAGCGGTCGTGCCGGACGGCGCGTCATAACGGTCGAAATGCTCGCCGCCTTGGCTGTTCTCGTCCCCGTTTCGTCCCTCTTGGCTTCCCAAGGCGCGGTGCGCCTCAAGGTCGAATCGACCAAGGTCGCCGGCGAGGGGTTCACCGCCGAAAGGTCGGTTCCGCGTCTGGTGGTCGTCGATCCCAAGGCGAAAGCGCTTGTGAGTTTCGCCGACGGCGCCCTTGCCGCGTTCGAGAAGGCAAGGATGGACGGTTGGATTCGCCAGGCCCGGATCGACTGGGTCGACTTGAAGCCGCTGAACCTTCCCAACAGGATGTCGTACGAGTCGACGACGAAGATCGTGTTCAACCAGCCTGACCTCCTGAGTTTTCGCTCGGAGACGTACCGCTACGGGGGCGGCGTGCACGGCATCGACACGACGCATCCGTCGAACTTCGGCTTCGTGAACGGCAAGCCCGCGCGGTTCGGCATCTGGGACGCCCTGAAGTCCGATGTCGCTTCCCGCCGCGAACTGCAGACCCTCCTTTTGCAGAAGGCGATGGAGAACCCGAACACCGAATGGATCAACGAGGGGATGGTCACCGATTTCACCGAAGTGCAACTCAACCGGTTCTGGGTGAGCGAGCGCGGGCTGAACTTCGACTTCGACCCTTACGAGCTCAGTTCATACGCCGCGGGGCCCTTCACCTTCCTGCTCACCTTCGAAGAACTGAGACCTCTGATTCGATCGGCGGGCCCCATCGGCAGATGGGGCGCTCGCCCGGGCCCCTTCTAGGGCCTCCGGCGGCCATTCCGCGCTCGCCGCGAGTGAATCGCTACGTATAGCGAACCGTTCGCTACGAATATTAATTGGTTCGCTACACGCTGCGAGCCCTTCGCTACGCACTGCGAGCCTTTCGCTACACGCTGGGAGCCGTTCGCTGCGCGCAACCCATGATCCGCTACGCGCTGGGAGCCGTTCGCTGCGTTCGGCAGTGATTCGCTACGCATTGCGAGCCGTTCGCTACGTCCACCCCGTGCTTCGATACAAGCTGGGAGCCGTTCGCTGCGCGTTGCGGGCCACTCCCGGAGTCCCGCAAGCGGTTCCGCCCAAGTTCCCTGAGGCTGGCGAACCGGTGACCGGAGCACAAATTTGGCTATCGCTGAACTTTTTTACGCGAAATGATAGGAGTATCAAATTTTCTGTCGAACAATGTCCGGCAAGCGGTGCAGAGACGCCGCAGACAGCAATCAACTAGAAACTTTCGGAGGACATTGCCCATATGAAGCGTGCCTTTACACTCATTGAGCTGCTCGTGGTCATCGCGATCATCGCGATCCTGGCAGCGATTCTCTTCCCTGTATTCGCCCAGGCCAAAGAAGCCGCGAAGAAGACCCAGTGCATCAGCAACACGAAGCAGACCGCGCTCGCGGCGATGATGTACGCCACTGACGCCGACGACACGTTGGCCCGCCACGACAACAACGGTTCGTGCGCTTACGGCGAGAGCCCCTGCGACACCCCGGACTGGGGTGACTTCCGCTTCCCGGCAAACGGTGGTAACACGGCCAAGGCGGGCGAGAACGTGATGTTCTTCGGCGCCATTTCGCCCTACCACAAGAACGTCGACATGGGTACCTGCCCCTCGATGGGCCGAACCCAGTATGCGGCGGCGTTTGCTTCGTCGGGTGCGCTTGCCATCACGCCTCCCGCCGGCGGCTACCGCGCCACCGACGAGAAGTACTACAACTACACGCTGGGCCAGATGGCGATCAACCTGCTCGTCATCGACTACGGCAGCCGAAGCACGGGCGGCATCAACATGCGCCCCGGTTCGCCGAAGGGCCGCATGAGCGGTCTTGCGCATCCGGCTACTACCGTCATGTTCACTGGCGACTCGACCTGGGACTACGACCAGGCCCTGAACGCCAACCTTGGCAACGGCTCCGTTTGGCCCTCCTACCCGAACGTGGCCTGCTGGTCGTACGCCGCCGACGGTTGGACCCGCTACGTGCACAACGGCAGCAAGGGTACTGCGCTGGCAGGCTCAATGACGCGAATCACTGACAACCCGAACCTCAAAGGCTTGGCGGTCTACGCGTTCTGCGACGGCCACGTCAAGGTCATGAGATACACGCAGTCCGAGAAGTGCGAACCCGTTCCCGGTGGCGGCACCTGGACGATCAGCCAGAGCGGTACGCAGATCTCGACCTACTACCCGAACTGGACGCCTGAAATCGGCGACTAATCCGGAAGGACGATGGAGCCAGGCGCCCTTGCGGACCTGGCTCCATCTCCAGTTAGAGGGAAAACATGAAGAAGCACCTTTCTCTTCTCTTGATCGCCGCCATGGCGATCGGATTCACCGGTCTTGTCGGCTGCAGTGGCGACAAGGAAATGGGCGAGGACGTTAAGGAGAACCCCGCCCTGAAGGACATGCCCCCGGTGCCGCCTGAGGCGGCGAAGATGGGCGACGGCCCTGGCGGAGGCGGCGGCGAGCCGCAGAACCTGGGCAAGCGTCCTCGATAAGTCTTTTCTCCTGCGCATGAAGCCGAGTCCCCCGCCCCTCGGCAGTACCGTAGGGTCAAAGGGCGGGGTTTTCGCTTGAGGGTTGCCTCGGCGAGCCACTGATCGCCATAATCTCCCCCGGAGAGGTCGCATAGTGGTCTAGTGCGCCGCACTCGAAATGCGGTGTGGGGCAACTCACCGTGGGTTCGAATCCCACCCTCTCCGCCACGACCGTCTCGCCTTGGTTATCCTTTTGGCAAGGATATCGGCACGATATCGAGGGCGTTCCGGTCGATCTCCAACTTCACGATCGTGTCCGTAGTTGCCGTCGCACCTTGGATTTCCACGGTAACCCCGTCGGCGTCTTGCCGAACCAGGGCGGTGCCGCCCGTCAAGCACTTCGAACGCTGGATATTCGCGGGCAAGGCCGGCAAACGAAACGGCGTCTGCACGGGTCCCAGCAGGTGAAGGTAAACGGTCTTCCCCTTGCAGGTGGAACCGCCCCAAGGACCGTTCACGTAGGGACCGCCCCGGGTGCCGTAGACGCTTTCGCCGTACTTCTTCAGCCAACTCCCGAGTTCGCGCAGGCGGTCCGCTTGGCGCGGCTCGATGCGTCCGTCCGGCATCGGCCCCACGTTCAGGAGCAGGTTCCCGTCGCCGGTCACGGTCTCAACGAGGATGCGGATGACTTCGTCCAGCGACTTCATCCGGTCGTTGGGCTTCCAAGCCCACTGCTGGCAAAGGGTCATGCAGGTCTCCCAAGCTCTGCCGCGCTGGAAGGAGCCCACTTTCTGCTCCGGCGTGTCGTAGTCGCCGTCGCTATCAACCTTGCCGACGCGGTTGTTGACCACCAACTTGGGATCGAGGCTGCGAACGTACGTCTCAAGGTCTTTCGCCATGGGTGCCGTATAGGGCTTCTCCCATTGCCCGTCGAACCACAACATTTTCAGCTTGTACCGGTTTACGAGTTCGGCAAGCTGCGCTTTGACCGTGCCCAGAAACGCGGGCATATCGGGGTTCGGCTTCGCCACACTTCCTCCCGGGCTTCCTGTGCCGTACCTCGGGTCGTGCCAATCCAAGATGGAGTAGTAGCTGCACATCGCCACGCCGTTCTTCTTGGCGGCGGCGGCGATCTCGCCCATGATGTCGCGCTTGAACGGTGTATTTGCGATGGAGTAGTCCGACGTCTTGGTGGGCCACAGGCAGAAGCCGTCGTGGTGCTTGGCGGTGGGCACCACGTACCGCATGCCCGCTTCCTTCGCCAGCGCCATCCAGGCATTCGCATCGAACGCCACGGGGTCGAAACGCTGGTACAGAGCGTCGTACTCTTCGGCGGGAACCTGGTCGCCCCGCGACCATCCGATCTCGGTTCCCTTAAGGCTCACCGGTCCCCAGTGGATGAACATGCCGACCCGGGCCTTCCGGAACCAATCGAGGCGGCGATCGGCGTCGGCGTTTTGGTAAGCGCCCACGGCGCAGGCAAGGGCAAGGAGGCTGACCATGGCTTCTCGGAGCCTACCTTTGGGCTGCAATTTCGAGAGCCGAAAAGCGTTTCGCGAATGAAGTGGGAACTTCCCGACAATACTCGACGTTTTGATCGAATTTTCGCCAAAAGCGCTTACTTTCGGCTCGCAACCGGAGGGTCGGCGGGGTAGCCTATCGCGCTATATGCGGTGCCGCCTTGGCGACCTCGGGATCGGATCCCGGGTCGTTTCGATTTTAGGACCACGACTTTTCGGACTTTTGGTCCGTCTGGATGAGTTCGTGGAGCCGTGCCGCAACGCCAATTCTCGGGAGCGCAGCCATGTCCCAGCTCTTTAAGCCGAAAGCAAACACGATCGCGCGAGCCAGCGTCTTGGGCCTTGCCCTGGGTCCGGTCGTGCTGTTCTACGCGGGTTCGACGCTCAGCCGATCGCCCGCCAACACGAAGGTCGACGTGCCGCTGAACCAGCCCGTGCCGTTCAGCCACAAGCACCACGCGATCGAGTTGGGCATCGACTGCCGCTATTGCCACACCGGCGTGGAGAAGTCGAAGCACGCGGGCATCCCGGCAACCGAAATTTGTATGTCTTGCCACTCGCAGATCTGGACGAACAGTCCGCTGCTGGAGCCGGTGCGCAAGAGCATGGAGCAGGGAACGCCGATCGAAGGCGTCGAAGGGACCGGCTGGCTACAGGTCAACAAGGTGCCCGAGTTCGTTTACTTCGATCACAGCATTCACATTGCCCGTGGCGTCAGCTGCAACCACTGCCACGGACCGGTCAACGAGATGACCATCACGTGGAAGGGTCGGCCTTTCTCGATGTCGTGGTGTCTTGAGTGCCACCGGTCGCCGGAGAAGTTCCTTTACAAGGACGAGTCGAAGCCTGACCAGACCGCTCGAGAGCAGGTGTTCGACTTCTATCGAAAGCTTCAGGACGGCGACGCGTTGTCGCCGCATGAGAAGGCGCTCGCCAAGGGCGTCGATGCCCAGGTTTCGTCGGACGAAGTCAAGGTCGGAGAGGAACTGATCAAGCAGTACCAGGTCAAGAAGAAGCAGCTTCAGGACTGCTGGACGTGCCACCGGTAGGCGGGAATCAACAGCGAATGGATACCAAGCACACGGATCAGGTGGAAATGGACGCGATTCGAGCCAAGCTCGAAGGCGGCGACGCGGGTTATTGGAAGAGCCTGGAGCAGGTTGCCGAAAGTCCCGAGTACTCGAAGTGGGTCGACGACGAGTTCCCGCATCGCGACTCGATCAAGGACGTCGACCGACGGACGTTCCTGAAGGTCATGGGGGCTTCGCTCGCCCTTGCCGGGCTCGCAGGTTGCCGAAACCTGCCGCAAGAGAAGCTCGTTCCCTACGTCAAGGCGCCCGAAGACCGAATTCCCGGCAAGTCGCTCTACTACGCTTCGGCGTTCTCCTTTGGCGGCTATGCGAACGGCGTGCTGGTCCAGAGCTTCGACGGCCGGCCCACCAAGATCGAGGGCAACCCGGACCATCCGGCATCGCTCGGCTCGGCCGACGCTTTCACCCTTTCCCACATCCTGAACCTGTACGATCCCGATCGTCAGGCGCCGCTCACGCACAACGGGCTCGCGTCCACGTGGGACGAGTTTCTTTCGCACGCCCGAACGGTTTTGAAGGCGCAGCGCGCCGCGGGCGGATCCAAGGTCCGGATTCTCAGCGAGACGGTCACTTCGCCGACTCTGATCGCCTGGATCGAGAAGTTCATCAAAGCGAACCCCGGCGCCAAGTGGCACTCGTACGAATCGCTTCATCGCGACAACGTCAAGGCGGGTTCGCAGATGGCGTTCGGCGAGAACCTGCTCCCCATCTACGACCTCGCCAAGGCGTCGTGCATCGTGTCTCTCGACGCGGATCTGTTCCACGCCATGCCGGGCAGCATCCGCTACGCCCGCGACTTTGCCAGTCGGCGCGACCTTGCCGACGAGGGCAGGATCAACCGGCTGTACGCCTTCCAGACGGCGCCCAACCTCACGGGTTCTGCTGCCGACCACACCTGGTCGCTCAAGCCCAGCGACCTCGAAGCGGTTGCCCTTGCTTTGGCGGCGCGCTTCGGCGCTAACGCAACCGGCGGCAAGTCCGCCGTGCCCGACAAGGTTCTGGACGCCATCGTCGCCGACCTCAAGGCGCATCAGGGCGAGGCTTTGGTGGTGGCGGGCGATCAAGCCCCGGCTTCGGTTCACGCCGCATGCCACGTCATCAACGCCGCGATCGGAGCCTTCGGCTCTACCGTGAAGTTCGCCGACAACTTTGAGGGTGTCCCCGGCTCGCAGGTCGAGTCTTTGCAGACGCTGGTGCAAGACATGCGCGCCGGCGCGGTCGACGTCCTGATCATCTTGGGCGGCAACCCGGCTTACTCGGCTCCGGCTGACCTCAAGTTCGGCGAGGCGATGCGCAAGGTCGCGAACACCTGGCACCTTTCCAGCATCCCCGACGAGACTTCCGAGCTTTCCAAGTGGCACCTGCCCCAAGCGCACGAGCTTGAGGCGTGGGGCGACGCTCGTGCCTACGACGGCACGGTCTCGATCGTCCAGCCGCTCATCGAGCCGCTTTTCAACGGCAAGTCCTCGCTCAACCCAGTCGAAGCCTCTCCGACAAGCCGATCGACGGTCTGACGTTGGTTCAAGAGGCTTACAAGGCAAAGGCGGGTGACCGACATGCGTGGCAAGACATGCTGGTTTCAACGGCGTGCTCGCCAACTCGGCTGCCGCCACCAAGGTGCCAGCCTGAAGGCGGTTGCTCTCAATCCCGTCCTCAAGTCGGCCGGCATCGAGCGATTCTGATCGGCGACCCGACAGTCCGAGATAGCTCGTTGCCAACAACGGCTGGCGGCAGGAAATGCCCAAGCCGCTCCTCGCTGACTTGGGACAGCGCGGTCCACATGAGCCGGGCAGTAGGCCGACTCGGCGTCGCCTTCGAAGAGCAGGTGACCGTGACCATCGGCGACGCTTCGGTGGTCGCGCCTGTGTTCGTGCAGCCCGGACATCCCGACGACGCTGTGACCCTTCACTTGGGCTACATGCGGGCGGGCAAGGTCAGCACACGGAACAGGCTTCAACTTCGGTTTGTTGCGAACGTCCGACTCGCCGTACCACGCGGCAAACGTGACGATTGCGAAGGCGGGCGGAAAGCACCCGCTGGCTTCGGCGCAGATGCACCACTCCATGGAGGGGCGAGACATCGTGCGCAAAGGCTCGCTGTGGAAGTTCAAAATCGGATCCGTCGCTCACGCCGCCAGGGGCGGGCGACACGTTGAGGAGGATCAGGCTCGAGCACTACTACAACCTCAGCGAGGAGTGGGCGCAGGTCAAGGACTATGCCCAGTGGGGCATGGCCATCGACCTCAACACCTGCATCGGGTGTAACGCCTGCGCCATCTACCGCCCCGGTCGAACAACATTCCGACGGTCGGCAAGATCGAGGTCCAACGCGGCCGCGAAATGCACTGGATCCGCATCGACCGCTACTACCGAGTGGTGGATGCCGGCAAGGCGCGCGACGTGGAGCAGGACGGCTTCAAGAACCCGCATGGTCCCCATGAGCCGGATACCGCCAGTGTGAAGGGCGACGTTTTGGACCCGAACCGGATTCAGACCGTCTTCCAGCCGATTCCGTGTATGCACTGTGAAACCGCGCCCTGCGAGCCGGTTTGCCCGGTTGCCGCCACGGTCCACAGCCACGAGGGTCTGAACCAGATGGTTTACAACCGCTGCGTCGGCACTCGGTACTGCTCGAACAACTGCCCCTATAAGGTGCGGCGATTCAACTACCACAACTATCAAATCGGCCAGAACGAGCAGATCGGCAACAAACCTTACGGCAACCGCAACTTCCAAGGTTCGGAAGACATGCCGTTGCTCAAGATGATCAGCAACCCGAACGTCACGGTTCGAAGCCGGGGCGTCATGGAGAAGTGCACCTACTGCGTCCAGCGCATCAACCAGGCGCGCATCGACGCCAAGAAGGAGCTTCGGGCGATCAAGGACGGCGAGATCGTCACGGCGTGCCAACAGGCCTGTCCGACCCAGGCGATCACGTTCGGCAACATCGCCGACCCGAACAGCATGGTGCGCAAGAAGAAGTCCGAGAAGCGAAACTACTCGCTCCTCCGCCATTTGAACACCGTTCCGCGAACGACCTACTTGGGCAAGGTTCGCAACCCCAACCTCGAGGTGGAAGCCTAAGATGCCATCGCATACCGGTTACGAAGACAAGCTGATCGAAGGTCAGCATAACTACGAAACGATCACGGATCGAATCGGGACGGTCGTCCTCGACCAGTCCAAGTTCGATCCCCGAAAGCCGATTGGGAAAACCTGGGTCAACCTGTTCCTGTTTGGTTTCTTCGGTGTCAACGTGCTGCTGTTCGCGGTGGGTTGGCTGGTCTACCAGGGCATCGGCATCTGGGGCAACAACCAGCCGGCAGGCTGGGGCTTCGACATCATCAACTTCGTTTGGTGGATCGGTATCGGCCACGCGGGAACGCTGATCTCGGCGATTCTGCTGCTGATGCGCCAGAAGTGGCGCATGTCGATCAACCGCTTTGCCGAGGCGATGACGATCTTCGCGGTCATGTGCGCGGGCTTGTTCCCGCTGTTGCACACGGGCCGACCTTGGGCGGCGTACTGGCTGTTCCCGTATCCCAACTGGTTGGCGATGTGGCCGCAGTTCCGCAGCCCGCTCGTTTGGGACGTGTTCGCGGTTTCCACCTACTTCACGATCTCCCTCCTCTTCTGGGGGCTGGGACTTATCCCCGACCTCGCCACGCTCCGCGACCGCGCAAAGGCCGGCGTCGCCAAGAAGGTGTGGGGCATCCTTTCGATGGGCTGGACGGGCTCGGCGAAGCACTGGATGCGCTACGAGCAGGCCTACTACATTCTGGGCGGTATCTCGACCCCGCTGGTTCTTTCGGTCCACTCCATCGTTAGCTTCGACTTTGCGGTCTCGCTACTCCCCGGCTGGCACACCACGATCTTCCCGCCGTACTTCGTCGCGGGCGCGGTCTTCGCCGGTTTCGCCATGGTGCTTACCTTCGCGATCCCGGTCCGCAAGTGGTACAAGCTGGAGGACTTCATCACGATGGTGCACATCGACTGGATGTGCAAGATCATGCTTGCCACCGGCATCATCGTTTGTTACGGCTACGCTTGCGAAGTCTTCTACGCCTTCTACAGCGGCGCGCCGGACGAGAAGTTCTTGATGCTGAACCGGGCGACCGGTCCCTATGCGCTGTTCTACGGCCTGCTCTGGCTCTGTAACGGAATCCTTCCGCAGATCCTCTGGGTGCCGAAGTTCCGAAAGAACCTCACCGTGGTGTTCTTGGTGAGCCAGGCGGTCAGCATCGGAATGTGGCTCGAGCGGTTCGTCATCATCCCGATCAGCCTTCACCGCGACTTCCTTCCCAGCAGTTGGGGCATGTACGTGCCGACCTGGGCGGACTTCGCGATGTTCTTCGGCACGATCGGCCTGTTCTTCTTCCTGATGTTCCTCTTCCTCAGGTTCCTGCCGATGATCTCGATCTTCGAAATCCGCGAGCTCTTCCACAGCACGCAGCATAAGCACGGCCATGGTGCCGCGCCCGCCGCCCATGCGGTGCCGGCAACCGGGGGTGCCGAGTAATGTCGCACGCCGTCGTTGAGAAGAACCCCGTGTTTGGCATCTCTGCCGAATTTGAGTCGCCGGACGACCTCATCCACGCCGCCGAAAAGGCGACGGAGGCCGGCTACACCAAAGTGGAGGCCTACACGCCCTTCCCGGTGCACGGATTGACCGAGGCAATGAACTTCGACGAGGCCAAGGTGCCGTGGATGATCTTCATCGCGGGCTGCCTCGGCGGCATCTCCGGCTTCGCCCTCGAAACGTGGGTTTCTACTTCGGCCTATCCGCTGAACGTGGGCGGCCGCCCGCTGTTCAGCTGGCCCTCGTTTATTCCAGTCATCTTCGAGTGCACGGTGTTGTTCGCAGGGCTTACCGCGTTCTTCGGAACGCTTGCCATCAACGGGCTGCCGAAGCCGCACAACCCGATGTTCGGCGCCGAGAACTTCGAGCGCGCATCGCAAGATCGATTCTTCCTTTGCATCGAGTCGCACGACCCGCAGTTCGATGTCGAGGAGACCACCAAGTTCATGAACACCCTTGGCGCCGCCAACGTGTCGCAAGTGAGGAACGATGAAGACGACCTTTAAGCTCTTCGGTCTAATGGGCATCGCGATCATCGTCGCCGGCTGCCATACGGACATGTGGGTGCAGCCCAAGCTGAGGTCGCAACACGAAAGCGACTTCTTCCCCGACAAGATGGTCAACCGCATGCCGATTACCGGAACGGTCGCCCGTGGCCACGAGCGCACAGACGACGCGTTCTACAAGGGCCGGGTGAACGGCAAGCTCGTCACCGAGATTCCCCTCGCGAAGGCGATGGCAGAGCTCAAGGTGACCGATATGAAGGGTTTCCTGGCCCGAGGTCGAGAGCGGTTCACGATCTACTGCACGCCTTGCCACGGTCAGGTGGGCGACGGCAACGGCATGATCACGCAGCGCGGACTGGCTCTGAAGAAGAAGCCGGGCAACTACCATACCGACCGCCTGCGCAAGATGCCGATCGGCCACTTTTACGATGTCATGACGAACGGCTTCGGCATCATGTACAGCTACGCCTCGCGCGTGGAGCCGGCGGACCGATGGGCGATTGCCGCCTACATTCGGGCGCTGCAACTGAGCCAACATGCCGATCCGAACAGCCTGAACTCTGAGGATATGAAGAAGATCGAGGAAGCCCAAGCGGCGGGAGGTTCGCGATGAGCGATACCGCTCCTGCCCTTCGCCTTGACCGCTACGCCCCGCTCGGCGGCCTGCTAGGCTTCTTGGGAGTAGCAATGGCGTACTTCATGGGTGGCGCCGACTTCTGGAAGAGCTACGCCTACGGCTGGATCTTCGCAGCCGGCTTGGTGCTCGGCAGCCTTGCCTTGGTGATCCTGCACAACACGATCCGCGCCACGTGGACGCTTTCGATTCTGCGCATCGCCGAGGCGATCAGCAGCCCCACGTCGATCCTTGTGCTGTTCTTGGGCTGGCTTCCCATTGCGCTGAACCTCAAGCAGGTCTATCTTTGGGCAGATCCCGAGCACGTCAAGGGCGATCACATTCTCGAAGCGAAGGCGTTCTTCTTGAACCCGACGATGTTCATCGGGTGCTCTATCGCCTACTTCGTCTTCTTCGCGGCGATCTCGGGCTACTTGCGACGATCTTCGCTGCGCCAAGACGAGAATCAGAACGTGAACGAGGCTCAGGCACGTGCGAACGTGGCATCGCCCAGCCTTCTATTCTTTGTGATCGTCTGCACCTTCGCTCTCACCCACTGGGTGATGTCGTTGGAGCCGCACTGGTTCTCCACGGTCTACGGTCTCCTGAGCCTGGTCGGTCAAACCAACTGCATCGTCGCCATCGGAACAATCATCCTTTGCGCCAATGCGAACCGCGAGCCGTATAAGGGCATCGTCAACTCGAAGCTGACAAAAGATCTCGGCAACATCCTGTTTGCCACCACGATGGTCTGGGCGTACCTGACGCTCTCCCAGTTCCTCATCACGTGGTCGGGCAACTTGCCGGAAGAAATCCCGTACTACAAGGTCCGCGCCGAACTCGGCTGGAACATCTTGGGCACGATTCTGATCATCGGGCGGTTCTTCATCCCGTTCTTCGCGCTCCTCGCCTCGCGTACCAAGCGAAGCGTGCGCGGTGTGATGATCGTCGCCTGCTGGATCGTTGGCATGCACCTGTTCGACGTCTTTTGGCTCGTCGTACCCTCGTTTGAGCGCGGCGGGCTCTTCGCCTCGATGCGATTCAGCGACTTGTTCGCCCTCGTGGGCATGTGCGGCTTCCTGCTTGCCGCCTTCGCCTACGAAACGAAGAAGGGCGCGCTGGTTCCCACTCACGACAACCGACTTCGGGAGCAACACGGCCATGCATAAGCACCACGAACCGCCTGATACCAGCCACGGTTACGAGTTGACCGACCTTTCGCTGACCGACATCACGAAAGGCGTTATCGGATTTTTCATCTTCACTGTGGTCAGCGGCCTCGTCGTATGGGGCGGAATGAAGATTGCGGGCATCGCCCAAGTGCCGCCCGGCCCCAAGTCGCGTCCGATTCCGGAGGCACCCAACCCGTTGCTGCAAACGCAGACGACGGCGAAAATCGATTTGCACAACATGCGCTTCCACGAGAAGGAGCAGCTCACCACTTACGGCAAGAGCGAAACCAGCGAGCACGGAACGCGCATTCCGATCGACCGCGCGATGGAGATCATCGCCGAGAAGGGTCTTGGAGGAGGCAACAGCCAGCCATGAACCTTCGCCGCCTTGCCTGGCCGGGTGCAATCCTCGCACTCGTTGTCGCGATCGTTGGCTTCGCCTGGAGCCTCAAGTCGGCACAGGGCGAGGATTTCACCAAGGGTGTTGGGATCGACCAGAAGCTCGGTTCCCAGGTTCCCTTGGATCTGGCGTTCAAGGATGAGAACGGCAACGAGGTCAAACTCGCCGATTACTTCGGCAAGCGCCCCGTGCTTCTCATGTTCGTTTTCTATCGATGCGAGGGCACCTGCGCCCTTGAGCTGGCGGGCGTGACCAAGCTCTTCAAGGACATGAAGCTGGAGCGCATCGGCGAGGACTACGAGGTCGTCACCGTGAGCATCCACCCTAAGGAGACGCCTGATCTCGCCGCCACGAAGAAGCGCGCGTACCTGACGATGGTCAAGGATCCGGCCGCTGAGCGGGCGTGGCACTTCCTCACCGGCGACGAGAAGACCGTGCGCCAGCTTACGGATTCCGTGGGTTATCGCTACGTGTACGAAGAGGCCAAGGACCGCATCGTCCACCCGACGGGCATCATGTTCCTCAGCCCCGAAGGCAAGGTCGCGCAGTACCTTTATGGCGTGGAGTATCCCGCCAAGATGGCGGTGAACGCTCTTGCCACCGCGCGCGAAAACAAGACCGGCATTGTTGCCGCCGTGTTGGACTTCGACTGCTTCCAGCGCGACGCCCAGACCGGCAAAGTACGAATCAACGTGATGAACGCCACCAAGGTGGTGGGACTTGCGACGCTGCTGATTCTCGTGGTCTCGATTGTGGTGATGACCCGCAAAGACCGCGACTCGATGGGAGGAGGCGCCCCTGGCCAGTCGGCCTAACGATCTCATCTTATGTGGAACTTCCCGATCCAACCACCCCGAGCATCCGAATATGCGGAGATGCACGATCCGCTGTTCTATGCGATCTCGTTCCTCACCGCTTTCTTTACGATCGTCGTGTTCACCACGGTGATCTTCCTGGCGGTCCGCTACCGAGAGGGATCGAAGGCGAGCCGCGCGGGCGCCTCCCACGAGAACCTGCGGGTCGAGATCATGTGGTCGGTGCCGCCGCTCTTCTTGGCACTGCTAATCTTCTTCTGGAGCACCACGCTTTACGTTCGCTGGCGCAAGCCGCCGGAGAACCCGCTTGAGATCTTCGTGATCGGCAAGCAGTGGATGTGGCACATCCAGCACAGCAACGGCGTGCGCGAGAACAACGAGCTTCACCTTCCGGTAGGGGTGCCGGTGAAGGCGACCATGATCTCGCAGGACGTCATTCACGCGTTCTACATTCCCGCGTTCCGCAGCCAGTACATGGTGGTTCCGGGCCGCTACACCGTGCAGTATTTCAAGCCCATCATGACGGGCCGGTTCCCGCTCTTCTGTACGATGCACTGCGGAACCCAGCACTCTGAAATGGGCGGCTACGTCACGGTGATGTCGCAAAAGGACTATGCCGATTGGCTTGCCCGAGGCGGTAGCGAAATGAAGCCGGTCAAGCTGACCATGGCTCAGCGCGGCGAAGCCCTTTTCAAGGACAAGAACTGCGGCTCGTGCCACAAGACCGAGGACTTCGAACAGGGGCCGTCACTCTACGGCATTTACGGAACGGTCCGCAAGCTTGAGGACAAGACGACCGCCGTGGCAGACGACGCCTACCTGCGCGAGGCCATCATCGATCCGGCTCGAAAGATCACCGAGGGCTATTCGGTCGATCCCGAGAAGAAGCTGATCACCATGCCGAGCGACTACAAGCAGTACTTCTCGGAAGAGCAGTTGCTCGACCTGATCGCCTACATCAAGAGTCTGGGTGCGGCTAAGAAGCCTGCCCAGCCCGCGTCTGCGGCGGCAACGCAGCGAGGAACGAATCCATGAGCTCCATTGCAGCTGGTTCCAACGTTGGTCAGAACGAGCAGCCGCCCCGGCGCACGTATCTGAACACCGACCATACGATCAAGTCGTGGCTCCTTACCGGAGACCACAAGCGCATCGCGGTGATGTACTTGATCGGCATCACGGTGTTCTTCTTCCTGGGCAGCTTGGCGGCGGCGATGATCCGCATCGAGCTCACTTCGCCGCGCGGCGTCTTGTTGGAGTCGGAGACTTACAACAAGATGTTCTCCGCCCACGGCATCATCATGATCTTCTTCTTCCTGATCCCGGCGATACCCGCCGTGTTAGGAAACTTCTTGGTACCTCTGATGATCGGGGCGAGAGACTTGGCGTTCCCAAGGCTCAACCTGTTCAGTTGGTACCTGTACATGATCGGCGGCACGATCTTCCTCGTGGCGTTGATGATGGGCGGCGTCGACGCGGGATGGACGTTCTACACGCCGTTCAGCTCGATCTACTCGAACTCCCAGATCACGCTGGCGCTGATCGGTTTGTTCATCACCGGTTTCTCGTCCATCGCGACCGGTCTGAACTTCATCGTCACGATCCATAAGATGCGCGCCCCGGGAATGACTTGGGACCGGCTGCCGCTGTTCATCTGGGCACAGTACGCCACCAGCATCATCATCATGCTGGGCACGCCCGTCGTCGCCATCACCCTGTTGCTGGTCGTTCTCGAGCGCGTCTTCAAGATCGGCGTCTTCAGTCCGGCGTTGGGCGGCGACCCGGTGCTGTTCCAGCACATGTTCTGGTTCTACAGCCACCCGGCGGTCTACATCATGATCCTGCCGGGCATGGGCGTCATTTCGGAGCTGATGTCTTGCTTCTCCAAGAAGCGGGTCTTCGGCTACCACTTCGTTGCCTTCTCGAGTCTTGCCATCGCGGCTCTTGGCTTCTTGGTTTGGGGACACCACATGTTCGTCTCCAGCCAGTCCATGTACCAAGGCATCGTCTTCTCGTTGCTCAGCTTCCTCGTCGCCATTCCTTCGGCGGTTAAGGTCTTCAACTGGACGGCGACGCTTTACAAAGGCCACGTTCAGCTCAAGACGCCGATGTTCTGGGCGCTCGCCTTCATCGGCCTGTTCTTGATCGGCGGCCTTACGGGCTTGTACTTCGCTTCGGTTGCCACCGACGTCCACCTTACGGCGACGTACTTCGTCGTGGCGCACTTCCACTACGTCATGGTTGGCGGAACGATCACCGCGTACATGGGCGGCCTCCACTTCTGGTGGCCCAAGATGTTCGGCAAGATGTATCCCGACAGTTGGGGCAAGCTCTCGGCGCTCATCACCTTCGTCGGGTTCCACATCACGTTCTTGCCGCAGTTCGTGCTCGGCTTCATGGGCATGCCGCGCCGCTACCACTACTACTACTTCGCGCCGGAGTTCCAGATCTACAACATCATGTCGAGCTTCGGAGCCTCGGTGTTGGCAGTGGGCTTGTTCTTGCCCGCCTGCTACCTGCTGTGGTCGCTCAAGTACGGTCCGGACGCCGGTCCCAACCCTTGGGGCGCCATCGGCCTGGAGTGGTCGCACACCGATTCGCCCCCGATCCCCACGAACTTCGAGACGGTTCCGGTGGTCACCTGGGAGGCCTACGATTACGACGAACTCCGCGAGCAGCAGGCGAAAGCGGCTGCTGCGGGAGGTGAAGCCTAATGGCATTGGCTGAACACGCACACGGACACGGCGACGAGCCGCTGCACCATCAGTTCGAGGACATCCACCAGCAGAACGAGGCCTACATCATCGGGATGTGGACCTTCCTGGTGACCGAAATCATGATGTTCGGCGCTCTCTTCCTTGCGTACATGCTGTACCGCTGGAACTATCAGAGCGACTTCTTCATCGCGCACAAGGAACTGGATTGGCGGATCGGCGCCGTGAACACGGTGGTCCTCCTTTTCAGCTCGTTCGCGATGGCGATGGCGGTTCACCACGCCCAGAAGAAGGACAAGAAGCGCCAGATGCAGATGCTTTGGGTGGTCCAAGGCTGCGCCCTCATGTTCTTGGTCATCAAGGTGATGTTCGAGTGGGTACCCAAGTGGCAGCACCACCACACGCCGCTCAACTTCGCTTGGGACGGCGCCGGCTCTGCCGAGCACATTAACCTCTTCTTCAACCTGTACTTCGGCATGACGGGCTTGCACGGCGTGCACATCGCCGCCGGCATGATCATCATCGGCGCCCTCATGTACCTCACCAAGAAGGATGCTCCTTCGGTGAAGGGCGACTACATCCCGACCGAAATGGTCGGCTTGTACTGGCACTTCGTCGACATCGTTTGGATCTTCCTGTTCCCGCTGTACTACCTGCTTCCGCAGTAATCGAGCCATGGAGAAAGCACAAGAGCACCATCACCACATCATCCCGGCAAGCGTGCTGTTCCGCACGCTGATCATCCTTGCCGTGCTGATGGCGTTGACGATCCTCGTCTACGCGATCGACTTCGGGCACATCCTGTCACGCGGGAACAGTGTGTTGGGAAGCTATATCAACAACGGCATCGCCCTCACGATCGCCTGTATCAAGGCGTACTACGTGGTCATGTTCTTCATGGGTGTGAAGTACGTCACCAAGCTCACCAAGATGTGGGTGGCGTGCGGCTTCGTTTGGGTCACGCTGCTTGCCCTCACCTTTGGCGACTACTTCACTCGACACTGGGAGCCGTCTCCGGGCTGGTACAAGGGCGACACTGAGATGCCCTTGCTGGACAGCCAGTATTCGCAGCTTCCCAAGCCGGAAGCCCACGAGGGCGCCGAAGCCGGCGGCCACTAAGCCTGAGCACTGTCAACTCCATCGAGGGGCGGCTGGGATCATCCCTGCCGCCCCTCGAAGCGTATACTCCCCGCCATGCTCAACGTCGAGTTCGACGGTCCGGTCGCCTTTGTCACGCTTAATCGCCCCGAGGTGCGCAACGCGTTCAACGACGAGTTGATCGCCAAGCTCACTTCCACTTTCGCCACCTTGCCCGCATCGGTTCGTGCGGTGGTCGTGCGGGGCGAAGGGAAGGGCTTTTGCGCGGGCGGCGACCTGGAGTGGATGAAGAAGGCATCGGCGTCCAACGAGGAGGAGAACTACCAAGACGCCCTCAAACTGGCAGGGCTCTTCCGAGCGGTTGCCGAATGCCCGGCGGTGGTGATCGCCCGAATCCACGGGGCCGCCTTTGGCGGCGGTTGCGGCTTGGTGGCGGCGTGCGACGTGGCGGTTGCCGCCGAAGACGCCCTGTTCTCGTTCAGCGAGGTTCGCCTAGGCCTCATTCCCGGCACAATTTCAACCTACGTCATCCCGAAGATCGGGGCTGGCCACGCTCGGGCTCTCTTTGCCACCGGCGAGGCGTTTGGCGCGGAGAAGGCGCTGAGAATCGGCCTCGTCCATGATATCGGGCCTTTGGAGGGACTGGACGCCCTCGTGGACGCGAAACTCAAGGCGGTGCTTGCCGCAGGTCCGCTCGCGGTCGCGCAGGCGAAGCGGGTTGTGTTCGATTCGCCCCTGACGCCCGAAGAGGCGGCGCGCCGATTGGTGGCGACGCGGTCCGGCGCGGAGGCCAAGGAGGGCGTGGCGGCGTTCCTCGAGCGTCGAAAAGCGTCCTTCGTGGTGGACCGATGATCCGCAAGCTCCTCATCGCCAACCGCGGCGAGATCGCCGTTCGGGTGATTCGGGCGGCGCAGGAGATGGGGATCGCAACCGTCGCCATCTACAGCGAGCCCGACGCGAACTCCCTGCATGTGCGGCTTGCGGACGAAGCGGTGGGCATCGGCGGCGCCGAGCCCGCCGATAGCTATCTGGACGTTGAGAAGGTCCTTGCGGCGGCGAAGCGCACCGGGGCGGACGCCGTTCATCCCGGTTACGGTTTTCTTTCCGAGCGGGCCAGCTTCGCAGACGCCTGCGTTCAGGCGGGTCTGATCTTCGTGGGGCCTCCCGCCGAGGCGATGCGCCGCCTGGGGGCGAAGATCGAAGCCAAGCAGCTTGCGGTGGAAGCGGGCGTTCCGGTCACGCCGGGCTTCTTTGAGCCGGGGGCGACGCCAGGCCAACTGGAAGAGGCCGCGCGCAAGATCGGCTACCCCGTGATGCTGAAGGCGTCGGCGGGAGGCGGAGGACGCGGCATGCGCATCGTGAGGGAACCCGAGCGGTTTCGCGAGGAACTCGCCATCGCCTCGGACGAGGCGCTGAAAGGCTTCGGAGACGGCGCGATGATGGTCGAGGAGCTCATCGACCAGCCGCACCATATCG
This sequence comes from Fimbriimonadales bacterium, assembly GCA_046330155.1. Taxonomy (GTDB): domain Bacteria; phylum Armatimonadota; class Fimbriimonadia; order Fimbriimonadales; family Fimbriimonadaceae; genus CALMEF01. The sequence goes on along the minus strand of JAXLTH010000015.1, from coordinate 56,900 downwards.
AAGTCCAGTTCCTGGCGGATCGCCATGGAAACGTGTCTTGCCTGTTCGAGCGCGAATGTTCGCTCCAGCGGCGACACCAAAAGGTGGTCGAAGAGGCGCCTTCGCCCGCTTCGAGCGACGCGTTGTGGGCTTCGATGCGCGCCGCCGTCGAGTCGTTGGTGAAAAAGGCGGGCTACGAAGGCGCCGGCACCGCCGAGTTCATGTTCGACGAGACGACGGGCGAGTTCTACTTCCTCGAAGTCAATGCCCGCCTCCAGGTCGAGCATCCGGTAACCGAGATGGTGACGGGCGTGGATCTGGTGCAGTGGCAACTGAGGATCGCCGCCGGCGAAGCCCTGAGCCCGAGGCTCATCGGTTTGGGCGCAGATCGCGGAAACGTGGTGGGACACGCCATCGAAGCGCGTATCGTCGCCGAAGACCCGGAGCGCAACTTCATGCCGAGCATCGGGACCATCGTCGCTTGGGCAGAGCCCAAGCGACCAGGCGTGCGGGTGGAATCGGGCTTCGGACCGGGCGCCGAAGTGAGCCGATTCTACGATTCGCTGATCGCCAAGGTGATCGCCCACGGCGAGACGCGGGATGCCGCGATTGCCCGCCTCCGCGAGGCTCTGCTCGACTTCCATGTGGTGGGCGTCAAGACGAATATCGCATACCTGCTCGACATTCTCGCCGATGCCGACTTCCTGGCGGGAAGGATCGATACGGGCTTCCTTGGGCGCAGGTTCGCGGATTGGAAGCCGAATCCGGATTTGCCACTTGAGCTAGGCGATTTGGTGCAGATGGCGAGCGTCGTATCGACGGTGCCCACCGGGCGGGACGGAACCCCGACCAACGCCGCGTGGGACATGGCGGACGGGTTCCGAAACGCAGGTTCCTAGCCCGTCGGTTTAGGCTCCCGAAAGGTAAACTGCGGCGCTATGAAGGTCGCCGTTCTCCCCCTCAACGCTGCCCAGAACACGCCGGCGGCGTTGGGCCGCCAGTTCTCCAACTTCGTCGCCGACACGCTGCGTTCGGCTACCGGTTCGGAGATCAACGCGGTGAGCTTCTTGGCCCAGATGGAAGGCGAAGGTGGAGCCCGCGCGGCGTTCGTCAACGTTTCCGACACGCTCATGGAGTGGGCTTGGCTTGAGCAGATGTTCGAGCAATCCGAGTTCGACCGGATCCTCGACGGCTTGTTGAAGCTTGAGGAGGGCATGTTCACCATGACCACCCGCGTCTTCGGCCGGGGCGTGGAGACGCCGATCCACGAGCGCACCGAGACGTTTGGCGAGGACGCCGTTTTCGACAAGCTCCGTGCGATGCTGGGCGACCTCTCGGAGTACGCCGAGGTGCCGCTTCCTGCGGACCTTCAGCCCGACAACCTCAGCTTCGGCACCGAGAACGCGAAGGCGTTCCTGCAGTTCCTCGAAGGCTACGACGCTCTGCAGTATGTGCAGCAGGCAGAAGGCCGGGTTGCGCTCGAGTTCAATCCGCAACCGTCCATCGAGTCGCTCCTGGCGGCGAGCCAAGCCGACCCGGATTTCGTGGCGCCGTACGAGACGCTCGTTCAACTCTGCCGCTTGCTGACCCAGTACCAGATTGGCAAGTTCGAGTGGGTAGAGGCGGCGCTCGTCAAGCTGACCGAGTTGGCTCCGGACGATTTCAAGGCTTTCTATGCGCTGGGCGAGGCGTACCAAGCCGTCGGCAACCTGCCCCGAGCGGCAGACTTCTTTGAGAAGGCGATCGCCCTCGCGCCGGAAGAATCGGCGATCTACACGCGTCTCGGCTTGGTTCAAATGCAGATGAACATGCCGGTCAACGCCGAGCGGAACTTCAAGAAGGCGGTCGAGTTGGAAGGCGACGACAAGCCTTCGCTCGATTTCCTCGCTGGTGTCCTCCAGCAGAGCAACCGCGCCCACGAGATCCCGGGCCTGTGGAAGGAGCAGATCGACAAGCAGCCCCAGAACCCGATGTTCCGAGGCAAGTACGCGGTCTCGCTGATTCAAGCCGGGCAAGAAGACGATGGCGCCAAGGCGTTCGAAGAGGGTCTTGCCGCCGTCGAGGACAACTTGGTGATCAAGCGGTTCTACGCTCCCTATCTCAGCCAGAAGGGCGAGTTCGACCGGGCGATGGACTTCTACGAGGACTTCCTCGACAGCGCGCCGAACGACGTTCCCACCCTTTGGGAGTATGCGAACACGCTCAAGGGCGCGGACCGCGAGTTCGAAGTGCCCAAGGTGCTCAAGGACATCTTGGCGAGCAACCCGGAACCGAACCTGCGGGCGAATGTGTTGTCTTGGCTGACCGAGATCGAGCAGCCGAAGCGCGCGGAAGCCGTCGCCCAGGCAAACGAGAAGCTCCAGAAGGGAGACGTCGAGGGCGCGCTTCGCGACCTCAAGCCGATGCGCAACTGGCTTGCCGATTACTGGAAGCTCTGGATCGTGCTGGCGAACGCCTACAACCAAGCGGGCATGGGCGCCGATGCCGAAGACGCCGCTACCCGGCTGGTCAACCTCTTCCCCGGATTCGAGCCGGCATGGGGCGAACTGCTCCAGGCGCTGACGATGCAGGGCAAGTACGAGGAAGCCTACAACGCCATGCGCTTCGCCGTGAACCAGCTTCCGCAGTCGCTTCCGGCGCACGTCCATTTGGCGCTTGCCGCCAAGCGGTCGGGACGCGAGGACGAAGCGAAGGCGCTGGCTCGCCAGATCCGCGAAGCGGTCGGTCCGAACGAAGAACTGGAAACGGTTCTGTCAGAAGTCGACCGGTAGGTTCGGTTCGGATACAATCAGCCCGTGGGCACCCCAGACAAGCCCCCACGGGTTAGTGTTCTCGTCAAAGCGCTCGTCCTGTTCCATGTCTTCATGGTGGTGAGCTGGTCTTTTCCAAGGCCCGCCGACGCCATCATGAACGGGGTGGCGTCTCCCCAAGGGGAAGAGTGGCTCCTCTATCTGAACCAGAGGTACGTCAAGGATCAGCCCGCCCTGAACTGGTACCTGCTGAGCACGGGGCTTTGGCAGGGCTGGGACATGTTCGCGCCCAACCCGTCGAGCACCGACCTCTGGTTCGACGCCGACGTCACCTACAAGGACGGCACCGTCAAACACTTCGCGTATCCACGCATGAAGGCGTTGCCCATTCCCGTGAAGCTCGTGAAGGAACGGTTCCGCAAGTTCTACGAGCGGGTCAACCAGGACCAATACAACTACATCTGGCCGGTGGTGGGCCAGCGGATCGCTTTGGAGAGCTATAAGGACCCTGCCAACCCGCCCGCGCGGGTCACCATGGTACGGCACTGGAAGAGCATTCCGCCGCTAGGCACCCCTCCGCCCGAGGACTATCAGTCGTACGTCTTTTTCGTCCACGTGGTGGACCAGCAGAAGCTTAAGCAGGACGCGGGATTCTGATGCGCAAGTTCGATCGTTGGTTGTTTGGCTACGGCGCACCCGAAGCTTTTGGGCTTTTCCGGTTGGTGATGGGATCGCTGATCTTCATCAACCTGTGCTTCATTTCAATCGACTTCGACGCCTGGTTCACGGAGCGCGGCTACGTGCCCGTCGCCATCGGAGAGCGGTACATGGAGCCGTGGTACCGCTTCACCTTGCTGCCTCATGTGACCTCGACGCCCGTCACGTTGGCGTTCTACATCCTCGTGATGGTTGCGGCGCTGTTCACGGCGATCGGCTTGTGGTCGAGGGTGAGCACGCTCGTCCTTGCCCTGGGGTTGATCACCCTCCACCACCGTAACCCCTGGATTCTCCACAGCGGCGACACGCTGATGCGCATGGCTGCCGTCTACCTGGCGGTTGGGCCGTCGGGCATGGCCTTCTCGGTGGATCGGTACCGGGCTGTGAAGAAGGGGACCGCGGACACGAACCCAACGATCTCCATGTGGCCGCAGCGCTTGGTGCAGATCCAGATCGCCGTCGTCTACTTGAGCACCGTGTGGTGGAAGATGTACGGCGTGTACTGGCGAAACCTAACCGCCAGCTACTTCCCGACGGAGTTGCACGAGTTCGACCGGTTCTGGATGCCCAAGTTCATGGACAACAACGTGTGGGTCGTGAAGGTCACCACGCTGGGCACCTTGGTGGTCGAGATCGCCCTGGGCACGTTGGTGTTCTGGAAACCCGCCCGCAAGTACTGCCTCATCGGCGGCTTGCTACTTCACGGTTACATCGACTACCGCTTCAACATCCCGCTCTTCTCGTACATCATCACCTCCTGTTACATCTGCTTCTACGAAGGAGATGAGGTGCGCGCGTGGTACGAAAGGCTGCGCAACCGGCGCCGACGACAGGCTTTGCCGCCCGCTCCCGAGGCCAGCTGACCATGAGGCCGATCTGGAAGTTCTCGCGGCCAAAGGGGCCGGGATTCGGCATTAGCGCCAACATGTATCTCACGGTTCTGGCCGCCCGGGCGGCACTGCCCACTCTCCGCATGGTGATCGATCCCAAGGGCGAGCAGGGGGCGGTGCAAGGGTTCGGAGTGCCCTTGGCGAAGTCGTCGACTCGCGAAGATCTGGATCGTCCCTTGGCTCGGGGGGAGTACGGGCTGGCGTCGCCCGATCGCAAAACCGTCGTGCGGATGCGCGTTTTGAGCAAGGAAGAGGTGGGGTTCGACCCAGCACCGTTCCTGCGGAGCAAGATCGCGGAGGGGGCTTCTGATGAGTTGAAGGCCCGCGTCAGCGCCACTTGGACGTTGATGCAGCTCACCTTTGAGACCCACGACGCCGAGGTGTATCCCGCCCTGAGGTTTCTGGGCGAGCTCTCTCGTAGGCTCGGGGAACTGACGGAAGGGGTGGTGGCGGACCCGATTTCGCAGCGCTACCGACTGCCTCATGAAGTGCTTCCGGGCACGGACCAAGGCGCGAGCGCGAGCGAACACGTCGTGGTCCACGCCGCCGGTCGCGACGCCTTCACCTTGGGGCTACAGAAGTTTGCGTTGCCTGAGCTTGAGATCAAGGACGTCCCCGAAGGGCTGGACGGCCCGGCGTCGAAGTTGCTCCTGGGCTTGGCGCAACGGGCGCTGAACGGCGAGGCGCTGGAAGTGGGAGCCCGCGTCGGAGGGAAGTCGGCTCTGCTAGAACTGGCGCCCGGCGGCCTCGACCGTGGCCGATGGGAGGGGATCGCGTGCCTGGAAATCATCCCAACCCGGGGACGGACGCTGGCGGACGGACTTGCGGAGATGGCTTAGATTCGAACGCCCACAAATCCGTGGGTGGCCGGGCAGTTCAGTTGAAGCCAGTACATCACCAGTTGTCGGATGGAGTCCATGAAAACCTGGTACTCGACCGGTTTGCGGATGTAGCTGTTCGCCCCTAGCCGGTAGCCGTTCACGATATCGCTCTCCTCGTCGGACGAGCTCATGATCACCACGGGAACCATGCGCGTGGCTTCGTGGCTTCGGAGCCTCTCCAGAACTTCAAGCCCGTTAATCTTGGGAAGCTTGAGGTCGAGCAGGATGAGCTCGGGCACGGGGATCGGGCGCCCGGCGAATCGGCCCTCGCGAAAGAGGTACTCCAGAGCTTCCACGCCATCCCGAACCACCGCCACTTCGGTTCGAATCTCCGCTTGGCGGAGCGCCCGAAGCGTCAGCTTCTCATCGTCCGAGTTGTCCTCGACAAGCAGGATGGATTTTGGTTCGGCCTCAAACATGGGGGTTACACTCTTCCTCGCCCACTATAATATGCGGTGACGAAGGCTACATTCGATTACAGGACCGTGCCGATCTGATCACAATTTTGCCACATTGAGGACCAAGGTAATAGGACATTGCCACCTCATGCCAAGGAACTTGCGGGTAGAACTCCGCGGTTAGTCTTGGCGTAGACTCTGTAATCGCCCCGTAGGAGACAGGATTGGAAACCCCTTATCGGCTACTCTCGACCGTTACCAACCCAACGGACTTGCACAAGTTCTCGGATAAAGAGATTGTGGAGGTCGCGAGAGAGGTCCGCCAAGCGATCCTTGACAAGGTCAGCAAAACGGGCGGCCACTTCAGTTCCAATCTTGGAACCGTCGAACTGACCGTCGCCTTGTACGCCGCCTACTCCATCCCGCCGGACAAGGTGGTTTGGGACACCGGGCACCAGGCCTATGCGCACAAGATGCTTTCGGGACGGCTCGACCGATTCGACGAGCTGAGAAAGTACAAGGGCTTGAGCGGCTTCCTTCGCCGCGAGGAAAGCGAACTGGACGTCTTTGGCGCCGGACACGCCGGCACCGCCATCTCTGCCGCCTTGGGCTTTGCCGCGGCGCGCGACCGCCTGGGTACCAAGGAGCGGATTGTCGCCGTCACCGGCGATGCCTCTATCGCCTCAGGCATGAGCTGGGAGGCCCTGAACCACGGGGGAGACCTCCGAACCGACATGACGGTGGTCTTGAACGACAACCGTATGTCGATTGCGCCCAACGTGGGCGCTCTCACGACCTATCTACAGAAGTTGCGCTCGCGCCCGACGCTGCAAGACCTTGCCCACCGCGCGAAGGAAGTCGTGGAGAAACTCCCGTCTCCGATGACCCGCATGGCGGCTGGCCTGAGACACGGCATCACCCACTACTTTGCGCCGGAAGACACCGGAACCGTCTTTGAGGAGATGGGCTGGGAGTACATCGGGCCCGTCGATGGGCACGACGTGTTGACGTTGCTTGAGATCTTCCGCAACGTGCGCGATCTTCACGGCCCGGTGTTCGTTCACGCGCTGACGGTAAAGGGCAAGGGCTACGAAGTCGCCGAAGACGATGCGCGCAAGTGGCATGGCGTGGTTCCCTTCGACCTCGATTCTTGCGAGATGGCGAAGACCTCGGGCCCGGTGACCTACACCCAAGCCTTTGGCGACGCCGCCCTCGAGTGTGCGGAGCAGGACGAGAAGGTGGTGGCGATCACCGCTGCCATGCCCGACGGGACGGGGCTTACGAAGTTCTCGAAGGTGTTTCCCGACCGTTACTACGACGTCGGCATCGCCGAGCAGCACGCCGTCACCTTTGCCGCAGGGCTTGCAGCCGGCGGCCTGAAGCCGTTCTGCACGATCTACTCCACCTTCCTGCAGCGAGGTTTCGACCAAGTGCTGCACGACGTGTGCATCCAGAATCTGCCGGTCCGTTTCTTCATGGACCGTGCCGGGCTTGTCGGCGACGACGGCCCCACGCACCACGGCGCGTTCGACATCAGCTTCCTTACGTTCATTCCGAACATGGTGCTGTTGGCCCCGCGCGACACGACCGAGCTGCGTGAAATGACGCGGTTCGCCCGCGACTTCGACAACGGCCCCCTTGCGGTGCGTTACCCCCGGGGTTCGAGCGACGATCGGTTGCCCGAACAGCGGACGCCGATCGCCTTCGGCAAGGCGGAAGTTCTGGGCGAAGGCGACGACCTGACCATCGTAGCGGTCGGGTCCATGGTTTCGGTGGCTTGGGAAGCCCGCGCCGAACTTCAGGCGCAGGGCATCTCCGCGACCGTCATCAACGCCCGTTTGTGAAGCCGATCGACATAGAGACGATCGGCGCCAGTGCACGGAAGACGGGTCGCGTGATCAGCATCGAAGAGAACGCCCGCACGGGAGGCTTCGGCCAACAGCTTCGCGACGAGCTGGCGCTCGCAGGCATCGATGTGCAGATGGAGATTTTGGCTTTGCCCGACGCCTTCGTCGAGCACGGCGCCCAGCCGCTCATCCGCCGCGACTGTGGCCTCTCCGCGCCGAACCTCGTTGAGGTGGCCGCCGCGATGGTTGGCCATCCGCGCCGAGTCGTCTAAGCACGGTTGACGGATTCCTCCTTCGTTCGCGGAGGAGGACGTGAAACTTGTCTTTGTTCATGGCGTCGGCAACCGACGCGAGGGCCGCGAGGCGGCGTTCGACCAATCCGTTGCGAAGCGCGACGCGCTCTTCCGCCAGTTTGTCGTGGGTACGGATGGCGTCATCCTCAACCCCTACTGGGGCAGGTTTGGCGGCAACGCCCGGTGGGGCTTGGCGAGCGTCCCCAAGGCGGGCCAGGTTGAGTTCACCGACGAGCGCACGTCGGATCGGCTCCTCTCGTTGGCAAAGCTGGGCGACGAGACCGCCCGCGAACGCCTGGGCGACCTATTGGTGGCTACGATGGCGACCGATCTGGATCCCGAGGATTACGCGACCTTCGCCGCCGCCGTCACCGGATACTTGTCGCGTGCCGACCTCGGATGGGCGGCAGACCTGGCATCCGACCAAGAACTTGCCGTCCCGCTTGCCGACGGGGTCGCCGGCTACGCGGCAGGAGCGCAGTTTGGACTAGGCGACCTTTGGGATTGGGTGCGGCAAGCCGTGGATCGTCTCATCCGCGGAGCGGCGAACCACGCTTCAGACGCCGCGATGCTCCGATTCAAGCCCCAGATCGCCCAGGCCGGAGTACGGCTGATTGGCGACCTGTGCGCCTACCTGGATATGCGAAGCCCGCTCCGTCCGAATCCCATCGCCTCTGCGGTTCTCGACGCCCTTGTGCAGGCTTGGGAGTCGAAGCAACCTGGCGAACCGCTTGTCGTGGTGGCGCACAGCTTCGGGGGCGACATCGTGTACGACGTGCTGACCGCGTTCGCCGACCGCCTGCCCAGCAACTTCCGAATCGATGCTTTCGTGACGGTCGGTTCCCAAGTCGGCTTGTTTCAGGAACTGGATAACCACCAGAAGAAGATCTCCGACTTCGGGGTGACGCCTCCCCAGCGCTTGCCCATGCCCGCCGGAATCGCCCGGTGGATCAACGTGTTCGATTATGCCGACCCGTTCGCCTTTCGGGCGAGCGATGTCTTCGAAGGCGTGGCGGACGTCCAATTCGACACCGGAGCCCCGCTTTGGGCGGCACACAACGCCTACTTCGACCGACCGTCGTTCTACACCCGGTTGGCGGCTCGGCTGAAGTCTATGGGATGAGGCTGCCGTCGAAGCCGTATCCCCACGAACGCGGGCCGGTTTGAAGTCTCCACTCGGTGTTCTCCGCGGCGGTCATTCCAGAAGGATAGACGTCGACGCCCCCCGTGTCTAGGAACACGCCCGCCGAGAACAGCCGGTCGCGGAAGTTGTCCATCTGCGGGTAGATGACCGCGCTGCCGAAGGGGCGGTTGCCCATTTGGGACGGGTCGAAGGGCTGCATGCGCTTGTAGACGTCGTTGCCGCGGCGATCCCAGAATAGCGAGACGCTGTTCGAGTCGGAGTGGCCGCCGGTAAGGTTGCCCCAGACGTCGTTGCCGTCGGCGTCGATGCAGACCGCGATCGAGCCGTCCCGCCCCAATCCCGCCCAACGCTCCACAGCGTCGGGGCGGTCGTTGTAGTGGTCGTCTCCCGCGAGGTCGACGAAGCTGCCGATGGCGAAGTGGGCTCCCGACCCGAGGCAGTAGTGCGTACACCGATAGGTGTCGTTGCCGCCTCTCTCCTCAAAGATGCCGGCGCCCCACCAGTAACCGCTGCCCAGGCTGAAGATGCTGGTGTGGTAGGTGTCGTCGCCTCCTCCCTCGACCACGACGCCGATGCCGCCGCCCTGGTTTTGGCCGTCTCCCGAGTCGCAGCGCCTCCCGTAGCCGCATCCGAGGCACATCGACACCGTCTTGCCCCACGCCACCGAGGGGTTGCCCGTGTCGGCGGTGAAATAGCGGTCGTTGCCCTTGAGATCCATGAGAGTGCCGATGCCCATCGTGCCTCCGAAGCCCATGGACATGCAGATCGTGTTGTACTGGTCGTTGCCGGCACGGTCGAGTAGCAACCCGACTCCCGCATATGCCGCACCTTGGCCCCAGCCCTTACCCACGTCGTACCGGTCGTCTCCCTTGTCGTCGATCACGATGCCGGTTCCGTACAGCCCGAAACCGATGCCCCCGTTCTGGACGCGGTACTGGTCGTTTCCGTCGAGGTCGACCAACATGCCCAAGCCGAACAAGCCGCAACCCACGTTGCCGTCGACTCCACTTCCGTCGTAGACGTCGTTTCCACCCAAATCGAGCACCAACGAAACAGGCCGAGCCGGTCCTGCCGGCGTGGCGATCAGGCCGGTGTAGCGGTCATCGCCGCCAAAGTCGACCGTGATCGTGGCGGGACCTTTGAATGTGTCCTTGCCCTTGGTGCCGACCACGATAGGGCCGAACGCCCCGTTGAGGGTCAGCACGGCCGTCGGCGGAACCGGCCGATGGTTCTTCGCCCACTCTTTGTACTCCGCCAAGGCGGCGTCTAAATGCCGCAAGAACAGAGCGCTGCCGAAGGCGGCGTAGTTCTTGTCCCACTCTCGCAGGTACTGGTAAGCCTCTCGGCGGGCGACGATAATCGTGTCGTCGTTCACGTCGCCCAGGTAAGGCGACACCAGCAGGTCGTACATTTCCTGCCGCGAAGGCGCGCGGCCCGAGTTCGAAGTAAGGGCGTCCCAGAGCATTTCGACGCGACCCGCACCCTTGAGGTACGGGTCGGCGAGGTGGGCGGCGATGGCGAGCCTTGCCAATATCTGAACGGCGCCGTCGCCCAGTTGGCCCAACGCCCGCTCTTCGGCGGGTGTGAACCTGCCAACGAAAATCACGTCCGTTGGTGTGTTCGGCCGGTCGAGGGCGATGCGCAGGGCGGCCAGAGGCTTCGCGCCCTTTGGAATCCACTCCACACCCCAGTCAGCGGGATCGGCGGGAACCTTCCACTCACGCCCCGCCCGTGCATCAAGTTGGCTCCAGAGCATGTAAGCCAGTTGAGCGGGCTCCTCCGATTTGGCAAGGAGGTTGTTGCTCAGGAGACCACCGTATTCCAAGGGGCGCAGGACGTCTCGGAACAGGTTCTCCACGGTTCTCAGACGGTATTCGAACGTGGGGAAGCCCAGCATCTCCTCGAACGAGTAGCCCATGGGCTGACCCGTGCGCCCGCAAGCCGTTTGCACCTTCGCCCAGAGGTCGGCAGGCGGTGAAAGGTCGGGCCTGCCCTCCCGCGTGAAAAAGCCGTCGGCGGCTTGGGCGGCGGCTTGCGCCGAAAAACCCAAGGCGCAACTGGCGACGAAGAGAACGAGGTGGCGTCGCATCGCGCCTCTAGCTTGCCACGAAACCGCATCTACGGATACGATGGAGCGCGATGGAGTTTCCCACCGCGCCGTATTCAGCCCGTGCGCAAGGCGGAGTCTGGAAGGTCTTCTACGAGGAGCCGTCGGGCACCTTGGAACTCGACTTCGAGTTGGGAATCGACAAGCCGATCCTCTGGGTTCCCTCGGAGGCGGAATGGCAAACCAAGATGCCCGACTGGGCGCAAGGACGCCGAGATGAGATCGTGGACCGAGCGGTCCGGGCGGCGTTCGGATCGGAAGGCGCCCATCTCGCATCGTTCTAGCGGGGTAAACCCGTCCCATGCTTTCGGCGCTGCTCCTGTTGCTTGCCCCCTACGGGCACGACCACTATGTGGCAACCGACGGCATGTGGTGCTGGTTTGCCGACCCAAGAGCGATCTGGGTCGACGGGAAACTCGTTGCCGGATCGGTAACCTCGACCGGCGACGTGGCGGTCAACGTCTACGATCCGCATTCGAAATCTCGCGAGACGGCGATCCTGGCCAAGAGCTTCGAGAAGGACGATCACGACAACCCTTCGTTCTTGCGGCTTCCCGATGGACGGGTCGCGGCGTTCTTCTCCAAGCACACGGGACCCGACCTATGGATGGCGACGACGCAAGACGCCCTCGCCAACTGGACGACCCCTAAGCGGATTTCGCCAAACGATCCCGCGTATCGCGGTCCCCAGGGCGCCCTGAACGCCTACACCTATCTGAACCCGCAGATACTGTCCCGAGAACGCAATCGCATTCTGCTTTTCTGGCGCGGAATGAACTGGAAGCCGACCCTCAGTTGGTCGGACGATCTCGGCGCGACCTGGTCAAGGGGCAAGATCGTGGTCACCCCCGAGGATGAGAGTCCTGCAAACCGCCCTTACATGAAGGTGGCGGGCGACGGCCGTTCGGTGGTCCACCTCGCGTTCACCGATGGGCACCCGCGAAACGAGCCAACCAACTCGATCTACTACGCCCGGTACGAGCGTGGCTCGTTCCGGCATGCCGATGGTTCGCCGATCGCCCCGCTCGCCAAGCTGCCGTTCCGCCCGGCCCAAGCCGACGTGGTGTACGACGGTAAGGCGGAGGGCGTTCGGGCTTGGATTTGGGATGTTGCGTCAGACAAAGACGGCAATCCGGTTCTTGTGTACGCCCGGCTCCCCAAGGAGGACGCTCACGTTTACCGCTATGCCCGATGGAACGGCCGGCGGTGGGTGGATCGCGAGATCGTGGCGGGTGGCAAGTGGTTTCCGCAAACGCCGAGCGGCCAAGTGGAGCCTGAGCCACACTATTCCGGCGGACTTGCCCTCGATCCGAACGACCCGCGCTTTGTGTATCTCTCTCGCCCCGTGGCTGGGCGCTTTGAGATCGAGCGTTGGTTCACGCCGGACGGCGGCGATACGTGGAGCCACGTTGCGATCACCGGCGAGAGCAAGCACGACAGCGTTCGTCCCTTCGTCCCGAAGGGACGGCCCGGCGATCGGGGCGTGGTGGCGTTGTGGTCGAACGCGAACCGCTACGTGAAGTACACCGACTTCGCCTCCACGATCCAGGCTGCCGAGGAGGACCGTGGCCCGTTTCCCGCGAACGACCCGACGAGGGCGATGCGGGCGGTTTGGCAATGGGTGAGGAGTAATCCTTCGCCGTACGACCGGACCGAATGGATGCTGGCGCCACTCTATTCGGGACTTCTGGACTATGCCGAGTTGGCGAAAGACGAATCGGCGGCGGCTTGGGTGCGGGGCATCGGAGCGGGCCTGGGCTGGAAGCTCGGCCCGCGTCCTTTTATGGCGGATGACCAGGCGGTGGGGCAGGCTTACCTCCAACTCCACCGGCTTGACCACGATCCGGCCCAGCTAGCCGCGGTCAAGGCGTGGGCCGATGCCCTCCTTGCCCAACCGCACGACGAGCCGCTCGAGTGGAAGAATAGCGTCCACAACCGTGAGTGGGCTTGGTGCGATTCCCTTTTCATGGCGCCTCCCACGCTGGCGATGCTCGCCAGGGAGACGGGCGACCGGCGCTACGCCGAGTTGATGAGTCGGCTTTGGTGGAAGACTTCCGACTACCTTTTCGACCCCGAGGAGAGCCTCTACTTCCGCGACAGCCGGTACTTCAAGTCGAAGGAAGCGAACGGGAAGAAGGTCTTCTGGGCTCGCGGAAACGGTTGGGTGCTGGCGGGCTTGGCACGGGTGCTCCAGAACCTGGACCCGAGCGATCCGCTACGGCCCCGCTTTGAAGACCAGTTCCAGAAGATGGCGGCGAGAATCGCCAAGCTCCAGACTCCCGATGGAACTTGGCATGCCAGCCTGCTCGACCCCGATTCGTACCCTGCACCGGAGACGAGCGGCACGGGTTTCTACACCTATGCGTTGGCTTGGGGAATGCGGGAGGGGCTGCTGCCGAAGCAGGCCTACCGTCCGGTGGTCGATCGGGCGTTTGCCGCGCTTTGCCGGTCCCTGGACCCAAGCGGACGGCTCGGCTGGGTTCAGCCGATCGGGCAAGATCCAAAGAAGGTGGCCTTCACGGATACCGATGCCTACGGCGTGGGCGCGTTCTTGCTTGCCGCCGCCCAAGTCGCGCGACTCTAAGGGTAACCTGAATCTGCACGGGTCCAAGGGGGCGATATGCCCAAAAAGATTGGATTGTTTGTGGCGATGTTGGTTGCCGCCGTCGGCGGAACCCTTTTCTGGAACCGGTCCCAGGCGCCTCCCGCTGTAGAACTGGTTTCCGCCGCTACCGGCACGCTCGATCTTTCGTTCACCGCCGAAGGGTTTGTCAAAGGACGATCCTACGATCTCTCTCCCGATTTCGCGGGCAGAGTGGCGTGGCTGGGAGTCCGCGAAGGGGACACCGTAAATGCGGGCGAAGAACTGTTGCGCCTAGATACCACGGATCTTGACCAAGAGCGCGAACAGGCGCTGGCAACCCGGTCTACGGCTCAGCGCCAGGTCTCTGAGGCCTTGGCGGCGTACCAAGCGGCTGGATCGACCGCCCGTGCGATGCAGGACGGGGCCCGAGCACGCGTAGCCGAGGCGGAGGCCAACCTTCGCCGGGTGATGCGCGGAACCCGACCCGAGGCAATCGACCAAGCCAAGCACCAGATCGAGCGGCTGGAGGCCGCCGAGAGGGAAGCCAAGCAGGGATTGGACCGTGCCCAGATGTTGCACGCCCAAGGGGCGATTTCGACGGCGGCCCTCCAGGCGGCGCAAGCTCAGCACGAGGCGGCGGTGGCTCAGCTCGAACAGGCGCGTGACGCCTTGGCCGAGCTCCAGGCGGGCGCACTTCCAGAGGAACGCGAGGCGGCGCAGGCACAACTCCGCCAAGCCAGAGCCAACCTGAAGCTTGCGCTTGAAGCAGACCAGGAAACGAAGGCGAGGTTGGCGCAAGTGGAGACGGCAAGGAGTCGGGTGCACGAAGCCGACCACACTTTGAACCGCATTTCGTCGCGCATTCAGAAGGCGAGCCTCCGAGCACCGGTCGCGGGCACCGTGGTCAGACTGGCGGTCGAAGTCGGCGCGACGGCGGCACCGGGAATCGTCGCCGTTCAGGTCGCCACGCGCGAGGATTTGAGGGTGGAAGCCGAGATCCAGAGCGAGGATTTGGGAGGCGTGCGGGTCGGCTCTCAAGTCGCTATCTCGTTACCCTCGCAACCAGGGCGGGAAACCGAAGGAGTGATCGAACGGCTCTCGGCGGCGGCGGAGCCCAAACCGGATGCCGCGATCCGGACGCGCATCGTGCGGGCTCGCATTCGCGTTCTCAAGCCCACTCCAGACTTTGTGCCGGGGTTGGAGGTCGACGTCCGGATCGTCGATCAACGGAAGGTCGCCGTTTCCGTACCCAACGACGCGGTTGTGGTTGCCGGGGCTCAAACATCGGTTTGGATGGTCGAGAACGGAGAGCTCAAGCGCCGCGAGGTGGCAATCGGCGCTAGCGATGCCCGGTCGACGGAGATTCTGAGCGGCTTGGCAGCAGGTGAGCAAGTGGTGCTCAAGGTGCCGGAAGGGTTGCAGGAAGGCGCCCAGGTAGGCATAGTCGATGCCCGTCGATGAAGCCGTGATCCGGCTTGAGAACGCGTGCAAGGTGTACGCCGTCGGCGAAGTGCCGGTCCACGCCCTGACCGACGCCAACCTGACGATAGGATCAGGCGAGTTCGTCGTCATTCTCGGGCCGAGCGGGTGCGGCAAGAGCACCTTCATGAACCTCATCGGCGGATTGGACCAGCCGACCTCGGGCCGAGTGGTGGTGCAAGGCCGGGACATCTCGACCCTTGACGAGAGGGAACTCACCCTCTTCCGCCGACAGACGGTCGGCTTCATCTTCCAGTTCTTCAACCTGGTGAACACCTTGACGGCGGCCGAGAACGTGCAGCTCGCCGCCGACTTGGCGAAGAACCCCTTGGGCGTGAACGCCATGTTGGAAGCGGTTGGGCTCAGCGGGCGGGGCCACCACTTTCCCTCGGAACTCAGCGGCGGCGAGCAACAGCGCGTGGCCATCGCCCGAGCGCTGGTCAAGCGGGCGCCGATCATGCTGTGCGACGAGCCCACGGGCGAACTCGACGAGGAAACGGGACGCATGGTGTTGGAACTTCTTCACCGCGCGACCCACGAGTACCGCCAGACCGTGCTGATCGTCACCCACAACGCGGCGATCGCCGCCATTGCCGACCGGGTCGTTCGTCTCCGGAGCGGAAAGGTCGTGGCAGACGAGCCAAACCCGAATCCCGTCGACCCCTCGGAGGTTCGCTGGTGAGCGGGGTCCTTACCCGAAAGGTCTTTCGCGATCTGGCACGCTCCGGGTGGCAGTACGCGTCGATCGCCCTTATGGTGGCGCTCGGGGTGGCGTTTCTCATCGGAGCCTACTCGGTTTACGAGTGCCTGAAGTTCAGCTACGCCGGCTCGTACGAGCGGCTTGCCTTTGAGGACTTCAGCATTCGGTTCCACAGTGCTCCGCCGAGGGTGGCGCAAGAGGTGGCGAGGCTGCCCGGAGTTAAGGCGGTGGAAGGGCGGCTGGTTGAAGAGACCGCCTTGGAAATCGAGGGCAAGTCGGGTGCCCAGATGGTGGGCAGGATCATCGCGATCCCGACCAAGCGTCCTCTGCGGCTCAATCGCCTGCACCTTGTCTCCGGCAGGGAACTGCGATCGGGGACGTCTCGCGAAGTCCTGCTGGAATCCAACTTCGCCAAGTACCACAAACTGTCGCCGGGCGTAAGGGTGATCGCGGTCCGCGGCCGTAGCCGGCTTCCGCTCCGGGTGGCGGGCATCGTTCAGAGCGACGAGTATCTGTACGTCGTGCGCAGCAAGCAGGACCTCATCTCCATGCCCGACACCTTTGGGGTGCTGTTCATGGATGAGGAAGCGATGGGAACGCTGTTCGGCGAGCCGGGCACGATCAACGAAATCCACGCGACCGTGACCAGGCCCGAACTGCGGGCCGCCGCTATGCGGTCGGCGGCGCGACTTCTGCGCCGTTATGATCCCGAAGCCCCGGTTCCGCGAGAGGAACAGCCAAGCTACCAGATGCTGGCGCAGGACGTCCAAGGCTTCCGCTCCTACGCGGTTTTGTTTCCGCTCCTGTTCTTGGGAGTGGCGGCGGTGTCGGTCTACAGCATGCTGATGCGGGCGGTCTTCGCCCAAAGGCCGGTAATCGGCTTGTTCCGCAGCCTGGGACTCTCCAAAGGACAAGTCGTCCGCCACTACCTCGGCGGCACTCTGGTGATCGGCGCCCTTGCCAGCCTTGCGGGGTGTGCGCTGGGGCTTTGGGTGGGCGATGCGCTCTCGCGGTACTACATGACCCAGGTCGAGGTGCCGTTTCCCGATTTCCGCGTTCGCTGGGGCGTCACCATCGTTGGTTTCGTCGTAGGGACCGCGACCTGCGTACTCGCGGGTTGGGTGCCCGCACGGCGTGCCGCCGGCATCCGCCCCGCGGAAGCGATGCGCCCGGTAACGCCCGCGTTCGGGCGCCGGTCGGTTCGGATCGACGCGGTGTTGCCGGGCCTATCCACTTTGGGGCGCATCCCGTTTCGGAACGTGTTTCGCCAACCTCGGCGGACGCTGTCCACTCTCATCGGCGTGGTCTCCGGAATGTGCCTGATGATCACGGCAACGGGCTTGCTGAACTCGATGGACGTCGCCATAGAAGAGTTGGTCGGTACGTCGTTCGGCTACGACGTTCGGGCGGACTTCTATGAGTACCAGTCGCGAAGGGTGGTGGCTTCGGTGCGATCGTGGCCGGGCGTGCTGTGGGCGGAAGGCGAACTCGAACTGCCCGTCGACATTCGGCACGGCGGCGTAACTTACTCTGCACTCCTGAACGGTCTTGAGCCCGGCACTCGGCTTCGGAAGCTGAAGGACGACCGCGGGAATGCGATCGCGTTGCCCAGCCAGGGCGCCATTTTCGGACCGACGATCAAGTCTCGGCTCGGCTTGAGGCTTGGAGATCGGGTCGAAATCGCACTGCCAGAACCACTGACGCCCGAGAAGTCGACCTGGCGCACGGTGGCGGTGGCGGGCTTCAACGACGAAGCGATCGGCACCCAGGCGTACATGCTGCGCAGCGAGGTCGAGCGACTGTTCCGGCGCGATCTCGACCTGCCCGCCAACGCCATCACCAGCGTGCTGGTCAAGACGGCTCCCGGCGACGTGCCGCAGGTGCGGAAGAAACTGCTGGATCTGCCCTATGCGGGTTCTGCGCTTGCCATGGAAACGACCCGCAAGATGGTGCAGGACTTGGTCAAGCAGATGAACCTCTACGTCAGCATCATGGAGCTGTTTGGAGTTGCCCTGGCTTTCGCCACCGTCTTCAACATGATCACGGTGAACGTGCTGGAGCGGCAGGCGGAGATCGCCACTTTGCGAACCTTGGGCGTGGGGCGAGGGCAGATCGGGCGCTTGGTCGCCGTCGAGAACTTCGCGGTGGCGCTGATCGGCATCCTGCTGGGATTGCCCATCAGCAACGGCTTCGTCCATCTGTTTTGGCGGGCGTCGATGAGCGAGGCGCAGGACCTCTTCACGTTCGACGTCGTCATTCTGCCGGAGACCTACGTTCGGGCGGCCGCGCTTATCTTGATCGTGGCTGCCTTTTCGTTGGTCCCCAGCCTGCGCGTAGTGCAGCGCCTGGACCTGGCGAGAGCGGTGAAAGAGCGCTCGACCTAGCCGCGGGGAACGAGATTGCTGATTGGATGGACTAGGTGATGGCGACTCCGCACCTGATTGCCGACTCACTCGTTTCGTTTCATTTCCAATATGGCTTCTATCGCTTTGCCCGTGCGGTCTTGGGCCTCAACAAGGTCTTCCTCCATCGCCGGTCCGGGCGATGCAAGGGTGGATCTGGCATCCTCAAGCGCAGACAGGAATTCCGTCAACATAGGCAGGTATTTGTTATCGGAGACTGCACCAAACTGAAGCAGTCGACCAACTAAGAGGCACTGGTTCTGTAATAGGAACACGTACAGGTCGATTCGCCCCCGATCTTCGGGAGGTGCTGCGTCAACCACATGGCTGAAGTCCTCCGCATGGAACTGGTCAAGGACAATGGGTATGTCTTCGTATTCCAAGTTCAGCCCATCTCTTTCTCGGAGCGCAGCAGCTTCCTCAGTTGGAGTGCTGGGCTCACTGTTGCCATTGTTATGGGGTTGGAGTGCCGAGGAGCCGAATCTCCGTCTGGGGAGTCGAAAGCCAACGACACCCCGTTTCGGTGACCTGCACCATCTCTTCTAGGCTCACGTAACCGATGCCCTCCACGGCCACGCCCAGTTCGAGGGTGTACACCTGATTCGGCTCGATCAGCTGGAACGGAGTCTTGCCGTAGCGCTCCCAGCGGGGTCCCAGCAGGGTGCCGCCATCGTGGGCGACGCGCCCAACCTGATGCCCAAGCGCGTGCAGATACTCGGGGTAACCCTGCGCGGTCAGATAGCTGCGAGCCGCCGCGTCGACCGTCCATCCCGCGACGCCCGGCTTGAGCGCCTCGAATCCCGCCCGGATTGCGCCGACCACCGCGTCGCAAGCGTGGCGCAGGCTATCTGGAACCGCGTCGCCGAGGTACCAGCAGCGCTGGAGATCGGAGGCATAGCCGTCGACGATGACGCCAAGATCGACGTGAAGGAGGTGTCCGGGTGCCAGGGCGAGGGTTGCCGACGGAACGCCGTGCCCCACCACCGAGTCGGGTCCGCAGTTGACGATGGGGTCGCCGGCGCGATCCCAAGCGTAGCCGTAGCCCAGAGCATCGATCCGTTGCTGGACGGCGTCGTAGATCTGTCGCTCCGTAATGCCCGGGCGGGCCATCGACTCAATGAACTCGAAAAGGCGATCGGTTTCTTCGATGGCACGGACCATACGCTCGATCTCGACCGGTGTCTTGACGCCTCTCAAGCGCGAGACGATGGGCTCGGCGCTAACGAGGGAACCCCCAAAACGCGTGCCCGCGAACATCTGCTCGAGCTGCAGGTACATGCCGTGGGACAGCCCGTCGGATTTCACATCGTCCAAGGAGTAGTTGACCGCGATCTTGGGCTTCGCCCCGCACATGGCTTCGAGTTCACGCAGGAGCGGCTCCGTGATGCCCTGCACATAGGGCACCACCTCGTCCCAATCGCCGGATTGAACCAGAGGGTCGGCGTCGTAGTTGCCCACGATCGCCACCTTGCGTCCCGACGCGGACACCATGAGGGCGCTGTGCCAGGTGAGTCCGCCCTCCAGAATGAGCGGCAGAACCGGGTCGCCGCCTTCGGCGGTTTCGCGGACGAACGTGAGCCAAACGTCGACGCCCGCCGCCTTCACCAACTCGACGGCTTGGGCAAGTTTGGCGGCGGTCAGTCTCACTCCTTGGTCACCGTTTCGTCCAAGTTCAACAGGGTGCTGGCGGTAATCGTGTAGGCGGCAAGCTCAGCCTGGTTCAGGCTCTTGTCCACGCGGGCATAGCCGACGTTCACGAGGGCTTCCGCTCCCTCTGGGTCCCTTTGGTATCGGGCGATGCGCGCCGCCAAGGACTTGCTAAGGGTGCTTGTCTCCGAGGCGCTGGGCGCCCTGCCCACGACGAGCCGGAACCCGTAGGCGATGCGAGCCTCCGGCGTCGAACCGCCCTCCTTCATGATGCGCTGGGCGAGCACGCGCGAGGCCTCGATGTAGGTCTCGTCGTTCATCAGCGTCAGCGCTTGGAGCGGCGTGTCGGTGCGGGCTCGGCGCACGCGGCAAGTCTCGCGCGATGGCACGTCGAACAGGAGCATGTTGGGCGGGGCGGCGGTCCGCTTCCAGATGGTGTAGAGGCTGCGCCGGTAAAGATCGGGCCCTAGGCTCGGCTGATAGTCGCGCAGGTTGCCGTAGAAGTTGGTCTCGTCCCAAATGCCCTTGGGCTGAACGGGGCGTACCGAGGGACCGCCAAGCTTCTCGACAAGGAGTCCGCTGACGAAGAGCGCTTGGTCGCGGATGACCTCGCCGGGGAGGCGGAATCGAGGGCCGCGCGAGATCAAACGGTTCTCGGGGTCGTGCTTGAGCTTCTCGTCGGTGATTTTCGAAGACTGCCGGTAGGCGGCGCTCATGACGATCTCCTTGATCATCGCCTTGAGGTCCCACTTGAGGCGGTGCAGTTCGGTGGCGAGGTAGTCGAGCAGCTCGGGGTTCGTCGGAAACTCCGCGCGGGTGCCGAAGTCTTCGCTTGTCGAAACGAGCCCTGTCCCGAAGAAGCGCTCCCACAGTCGGTTGACGGTTACGCGCGCCGTAAGCGGGTTCTCGGGCGACACGATCCACTCGGCCAGTCCAAGTCGGTTGTTGGGCGCGTCCTTGGGCATGGGCGGAAGGAACGCCGGCAGTCCCGCGGTCACCTTTTCGCCGTGCTTGTCGTACTGGCCGCGCTGAAGGATGAACGCGTCGCGCGGCTTGGGCATCTCCTCCATGACCATCACATCCGGGATCGCTCGGTTGATCTCGTCTTGCTCGTTCTTGGCCGCGATGAGGTTCGCGTCGGCCTTGGCGAACTCGGGATCGTTTTCCAGCGACCACAGGCGGGCGATCTGCAGGGCCTGTTCGGGGGTCCGCTTGGCGGCGGGAACCGCCAATAGGGCAACCGCCGGGTGGATCGACGCCAAACCGGCAATCTCGACCGGTTGCAGGGCACGGCTGTAGATCGTGAAGTCGTCGACCGCGCCGTTGAAGAACTCACTGTTCGTCCGCCGACCGATCTTGGTGCTGACGCCGGTGCGGATGGAACCCGAGAGCGCGTCCACCTCGGTAGTGGTCTCGACGGGCTTGCCGTTCAAGAACATCTTGAACCCGGCGACCTTCGACGAACCGTCATAGGTGACGAACACGTGGGTCCACTCCCGGTTCGGGACCATCGCCTTCGAGATGATCTTCATCGCGTTAGTCGGCCAGTTGCTGATGATGTGGGCTTGGACCCGACCGTCGTTCAGCGAAACCTCCCAGCCCCGGTAGGCGCTGTTGCTGTCCATGCGCGAGAAGGGCGTGCCGCTGAGCATGTTGGGCTTGATCCAACCGCCGAAGCTGAACGCCTGGTCGCGTTCGAAGTCGCCCACGTTGCCCAGGTCGACGTACCCCTTGTCGCTGGTGACGACCGCGCCCGTGGCGCGGCCCGCATCGAACTGCACGGTGCCTTCGGCTTTGGTGGCTTCCGAAAGGTGCGTTCTGAGAACCAGCCCGGCCTCGCTGAACGGAAGGGGCTTGGACACCTTCCAGTTCGCGGCGGTCTTGATTCGAGAAGCGGCTTTGGCGCCTTGCCACTTCTCGATCGACGAAATCTGGTTGCCAAGCTCCGCCAACCGCGCCTGTTGGGCGGGCGAAGGCGCCTTCATGGTGGGCGGGTGGCTGATGGGCCGCTCCTCGCCGGTGCCGCTCTCGGGCACGTTGTTGAAAAAGGCGAAGAAGCGATAGAAGTCCTTCTGGGTGAATGGGTCGTACTTGTGGTCGTGGCACCGGGCGCAACCGGCGGTGAGGCCCAGCCAGACCGCGGATGTGGTTTCCACGCGGTCAACCACGGTTTCCACGCGCCACTCCTCGGCGATGACGCCGCCCTCGGTGTTGATGCGGTGGTTGCGGTTGAACGCCGTCGCCAGCCTTTGTTCGATCGTGGGATTCGGGAGAAGGTCGCCCGCGATCTGCTCGACCGTGAACTGGTCGTACGGCATGTTCTTGTTGAACGCGTCGATCACCCAGTCTCGCCAGCGCGATTGGAACCGTTCGTAGTCGGCTTGGTAGCCGTTGCTGTCCGCGTAGCGGGCGTAGTCCATCCAGTCCATCGCCATGCGCTCGCCGTAGCGCGGCGACTGGAGCAGGCGGTCCACCACCTTTTCGTAGGCGGTTTGAGACCGGTCGTTGACGAAGGCGTCGACTTCGGCCGGAGTCGGCGGCAAACCGGTGATGTCGAGGCTCAGCCTTCGGAGCAGGGTCGCCCGCGACGCCTCGGGTTCGGGCTTGAGCCCCGCCGCTTCCAGTTTCGCGAGCACGAAATGGTCGATGCCGTTCTTCGGCCACTTGGCGTCTTGCACGGGGGGCAACGGGTGCCGAACCGGGGCGACGAAAGCCCAGTGGATCTTGTACTCGGCGCCTTGTGCGATCCAGTCCCTCAGCAGCCGCTTCTCGTCCGCGTTCAGCGTCTTGTGGCTCTCGGGCGGAGGCATGAGCATCCCTTCGTCCTTGGCGTTGATCCGCTCGATGAGTTCGCTCTCATCCGGTTTGAAGGGCACGATGGCTTGGCGACCGCTCTCCAACTTCTTTGTCGCCGTCTCGAACTTGTCTAGCCTAAGGCCCGCCATGCCTTCGCCCGTGGAAGGGCCGTGGCAGGTGAAGCACTTGCCGATGATCGGACGGATATCCCGGTTGAAGTCCACTTTGGGCGCCGCCGGCGCCGCGGGTTTCTGGACGGACGCCACGCCAACGCCCAAGAGCCCGAGGGCGAACACCGCGGCCAGAAAGTGGCTTCGAAT
Source organism: Fimbriimonadales bacterium (assembly GCA_046330155.1). Taxonomy (GTDB): domain Bacteria; phylum Armatimonadota; class Fimbriimonadia; order Fimbriimonadales; family Fimbriimonadaceae; genus CALMEF01. The sequence goes on along the minus strand of JAXLTH010000015.1, from coordinate 33,966 downwards.
CAACATGCGGATAGTTTAGGACAAGCGCCGCTCGTTTGGCACTACAATCTCTGCATGTTCCGCGCGAGCTTGGCTCTCGTCCTCGTTTTGGCCCTCATCGGTTGCGGCGGGTCGTCCATCCAGACGGTGGAGGACCTTGCCGGAGACTGGACGGCGTGGACGCTCATCGACGGCGAGGCGCAGGGACCCAACGCGAAGAGCCAATGGACGCTCCGCGTCAAGAAAGACGGCACTTTCGACGAGCACATGGAGACCCACGTGGTGGGAAATCTGGTGCAGGACTCGAAGGGGACGGTCACCGTGAGCAACGGCACAGTCGAGTTCAAGGGCACCGCGAACTACAAGTCGGACGACGGGTACAAGAAGGACGCCGGGCAGCGCCCGGTGCACTACGTGCTCACGGTTTCGGGTGACAAGCTGATTCTGAAAGGGAGCGAACCCGACACCATTGAGTTCCGTCGGGTTGGCGCCCTTTCAGACCGTCAGCGCTAGGGGTTCAGCACGATCGGCTTTGCCGACTTCAGAACCACCGGCCCCAAAAGACCGGACTCGAGCAACGGCGAGTCCTTCTTCCAGAACTTCCAGGTTGTGAACGTGAACCGTCCGGTTTGGGGGCGCGGCTCGCCCTTCACCAGCCACTCCGGCCAGCCCTTGAGGGTAACTCCGTTCCACTCCGCGTCGTCGGGCAACTGCTCGTCGCCGATGATGCGGTTCACCCACAGGTTCGTCACTTTGACCTCCAACCGGTTGGCGCCGGCTTTGGCGATGCCCGTGACATCCACCACGAACGGCTCCTTCCACAGCACCGGCAGTTCTTTGCCGTTGAAGGTGACCGTGGCGAAGTTCTTCACCCGCCCAAGGTCGAGGACGACCTTGCGGCCCTTGGCGACCATGCCTGCCGGCACCGTGACCGTGCGCGAGTAGACCGCTGAACCCGAGAAGTACTTGATGCCTTGATCCTTGTGGTCGGGCCAAGAGACCAACTTGTCGAACGTCGCCGACTCGGGGGCGCCCCAACCGGGCTTGAACGCCACCTTCCACGGTCCCGGAACGGCCACCGCCAGCGGGGCGGCTCGAACACTGAGTTTTAGTTCCTTGCCTCCGTTGAGCGTTCCGACAAAGGTGCCCGCCTTCCAAGGGGTGAGGACGGCCTTACCCTCCACGCGCGCAAGTTCATAGCCGGCGGACTCCGCCGGAGCTTGCGGGAGGTTGATCAGGGCGAGCATCTCGTTCTCGGCAACGGTTTTGCTCTGGGGCTTGCCGTCTACCGTGTACTCGATTCGCAGTCGCTTGACCGTGTTGTAGGCAGGGTCGCCGAACAAGGCGTTTGTGGCGGGAATCTCCACCTCGCCGTCCTTCACCATCTGCTCGACGATCTTGGTGACGTCGGAGCCCTTGCCTTCGGCGGTCTCGTACCGCGCCAACTGAATCATGATCGCCGGCGCCTTGGGCGCGGGCTTCAGGTCGGCGCGTCCGAAGGCGGTGAGCCTCGACTTGTCCGCCGCTCGGCGGAAGACGACGAACACCGATTCGGCGGGTCCGAGGTTGAGCGGGACGGTGGTCCGAGTGCCGTCGAAGCGGTACACCGGGGCATCTTCGACGATGCCGGAGTCGGCATGCCAGAGTTCGGGGGCTTTGCCGCTTACGCGGAACAACGCCTGGATCTGGACGGGCTTGTACTGCTGGTTCGAAACGAAGTACACCTCGGCGTCTCCGATTCGGCGATGGATGTAAACCGTCTTTGCGCCGCGCGTGGGGGCGGCAACCGCATAGTCCGGCACGACGCCCAGTTTGTTGTACACGTCGCCGAGCGGGAGGCCGTCGATAATGCGCCCCTTCCCGTAACGGCGGTCGGTCACGGCGTCGCGGTTGGTGATTCCCCAGATCTCGCCCGCGAGTTTGCGGACGGCGACATCGCTCTCCGGGAATCCGGTCAACGTGGGCGACCAGAGCGGCTTGGGTCCTACCACCGTCGCGCCAGCGGCGATGAGGTCGCGGATCTTCTGCAGCACCGGCAGGGTCATAAACCCGTTCTCCGGAAGCGAGAGCACGCGGTAGCGCATGCCGCTCGGCAAGACCAGCATGCCGTCCTTCACCGAGAGCCGCTTGAGGGCGACCGTGTCGGCGCTGTCGTAGTCGTAGCCTACCGGCGGACGCGGGTTGTGGGCGGGGCCGTAAACCCAATCGGTCGGCGCGTTTTCGCCCGCATAGTAGAGCGTATCGGCGACGAAGGTACCCTGCTGGAGCAGGTACTGGCAACGCGCGATGTACTTCATCCAGGCGCGCGCCTCGGTCCACCACGTTTGCGTTCGCTCGAGGTGCGTCCCCCAAGGCCCCATGGTCATGCCCGGATACAGGTTCATCCAAGGCTGTTGCGCGTACCGGTGGAAAATGTAGCGGTTGACGCCGTTGGTGAACACGAGGTCGCCGAGCGCCTTCACGCCGTACGGCTCTTCAAGCCACCGCCCTCTAACGTCGTCGGCGGTGAAGCTCTCTGCGCCGATGACCGGGCGTCCGTACACGTGGCCTACCGAGGCGGCGACTTTCGTGGTTTCCATTGCGGCGCCGCCGATCCAGAACTCTCCCATCGGGATGTCCGCCGTTCCGCCTGCCTGAATCGCGTCGAAGCCGCCGTTGCCGTACGGCTCGGTGGAGAACTGGAGGCCCGCCTTGTGGCAGAGCTCGCCGAAATAGCCGAAGTAGTTGTCCGCGTAGAGGTCGGCGATCGTGCGGCGGAAGTCCCACAGGAACCGCTCGCTGACGTCCTTGGAGTCGATCGTCACGCCCGCCACGACGGGAAGGTAGGGCAGCGGATCGTAGCCCCGGCGCTTCTCGAACTCCTCTCTAAACTTGGGCGTCCAGTTCTGGCTGCCCACCTCGTAGCTGTCGATGAGGGCGTTGTTCAGGCTCTTCCCCGCCAGGGGCCCGATATCGCTCAGGACCGCCGCCATGGTGCCGTCGTTCCAATACGCGTCCATGGCCTCGCGGCTGAGCTTGTCCACTTCCAAGCCGTCGCCTTCCCTCGGCGCCGGATGGTTGTCCTTTCCGGTGGGCACGTGCCCCATCCGCAGAATCGTCCAATCGCCCTCGGGGACGTCCCAGGTCAGCTTGCCGCTAGCGTCTACGAAACGGGTGATGTCGATGACTCCGGCCTTGGGGATGCCGCCGGGGCCGCCGAGCGACGGAAGCAAGCCATCTTGGCGAACCACGCCGGTCCGTCCAAGGAAATCAGGTTCGCGAGCCGGGGAACCGGGTTGCGTCGGATAGGCAAAGGTCGCGATGTCCTTGTAGTAGGGGACCGAGGCGTACACCTGCGGCGCCTTGGGTTGCGGGAGGACGGCGTCGAGTTTCACGGGTCCCTTGGCGTGCTCTTCCGACCACGCGATGACCTGCATGGCGTTCTCGGGCTTCACCCAAGGGCCGCCGCTGCTCGACCAGCCCGCGCAGTTGTGGATGCACAACTCGATGCCCAGTCGCGCGGCTTCCTTCACGGCGTGGACGGTCAGTTCGCGCCAGAGCGGTCCCATGTAGTCCGCCGGACCCTTGGGAATGCCTTGCGATACGGTGAACATCTGGGCGCCGCCTATGCCGACTTCCTTCATCGCTTCCAAGTCGGCGGTGATGCCTTCTTTGGTGACGTTGCCGTCCATCCAGTGCCACCAGGTGTGGGGTCGGGCGCTGGCGGGCGGGTTTTGGAATCCGGCGGCAAGGGGATCCTTGGCGGGGGTGGACGCAACGGCGAGCAGGGCGAGGGCCAAAATCATACGGGTGCTCCGGTCTCGCCCGATTATCGCACCATCGGCGCGTGCAACGCGCGATTTGGGGGATCGGCTCGGATGCCCCCATCCGAGCCGATTTCCATGCTGGCTAGTTACTTCTTCGAGAGGCAGTCCGCGACAAACTTCTTGGCGTCGTCGTGGAACTTGATTCGCGAAGACTTCTCGCTGTACATCATGTGCCCCGCCGGGTAGTAGGCGAACGAGATGCGCGATCGGCTCTCGGCGTCCAGCCCCATGTGGTTCACGGTGTGCACGGTGGCGTTGACCGGGCACGCCAGGTCGTAATAGCCGCAGCAATAGAGCACCTTGAAGTGCGGGTTGCGCGCGATCACGTTGCGAAGGTCGGAGGCGGTCTCGGCGTAGCTGCCTTCAGGCTCTTGCCACGGGTTGACGTTGCCCGAGTTGAGATAAGTCATGGTCGTTTGCACGCCAAGCTCCCGCCCCAGGTAGTCGTTGATCGTGCTCGTGAACGCCGGCGTGGTCGCCTCGCTGCTCGGGTCGCTTCCGCCCCCGCCTCCCGGGCCGCCGCCTGCTTGGGCGCCTCGCGACTCCACCTTGCCCACGATGCGTCCGTCGTAGCGGCCGATCTGCAGGCCCTCGTCGCGCAGCAGTTCGCGGAAGAACGCAAACTCAGGGATCTTCAGGTTCGAGCCGAGGCAGAACTTCTTGCTGAGGCCGAGATACTCCGCCATCTTGGCGGCGATGTGGTCCTTCTCGGCGTCGCTCAGGCTGTCACCCCGTTGGAGAGCGGCGGCGTATTCCTTGTCGCACCACTCGGTGGCCTCCTTGACAACCGCGTCGACGGACTTGAACCGCGGGGCGAGCTTGTGGTGGTACCACGCGCATGCCGCCATCGAAGGGAAGAAGCCTAAGTAGGTTGCATCGTTGCCGCGCATCCCGTCGAGCGTGAGGAAGTTGCTGGAGCCCGAGATGCTGATGAACCCGTTCAGGGCGATGCCCGCGCGGAACAAGCTGTTGCTCAAGCCGGAGCCGCGGATGCCGCCGTAGCTCTCTCCCGCCACGAACAACGGCGAACGCCAGCGTTGGTGCTCCTTCAGCCACCCGCGCACGAACTCCGTGAAAGCCGCGATGTCCTGCCGAACTCCAAAGTACTTGGAAGCCAGATCGGGACGGGCGAGCCTGCTGTACCCCGTGCCGGGAGCGTCGATCAGGACCAAGTCCGTGAAATCGAGCCAAGATTCGGCGTTATCGACGGACTCGTAGGGAGGAGGGGGAAGCGTGCCGTCGTCGGGCATCGGAGCGCGCTTGGGGCCAAGGGCACCCATATGCAACCAGAGGGTCGCGCTGCCGGGCCCGCCGTTGAAGGCGAAGGTGACCGGCCGGGTGCGCGGGTCTGCCCCATCTTTCGTGTAAGCCACGTAGAACATGCGGCACTCTTCATCTCCCGCATCGTTGCGAAGGGGAATCTGAGCGGCGGTGGCGGTGTAGGCGAGCGGGGCGCCGCCCAGATTGATGGTGTGATGCGTTATCGACGGCGCGATGGCGATGTTCGATGGCGCGGCCGTCGTCGAGGATGGCGATCGTTCGGCTCTTCCGGCTTGGGCTGAAGACCCTTGCGGTTGCGCATGCGCAACGCCGAGAGCGAGCAGCAAAGCGCTGCAACAAAGTGCCTTGGTCATGCGCGCAATCTTACCGAGCCGCCAGAACAAAAAAGCCGCCCCGACGTGAGTCGGGACGGCTTTCCTTCGAAGCGGCTTACTTGCGGCGTCGAAGGGCGAGAACGAGCGCACCCGCGCCGAGCGCAAGGAACGAACCCGGCTCAGGAACGGTGGCAACGAGGTTGTCGATCGAGGTGTTGCCTTCGATCTGGCCATCGCCAAGGCCCGTCGAGTCCATCACGAACTTGCTGACGCCGTTGCTGCTGACGACGTCCAAGCGATCTTCGTGGCCGAAGCCGAAATCGCCGCCCGAGAACACGGCGGTGCCGAGCACGTTGTCGCTCATGTCGTAGATCGTGACGCGCGTCTGAACGAAGCACTCGAAGCCAAGGCCGAACGAAGTCAGCGAGGCGCCGAAGCCGGGGTTAAACGTGATCGTCGCGATGGGGCCGCTTCGCGGACCGCCATCCGAAATCCACAGGCCCTCCGGGTTGTTGCCGCGGCCAGCACCGATGCCGTAGTAGTTCTCAGCGTTCGAGTTGGCGCCAAACCAGCGTCCTTCCCACGGATCGAACGGATCCGGGAACGTCTCGCTCAAGGCGAAAGCTGCACTGCTAGCGCTCACCAAGACAGCGAACGCCAATCCCTTCCCAATAATGTTCTTCATAGATTCATCCTCAGCTCCCAACTGAGCTCCGCAGTTACTATATTGCGATTCCGTGCCGAATGGAAGGGTGAATTACCGGGTTTTCAGAAAAGCGTCGACCGTGAAATGAGTTAAGTCCCGTATCTACGGTACGGAAATCCGTCTCATACTGAAAGCGACACCTCGCCATGAAGACGCCCATCCTTATCGCGCTCGCCGCGCTTTCTGCGCTTTCGTCTGCCCAAACGTGGAGCCGGACGACGACCAACGGACCCACCCAAGCAGGGGTGGAACTCCTACTGACCGACGGCTCGGTAATGGTCCACGAGATCATGTCGCCCCGGTGGTGGCGGCTGAGGCCGAACGCCTTCGGCGACTACCGGAGCGGTACGTGGACGCGCTTGCCCGACATGCAGGCCAACTACGCGCCCCTGTATTTCGCTTCGGCAGTATTGGCCGACGGGCGTGTTGTGGTGATGGGTGGCGAGTACAACAACGGGTCTGCGGTTTGGACGAATCTGGGCGCGATCTTCGATCCCGTCGCCAATGCGTGGACGCCGCTGGCGGCGCCTTCGGGCTGGTCGCAGATCGGCGACGCCCAATGCACGGTCTTGCCGGACAAGCGCTTCGCCATCGCGAACCCGTTCGATACCCGAATGGCGATCTTGGACCCCGTAACTCTGACTTGGACGCAGTCCTCCGGCCACGGCAAGACGGACCGCTTCGACGAAGAGGGCTGGACGCTCCTTCCGGATGGCAACATCCTCACCGTCGACGCCATCAATGCGCCTCACACCGAAAAGTACATCGTCTCCACGGGCAACTGGATCAGCGCCGGCAACACGCCGCAAAGCCTGACGCACTCTTCTTCGCAGGAGATCGGGCCCGCCGTGCTTCGCCCGAACGGCACCGTGATCGCGATGGGCGCCACCAGCCACAACGCGGTTTACACGCCCGGTCCCAACAGCACCGATCCGGGCACGTGGACGGCGGCGCCCGATTTTCCGGGCGGGCTTGCCATCGCGGACGGCCCGGCGTGCCTGCTTCCCAGCGGCAACGTCCTCTGCGGCGCCAGTCCCGGTGTGTTCAACGCGCCCACCAGCTTCTTCGAATACGACGGCGTGAACTTCCTGTCGCGCCCCGCCACGCCGAACTCGCCGGCAAACCCCTGCTACGTCGGCAACATGCTGATGCTGCCCACCGGCCAGGTGATGTACACCGACTTCTCCGCCGACGTGGAGATCTACACACCGGCGGGGTCGCCGAACCCGGCGTGGAAGCCGACCCTGACCGTGGCTCCCACGTTGCTGAAGGCCGGCCAGACCTTCCCGATCTACGGCACCCAGTTCAACGGGCTTTCGGAGTGCAGCGCCTACGGCGACGACTCCTCCAACGCTACGAACTACCCGCTGGTGAGGGTCAAGAACATCGCCACCGGGCACATCTTCTTCTGCCGAACCGCCAATCACAGCAACATGGGCGTAGCGACGGGCTCGGCGACGGTCGGCACCAAAGCAACGCTGCCCTTCAACGTGGAAAGCGGACCTTCGCTGATCCAAGTCGTGGTGAACGGCATCCAGTCCGACTGGAGGAAAGTCATCATCTACAGCCGCGCCGCCTTCTAGTAGCCGTAAGTCCCTTCTGCCCGCGCTAGAATGGTTCGATGCGGCAGAGGTTGAGGGCGTCCTCCATCACGGTCACGTTTGGCGACGTGGACGTGGTGGCGGGCGTCGACCTCGACCTCCGCGAGGGTGAAATCCACGCCCTGGTGGGAGAGAACGGCGCCGGCAAATCGAGCCTCGCCAAGGCGATCTCCGGAGTCTATCGAGCCCGTAAAGGGACGATCGAGCTGGACGGCGCTGAAGTGAGCTTCCGCAACCCGCGGGAAGCGCTCGACGCGGGCGTCGCCCTCATCCACCAAGAGCCGCTGAGCTTCCCCGACTTGACCGTCGCGGAGAACATCTTCGCCGGACACCCGCCCAAGCGTGCCGGGCTCGTGGACTGGCGAGCCATGCGCACCCGAGCCAAGGAACTTCTCGACACGCTCGCCGTCGATCTGGACCCCGACGCCAACGTGGGGAGCCTGTCGGTCGCCCAAAGGCAGCAGGTCGAACTCGCGTGCGCGCTCTCGCACGACGCGAAGGTTTGGATCTTCGACGAAACCACGGCTCCGCTGACCCCCAAGGAGGTCGAAGAACTCTTCGCCGTGATGCGCAAGCTTCAACAGCGGGGCTGCGCCCTGCTGATGGTCACGCACCACCTGCACGAGGTCTTCGCCGTTGCCGACCGCATCACGGTCATGCGGGATGGAACCAAGGTCGCGGCGAAAGCCACGAAGGAAACCGACGAGGCGGAGATCGTCCGCCTCATGGTCGGTCGAGAACTTGCCGAGGAGCACTTTGCCGCAGGCATCCCCGGTGAGCCCATCCTGACCGTGAAGGACCTTTCGGGACCGGGTTTCGCCGAAGTCAGCCTGGAGGTCCGAAAGGGCGAAATCGTCGGACTCGCGGGCTTGGTGGGCGCAGGTCGCACCGAGTTGGCGCGGGCGCTTTTCGGAATCACGACTCCCAGCTCAGGGCAAGTGTTCTTCGAAGGCAAGCCGGTGGCGGCAAGGTCCCCCGAGCAGGCGATGCGGTTGGGGATCGGACTCGTTCCCGAAGACCGTCGGAACGACGGCTTGTTGATGCCGCAGAGTATCGCCTTCAACGCCACCTTGGCGAATTTGAGGAAACTCTGCCGCTCGGGTTGGCTGAACCTGCGCCGCATCGAAACCGAGACCGTGGACGCCGTCGAACGGCTGCATCTGGCTTATCAAAGCCACGGTCAGGCGGCAGGCGAGCTCTCGGGCGGCAACCAGCAGAAAGTGGTTCTCTCCAAGTGGCTCATGACGCAGCCAAAGCTCCTGATCCTCGATGAGCCAACCCGCGGCGTCGACGTGGGCGCGAAGCACGAAGTCCACGCCATCGTGCGGGAGCTTGCCGCGCAGGGAATGGGTGTGCTGATGATCTCCAGCGATCTCCCGGAAGTGCTGGCGCTGAGCGACCGGGTCGTGGTGATGCGGCAGGGTCGCGTCGCCGCCGAACTCGCGGCTTCCGAAGCCAGCCAAGAGGCGATCATGTTCGCCGCCACCGGGCAAGCGGAGGCGTCTCGTGTTTAGGCGAGAGGGCACCACGCTCGGGTTCTTGATCCTGTTGCTCGTGGCAGCCGGTTTGAAGGAGCCGCGCCTCTTTCAGCCTCAGAGCCTGGAGAGCATCTTGCTCTGGATGCCGCTCATCGCCGTGGTGGCGATGGGCCAGTTGATGGTGGTCCTCACAGGCGGCATCGACCTCTCCGTTGGCGCCGTCTTGGGCTTTGCGGGCATCGCCGTCGGCTTGATGCTGAAGTCCAACCCGAACTTGCCGCTGCCGCTCGCCCTTGGGGCGGGGCTGGCGATTGGACTCGCGTTGGGCGTCGTCAACGCCGCACTCGTAGTCTGGGGCAAAGTATCGCCGCTGATTGTCACCATCGGCACGCTCGCCAGCTACCGGGGCCTCACGTTCATCGTAAGCAAGGGCGACCAAATCGACTCGAGCATGATTCCCGACCGGCTGACGAGCCTCGCCCACACGGGTGTGCCCGTCGGACCGGTGACCGTATCCTGGCTTCTCGTCATGGCGCTGGTCGTGGTCGTCGTTACCGCCTTCTTCCTGAGCCGCGTTCCGCTTGGTCGAGACCTGTTCGCCGTGGGTAGCAACGCCGAAGCCGCGCACCTCCGAGGTATCTCGGTGAACCGGGCGAAGTTCTGGGCGTTCGCCGCGTGCGGGGCCCTCGCGGGACTGGCGGGCGTGATGTACGCGGCGCGGTTTGGCTTCGTGAATCCCGGCAGCGCGGGACAGAACTTCGAACTCACGGTGATCGCGGCGGTCGCCATCGGCGGCACGAAGCTTACGGGCGGCTCTGGATCGGTGCTCGGGGTGTTCCTGGGCTGCCTTTTGCTCTCGTGCATCAACGTGTCGCTGAGCCTGCTGGGCATCGACGCCAACTGGCAGATGCTGACCTACGGCGCGGTGATCTTGGTGGGCGTGCTGGTGGATGCCTGGGCACCCAGGAGCCGAGCGTGAAAGATCGCCCGATCGTGCCTGCGGTCCTGCTCGTGGTCGGCACTCTGCTGGCGGCGAAGCTCTCGCCCCACTTCCTGGATGTCCGCTACCTGCTCGACACCTCGACCCTGTACATGGAGGTCGGGCTTGCCGCTCTGGCGATGACCTTCGTGATCGTCAGCGGGCAGATCGACCTTTCCGTGGGTTCGAACCTTGTGCTGACCGCGTGCCTAGCGGCGAAGCTGGCGGACGCGGGTTGGGGCGTGCCGGCTACGGTGCTTGCGGCGTGCGCGATCGGGACGGCGCTGGGTGTTGTGAACGGCGTGTTGGTCGCGCGCTTGCGGTTGCCGGCGTTCCTCGCCACGCTTGGCACCATGGCGGTCTACCGGGGTGTCGCCCAGGCGATGTTGGGGCCCTCTTCGGTCAAGTTGCCCAAAGCGTTCACCGGGCTCGACCAGGCGACGCTGGCGGGTGTGCCGTGGCCACTCCTCATCTTCCTCGGCTTCGCCGTTCTGGCGGGTTTAGGCTTGCACCGCACCGTCTACGGCAGGTGGATCTACGCCCTGGGAACCCGGGAAAGCGCCTCGCTGTATGCGGGCTTGCCCATCGAGCGGCTCAAGTTGTCGGTGTTCGCCCTTTCGGGCCTGATGGCGGGCTTGGGAGCCATGATGATGGACTCGCGACTGGGCGTAGCCCGTCACGACCTTGCCCGCGGCTTCGAGCTGGACGCGATTACGGTGGTCGTCGTGGGCGGCACCGCCATCACCGGCGGTAAGGGCTCCATCCTGGGCACCGTCCTCGCCCTGTTCTTGGTGATGCTCATCAAGACCGCGATGGGCGTGGCAAACGTGAAGGCTGAAGTTCAACTCACTGCCATCGGCGCTCTCCTGATCTTGGCGGTCCTCGCCAGCCAAATTCGGTTGCCCAAGCGGACAGCCTCCCCGAAGGGCTAAGCTAGCGCCAAGAGGTGGTTTTGGGAACCATGTGGGCACTTGTTGCACTCGTCGTCGCGTTCGCGCCGCAGAATCCGGTCGAATTTGGACGCCAAGAACTGGCGCGCATAGCGGGAAACCGCGCCGCGAACGTCGAGGTTTCGGTTAAGCCTGGACCCGTCAAGGAGGCGTATACCATCGTCTCGGAGGGCGGGAAGGTCCGCATCGTGGGCTCGGACGCCAACGGCGCCATGTACGGCGCGTTCGAGTTCGCCGAGCGCCTGCAAAACGAAGGCGAAACGGCATGGACCACCCGCGCGTCGGGCAAGCCGTACCTCGCCGAGCGGGGGCTGAACCTCTTCCTCACCCTCCCCTGGGACTACAAGAAGAACGACACCGACTACGATCCCGCCGCGTTGGTCGACCCCGACCGCTGGTGGTTCCAAAACGAGGACTACTGGACGACGCTTCTCGATCTCATGGCGAAGAGCCGGCTGAACTGGCTCGACATCCACGGCACGTGGGACATCAGCGTCACCGACGCGCCCAACCTCTACGCCTACTTCGTAACCTCGCCTTCGTTTCCGAAGGTCGGCGTGAGCGAAGAGATCAAGCGCCGGAATCTGGCTCAGCTCAACCACGTCATCGAGATGGCGCACACGAGAGGCATCCGAGTCAGCCTTATGGCGTACCAGGCGAGTCTTCGCATTCCCCAAAACCCCAACCCGCCCTATCCGAACGACGAAGCCACGATCTACAACTACACCCGAGAAGCGGTCGAGCAGACGATCCGCTCGGTTCCCGGGCTCGACGCCATCGGTTTCCGCATCGGGGAAAGCGGAAAGAGCGAATCGTTCTTCCGCTGCTACGGCGAAGCGCTGGAGCGCGCGGGGCGGAAGATTCCGCTGATCACCCGTTCCTGGATCACCACCAAGCAGAAGGTCCTGCCCCTCGCGCGGGCGTCGAAGGACTTCACGGTGGAGATCAAATACAACGGCGAGCAGTGGGGAGCGCCCTATATGGTGGCGGGCGGCCGCGTGCCCAACTGGTACAGCTACTCGTTCGAGGACTACCTTTCGGATTCGGGGGGCAAGGGCGCCAAGATGTGGCCGGGGAACGAGGCGGCGGGCGGCGGCAGGTGGCCGAGCGAGCCGTACAAGATCGTATGGCAGGTGCGCGCCAACGGTACCCACCGCATCTTCCCGTTCTACAACCCAGATTGGGTGCGCCGCACGATCAAGGAGATGAAGATCGGCACGGCGAGCGGCTACACCGTGGAAGGTCTGGACGCCTACTATCCGAAGTCGCCCGACTACTACCTCGCCAACCCGGCGGACAAGTACTGCAACTGGATCCACCAGCGCGACGAGTTGTACTGGATGTCCTGGGGCCGATTGGGCTACGACCCGACGGTGAAGGACGAGGTCTTCGATCGGCAGGCGGAACGGCTGATGCGAGACGTCGAACTTGTCAAGGCCTGGAAGTCTGCCAGCCTGCTTGTGCCGTGGGCGTTCATGGCGTTCTCGCTTGGTCCCGACCACCGTAGCCATGCGCCTGAGTTGGAGTTTGGAGGCGATACCTCGGCTTTTATTCAGGGCCAAGGGTTCGATAGCCACTCCTTCCTGCCCATCAACGAGGAACTGGCCAACCATGCCACAGGCGGCCTGGACGGTCGCATCAGACTGCTTTCGGTCGCAGAACAAATCGACAAAGGGCGTCTCTATGGCAGTTTTGGAAAAGGAATTCGGTTGGAAGGAGGACCATCACCATGGTGGCCGTCGGTTGGCTTCGGCCCGCGTGCCCGTGAGGTCGGCATCGCATGGGGAATGATGAACTTGCTCGGTAGCTACTATGCGTCGCGCTTCCGAGGTGCGTACTTCGAAGCTGCCGCTGAGTCAGGGCTGATAATCTCCGATCTGAACCCTTACGAGATGTCTCGAAGTTTGGCAACTTGGTCTGGACTTGGAACGAGTCAGTTCTACAAGCCCTTTACCGAGAAGCTCAGGATGCACACCAACACCTTTTCCTGGTCCTCGGAGAGCGTAAAGCTCCAGAACGCCCTCGGGAATCTAGTGCCGCCTTCTGAACGACAGCCGAGCGCAACTTCCAACTACGTGAGGCAGCCGGGTCCATCGGAGGCGACTTTAGATTGGAAGGGAGCGGGCAGGCAGGTTGTTTGCCGGCTGGCCGGACCGGGAATCTCCAACGCTTGGCTTCTCGTCAAACCCTTGCCGAGTTCAACCTACTTCCACCGTATCCCGATGAAGCCCGTGTTGGGCGGCTACGAGGCGGCTTTCGACCGCGAGAACTACGGCCACGCGATCGCCGCAGAAGCCATGAGCTCCGAGGGGTTGGCTCGGTTCCCGTCCGCTTCAATCTCAACGCCCTACATCATCGTCCCTGCGCAAGCCGGACCCACGCCCCAGATCTACAACGCCGAAGAGGCGATGACCTACCTGAACCCGAAGGCGATCGACCCCGCCAAGTACGGCGGCATGTTGCTCGGAACGCGGGCGTGGAACTTCTTCGGCGGCTTCGACCGCGCCACCAAGCGCAAGCTCCTCGACCCCATCGAGCGAGGCATGCGGTTGGTCATCCTTCAGCAAGATTTCAACCGTTACAAGCTCGATTGGCTGCCCAAACCGCTCAGCTTCGAGGCGGGCAACTGGAAGACGTTCGATCCGGGCGGCCAGCTTGGCTTGCCGACCGTGGAGACCGCCGACATCATGTGGCAGCGGTTCAAACCGAGCGAGGGCTGGGAGATCTTCGGCAACGGCGGATTGGCGCGTTTGAAGGTGGGCAAAGGCGAGGTTTGGGTGACCAGCGCTCGCCTCATGCAGCGGATGCACATCCCCGCCGCCGCCAAGGCGTTCGTGCGGTTCCTCAGCCTGGGCGGCAACGAGAAGCCGACGATTCTGGTCGATAGTTGCAGCGAGGGGGCGGACGGGTCCAGTTCGTGCCACCCCGACCTGATGAACTCGCACGGCATTCCGTTCCTGACCCTGGGCGAAGTGATCGCCCGTGAGCAGGGAATGAACTCGTTCAAGCCGGTGCCCGGCTTGGTCTTGGACGACGACGTGCTCGAAGGCAAGGGCGCGCAGATCGCGAACGCGTTCCTCAAGAACCAAGTCGTCAAGGCGTCGAAGCGAACCGTGCCGGCAACCGTGGCCTCGTTCGAAGTCGAGCGCAAGCGAAGGAAAGCGGAGCTGCTTCGCAGTTTGGGGCTTGACCCGATGCCGCCCAAGACCCCGTTGAACGCCCGCGAAACGGGGCGGATTCAGCGAAGCGGCTACCGCATCGAAAAGGTGGTCTTCGAAAGCCGTCCCCGGTTCTTCGTGACCGCCCACGTCTACGTGCCCGACGGGGTTCACAGCCCTCTCCCCGTGATCGTCAACGTGAACGGCCACTGGGCGCACAAGAAGGACGAGGACCGCATCCAACTCAGGTGCGCGTTCCAAGCCCTGAGCGGATACCTTGCCATCGCCATCGATTCGCCCGGGCATAGCTTTGAGGGCGATTCGCTCATCGAAAGGCGAGCCGAAGGCGACCACAACGATTGGTGGCTGGTTCAGGGCGGCTCGAACGCGACCGGCTACTACGTCTGGGATGCAATCCGCGCCTTGGACTACGTGGCGACCCGCCCCGACGCCGATATGGCGCACGTGGGCATCACCGGCGCGAGCGGAGGCGGATTGGCAACGCTTTACGCCTTTGCCGCCGACGATCGGTACCAAGCCGCCGTGCCCGTGGTGTACATGGCGAGCATGGAACTAGCGCCCGACAACGGCTGCCTCTGCAACCACGTTCCAGGCACCAGCCAAGTTGGGGATCGAAGCGACGTGGTTGCTATCCAAGCCCCCAAGCCGGTGTACGTCATGGGCGCCCAGAACGACGGAGAGTTCCCGCCTGATGCGATGCGCCTGACCGCCGAGAAGATGCGTAAGGAGTGGGCGCTATTCGGCAAAGGCGACGAGGTGAAGGTGCAGATCTTCGCGGGTCCGCACGACTACAACCAGCTGATGCGCGAGGCGTCCATCGGCTTCTTCAATCGCGCGCTCAAGGGCGTGGGAGACGGTTCTCCGGTAGCCCAGCCCCCGCTCCAAGCCATCGATCCCGAGGATCGCAACCTGTTGGTGGTTGACCCGCCGGCAGCCGGCGAGCGGACGATGAGAGACCTTTCGCGCGAGTACCTGACAAAGGCGGCGCCCTCGGTCTCCGCCGCCCAAGCGATCGCCCTAAACGGCGGCGTTCCCGAGCGAACCCCGCTGAACTTCCGAGAAGTGGGAACCGGCGAGAAGCGGGCGGTGACCTTCGAATCGGAACCGGGGCTGAAGACTCCGGGCATCCTGGTGCTGCCGAAAGGCAAGCCGGCGGGACTCACCATCGTGGTGGACGACGCGGGCAAGAACAGCCGCGTGGCGCCTGCCAAGGATGGGCGGGCAACCCTGTACCTCGACACCCTGGGGATCGGCGAACTGGGCGGATTCGAACTTCGGTACTCCATCTACCTCGGGCGCTCGCCCGCCTTCGTTGGCGGTTGGCAGATCGTGCGCGCGGCCGAGGCGTTGCGCGGAGTGTCCAATCACGTCAGTGTCGAAGCGCACGGCGTGCTCGCCTCTCAGGCGGCGATGTGGGCGGGACTGCTCGATGACGGCTTCGAGCGCATCGACGGGGAGGGTGGCTTGGCCAAGTGGGAGGACGTTTTCGACCGGGACGTGACGCCGTACGCGGTTCAGCCGCGCGCGCATCTGCTCGGCACTCTTGCCAACCTTCGCGGCTTGGTCAAGCGCAGCCATTGGAAGTGATCGAACTGCTACCATATCCATGAGGAATCTTCGTATGCCGTTTTCACCGTCTCGAATGCTCTTTCTGCCGCTCTGCGCGGCTCTCCTCGCCGGTTGCGGAAGCTCGAACTCCGCCTCGCCCTCCCCGTCCGGATCCGAGCCGGCATCCGGAGCGCAAACCAAACTCGTCTTCATTCCCAAGAACACGGGTAACCCGTATTTCAACCAGGTTGCCAAGGGCTTCGAAGGCGCGGAGGGCATCGAGTTCGACACCCAGGCTCCGGCAACGGGTGACGCCACCTCGCAGCTCTCGGTCATCAAGGACCAGGTTCAGCGCGGCGTGAACGTCATCGTGCTTTCGGCGAACAGTCCGGACGCGCTGAACGAGGCGTTGGACCAAGCCAAGGCGAAGGGCGTGATGATCGTCACGGTGGACAGCGACCTTACGGGCAACGAGAGCCACCGCGACGTGGCGGTCTTGCCGACCGACTTCTCGAAGATCGGACCCAGCCAGGTCGAACTTCTTGGCAAGTCGATCGACTACGAAGGCGAGTTCGCCATCCTCAGCGCCACCACCGACGCGCCGAACCAGAACGCCTGGATCGCCGGCATGAAGGAGACGCTGAAGGATCCCAAGTACGCGAAGATGAAGCTGGTGGACATCGTCTACGGCGACGACGAGCCGCAGAAGTCCTCAACCGAAGCCGAGTCCCTCCTCACCAAGCATCCGAACTTGCGCGGCATCATTTCGCCTACCAGCGTGGGCTTGGCTGCCGCCGCCCAGGTGCTTGAGAATGCGGGCGTCTATCCCGGCGGCCCGAAGGCAACGGGCAAGGGCGTCGTGCTCACGGGCTTGAGCACCCCGAACCAGATGAAGAAGGCGGTCGCCAAGGGCGTCGTCGCCTCGTTCCAACTTTGGGACCCCGCCGACATGGGCGCCATCGCTGCGTACATCGGCGCGAAGAAGCTGACCCTCAAGCCGGGCGACAGCTTCGAAGTACCCGGCAAGGGCAAGTTCACGGTCGGCGAAAAGAACATCGTTTACGCCGGTTCCCTTCTGACTTTCGACAAGAGCAACATTGACAAGTACGACTTCTAACTCAAGCGTTCCTAATCTTTGGGCGAATGCGCCCACCGACGCCGTCGACGAACTCGTCTACGCGTCCAACCTGCTCGGCTCCGATCCGCGGGTGACCAACTTCGGCGGGGAAACACCTCGTCGAAGGCTCGAATGACCGACCCTCTGACCGGGGAAGAGGTCGAAGTCCTTTGGGTGAAGGCATCGGGCGGCGACCTCGGTTCGGCAAGCCGAACCGGCTTCGCATCGTTGTACCAAAACAA
Organism: Fimbriimonadales bacterium; assembly: GCA_046330155.1. GTDB lineage: Bacteria > Armatimonadota > Fimbriimonadia > Fimbriimonadales > Fimbriimonadaceae > CALMEF01. The sequence continues at coordinate 16,786 of JAXLTH010000015.1, read as the reverse complement.
GGTGGTGGGCCTCGAGGAGCGCTATCGCGCCGAGAAACTCCACGAGGACGAAATCGTCCCGCTGTACCCCCAGTGCGTCTTCAATCTGAACCCGGCGGCGCCGTCCATCGACACGCCCTTGCACGCTTTCGTGCCGTACCGAGCGGTTTCGCACATGCACGCCGACTCCGTCATCGCGGTGGCGGCGGCGGCGGGCTCCGAGGAACTCACAAGGAGATCTTCGGGGGCGAGATGGGCTTCTTGCCTTGGAAGCGGCCCGGATTCGAGCTTGGTCTGATGCTCCGCGACTTGATCGCCGCCAACCCCGGCATTAAAGGCGCGATGATGCAGTCGCACGGCTTCATCTGCTGGGCGGACACCTGGAAAGAGTGCTACGACCTCACGATCCGCTTCATCAACCAAGCGGCGGAGTTCATCGAGCGGCGTTCCGATAAACCTGCGTTTGGAGACGTCGTCCGCGAACGGCACCCCTCGCCCGAGGACGTGCTGGTCGATCTTCTGCCCACGTTGCGCGGGAAGGTCGCGTTCAAGGGCCAACGGCTTATCGCCTGCGTGGACCGGAGCGAGCCTGTGCTCGACTTCCTTTCGCGTGCGAAGATGGAGGCGTTGACGGCGCTGGGCACCTCTTGCCCCGACCACTTCCTAAGGACCAAGATTCGACCGCTCGTCGTGGGCACCGATCCTGCCGAGTTGGACGGAGCGCTCGCCAAGTTCCGAGAGGGCTATGCGGCGTATTACGAGCGCTGCAAGCGGCCCGACTCGCCCGCCATGCGCAACCCCAACCCGAGCGTGGTGCTCATTCCTGGCGTTGGCATGGTCAGCTTCGGCAAGAACGCCCAAGAAGCCAAGGTGACGGGGCAGTTCTACCGCAACGCCATCGAGGTGATGCGCGGCGCGGAAGCGCTCTCTACCTACACCGCGCTCCCCGAGCAAGAGGCGTTCGACATCGAGTACTGGCTGCTCGAAGAGGCGAAACTGCGCCGCCAGCCGCCGGAGAAGGAACTCTCCCGCCAGATCGCGGTGATTACCGGGGCGGCGAGCGGAATCGGGAAAGCGACGGCGCTCAAAATGGCGTCGCTGGGCGCCCACTGCGTGCTCTTGGACATCAACGAGGACGCGCTTGTCCAGGCGCACGCCGAGGTGAACAAGGTGAACGCGGCGACGCACTTCCGGTGCGACGTGACCCAGCCGGGCGCCCTCGCCGCGGCTTACCGGCACGCCGTGCTCACGTTCGGCGGCGTCGACATCGTCGTGGCGAACGCGGGCAACGCCCGCCGAGGCACGGTCGCCGAGACCTCGCCCGAAGACTACGCCTTCCTGAGCGACCTCCTGATCAAGGCCTACTTCGACACGCTTGCCGAAGCGACGCGACTGATGGTGAAGCAGGGCACGGGCGGCAGCATTGTCGTCGTGGGTTCCAAGAACGGCGTGGCGGCAGGCTCGAACTCGGCGCTGTACAGTGCCGCGAAGGCGTTCGAACTCCACCTCATGCGTGTGACGGCGGCGGACTTTGCCAAGCACGGCATTCGCTGCAACGCCGTGAACCCCGACGGAGTCGTCACCGGTTCCGCCATCTGGTCCGACGCTTGGAAAGAGCAGACCGCCAAGTCGCTCGGCATCTCGCCCGATGATTTGGTGGACTACTACGCCAAGCGGTCGTTGCTCGGCACGGTGGTGACGCCCGACGACTGCGCCGAGGCGATCTGCTGGATGGCTAGCCCGCGCAGTAGTCGCACCACCGGAGCGGTGATTCCGGTCGACGGAGGCAATAAGGAAGGATTCTTGCGCTGATGCCTCGCGTGCGGTTGATGCTGACCTGCCTGTGCGACGCCTTTTACGGCGAGGTCGGCATCGCCACCGTGAAGGTGCTGGAAGCTGCGGGATGCGTGGTCGAGTTCGACCCCGACCAAACCTGTTGCGGGCAGCCTGCCTTTAACGCGGGCGCGTGGGACGAGGCGCGGAGCGTTGCCACGCACTGCCTTTCGATTTTCGACGGAGACGCGCCGATCGTCGCACCGAGTTCCTCGTGCGTCGCCATGATTCGGCACGGGTATCCGATGCTGTTCGACGCCGAAATCCAAGGGCAGGCCTTTGAACTCGCCGAGTACCTAGTCCGCGAACGGGGCATCACGTCCTGGCCCGCGAAGAAGGAGTATCCCAAGCGGGTGGCGCTTCACCGCGCCTGCCACGGCCGCGGCATCGGGCTGGCGGACGAGCAGGAGACGCTCCTTAAGAGCATTCCTGGCCTGGAGTTGGTTCCGTTTGAGAACGGCGAGCAGTGCTGTGGGTTCGGTGGCGCGTTCAGCGTGACGCACGGTGCCGTTTCGGAGGGCATTGGGCGGGAGAAGCTCGAGCGGATCATGGCGAGCGGAGCGGACGAGTTGGTCAGCGGAGACATGGGGTGCTTGGTGCACCTTAACGGGCTCATCTCGCGCCACAAGCTCAACCTCCGCACCCGGCACTTCGCGGAGATCCTCGCCGAGGTGACAGAGTGAAGTCGCGAGTCGAGACGTTTGCGCGCGGGTTGGATTCGCAGACCACGAAGAGCGTGCGGGCGGCGTCGGCGCAAAAGGTGGCGGCTCGCGCGGCCGCGCTCCCCAGAGCCTTCGAGGACCCCCAAGCGGCGCGGGCGTACGCCCATGCCGTCAAGGACCACGTCTTGCGCAACTTGAAGGCGTTCTTGCTCCAGTTCGAGGAGCGGTGCCAGGCCAATGGGATCGTGGTGCACTGGGCGCAGGACGCCGACTCGGCAAATCGCCAAATCCTCGAAATCTGCCGCGCCGCCGCCCCCGAGGGAGGCGTTGTCGTGAAGGCGAAGTCCATGGCGACCGAGGAAATCCACCTCAACCGCCACCTTGAGGAGGCAGGATTCCGGCCGGTGGAAACGGACCTGGGCGAGTTCGTTGTGCAAATCGACGGGGACACGCCGAGCCACATCGTCACCCCCATCATCCACAAGAACCGGAAGCAGATCGCCGAGAGCTTCCGGCGTTCCCAACTCGGCGACTACACCGAAGTGCCCGAAGAGCTCACGATGCAGGCGCGAGCTCACCTGCGAGCCCAGTTCCGCGCCGCCAAGATCGGCATCAGCGGCGTGAACTTCGGTGTCGCCGAAACGGGACGGCTGGTCTTGGTGGAGAACGAGGGGAACAGCCGCCTTTCGACGACCGCGCCGCGCGTCCACATCGCGGTCATGGGCATCGAGAAGTTCGTGCCGAAGGAGGACGATCTGGCGGTCTTCCTGCCCTTGCTGGCGGGCTCTGCCACCGGGCAGGCGATCACCACTTACGTGCATTTCATCACCGGTCCTCGGCAAAACGGGGAGCCGGACGGGCCGGAAGAGGTGCACCTGGTGCTCCTCGACAATGGCCGCACGAAGGTTCTGAACGGACCCTATCGAGACATCTTGCGTTGCATCCGTTGCGGTGCCTGCCTGAACGTGTGTCCGGTGTACCGCCAAGCCAGCGGGCACGCCTACGGCCACGTCTACAGCGGCCCCCTCGGCGCGGTCTTGGCGCCCGCGATGGAAGGGGTCGAAGCCCTCGGCGATCTCGCCAAGGCGTCCAGCCTGTGCGGAGCGTGCGAAGAGGCGTGCCCGGTTCGAATCCCGATCCCCGACCTCCTCCTCCGCCTGCGCAAGGAGGCAGGGCTTGAGGACGGCGTTCCGTGGAAGTGGTTCGGCAAGGCCGCGGTACGCGCGGCCACTTGGCGAACGGGCTTGCGGCTCTTGCCCTTAGCATCGAAGCTCCCACACCCGTTGAAGAGCGCGTGGACGGCGCGCCGCGACCTGCCGACGCGCGAAGGCAGAGACTTCCGGAGGTGGTGGCATGAGCGATCGTGACGCCATTCTCGCCGCGATCACCGATCGGCCGGCTCCCTTTCACACCGGCGCGGTCCACCCGGCTAGGCAGCTTGGCGATGATCTCTGGGCCCAGTTTCAAACCCACCTTGAGGCTCTGGGTGGCAGGATGATCGATCGCGCCGAGTTCGAGTCGAGGACGAACGCGGGCCGTTGGGCCGACCCTGCCACGGGCTACGAGAGCACGGCGGCGTCTCCATGGGACGCGGAGGTGGGAGTTTCGTTGGCGGTTGCGGCGATCGCCCAAACGGGCACGCTGGTCTTTGCGGCTGGTCCCGACGGGTATCGGCTGTCCAGCCTGGCTCCTCCCACTAACTTGGTGGTCGTGGATCGTAGCGCGATCGTCTCCACCCTTGCCGACGCGCTTGCCAAATTGCCGAGCCGAACCACCGTCTTCGTCACGGGTCCCAGCCGAACGGCGGACATTGAAGGGGTCATGGTGCGCGGCGTCCACGGACCCGGCGAACTGCTCGTGTGGGTGAGGGACTCATGAAGCATCTGGCTATCGACATCGGCGCGGAGAGCGGCCGCGCCGTCCTTGGATGGCGTGAGGGCGGCAAACTGCGCATCGAAGAGGTGCACCGCTTTCCGAACCCGCCCATCGCACGGGGCGAAAGCCTCTTTTGGGATATCGAGCATCTGGTCGGGCAGGTGAACGAATCCGTCGCCCAGGTCGGGGGGCAGGTCGCCTCGATCGGGATCGACACCTGGGCGGTCGACTACGTCCTGCTGGACGCGCAGGGCAACCGGCTAGGGGATCCCCATTGCTACCGTGATCTGCGAACCCAAGGCGCGACCGAAAGGGCGTTTGCCTTGGTTCCCGCCGCTGATCTATATCGGGCAACCGGCATCCAGATCATGCCGTTCAACACCGTCTTCCAACTCCTCTGCGAAGATGCGGAAACCCTTGAGGCAGCGTCGGCGATGCTCACGATCCCCGATTACCTGAACTATCGACTCTCGGGAAGGCAGGGGAGCGAGTTCACGAACGCGACGACGACCCAGTGCTATGACCCTCGCACGGGTGATTGGGCGTGGGATGTTCTTACGAGGCTCGGCATTCCGCACCGGATATTCCCTCCGTTGGTGCAGCCCGGAACGGTGCTTGGAACGATGCCTTTGTCGGACGTCCGCGTCGTGGCGGTCGCCGCCCACGATACGGGCTCGGCCGTTGCCGGCAGCCCCTTGACCGCGAACTCGGCGTGGATCAGCTCCGGCACGTGGTCGATCATGGGCGTCGAGGTCGACCAGGCGATCGTCAACGAGGACAGTTTCCACGCCAACTTCACCAACGAGGGCGGCGTGAACGGCACGTTCCGGTTCAGCAAGAACGTCGCCGGGCTGTGGTTGCTTCAGCAATGCCGCGCCGCCTGGGGCGCCGAAGACAGTTACGAGGAACTCGTGCTACTTGCCGAGGCGGCGGTCGCCGCCGAGACGATCGACCCCGACGATCCCGACTTTTTCGCCCCGGGCGACATGCCTGCCAAGATCAACGCCAAACTCGCTCGCCCGACCTCGGATAAGGGCGTTCTGTCCGCATCATCCTAGAGTCTTCGCCCGTCGCTACGCTCAGGTTCTCGGCAAACTCGAGGCGATGACCGGCAAGCGGCTGGAGCGCATCCACATCGTGGGGGGAGGGAGTCAGAACCGATTGTTGAACCAACTCACCGCCGACGCCTGCCGGGTTCCGGTTGTCGCCGGGCCGGTCGAGGCGACCGCGATCGGTAACATCCTGATGCAGATGGTGGCGTTGGGCACGCTTTCGTCCCTTGCCGAGGGGCGCAAACTCGTCGCCGAATCCTTCCCCTTGGAGACCTTCAATCCCCGATGAACCGAAACGAAATCAAAGCCGCGCTCAAGCGCCAGCATATCGAGACCCCTTCGTGGGGTTACGGCGACTCCGGAACCCGGTTTCGGGTGTTCCACGCGCCCGGCGCGGCGCGAAACGTGTTCGAGAAGATCGACGATGCCGCGTTCGTTCATCGTCTGAGCGGGATCGCGCCCAGCGTCGCGCTCCACATTCCGTGGGACATGACCGACGACTGGGCGTCGTTGGGACGGTACGCCGCCGATCGCCGCGTTCGGATTGGTGCCATCAACCCCAACGTGTTTCAGGACGAGGAGTACAAGCTGGGCAGCCTGTGCCACCCCGAGCCTGCGGTGCGAGCGCGAGCCATCGACCACATGAAGCAGTGTTGCGACGTGATGCGCGCCACCGGGAGCGACCTCCTGAGCGTCTGGCTGGCCGACGGAACGAACTACGCCGGTCAAGACTCGATTCGAGGTCGAAAGGCGCACCTGTTGGAGGCTCTGTCGGAGGTCTACCGAGAACTCCCCGACGATTCGCGGATGCTGCTCGAGTACAAGTTCTTCGAGCCCGCTTTCTATCACACCGACATTGCCGACTGGGGCACGGCGTTTGCGCTTTGCCTCCGTTTGGGGCCAAAGGCCGAGGTGCTCGTGGATACCGGCCACCATGCTCAGGGCACGAACATCGCGTACATCGTCGCGCAACTGCTCGAAGAAGGCAGGCTGGGCGGCTTCCATTTCAACGCCCGGCAGTACGCCGACGACGACCTGATTGTGGGTAGCGTGAACCCTTGGGAGCTCTTTGTGATCTTCACAGAGCTCGTCGGTGCGGGCAGCTTGGCGGAAAACGTCGCCTATATGATCGACCAAAGCCACAACATCGAGCCGAAGCTTGAGGCGATGCTCCAAAGCGTCCTGAACTGCCAGACAGCGTACGCGAAAGCCCTAAGCGTCGACTACCGCGCCCTTGAAGCGGCGCAGAAAGCCGGAGACGTCCTTGGGGCGCACCGCGTCTTGGTCGATGCGTTTGAAACCGACGTGCGACCTCTTCTCCGCGAGGTCAGAGCCGAGATGGGAGTTCCCGAAGACCCCATCGCCGCCTTGCGAGAAGACCCGTACCCCCGAAAGTGCATCGATTTGCGCGGCTAGGCTACTTGATCCAGTCCGTGACGACCTCGCCAGCGACGTCCGTCAGACGGAAGTCGCGGCCCTGGTACTGGAACGTCAACCGCTCATGGTCGATGCCCAGTAGCCGGAGCATGGTGGCGTGCAGGTCGTGCACGCTCACCGGGTTCTCCACGATGTTATAGGAGTAGTCGTCGGTGGCGCCATAGGTCTGGCCGCCCTTGATGCCGCCGCCCGCCATCCAGATCGAGAAGCAACGCGGATGGTGGTCGCGCCCATAGTCGGTCTCCGTGAGGGTGCCTTGGGAGTACACCGTGCGCCCGAACTCGCCGCCCCACACCACGAGGGTGTCGTCCAGCATCCCGCGCTGCTTGAGGTCGGTCAGGAGCGCCGCGGAAGGCTGGTCGATGTCCTGCGCCTGCAGCTTGACCGCGTTCGGCAGGTTGAAGTGGTGGTCCCATCCCATGTGGAAGAGCTGCACGAAGCGCACGCCCCGCTCCGCCATGCGACGGGCGAGCAGGCAGTTGTAAGCGAAAGAGCCCTTGCGCTTCACGTCGGGCCCGTACATCTCCAGGACTGACGCCGGCTCCTTGTCGATGTCCAAAAGCTCCGGCACGGACGTCTGCATGCGGAAGGCAAGCTCGTACTGGGAAATCCGGGTGTCGACTTCGGGGTCGCCGGTGGCGGTGCGTTGGATCTCGTTGAGCCCGCGCAGCTCGTCAAGCATCTCCCGCCGGGTTTCGCGGTCGATGCCGTGCGGGTCGGAGAGGAAGAGCACGGGGTCGCCCGTATTCCGGAACTTGACGCCCTGGTGCTGGGTGGGCAGGAAGCCCGAGCCCCAGAGGCGATCGTACAGCGGTTGGTCGTCCTTTCGGCCGCTTCCAATGCTGGTGAGGACAACGTAGGTGGGCAGGTCGTTGTTCATCGTGCCAAGCCCGTAGCTTAGCCAGGCGCCGATGCTGGGCCGCCCCGCGATTTGGAAGCCGGACTGCAGGAAGGTGACCGCCGGGTCGTGGTTGATCGCGTCCGTGTACAAAGAGCGAACCAGACAGATTTCGTCGGCCTTGCCACCGAGGTGCGGAAGGATCTCGCTGAGCTCCATGCCGCAGTCGCCGTATTTGTTGAACTTGTAGATGCTGGGGGCGACCGGGAATTTGGCTTGGCCGCTGGTCATCCCCGTCAGTCGTTGGCCCATTCGTACGGAAGCAGGCAGGTCTTCGCCGCGACGGGTGGCGAGCACCGGTTTTGGATCGAACAACTCCATCTGGCTCGGCGCGCCCGATTGAAAGAGGTAGATGACGCGGTTGGCTTTCGGCGGGAAATGCGGAACGCCGGGCAATCCGCCAAAGCGCTTCTTGCCGTCTTGGCCGGGCAAATCAAGCGCCATGCCATCGCTGGCGAGGATTCCCATGAGGGCGGCAAGGCCAACCCCGCCGGTGCGCTTGAGGAAAGTCCGTCGATTGAAGCGGTCTTGCAGTTCGTAGTTGAGGTCCATAACCGAAAAGCCTAGGTTGCATTCTATCACCGAACGCGGCGATTTCCCCGGCCAAAACCGAAACGGCCCCTCCGGTTGGAGGGGCCGTCTTGGGGAGGACGTGGAGCCTTAGCGGATCAGATTCCACTTGGCGACGTCGACCCGATGTTGCCAACCATCTTGGGATGGGTCTTCGTCGTTGATCGGCGACCAGTTCACCTTGGCGCGAACGGCACCATCGTTGCGGATCGTGGCGTCGAGGTTCGTGGTCGAGACGGTGATCGTGGTATCGATGCCCGGGGCGGTGCCGCCGTTCATTAGCACCCACGACGAGGTCAACCAGTTGTAGATGTACACGCGCTGGGCGAGACCGCCGCGGTCGACCGCCGTCTCGATGGTGAACCGGAGTTCGCAGCCCGTCGTCATCGACGCTTGGCCGTCAAAGACCAACTCTGCCGTCAAGGAGAGCGAGTCGTTGAACAGCGAGACGTAGACGTCGTCCGAGGTGAAGAGGGCGGACAGATCGCCGTCGGCATCCTCTCCGATCGTTGCCGTGTACGAGGTGGGCAGAATCTCCTCATCGGTCGCCGCCTGAACGGTGATGGCAACGCTGTCGGAGTCCAGCAACGGACCACCCGCGCCCGAGTTGCCGTTGTCCGAGACCGCCGCGTTGAGCGTGTCGGACCCGATGTAACTGGGGTTCGGGTTGTACGTCACCGAGGACAGTGCCGCGTTGATCGCCGCTTGGGTTCCGGCAAACACCATCGTGGAGTCGTCGGTTCCGTCGCCGATGAAGAACGTCAGACCGGCCACGCTCGAGAGCGTGAGCTTGCCGTTGGCGACGTTAAGGTTCATCGTCAACTGGAGCCCGAAGACGTCCACGTCGTTGACCGAGATGCCCGTGAGGTTGAGAACCTGGCAGGTCGACACGGTCTGGGGTCCCGGCACGGTGAGCACCGGCGCGTCGTTGATCGAGGCGACGTTGATCGTGACGGTCGCGATGTTCGAATCGGCGGTTCCATCGTTGACCTTGAAGGTGAACGTGTCGGTGCCGAAGTAGTTTGCCGACGGCGTGTAGGTCAGGTTCGGAGCCGTTCCCGATAGCGATCCGTTCGCCGGCGGCGTCACGATCGTCCACGTCAACGTATTGGCGGGGATATCGGGGTCGCTCGCGGTTAGCGTGACGTTGATCGGAGTGTCCTCGTTAGTGTTCAACGTCTGCGAGTCGGCGGTCGGAGCGATGTTCACCTCGTTCACGTTGACGGTGACCGTCTCGGTGTCGGAGAGGTTGGGGCTTCCGTCGTCGGTGACGACGACGTCGAAGGTGTAGGAGCCGGGGCCCTGCGCCTCGGTCGGGGTCCAGTCGATCTGCCCGGTGCTCGGGTTGATCGTCATTCCCGACGGCGCACCGACGAGGCTGAAGGTCAGCGTGTTCGCCGGGATGTCGGGGTCGCTCGCGCTGGCGTTGAACGTGTACGGCACCATCTCGGGGATGGTGTGGCTCGTCGCCACGGTCAGCACCGGCGGCAGGTTGACCTCTTGGACGTTGACGGTGACCGTCTTGGTGTCGGAGAGGTTGGGGCTGCCGTCGTCGGTGACGACGACGTCGAAGGTGTAGGAGCCGGGGCCCTGTGCTTCGGTGGGGGTCCAGTCGATCTGCCCGGTGCTCGGGTTGATCGTCATTCCCGCCGGAGCTCCGACGAGGCTGAAGGTCAGCGTGTTCGCCGGAATGTCGGGGTCAGACGCGCTGGCGTTGAACGTGTACGGCACCATCTCGGGGATGGTGTGGCTCGTCGCCACGGTGAGGACTGGCGGGGCGTTCACCTCGTTGACGGTGATCGTGATGGTCTCCGAATCGAGGCCTCCGTTTCCGTCGTCCACCGTAAAGGTCGCCGAGTAGGTTCCCGGTCCTTGGACCTCGGTGGGGGTCCAGGTCACCACGCCGGTCGTCGGGTTCACCGAGAGGCCGGTTGCGTTGCCGTTGTAGGTGTAAAGGGGCGCGCCGCCATCCGGGTCGGAAGAGGTCAGCGTGAAGGTAAGGAGCGTCAGTTCGTCAACAACCTTGTCGCCGATGAAATCGAGGACGGGCGGGTCGTTGTGCGAATGCACCTGAAGAACCATGGTCCGGGTTGTGCAGTTTCCGGCTCGGTCGCACACCTGAAGGCTCAGGGTTGCGTTGCCGTTGGGCGTGGTGGGGCTGACGGGCACGTCGGCCTGGAAGCTGTTGCCAACCAGCGAGTAGGTGTCCACCGCCGTCGTCGAACTGTCGGACCAAGTGATGGTTCCCGCCGGTCGTCCGTCCAAGCCCGACTGCTGGGCGCCGAGGTCGGCGGCATCGACGGTTATCGTCAGGGTTCCCGCAACCACTTGGGGAGAGCTCCAAGCGGATCCGCTGAGGACCGGCACGGCAACCGTCGGCGCAGTGTTGTCGATGAGCACCGTGTTGGAGTTCACCGTGGTGGCGGGGATGTCGTTAAAGGTGGGAGGCGGTCCGCCGAAGAGGTTGGTTTGGGTAAACGTGTTGGGGCGGAAGCTGACGCCCGAGGCAGTCTCGGTGCCGCCCGGCGCAAACAGCATCGTCAGAACGGTTGTATCGAGCTGGTTCGGGGTCGGGTGCGCCGCCGAAGCATTGAGGGCGGACGTGACGACCGGCGGCTGGAAGGTGGAGTACGGCCCCACGTAAGCCGCCGAAAGGAACGTTTGTCCCGGTCCCGAAGCCATGAACGCCTGATATCCGGTTACGGGCTGCAGGAGGTTGGCTTGCCCGAGCCGATAGGCAATCGAAGCATCCGAGGAACGGACGTAGGGATCGTCGGTCGTGATGTAAAGCCCGTTCTGCACGGCGTCCGTTTCGAAGTTGGAGACGGTGGCGCTCGCAGTGCTCGCCACGTGCTCCATGGTCTCAAAGCCCGCGATGTAGCCGACGTTGGCAAAGTCGATCGTCCAAGGCGTGTTGGTGTCGAGGTTGGTGCCGTTGGTCGTTCCGAGCGGGTAGACGATGTTGGCGGCGGGGCCGTCGAGCGCCATGGCCGTTGCGGAGAGGTAGCCGAGCGAGTTCATCGCCCCTGCCACGCGAATGCGAGTGGTGCCGAGCGGGAAGGTCGCCGGAGTGCCGTTCGTTTCGAGCACGCCAAGGCTACCGCTGGGATAGCGAACGCTGGAGATGCGCGCCACGTATTGGCCGCCCATGTTCTTCACGATCTGCACGCCGAACGTGTTGAGCGAGTTGACCCAGCCCACGCCGAAGGTGTCGCCGGTGGCGAACGGAGGCACGTTCCCAATGCCTTGGCCCCATTGGAAGGGCTTCCAATTGCCCGAGACTTGGACGTCGGCCTGGAAAGAGAAGTCCAGCGCGTAGGCTAACGTGAGGCTGGAGGGCTTCTTCGTGGTGTCGTTAAACGGCGTGAAGGAGCCGTTCAACGCGTTTTCGGGAACCGCGTTCACGCCGCCCCGCTCGAACACGTTGCCGCCCGAGAAGTCGATCGGCGTGGTCGCCGCCGCGGCGACCCCGCTTGCGCTGCGCACCGTGGGGTTCAAGGGGCCGCTGCTCGGGGCCCGGTAGGAGCCGTTCAGATCGACGGGAGCTTTTTGCCCCATCGCAACGGCGGACAATGCCGCCAGCGCGACAAGCGCCAGCGACCGGAACAACCAGTTCTCTTTCCTCAACATTTTCACTCCCAATATCCGAAACCGTGGGGGCCGTAGGGTGCCCCCCATCGGTTACGGGCTAATCGTCCATTTGGCCACATCCACGCTGTGCAGCCAGCCGTCCTGAGACGGGTTCTCGTCGTTAATCGGCGTCCACCGGATCTTGGCGCGGATGCCACCGTCGCCAGCGATGAACTGGCTGAGGTTGGTGCTAGAGATTTCGATCACGGTGTCGGTAGTCGGCGCGGTTACGCCCGTGAAAAGGCTCCACGAACTCGTCGACCAGTTGTACATATAGAATCGCTCCGCCAGACCGCCGCGCTCCACATGGGTCTCGGTGAAGAAGCGCAGGTTGCCGCTTGAGATCACGGGGGCGGTGGCGTCGAACACGATCTCGCCCTCGAGCGACAGCGAATCGTTAAAGAAGGTGACGGCAACGTCGTCGGAGGCGCAGAGCGCCGAAACCCCGCCATCGGGATCCTCGCCGATTGTAACCGTGTAGGAAACCGGGCAGATGTCGACCGGAAGTTGCGTGATGTTCGCCTGCGAATAGGCGCCGTTCTCAAAAGTCAGGTCCCACTGGCCGATCTGATAGTCGCCCTTGTAGAAGTTGGTGCTGCCCGTTCCGAGCGACCCCCACAGCCGGACCGGTGTGGTGGCGGCGGAAGCGTGGACCGTGAACTGGAAACTGGTGACTTTGATCCGGTTCACCGGGTCTCGCATGATTCCTGCGGGCGCGACCGGAAAATCGGGAGGCAGTTGGCCGAGCAGTTCTCGTTGGGCGTCGCCGTCCTGCAGGTTGGTGTTGATCGGGTTGCCGGGGGACCAGTAGGACTGGACCCAAGGAGCCGGTTCCGAAACAAAAGACGGGGTGGCGTTGGTCAGGATCGCCGGGTCCCAGCTGATCGCCAGATAGGCGTCGCTGAGAGCGAGCGTGCCCGGGCCGGTCGAGTTCGCGTAGACGGTAACCGTGACGGTTTGGCCGATTGTGGCGTTCTGGGTGTCGGGAACCAGCCACAGGTTCAGACGTGCCGCCGAGGCGAGCGCGCACGCACATCCAAAGAGCAGAACAGCGGCTGCCTTGGCCAAGGAAACGGACTTACTCTTCATTGCTCAATCCTATCTTTTGCCCCAGCGTGAAGGTCGCCCAAACGCCAATACCTCAGTATAATCTCGCCCCTCGGCTGGGAAGCCCGTATCAATGCCTGATCGTCGCTTCCTTTACGAAGGGTTAAGGGACCCCGGCAGAGCCGGGGTCCCTCGTTTTGCGGAGTTACTTCTTGCCTCCGCTCCAGGCCAGAACTTCCTCTCGGGTGATCCAGCCGTCGTTGTTCAGGTCCATGGACTTGACCGTCGCCTTGTTGAGCCCGGTTTCGAGAATCACGTCCATGACGCGCATCCTCGCACCGCCGCCGCCCGCAGCGCCGCCTCCGCCACCGCCGTACATGCCGACGGGACTATCGCCCGCCTGCAGCCAAGATGCCGTGACGAGGTTGCGGTCTCCGAGTCCGACGGTTCCAACGCCGTCCACATTCGCCTGTCGCGGCGAAGCCGACTGGTTGATCGCGGTATCGACGCTTTGCGAAGAGCCGTTGTTGGCGGCCCAGACCGCGAGGTCCGCAACGTTGACCACGTTGTTGTCGGTCAGGTCGCCCATGGTCATATTCACGGTTGCCGTGAAGTTGCTGGGCGTGCCGGCGAGCGCCGTCTTGCGGAAGAGCGAGAAGAACGGATCCTTCGCGCCCACCACCGAAAAGGCGGCGTTGACCGGAACGGTGTTGTCCACCGCGTACAGGTCTTGATAGCTGATCGCCGTGGTGCCCGTGCCGCCGGTGAAGGTGACGAGCTTGTTCACGGTGATCGGGTTGCGCGTGCCGCCGTTGCCGCCTAGGGTGATCTTCACCCACCGGTTGACGGTGCCGCCCACACCGAGTTCGTTCAGCGTCAGGTAGACGTTGACCGTGCTCACGTTGAAGTTCAGGGTCTGCGTCGAGCAGTTTCCGGCTCGGTCGCAAACGGAGAGCGTCAGCGTCGCGGGGCCGTTCGGCGTCGAATAGGTGATCGGCACCACTGCGTGGAACGTGTTGCCCACGTAGGAGAAGGTGCTGATCGTCGTCACAGGTCCGCTCGCCCATGCGATCTGGCCGGATGGCCGGCCGTCGAGGCCCGAAGCAAATGCGCCGTTATCGGCGGCGTTGACCGTGATGTCAAGATTGCCGACCACCGCGTTCGGGGCGACGTAGCCCGTTCCGCCGAGGACCGGCACGCCGAGCGTCGGCGCCGTGTTGTCGATGAGGACCGTATTCGAGCCCCAACAGGTCGCGTTGAACGTGTTGAAGTTGTCGTCCGCGAAGAGGTTTATCTGAGTGCCGGTGTTGGCCCGAAAACCCGCGCCCGTCGCGGCTTCGACGCCACCCGGAGTGAAGTTCAGAGTCGCTACATCGGTGTTCTGGCCGTTGGAATAGGCGTCGGCGCCCGAAGCGTCGAGTGCCGAAGTGATCGTGGTCGGGACAAACGTCGAGTAAGGTCCCGTGTAGGAACCGGACGAGAACGTTTGGTTGCCGCCGGAACTCATGAATGCCTGCCATCCAGTAGCGGGAATGCCGAGGTTGCTCTGGCCCACCCGGTAGTTGATCGCCGCATCCGTTGATCGGATGTAAGGGTCGTCCGCGAAGGCGTACAGCACGTTGGATTGGCAGTTCGAGGTGTAGTTCCGAACCGTGGCGTTAGCCGACGAATCGGGGTGCTCCATGGTCTCGAAGCCGGCAAGGAAGCCGCCCGTGCCGAGGCCGAACAGGCTATGGTTGCCGCCCGTGAGGTCGGTGCCGTCCGTGGAGCCGATCGAGTGAATCGTCTCCGCGTCAGGGCCGTCAAGGGGCATTACCAGACCCTTGAGCAACCCGCCCACCACTTCGGCGTAAACGCGAAGCTTGGTGGTACCAGCCGGAACCAGATACTGGCTACCTGAGCCGACACCGAGGGCACCGGAGCCCACCATGGTCTTGGAGAGTCGCACCGCGAACTGGCCCGAGTAGTACTCGTTGACGACCTGAACGCCAAAGCTGTTGGTGGCGTTGGTCCATCCCAAGCCGAAGACGTCGCCCTGGGCGAACGGAATGCCAGACACTTCGCCGCCGAAGACGAACGGCTTCCAGGTACCCGAAATCTCTACGTCCGCCATGAAGTTTGATCCCTCTGGGCTGACGGTGAGGTTGTTCGGCTTCTTGACGCCGTCGTTGAACGGGGTGAACGTGCCGTTGACCACGTTCTCGGGAACGGTCGTGACTCCGCTCCGCTCGAAAACGCTGCCTCCTGAGAAGTCGATCGGCACCGTTGCCGCGATGGCGAATCCGCTAGAACTCCGCACGTCGGGGCCGCGCTGCAGCGGGCTGCTGCTGGCGGCTCGGTACGAACCGTCCAGGTCGACCGGGAAGCGCGAGGGAACGGCGTCCGTGGGAAGCACGTTGACCGTGGCCGAACCCGTCGCCGCACCGATGGTGAAGGTCGTGGTGACCTTGAACGGTCCGAGGTCGTTGATATAGTCGCGAACGAGATCGACTCCCGATTGGTTCGTTGGGGAATAGCCTGCCCAGGCGTTGCCCGGGCCACGGTACATAAGTTCATCGACCAACTGGGTCGCGGGACCGCTCGTAATGACGACATCGTCGAAGGTGCCCTTCACGAGGTCGGGGCCGTAATCGATTCCGACCCGCTGGTTGCTGTAAGCGTCGCTGGGGCCAAAGCTGCTCACGAACACCAAGTCGTCGTTCGGGTCCGATGAATGCATCGCAAAGCTAACCTGCGAGAGGCTGAACTTGGTGCCGTTGCCTTTGGCGTGGAGGCCGAAGTGGAGTCGGTTGCCGAGCTCGCTACCATACGGCGATCCCGGGTTGTAGACGCCGCGCCACACGTTAAAGCCGTAAACGGAGATATCGCGCCAAGTGATGTTTGTGACGCGGTTGTATTGGGCGGGCCCGGCCCCGTAAGTGGACAGGTTGTTTTCAAGCGCGTAGATCGCGTTACCCACCCACGGGTCGTACGATGGGCTGCCGAACGCGTTCGGCGCTACGGCGGGATACACCTCGATGGTGATCGCCGCCGAGGCGGTGCCGGCAACAGACCAAAGGCCTAATGCCAGCGCAAGATGTCGTTTCTTCATTTCATTCCTCTCTCCGGCGAACTTCGTTGGGCGCCGGTCCCAAAACTTTTCGAAGGGACCGCCCAAAAAAGGCGGTCCCCATCGGAGGGAGGGAAGCCCCGTGAGGCCGGAGCTTCCCTCGTGGGTCTTGTCGACTAGCGCTTGCCCGCCGACCAGCTGAGGATCTCCTCACGGGTGATCCAGCCGTCGTTGTTGAGGTCCATCGACTTGACCACCGCCTTGTTCAGGCCGGTCTCGAGGATGACGTCCATCACGCGCTGTCGGCCGTTGCCGCTGGCGCCGCCGCCAGAGGCTCCGCCACCGCCGCCGCCGTAGAAGCCAACCGGGCCATCGCCCGCCAGCAGCCACGCCGCGATGATGAGGTTGCGGTCGCCGAGGTCGACGATACCGGCGCCATCGACGTTGGCTTGGCGCGGAATCGCGCCTTGGCCGAGCGTCGTGTTGGCGCTTTGCGCCGAACCGTTGTTCGCCGCCCACACCGCGAGGTCGGAGACGTTCACGATGTTGTTGTCGGTCAGGTCGCCCATGCGAAGGGTGACGGTTGCCGTGAAGGCGCCCGGAGTGCCGGACAGGTTCACCTTCTTCGCCAAGGAGAAGAAGCGGTCCTTCATATGGACCTGGGTGAACGCCGCCGCCACCGGAACCGAGTTGTTCGCGAGGCTATCGTCGGCAAGGTCGAGGTCCTGATAGGTGACCAGAGTCGTGGCCTCGC
>JAXLTH010000014.1:0-77879 GCA_046330155.1 Fimbriimonadales bacterium | reverse complement strand
ATGGGTAGAGGCGGCTTCCGCGCCATGCTCTGGCATCAGGGCGAATCCGACGTCAGCAAGACCAGCGAAGAGTACGAAACCAAGCTCACGAACATCATCACTTCGATGCGCGTGGCGGCGGGTTGGGACTTCCCGTGGTTCGTCGCCCAAGTCTCCTACTTGAACCCGCAGAACCCGTCCTTCGACTCCACGCGCTCGGCTCAGAAGCGGATGTGGGACAAGGGCGTCGCCTACCCGGGCCCCGACACCGACACGCTGGTAGGCAAGAATCGCGACTTCGACGGCCAGGGCATCCACTTCAGCCCCCAAGGGCTGAAGAAGCACGGCGAGATGTGGGCGGAGAAGGTCGCTCCCTTCGTGGAAAAGGCGATCCGCTAGGCGCGCTTGCGCGCCCTAATGAGCATGACGATCCCGGCGACGGTCATAAGGACGCCGGGAACCATGCCCGCGACGACGAAGCCGCCGTTGTTGAAGTCCATCGACGCCTTCTCCTGGATCGCGATCATGAGCACCAGGCTCAAGCTCAAGTCATAGATGAGTCCGACGACGAGAAGAACGGTGCCCCACACCTTCAGCGAAGTCACGGCTTCATTGTGACCGCTAGTGGCGGCAGTTGGGGCAAATCGGCAACCTCACGTTGTAGACCGTGCCGCATCGGGCGCACACGATCGAGTCGCTTTCCGGGTCGGAGGTCGCGTCGATCCCTTCCAGCTTCGCCTCCTCGTGAACCTCTAAGAGGCGGTTCAGATCGTAAGGATCGTGGGCAAAGAGGGGCTTGATCCAAACGAACAGCCCGGCGAGAAAAGCGGCGACGCCCACCAGATCAAGCGACAAACCCAGCGCCTGGGCACCGCCAAAGGCGAGCCCCGCCATCATCAAGCCGATTCCGGTGGCAAAGTAGGGCAGCGCGCGCTGCATCGTTGAATCCTGGATGGGGCGCGGAAGTCCCGCGCCCCAAGATCAAGATTACTCCTTCGGCGCCGTGATCAGCTTCTCTATGTCCGGCTGCGCCATGTTCTCCTTGGTGACCAAGGTGGCGCCGGTGTCGATCCGCTTCTCGACCGTCTCCTTCTTGAGGGAGGCGACGAGCGTCTTCACGCCGAGATAGCCCATGTTGAACGGGTTCTGCACGATCAGGCCGTTGATCTCGCCCTTCGTGAGACCCTCGATGAGCTTGGCGGAGGCGTCGAATCCGACGAACTTCACCTTGCCCGCCCAGCCGTTGTCTTGCAACGTGCGGAGCATGCCGAAGGTGGAAGACTCGTTCGGAGTGTAGATGCCGTCGATCGAAAGCTTGCCGTCGGCGCCCTTCAGCGGAGCCAACAGATTCTCGCTCGCCTTCTGCGCCGTCTCGACCGTGGCGCCGGCGTACTGGTTGTCGCTGACGACCGTGATGCCGGGGTTCTCCTTCATGGCGCGCATGAAGCCCGCCTCGCGCTGTTCGGTGCTCGCCGAGCCGACCTGGTACCGAAGCATGACGACCTTACCCTTGCCGTTCAGAAGGCGCGCCAGCTCGCTTCCCGCCATGTAGCCGCCCTTCTCGTTGTCGGTGGCGACGAAGCTCACGGTCTCGACATCCTTCAAGCCGGAGTCGATGATGAGCACGGGAATGCCACTCGTTTGGGCTTCCGTGACGGGTTGCCGCAGAGCCGTATCGTCCAGCGGCGCGAGCACGATGCCGTTCACCTTTTGGGAGATGAAGTCCTGCACGGTGCTGATCTGGCTGTCACGGTTGTCTTCCTTGTCCGGACCTTTCCAGATGACCTCGATGTTGCCCAGTTCCTTCGCCGCCGCTTCGGCGCCTGCGTGGACAGACTTCCAGAACTCGTGGGTCGAGCCCTTGGGAATGACCGCAATCCGGTACGTCTGACCTCCGCCGCCGGTGGGAGCGGGGCCGCCGGTAGTGCCGCCCTCGGTCGAAGAAGAAGAGCCGCCGCTGCAGCCCGCCAGGGCCGCGCCGAGCGCGACCGCCAGTCCAAATTTATCGAACCATCGCATGTTGAGCCTCCAGAGAGTGGCGCAAGCATACCGGGCGACCAGCGCAAACTTTTCTCCTTATTGCGCCAAGTTCCCCTGCCTGGCACGTCTGTACCATCGGTTGGATTAGGGATATGCGCTACTTTGTGATCACTTCTGACGGGCAAAAGTACGGGCCTGCCGACGTTCCGCTACTGAGCCAATGGGCCCGAGAAGGCCGTTTGTCGCCCACGTCGATGCTGGAAGGCGAGGACGGCACCCAGGTCGTGGCCTCCCAGTTGCCCGGGCTCTCGTTCCCGGAAACTGCGGCACCGATGACGCCTCCCGTGCAGAGCGCGCCGCCTCCCGGCGGCAACCCTTACGCCGGCTACTACGATCGCGGCGTGATGTTCGACGGAACCTACAATCCGTCGCTCTTTCCCAAGTTTAACTGGGGAGCCTTCTTGCTCTCGTGGATCTGGGGCTTGAACCACAAGAAGCCCGTCACGCTCATCGTACTAGCAATAACGCTTTTGAACTACGCATTGCGCCTCACCGCCCAGGGGGGATTGGCTACTACGAATCCACTTGGAAGTCTCCTCAACCTCGCCTCTTTCGGCGTCAGCATCTGGATCGGCGTGAACGGCTACCAGTGGGCGTGGGAAAGCGGCCGATTCCGCACTCCTGAGGAATGTCGCAAGTGCCAAGCCATCTGGGGCTGGTGGGGCCTCGCTATGGTGGTAGCCACTTGTATCTGCGTCGGCGCCGTCGTTGGGATGGCGGCGATGGCGATCCGGGCGGGCTAAGCGCGGACCCCAGCCTTGGACTAAGCTACGAGAACCCTATGCTCTACTACGTGATTGCTGCCGACGGCAACAAGTACGGGCCCGCCGACGTGCCTACCCTGAACCAGTGGGCGAGAGAGGGCCGGCTCGGACCCCAAACCATGTTGGAGACCGCAGACGGCATGCAGATCGTGGCGAGCCGGCTCCCCGGGCTGATCTTCCCGTCCGCGCCAACGGACTACGCTTCGCCGCCCCAACCGCAGCCCTTCAACACCGGCCCATCAACGCCTTCCGTAAGCCCCTATGCCGGCTACTACACCCGCGACATGGGTTATGGAGGCGCGTTCGACCCCACTCAGTTCCCCAAGTTCAACTGGGGCGCCTTCCTCTTGAACTGGATTTGGGCGCTGAACCATCGCAAGCCAATCGGCCTCATCGCGCTCATCCCTTGCGTCGGCTTCTTCTTCAGCCTGTACATGGGCTTTGTGGGATACCAGTGGGCTTGGGAGAGCGGACGCTTCAACACCGTCTCCGAGTGCCGTAAGTGCCAGAGCATTTGGGGCTGGTGGGGCCTTGGCGTCCTTCTCCTGGGCCTCTGTTTCAACGTTTTCGGAGCCCTGATCGGCGAAGTCGGCCGGTTCTGACCACGGAAATTTACGAGGTCGGTTCGGTGCCAAGGCGTGTTAATCTGGTGCAATCGGGGGTTGACACCCTCTGATAAACATGTATACTGATGTCTCACTTCGGAGTGAGGGAAGAACCTAATGGCGATCCGCGAAAACAACGAGAAAGAACGCGCCCTTGAGTCGGCGCTCGTCCAAATCGAGAAGGCCTTCGGCAAGGGATCCATCATGTTGATGGGCAGCAGCGACCGCGAGGCCATCGAAGCCATCTCAACCGGCTCGCTAAGCCTGGACGTGGCGCTGGGAATCGGAGGATTGCCCAAAGGCCGCATCGTGGAGATCTACGGCACCGAGTCGAGCGGTAAGACGACGCTCGCCCTCCACTGCGTGGCGGAAGCCCAGC
This sequence comes from Fimbriimonadales bacterium, assembly GCA_046330155.1. Classification (GTDB taxonomy): domain Bacteria; phylum Armatimonadota; class Fimbriimonadia; order Fimbriimonadales; family Fimbriimonadaceae; genus CALMEF01. The sequence goes on along the minus strand of JAXLTH010000014.1, from coordinate 74,112 downwards.
GTAAGGGCGGACTGGCGCTGTACGTGGACGCCGAGCACGCCCTCGACACCGAATACGCCCGCGCCCTCGGCGTAGACGTAGACAAGCTTTACATTTCTCAGCCCTCCACCGGCGAAGAAGCGCTGGAGATCATGGACGCCATCATCCGGTCCGGCGCGGTCGACATCGTCGTTCTCGACTCCGTTGCGGCGCTCACGCCCAAGGCGGAGATCGAAGGCGAGATGGGCGACAGCTTCGTGGGCATCCAGGCGCGCATGATGTCGCAAGCCCTCCGCAAGCTGGGCGGCAGCATCAACAAGTCGAATACGGTCGCCATCTTCATCAACCAGCTTCGCGAGAAGATCGGCGTGATGTACGGCAACCCCGAAACCACCCCCGGCGGCCGCGCCCTCAAGTTCTGGGCGTCGGTCCGGTTGGAAGTCCGCCGCGGCGACGCCATCAAGGTCGGCACCGAGCAGACCGGCGCGCGCACCAAGGTCAAGGTGGTGAAGAACAAAGTTTCGCCGCCGTTCAAGAACGTCGAGTTCGACATCATTTACGGCAAGGGAATTTCGAGGTCGGGCGATCTGCTCGACGTCGCCACCCAACAGGGCATCGTCACCAAGGCGGGCACGTATTTCAACTACGGCGACATCCGCTTGGGACAGGGCCGAGACAACGCCCGCACCTATCTTGACGAGAATCCCGCCGTCTTCGAAGAAATCGATACCAAGGTTCGCGCCGCATTCAAGGCGATGAAGGCGTCCACCAAGGCGGTCGCCGCCGTGGCAGAGGAAGAAGAGGACGCCCCGGTCTAGGCCGCGGCTTCAAGCACGACCACGTCTTCGCCGTCGATCTCGTTGACGCGGACGACGACGTGGTCGCTGCGCTCCGTCGCCACCGTCTTCCCGCAGTAATCGGGTTGGATCGGCAGTTCTCGGTGCCCGCGGTCCAACAGCACCGCCAACTGCACCGAGCTCGGGCGGCCGTGCTGGATCAGGGCGTCAAGCGCCGCACGCGTCGTGCGGCCGGTGTAGATCACCTCATCCACCAAGATCACCCGCTTGCCCTCGATCTGAAACGGAATCTCGCTCTCGTCGGTCACCGGTTCGGCGCGCCGGTCGTCGCGGTACGCCTTGGCGTCCAGCTTCGCGCACGGAATCGTCGTGCCCTCGATCTGGGTCATCAAGAAGGCCAGGCGCTTGGCGATGGGCCAGCCCCGGCGCAGGATGCCGACCACAACGAGGTCGTCTGCGCCCCCGTTGGCTTCCAGGATCTCGTGGGCCATGCGGCCCAAGGTTCGTCGCATATCTGCCGCGTCGAGGAGCACCGTCGCCATAGGAACCCCGATTATGACAGCGCATTCGGGAACGAATCTTTCGAGCTAGTTGTCGTCTTTCCTTGTGGGCTCCTTGTCAAGAGTTGGAGCCTACGCTTAACGACTGGAGGTTCTCAAATACCAATGAAGAAATTTCTAGGCCTGTTCTTGGCCTCGATCCTCGTCTCTTCCGCCTTGGTGGGCTGCAGCGGCAGCACCGCCGAAGGCGACACCACCAAGCCCAGCGCCGTCGGCGAGAAGGACGCCGGCGCTCCCACCAACGACCCTGAGTCCGGCGAAGGCAAAAACGCCAACGACGCGATCGAAACCCAGAAGAACGTTGGCAACGGTACTCCCGGTGCGGGCGACGGCGCGAGCAATCCTGCGGCGCCGGCCGGCGGAGCGGGCCAGCCTCCGGCGGGCGACTCCAAACCGGCTGGTGAAGCTACGCCCCCGGCTGGCGATGCGAAACCGGAAGGCGGCGCCAAGCAACCCGAAGGGCAGAAGCCCGGCTCGGGCGCTCCCGTGCCTCCTCCCAGCCCCGGCAAGTAACTTCGTCACGATCCGGCGGGCCGGTTCCTTCGGGACCGGCCCGTTTCTATTTGGGCGCGGTAACCTCTGGGACATGCTCGACCCCCGCGTGACGAAGCTCGCCAAACTCCTTTGCACCCATTCGACCAAACTCGGCAAGGACGATCGCGTCCTCATTCACGCGTTCGACATTCCGGAAGAGGCCGTCGCCGAGCTCGTGCGCGTCGCCCAGTCGACCGGCGCCCAAACGGTGGTCCGCATCGAGCACAACCTCATCAAGCGCCAGCTTCTCCACGGCTTGACCAAGGACAACGCCGAGACCATCGCCAAAGTCGAGTTGGCGGAAATGAAGGAGATGACCGCCTATATCGCCCTGCGCGGCACCCACAACTACGCCGAGCAGGCCGACGTCCCCGCCGACATCCAGCAGGTCTGGCAACTGGCGTATCGGGACGTACTGAACCACCGCGTCGAGAACACCAAGTGGGTGGTCCTGCGATGGCCGACGCCCGGCATGGCGCAACAGGCCAGCATGAGCACGCCCGCCTTCGAGAAGTTCTACTTCGACGTCTGCACCGTGGACTACAACAAGATGGAAGAGGCCTGCAAGCCCCTCAAGGAGTTGATGGACAAGACCGACGTCGTCCAAATCAAGGGCCCGGGCACCGACCTCACTTTCTCCATCAAAGACATCGGCTGCGTGCCTTGCACGGGCGAAGCCAACATCCCCGACGGCGAGTGCTTCTCATGCCCCACGCCGACTTCGATGAACGGCACCATCCAGTACAACACGGTCTCGCTTTACCAAGGCACCGAGTTCAAGGACATCTTCTTCCGGGTTAAGGACGGCAGGATCGTCGAGGCGACAGCCGGCGCCCAAACGGAGAAGCTGAACAAGATTCTTGACACCGACGAAGGCGCGCGGACCTTCGGCGAGTGGTCGCTCGGGTTCAATCCTCACGTGCTTCACCCGATGAAGGACACCCTCTTCGACGAGAAGATCGCGGGCAGCTTCCACCTTACGCCCGGCAACTCCTACCCGCCTCCCGGCGGCAACGGCAACAAGTCCGCCGTCCACTGGGACATCGTGTGCATCCAGCGCCCCGAGTACGGCGGCGGCGAGATCTGGTTTGACGGAAAGCTCATCCGAAAGGACGGCCTTTTCGTGTTGCCCGAACTCGCGGCTCTAAACCCGGATCAGCTCGGCTAGCGTTTGCGTCGCCGGGTCTCGTCGAGGTTGACGCAGACCCAACCTTTCTCTTTGTCGCTCACCCGCGTATGGGTGGGCGACGAATCGTCGCGCAGAAAACGGTAAGGCTGTACCGTTATTCCTACTCGAATCAGGTCGCCTGACTTCAGGGTCTTGCCGAAGTACCTCTGCTTTCCGCCGGCCGGCTCCACCGTGTAGGTCCAATCGGAAAGCTCCTTCCGGAGCGTCGTCACGAACCCGTCGAAGTCCCCCTTGAAACTGTAACGGAAGAGGCGCGAGTCCTCGCCGGTCTGCTCGTCCACCACGTGCGAAACCGAAATCAGCGGCTTGCCCGCCAGCGCCGCCACCTTCACCACCGGCTTCGTGGTCAGCGGAAGGTCGTCCATCGGAGGCAGATTCTGCCCGAGGAGCAGTGCCAGGAGCGCGACCATGGGGGCGATTACACCCGAAACCGAACCTCCCTGGCAATTCGCAACTTCGGGACAGCCACCGGAGAACCATTGCCGTTACAATGCCCGTATGGCAAAGCACGACGTCTGCCACATCGAATGGCAGAGCACCGACCTCAGCCGATCGCAGGCTTTCTTCGAAGGGTTGTTCGGGTGGGACTTCCGGTCGTTCGGCGACACCATGGTGGTGTTCGGGACGGGTGAAAAGCACATCGGCGGCTTGATGAAAGCCGATCGCGTCGAAGTCGGATCTTCGCCCTCCGTTTGGTTCGACGTCGACGACATCGACGCGATGTGCGAGAAAGCGGTCGGCTTGGGCGGCAAGGTCCACGCCGAGAAGGGGCCGGTGCCCGGCGTCGGGTTCTCCGCGGTGGTTACCGATCCCGACGGCAACCAAGTTGGGTTGGTCCAGTTCGCCTAGACGCCATAATTCGAGCCATGGCTTCCATGGCTCCCCTCGCCCCGCCCCAAGTCCGCTGGGACCTTTCCGCCCTGTTCAGCGGCTTGGACGACCCCAAGATCGAAAAGACGTGGAAGACGGCGGAGGACTGCGCCGAGCGGTTCGACGCGGACTATCGGGGCAAGGTCGCCGGGCTTTCGGCGGCCCAGATGGCGGAAGCCTTGGGCTGGTTCGAGTCCATCTGCCAAACCGCCGCCAAGCCGGTTTCGTACGCCAACCTGCTGTTCAGCTGCGACGCCAGCAGCCCGGAGATCGGCGCCTTCATGCAGAAGCAGATGGAGCGGAGCTCTTCGCTTCAAGTCAAGCTGATGTTCTTCGAGCTCGAGCTGCAGGCGGCTCCCGCGGAAGCGATCGACGCCATCGTCGGCGACCCGTTGCTTGCCAACTACCGGCACTACATCCACGTCGCGCGCGCCTACTCGCTCCACCGCCTCACCGAACCTGAAGAGATCATCCTGGAGGAGACCGCGAACACCGGCGCCCGCGCGTTCCAGAGACTGTTCGACGAAGTCACTGCCAACCACGAATACACGCTGGCGCTACCCGGCGAAGAGCCCAAAACCGCCACCGAGCAGGAAGTCCTGAACCTGCTCCGACACCCCGACCGCGCGGTGCGCCAAGCCGCCGCCGACAGCCTTAGCATGGGTCTCGAAGACCTCGAACGCGTCCTCGCCTTCACCTACAACAACCTCATCCAAGACAAGAAGGTCGAGGACCGTCTCCGCCGCTATCCCTACCCCGAGTACAGCCGCCACCTCGCCAACGAGCTGGACAAGCAGACCGTGGACATGGTCATGACCCTCTGCCGCGAGCGCGGAGACCTGGTCGGCCGCTACTACGACGTCAAGAAGCAGATTCTCGGCCTTCCCGAGCTGACCCATATCGATCGCTACGCCCCGCTCTTCGAGACCGAAGAGGAGGTTTCGTTCGACGATGCCAAGACGCTGATCCTCGACGCGTTCGGCGGGTTTTCTCCCGTGCTCGAGGCCAAAGCCCGGGAGTTCTTCGACGCGCAATGGATCGACGCCGAGCCGCGGGCGGGCAAAACCGGCGGCGCGTTCTGCTCCTACGTCACGCCCGATACCCATCCGGTCGTCTTCCTGAGCTACCTCAACAAGATGGACAACGTGGGCACCCTCGCCCACGAGCTCGGCCACGGCGTCCACGCCTCGCTAAGCCGCGAACAGAGCTACTTCAACTTCCACGGCACCCTGCCCCTCGCCGAGTTGGCGTCCACGTTCGGCGAGATGCTCGTCTTCGAGAAGCTCGTGGCGAGCGCAAGTCTCAAAGACAAGCTCGCCCTCTATGCCGAGAAGATCGAGGGCGTGTTCGCGACGGTTTACCGGCAGGCCGCCATGTTCCGGTTCGAGCAGCGGTGCCACACCGTCCGCCGCGAGGAAGGCGAGCTCTCTCCGCAACGCTTCGGCGAGATCTGGCAGGAGGAGCTCCAGTCGATGTTCGGCGGTTCGGTCACCCTCGGCGAACAACACCGCCGCTGGTGGAGCTACGTGAGCCACTTCATCATGGTGCCGTTCTACGTATACGCCTACTCGTTCGGCGAGCTGCTGGTCCTCTCGCTGTACCAAATGGCCAAGGCTGAAGGCCCGTCCTTTGCCGAGAAGTACGTGAACCTGCTTCGGCTCGGCGGCTCCCGAACCCCGTTCGAGCTGATGGACACGGTAGGTGTGGATATGCGGGCTGCCGCGTTCTGGAAAGGCGGATTCGACGCCATCGAACGCCTGATCGCCGAGTTCGAGCGCCTCTGGAGCGAGTACTCCGCCGATGCTGCCCGATAAGGTCCAACTCTGCTGCTTGCCGACGCCGCTCCATAAGCTGGAGATGCTCAGCGACGATCCGGCGCTCGATCTGTGGATCAAGCGAGACGACCTGACGGGCTTTGCCGGCGGGGGCAACAAGGGCAGGAAGCTGGAATTCCTCATGGCGGAGGCGCTCTCGGTGGGCGCAACCGCGATCGTCACCAACGGATCGCTCCAGTCGAACTTCGTGCGCCAACTGGGCGCCGCTTGCGCCCGGTACGGCATCGCCTGCGCCGCCGCCGTCATGCACGCCCCGTTCGACGCCGAGTTCGGTCCTCCCCAGGGTCCCAAGCTCCGTGCCGACAACGGCAATGTTCTGCTCGACGAGCTGCTCGGCGTCGATCTGCGCGTCTGCGAAGACGCGCCTTGGGAAGACCTCTGGGCTCAAGCGGAGTTGCTCGCCCAAGAGTACGAGCGGAGAGGCTACATCGTGTACCGCGTTCCCGTGGGCGGCTCCTCGCCGCTGGGCGCCTACGCGTTTCTCAAAGCCGCTGAAGAGATCGACCAACGTTTCGACGCCGTGGTCGTGTGTTGCTCTAGCGGTAGCACCCATGCGGGCCTCGCCTACGCCTTCCACGGCACCCCGACCCGGGTGCTCGGCATCGCCGCCGACCCCGAAGAGGAGCTGTTTGACGATTTGGTGCGCCTCACCGCCGGGTTGGACCTCATTACCGGCGAAGGCAAGCGATTGCGCCGTGAGGACTTCGACCTGCGCTTCGACTGGGTGGGCCCCGGCTACGGCGTCATCACCGACGAGGGGATGGACGCCATCCGGACCATGGCGCGGCAAGAAGGCGTGTTCCTCGACCCGGTCTACAGCGCCAAGGCGTTTGCCGGGCTGCAAGCCCTGGTCGCCAAGGGCGAACTGGGGGGCCGGGTCCTTTTCTGGCACACAGGTGGCGTCCCTAGCCTCGCCGCGCTGCCCTAGTTGTTCGAGTCTCCGCCGACTCCCGCCATCGAGAAAGCGCTCCACGCCATGCGGTGGGCGGTGGCGTAGTCGTCTGCGGATACCTCGACGGTGTAGGCGTCCTTTCGAACGGCACCGGCAAGTCGCGCCGCGAAATCCGCCTCCTCGGTCCGGTTGAACTCGATCGCGATCACGACCGGCTCGTCCGGCAACCAAGGGTCGATGGACTTGCACCGACGAACCCCTTCCCGGGCGGCTTCCTCGATCGCGCGAGCGGTCTCCCGGGGGTGAAGGCACTTGGCCATGTATCGCCCGAAGCCTTCCTTGGTCGTGGCGGTTTGCACGAAAGGCACCAACTGGCGGGCTTCCGCACATCCGGCGGCATCGCTACTGACGGCGACGATCGGCACGCCGAAACGCCCTGCCACGCCCGTGCTGAGCGCGATCTCGCCCGCCGGCATCCCGTTGATCGTCATGCGGTGGACCCGACCTGAAACCGTGTGCTCCATCACGCCGTGCAGAGTTCCCGCCATAGCGTGGTAGCCGATGAGGAGGGCGGCGTCGAAGTTGGCGTCGATGCCCATCATCATGCCGTCCGCGCCACTCCCGTGGCCCGAGACCAGCTCGACGCCCGGCTCCAACATGTCGATCAGGAGGTTCTTGCTGTTGCCGTGGGAATCCTTGACCACGATGTGCTCGGCACCCGCTCCGCGTGCACCGCGAATGGCGGCGTTCACGTCGTGGGCCATCATCTCACGCGCCCAACGGTAGTCGTAGTGATCGGAGTGCGGGCGCCCGCATTGCGCCCAGCTGACGAGACCCGTCACGCCCTCAATATCCGCCGAAATGTAGACCCTCATACCCTCTAAAGTCGGACTATAGCACACGGTGCTTTTTGATGCGCGTGATACAATGGCGGCGCATGAGCGACGGCTTACAGGGCTTTTTCAGTCTTGCCCTGATTCTCGGAAACGGGTTCTTTGTGTTGGCCGAGTACGCCTTGGTCAGCACCCGTCGCCAGAAAATGGAAGGGCTGGCCAAAAAGGGCAACCGGTCCGCCAAGCTGGTGCTCTCGGCCCTCGACGACTTCTCGACCCACGTGGCGGGCTTGCAACTCGGCGTCACTATGTTGGGCATCGGCGTAGGATCCGTTGCCGAACCGTTCGTCACCGAGAGCCTCGTCCACCTGTTTGGGACCGCCATCCCGCGAGGGCTCAGCTTCGTCATCGCCTTCGTTTTGGTGACCTTCGTGATGGTGGTTGTGGGCGAGGTTGTGCCGAAGTACGTCGCGCTCAACCTGCCAGACCGGCTTGCCCTGCTCACCATTCGCCCGCTGCGCGTCTTTGTGGCGGTTCTGAAGCCGCTGATCTTCCTCATCGAGCGCTCGGGCGCCGCCCTCCTGCGCCTGGGCGGCATCGACGTGCGCAAGAAGAACGAGGACGCCGTGTCGAAGGACGAACTTCTGATGCTCGTCCGCTCTGGCGGCACCGCCGGGCTCCTCGACGTCTCCCACGCCGAGATGATCTCCCGCGCCGTGAAGCTCGACGCTCTCGACGCCGACGACATCATGATCCACCGCCTGGACATCAAGTGGCTGGACCTTGCCACCCCGAGGGAGGAACTACTCGGCAAACTCAAGACGATCCCCCACACCCGCGTCCCCGTCTGTCGCGGCGATATCGACGACGTCGCCGGCATTCTCTACCTGCACGATCTCATCTGCCACTGGGAGGACCCTGATTTCGACTTGGAGGGCTTGCTCCGGCCAGCCGTGGCCATCCCCGAGAACCTCTCCATGGACAAGATCGTCGCCCGCATGCGGGAGGCGAAATCGCAGATGCTGGTCGTGATGGACGAGTACGGCGGCACCAGCGGATTGGTCACTCTGGAAGACGTCGTGGAAGAAGTCTTTGGCGAGCTCGAAGACCGGCTGGAGAGCGAGCGTTCGCCTATCGAAATCCTCCCCAGCGGCCGCGTCTCCGCCCGCTCCGATGTCCGATTCGACGAGCTTGCCGCCAAGCTTTCGGCGGAACTGGAGACGCCTTCGACGGACACGCTGGCGACCGTGATCGTGAACGGGCTGGAACGGGTCCCACGGCCCGGCGATTCGGTCCAAACCGAGCTCGGGCTACTCCTTGTCGAGAACATGGCCAGGCGGCGCATCACCCGGGTCTCGCTCTATCCGCGGCCCGACCTTCAACGATCGCCCGACTCCAGCCAGTAGAATTCACGCATGGCTCCCAAGGACTTTTCCTTCGACATAGTCTCCCGCGTGAACATCCAAGAGGTCCGCAACGGGGTGGACCAAGCACAGCGCGAACTGGCGAACCGCTACGACTTCAAGGGCTCCAAGTGCGAAATCCGGTTTGAGAAGGACGAGATCACCCTCGTTGCGGACGACGAGTTCAAGATGGAGCAGCTCAAGGACATCTTGATCAGCAAGCTGATCAAGCGAGGAATCGACCTGCGCCAGATCGACTACGGCAAAGCCGAAGCCGGAACGGGCGTCACCATCCGCCAGAAGGTCGAGTTCAAGACGGGCATTCCGCAGGACAAAGCCAAAGCCTTGGTCAAACAGATCAAGGACAAGGGCCTCAAAGTCAGCGCGACGATCCAAGGCGACGAGCTACGCGTAACCGGCAAAGACAAGGACGAGCTACAGAAGGTCATCACCTTCGTCAAGGGTCTCGACCTCGACCTTCCGGTCGAGTTCACCAACTACCGCTAACCGCGTACCAACCGCTCGACGTATTTCGCCACCACGTCGAACTCCACGTTGAACCGGTCGCCGGGTTTCGCCTCGCCGAGGTTTGTGTTCGCCAACGTGTGGGGAATCACCCACACGTCGAACTCGCCGTCCTTGGGTTGCACCACGGTAAGGCTGATGCCGTCCAAGGCGACCGACCCTTTGTCGATGAGGTAGCGGTCGTACTCCGAAGGCACCCGGAACCGGAACACGTGGGCTTGCGGTGTCGGCTGGATCGAGAGCAGTTCGCCCACCGCGTCCACGTGCCCTTGCACGATATGGCCGCCCAGCCGGTCTGATGGCTTCATCGCCCGTTCCAAGTTGACGCGGCTCCCCGGCACCAGCTTGGCAAGCGCCGTCCGGCGCTCGGTCTCCTCGCTGAGGTCGAACTTCAGGGGCGCCTTGCCTACCACCGTAAGGCAGCAACCGTTGACCGCCACGCTCTCGCCCATCTGGAACGGATCGGCTGCATCTTCGGCAACATCGATCTCCAACCGCCCCTGCTCAAGGCTCGCCACGCGCCCCAGAGATTCGACTAGTCCGGTGAACATTCTCACTGGATTGTGACATTGCCGAATCGGCAGATATGGGCAGGATTCTAAGCGGGAAGCCTTCAACTTGGGCTGCCGCGAACCGATCATACTGTTTCGGGAAATCACAAATGGCAAAGTCTGTCTTAAAGCGCTTGGCGTCGCCGATGTACGAGAAGTTCTGGGTGGCGTTTAACAACCGGCTTCCCCACATCCCCTCCATCACCGGCAAGTTCTTTCCGTACGATGTCCATGCGAAGTCGTTTGTGATCGAACGAGTGGATTTGGCTTCGACGGAGATGGCCGAGCCCGGCTTGCCCGCCCCGATCCACGATTTTCAAAGACGCCACAACCCGAACGGCCTCAAGGACTATCTGGAAACCGGCAAGCGGGACTGGACCGCCATGATGAAGATCCTAGGCGACGCCGGATTCACCCTTCAAGACGGGATGCGGGTGCTTGACTTTGGATGCAGCACCGCCCGAATCCTGCGCTACTTCAAAGACGACGCGCAACGGGTCGAATTCTGGGGGGTCGACATCCACGCCGGCGATATCGCGTGGTGTAAGACCCACCTCAGCCCGCCCTTCAAATTCGCGACCACCACCACGCTCCCCCACCTGCCGTTCGAAGACAACCGCTTCAACTTCATCTACGCGGGGTCCCTCTTCACCCACATCGACGATCAGGCCGACAGCTGGTTCTTGGAGTTGAGGCGGGTTCTGGCGCCGGGTGGCTACCTTTACGTCACCGTCCACGACAACCACTCGATCGAACTCCTTTCCACCACCCACAGCAGCCACCCGATGGCCAAGGCGCTCGCCGCAAACGAGCAGTACAACGCCTACTTGAAGCGGCCCTTCGCCATGTTCACCATCGACCGATCGATGGGATCGCAGGTCTTCTACGATCGGGATTGGCTGCTCCAAGAGCTGGGCAGAGCGTACGAAGTCGTTTCCGTGACGGACGAGGCTTACGCCGGGTTCCAGACCGGCATCCTCCTCCGCAAGCCTTTGGCTTAGGCCTTGGCTCGCTTCGCCAAGAACTGCCGGCCAGTAAGCCGCACGCGGGTCGGCGTCAGCGCGGCCTTCTTGCCGTTGACCGTCGCGCTCTGCGCCCCGTGGAACACGAAGATCGGCCGAATCCGCCCGTAGCCGTCGGCTTCTTCCGTCGTTGAAACCTCGACGGAACGGCCGGACCAGGCCACCGACACGCGCAGGGCGGAGCGCTTGCCGCGCCGGTACCCGAACGAGATGCCGTCGTCGGCGCGATAAACCGCTTCTGAGGTGCCCGTCGTGCCCGGCTTGGCAAAGATGTGGATCTCTACGCGCCGGAAGTCCTTGCGAGGGCTCTTGGGCGTGCCCACCTGCATGGGCACGATCGCCCCGTTCTTCAGGTACAGCGGGGTCTCATCGGAAGCAACGCGAACGATGGCGGCTCGGCCACCCACGACAAAGCGCCCGTTTCGCGCATCGAACCAATCCCCCTCGGGAAGCTCCACGGTCACCGACTTGGCGTTCTCCTCCACCTTGGGCGCCTGCAGAATCGACTCGCCGACCAAGAACTGGTGAGACGTGTTCACGAACCGCGGGTCGTTGTAGTGGTAGATCATCGGGCGCATGATCGGCTCGCCCTGCTCTTCCTGATCGATGAACAGGTTGTACAGGTACGGGAGCAGCTTGTAACGCAGCCGGATGTAGTGCCGAGCGATGTTCAGCGCCTTCTTGGAGAACGCCCACGGTTCTTGCCGACGAGAGTCCTTCACGCTATGGTTGCGCATGAACGGGAACAGGAACCCCGCCTTCATCCAGTCGATGAACAGGGCCTCGGTGGCGTCGCCACCAAACCCCACGCAGTCTGGCCCGTTGAACGGACAGCCGCTGATCGACATCCCCAAAGTCGTCGGAATAGACAACTTGAGATAGTAATAGCTGGACAGATTGTCGCCCGTCCAGATGGCGGCATATCGGCTCGAGCCGATAAAACCAGACCGCGACAAAATGAACGGACGCTCCGCGCGCTTGGCGCGCAGGAACCCGTCGAACGTCGCCATCTGCATGCCCAGGGCGTACTGGTTGTGGTGCGCCTCGTGCGGCAGTCGTCCGTAGTTGAAGCGCATGCCAAGAGGGTCCACCGGCCCGGTCGATGGGTCGTTCATGTCGACCCAGCACGCGCCGTAACCCTCACGGCGAAAGTCCTTCGCGTACTCCGCCCACCAGCGGCGCACGCGCCCCAGGGAGAAGTCGGGGAAGACCGTCTCGCCCGGCCACACCATGCCGATGTACGGCTTGCCTTCGACGTTGAGGCAGAAGACGTTCTTCGCCACGCCGTCGTCATACACCGAATACCCCTTCTCCGATTTGACGCCGGGGTCGATAATGGGCACGATCCGCCGCCCGTGCTTCGCGAGCTTCGCCGCCGTGTCTGCCGCCCCCTTGGGAAACTGCTTCTTGTCCGTCTTGAAGATTCGGAAACCGTCCATCCAGTCCAGGTCGAGCCAGAGCCCGTCGCAGGGAATCTGATGCTCCTCGAACTTGGCGTCCAACGCCATCAGGTCGGCGTCGCCGCCGTATTCCCAGCGGGACTGGTGGTAGCCCAGCGCCCAAGCCGGCGGCAGAGGCGTGGTGCCGATCAACTTCTGGAGCTTACGGGTGACCTCGGCAAGCGTCGGACCGGGAATGACCCACAGGTTGGGCTCGCCGCCCTCCGCCCCCAAGATGAGCCGATCCGCCGTGCGCTGCCACTCGACAAAGACCCTTGACTCGTCCGTGCCGGGCGTTTCCATGAACGTCGGATAGGGGTTGTGGAGAAGGAAACCGACGTACTCGTCGCCCACCCGGGCGACCACGTAAGGGGTGCTGAAATAGGGCGGATCGGCGGCGTGGTCTAACCACTGCGCAAAGTGGAAGTCGCTCCACACATCGGTGGTCCAGTATTTGGTGCGCAAGCCGCTCAGCTCGATCTGGCCGAAGAACTTCTCGCCCATGCCGTAGAACTTGGGCTCGGCGCCGAACTCGAACTGGAACAGGTGCGCATCGCCCGAGACGCCGAACCCGTCCTTGGAAGACAACCGCACCAGCGACTTCCCGTTCTTGCCCTTGACGTCGATCTCCAGCGAGCCCGCCCCCACCTTGGCGGGCAGATCCAAGGGAGCAAGGCAGAGATTGCGTCCCCATAACTTGGGGTTTCGAACCTGGATGTGCTGCAGCCCACCCTCGTACACCTCGACTTGGGCCACGAACGACTTACCCCCCGCAACGAACCTCCCGGTTTTGGCGCTGTAGCCTTCAGCGAACGAGAAATTGGCACGGTGCGGGTACTTCGTGAAGAACATGGCGGCAGGCAGAATTGTGGCAGATTCACCGCTTGATTCTGGGTGTCGGTCGCCCGCCGCCAGATAGCGCAGATTTTCTCTAAAGGAATCCGCGTTCTCTTCCGACAATTCCTGCAGGCGTGCTCCGGAACCTCTTCGATCGGTTTTCCAAAGTCCATCCTGCCACGGTTGCCGTGCTTGCAGGCTTGAAGGTCATGGTGACCGTCGTCGTCGTGGCGGTCACGCTGTATGTGGTCAGTCTGAGCGCGATCCACCACGAAGTGGAAGGCAACCTGGTTCGCCTCGCCGAAGTGGCGGCGTCCACCATCGACGGCGACCTTCACCGCACCTTCAAGGATCCCAAGCAAGAATCGACGCCGCAATACGCCAGAGCGATCGCCCCGTTGGGCAAAGCGCAACAAGGCTCCGACCAGATCGCCTACATCTACACGATGATCTTGGATCACGGTAAGGCGAAGTTCGTGCTTGATCCCACCGAGGCGGGCGATGCGGACGGAGACGGCACCGACGACAAGTCCCACATCATGCAGGAGTACCCCGAGGTTTCTCCGGTTGCAATGAGGGTGCTAACCACCCACAAGGCAGAAGCCGAGGAGGAACCCTCTTCCGACGAGTGGGGAACCTTCATCAGCGGTTACGCGCCGTTCTATGACAGCAAAGGCAACTTCGCTGGCATTGTCGGCGTCGATCTCAAAGCATCGGACTATTTGACTCGTCTTGCGGGCGTTCGCAAGGCTCAGAACCTCGCCCTGCTCCTCGGCCTGTTCCTCACGCTGATCATCTCAACGATGGCGTATCAGGCCCAAGCCGGCTCGATCCGTGCCCGCCAGGAGATTCTCGATCGCGAAGCCGACCTCGCCGAAGCCAAAGCGGAACTAGAGAGCCAAAACGAGATGCTGATCGATCAGCACGCGAAGCTCGAATCTGCTGTCAAATCGAGAGAGGAGGCCAACGAGCGAATGCGAGCCGCCTCCCAACGCTATCAGAGGCTCTTTGAAGAACTGCCCATCGCTTGTATCACCTATGATGCCGATGGCGTCGTTCGCGATTGGAATCGCCAGTTCGACGACCTGTTTGGAATCGCCGTAACCGATATCTTCCAGAAGAACATCGCGGACATCTTCCCCGACATCGCCCAGGAGTTCCGCTCCGTCATCGGCGGGCACGAAGTGCGCGACATCGAGTGGACCCATCCTTTGCCCGACGGCCGGTCCTACACGCTCCTTACCCGAGCCTTCGCCATCCAGATCGACGGCCACCACGTCGGCGGCGTAGGCGCCATCGTCGACATCACCGAGCGAAAGCTCTTGGAGCGCAAGCTTCAGGAACTGAGCATTACCGACGGCTTGACCGGCATCCGCAACCGGCGCTCGCTGCAAGACGAACTGGCTCGCAACTTCGAACTGGCGCGGCGCTACGACAAGCCCCTGTCCGTCCTCCTGCTCGACGTCGACAAGTTCAAGTCGTTCAACGACTCGTTCGGACACCAGGCAGGCGACGAAGTGCTCAAACGTGTGGCGTCGGCGTTGGAAGGCGCAGCTCGGGCGTCCGACCTTGTTGCCCGCTACGGAGGCGAAGAGTTCTGCGTCCTCCTCCCGGAAACCAGCGCCGAGGAAGCCATGCTCGCCGCCGAGAGGTTCCGCGTCGCCATCGAGGCGCAACCCTGGGTGGAACGCGCCGTCACCGCATCGTTTGGCGTGAGCACGTTGAGTGCGGACCACCGAGACCCAGACAACCTCCTCAAGGATGCCGACGACGCGCTCTACGTCTCCAAGGAAAGCGGGCGCAACCGGTGCACCCACGCCTCCACCATCGACCACAATCAGGCCGCCTAGACGTCGAACTTCAGCCCTTGGGCCAACGCCGGCTTCTCCCTGCCGAAGTAGGTCGTGCTCGTCTGACGCCGCATATACGACTTCCAGGCATCCGAGCCAGACTCTCGTCCGCCGCCGGTCTCCTTCTCGCCGCCGAACGCACCGCCGATCTCCGCGCCGCTGGTGCCGATGTTCACGTTGGCAATGCCGCAGTCGCTGTGCCGCTTGAAGTACTCCGCATCCCGCACGTCGGTGGTCATGATCGCCGAGCTCAGCCCCTGCGGAACGGAGTTGTGAATCTCCATCGCCTCCTCCAGCGTGTCGTAAGGGATCAGATAGGTGAGCGGGGCAAACGTCTCCTCGTAGATCGTCTCACTCTGTTTCGCCAATCGCACCAAAGCCGGGTGGACGTAGTAGCCGCCGCTCTCGGCAAGAAGCTGCTGTCCGCCTACGATCTCGACCGCTTCGGGACGAACCGCCTCGAGCGCGCGCTGCATGCCGTCGAACGCCATCTTGTCGATAAGCGGACCGATCAACGTGCTCGGCTCGAACGGATTGCCAACCTTGGTCGCCCCGATCTGCAGGTATGCGGCCTTCAGCGTCTCGAACACTTTTTCGATGAGGCTGCGGTGGACGATGACGCGACGGGTGCTGGTGCAGCGCTGGCCCGCCGTGCCCACCGAGCCGAACAGGATGGACGGAATCGCCACCGCGAGATCGGCGCTGGGCGTCACGATGATCGCGTTGTTGCCGCCCAACTCCAGCAGACTACGTCCGAACCGCGCCGCCACCTTGGGTCCAACGATGCGCCCCATGCGGCAAGAGCCGGTCGCGCTGATGAGCGGCACCCGGTGGTCTTCCACAAGTTGGTTGCCCGCTTCCGCGCGCCCGACAATGACTTGGCTCAAGCCAATCGGAGCCTCGGGGAAGTCCTTCGCCACTTCGTCCAGCATCGCCTGGCACGCCAGGGCGGTCAGCGGCGTCTTCTCGCTCGGCTTCCAAAGGCAAGGGTCGCCGCAAACCAGCGCTAGGCACGCGTTCCAAGACCACACCGCCACCGGGAAGTTGAACGCGCTGATGATGCCGACAGGACCCAAGGGCTGCCAATTCTCTTGCATCACGTGGTCCTTTCGCTCACTGGCGATGGTAAGACCGTAAAGTTGCCGGCTCAGGCCCACCGCGAAGTCGCAGATGTCGATCATCTCCTGGACTTCGCCCCGGCCCTCCTCCAAAATCTTGCCGCACTCCAACGTGACCAGCGTCGCGAGGTCCTCTTCAGCGCTGGCGCACCCGCCGAGGCGGCGCACCAGTTCGCCGCGTTCGGGGGCAGGCACCTCGCGCCAGGTTCTGAAGGCCGCCGTCGCCGCCGCGATCTTGGCGTCGATCTCCGAAGCGGTATCCACCCGCAAGGTCGTAAGATGTTCCCATCGCCCGGCGAAGTGACCTCAAGTTGCATCCCTTCACTATCCGCCTAATCCAGGTTCTCGGCGTGTGCACGTGGCTTTCGCATCCACTGCACGATTCATCCACTTCTGGTGCTCGGAAGCTGTTGATTACTCCCTACCAGGTTAAACACGGCACAGGGAGCTTGGCGGGAATGTGTAGGAATCGAACCCACCCGCCCCCATAAGAAGGCACACACGGTTTTGAAGACCGGGGGGCACACCAGCACCCATCCACTCCCGGTCCGTTTTACCCGGCGGTCACACTTCTTCTTCGTGGTAGAGATGCTCGTACGCCGCCGCCACTTCGAAATCCGCCCAACCCGGGTTGGCGTCCCTCAAAGTCGATTGGCATGCCAGCCAAGGAAAGCACTCGGCCAACGCGGCAGGCGCCAGCTTGGCGACTTCCCGGTTCACTCGCTCCACGTACTCGTGGCGCTCATCGTTGTTGGGAAGCGCCCAGATCTTCTTGAAGCGGTCCTCTCGGTCGGCTCTCACATACTCGCGACCCTCATGGGTGCATGTAGAGTTGGGGTCGGGGTAAGCGTCTTCGGCCACGGGCACCCAAACCGAGCACCGAACCAGGTTGCTCATCCACTCGAGGTGGACGAGCAACCCTTGGCTGGTGACGGCGACCTGGGTATCCCGCATGTTGCGGAACAGGATGCCCAGGGGCACCGTTACGCACGCTCCAGCATTCGGCGGATGTCGTCACGGCCCATCTTGGCGAACATCCCCTGGACGAGTTTGCCGGTCGCCCGTTCGATCTCGGCGATCTTAAACCCGTCGCGCGGATCCTCCATCGCCACCGCGATGCGTTCGCCCTCGAGGGAAACGGGGATCGCCTCCCAATCGATCCACCGTTCCCGAGGGGCGAGGGCAAAAGCTCTGGCGTCCACCTGCACCGCCACCGGCACCGCCGAACTGTAGGCCGCAAACGACTCTTGTCGGAGAAAGGCCGCTTCGTCTTCGAACGAAGAGAACGACTTGGCCCGCTCGCGCAAGTTGTGGCTGGACTGCATGCTCCGTTTCCGGTGCATGCTTGCCGTGGTCTCGTCGTAATGCCGCTCCAAGTCTTGGAGCCGCTCCATCGAAGCCTGCAGGCGCACGATGGTAGACGACGTCGCCGGTTCGTCCGCCGACGGGTGGCCGAGGAGGTCGAAGACGATCCGTCGGAGCCGCTCCCTCATTTCACCCGCGGTGCGCGGGTCTCGCACCCCGATCATCTCGCCTTCGACTTCCGACGCCTGCTTGAGGAGCCACTCCAGAGTGACCGTGTCGCTGTAGCCGAACTCCTTGGGCAAGGTCAGCGGCTCGGTCCGATGCGCGGTTTGCCCCGCGGGCGTGTACCGGATCGTAAACGGGCCTTCCGCAAGGCCGTTCACCTTCAGGACCGCCGACTTGGTTTCGCCGCCCCAGAAGTGGCCAAGCTGGACCGTTTCGGCGCCGTACCGCAGGCTCACCTGGGCAACGGCGATGGTTCCCACCGAGAACCGCTCGCGGCTGAAGGCGTCCATGATGGCGTCCGCGCTATGGGCGAAGTAGTGCGCCCCGCCGCCGTGCCGCGCCATGCCCGCCATCAGCGCTTCGTCGTAGTCTTGCCCAACCCCGATCGTCGTGGTCGTCACGCTGTAGCGCTGGTACGACAAAGCCGCATGCTCCGAAAGGCTGACCGCATCGGTGAAGCGTCCGTGGTTCGCTTGGCCGTCGCTCAACAGCACGACCCGGCCGCCGCGCCCGACGAGTTTGGCGCCCCGCACCCAGCCTCCATAAAGGTTGGTGGAGCCGCCCGCCTCGATGCGCTCGACGAACCGCGCCAACTCCTCGCTCGGAGCGCGGAGGTCGCAAACGACGTCCACTTGGTCGTCGTACGCCACGATCGCCACCCGGTCTTCAGGGTGTAGCGTGCGAATGAACCGCGCCACCGCCTCCCGGGTGATCTCAAGCTTGGGCCCGCTCATCGAACCGCTGCGGTCGATGACCAGCGCAACCCGCAACGGCTCGCGTTCTTGCGCGGCTGCCGGCTCGTCGCAGGTGACAGAGGCCATGAGGAGCCGTCGGGACGCGTCTTCGTGCGCGGTGACGGTGATGGAAAGGGAATCGTGTTTAGTGGTTTGACTGTTCATGGGCACCTCCTTTGGCCTGGATCAGCGGTCCCCGATTGGACCGACATGAACAGTATAACACACTATTCGCCAGCAGTCAACACTTTTATGACACTAGGTGTCGTGAAACATCATTTTCAACCTTTCGAATAGCTCTCTGAGCGCCGATTGGCGATCGGCACGCTCCGCCACTTCGAGCGTGACGTCCTTCGTCATTTGCAGCCTCACCACTCTCAAAAACGTGGGAGTCGGGAAATCATGGTCTTCGTAAATTGTATGTAGCTGACGCGAGCGGGGTTTCACCTCGTGTCGACTTTCCATCAGCGGCGCCGATGCCATTGGCAGCCCCTCCTCAGATTCTAGTTCCTCGGAAATTTGATCCAAAGACTGCCCCTCGTCCAGGCGCTGTCGAATCGCGACCAGCTTCTCCAGGTGCTCCATCCGGTACCGGGCGTTCTTCGGCGAGCCGATGGCGCCGGGCAGAAGGCCGCGGCTAATGTAGTACCGCACGGTCCGCGCCGAAACCTCCATGCGGGGCTTGTCCCTCAGAATGCTGTTCGCCGCCGAGACCAGCTCCTCCAACGTGAAGGGGGCCATCGGCTCATACTTCGCAAGATCGGGCACGAATCCATTTTACACGACACCTACTTGACACCTAGTCGCGCGAGAGCCGGACGTGGTGCCGCAGGCCTTCGCCGTCAATGGCGACCAGGTCGAAACGGAACGGCCGCCCCGTCTCCCCGAACTCCCGCCGGAACTTCTCGGCGGCAAGCTGCAAGTGTTCTGCCTTCTCCGCTGAAAGCGAGTTCTCAGGGCCGGCGCTTCTGCCTTTTCGGGCCCGTACTTCCACGAAAACCAGCTCGTCCCCGTCCAGCGCCACCAGGTCGATCTCACCTCCGCGCACCGCGTACCGCCGGGTCACCAGCGTGTAGCCGATAGAGAGCAGGAACTCGGCGGCACGGTCTTCCGCGTCGCGCCCGCGGGCTCGGCTCATAGCTCCAGCGCCATCTGCAGGTCGGGCATGCAGGGCGCGAACGACTTTCGGTGCAGGTCGCACGGCCCGAACTCCTCCAACGCGCGCAGATGCTCGGGCGTCGCATAGCCGAAGTGGGCGTCGAACCCGTAATCGGGGAACCGCTCGGCGCACTCCCGCATCATGCGGTCGCGCTCCGTCTTCGCCAAGATCGAAGCCGCCGCGATGCAAGCGAACTTGCCGTCGCCCTTCACCACCGCTTCCCCCGAGAATCCGTTGGGAACCCGGTTCCCGTCCACCAGAATCCGCGAAGGAGCCTCGCCCAGCCCCGCGACCGCCCGTTCCATCGCTAACATGGTCGCCCAAAAGATGTTCAGCCGGTCGATCTCCTCCACGGTGGCGAGCGCCACGCAGTACACCGCGGACTCCCTGATCCGCACCGCCAAGGCTTCGCGCTGGTCCGGAGTTAGCTTCTTCGAGTCGTCCAAGCCCTCGACGTCGAAGCCGCGCGGCAAGATCGCCGCCGCCGCCACCACCGGGCCGGCGAGCGGACCCCGCCCCGCCTCGTCCACGCCCGCCACGCCCGGATGGTGTTTCAACCGTCTCGTGCGCGTCGCCTTCATGATCGTCATGGTTTACCCCCGTCCCAGATCATCGACGCGGCCATGGCGAGAAACGCCGCAAACATAAGGCCCGCCGTCGTCCACCCGAGCCGCCTCAGATATGGCGGGTTGACGTGCTCGCCCATCACTTCTTTCTGGCTGGTCAGCCACGTCACGATGGCGACCAAGGGCGGGGCAAGGATGCCGTTGAGAACGGCCGCGTAGAACAGCGCTTTCACCGCGTCGATCCGGAAGAGGTCCAGGGCCAAACCCACTCCGACCGACAACACGACCACCACGTAGTACTTGAAACCCACCCTCGGGCGATCGTTAAGCGAGCCCCGCCAATGCATCGCCTCGGAAATCGCGTACGCCGCCGAGCCCGCCAAGACCGGGATGGCAAGGATGCCCGTGCCGACCAACCCCAGAGCGAACAGGAGGTACGCCGCATCGCCGGCGATCGGCCGAAGGGCCTCCGCCGCTTGGCGCGCCGTCTCGATCGGCGGCTTGCCCGGACCGTGCAGATTGGTGGCGGCGGTGAGAATGATGAAGTACATCGCCACGCCCGCCCATCCCATGCCCAGCAGGACGTCCTTGTGCGCGGCCTTCAGTTCGTCCAGCGTCGCCCCGCGCCTTTGCGCCAAGGTGCGGTGGCCGTGGGCGCGCTCCTCCTCCACCTCCTGCGCGGCCTGCCAGAAGAACATGTAGGGCGTGATCGTGGTCCCGAGAATCGCCACCAGCGCCTGTAGGTACACGGGATCGGCTTTGAACTCGGGCACAAAGGTCGCTTTCAGAACCACCGGCCACGAAGGATGCGAAAGAAAGGCGGCGAAAACGTACGCGAACAACGCCAGCGTGAGCCACTTGAACGTGCGCGCGAGCTTGCGATAGCTCCAGAACACGAGCGCAAGCACGATGCCCACGGCGAGCAGCGGCATCCAGATCCACTCCCGAACGCCCGTGACCATCTCCAGCGACTCCGCCATGCCCGAAAGGTCGGCGCCGATGTTCACCACGTTCGCCACCACCAGCAGAACGCACGCGAACCAGAGCAAACGCCTCGAGCTGTGTCGGCGGATCGTCGCCGCCAACCCTTCGCCCGTCACCAAGGCAAGCCGGGCGCACATCGCCTGAACCGAAGCCATCAGCGGAAAGGTGAGCAGTACCGTCCAAAGTTGCCCGAGCCCCATCGAGGCGCCCACGACGGAGTACGTGGAAATGCCCGACGGGTCGTCGTCCGCCGCCCCGGTCACCACGCCCGGGCCAACCTCGGCGAAGAACCGGCCCAACCGAACCGTAATGGGATCGTGTCGGGATCGCTCCACGTTCCCATGTTATCCTGACTGCAGATGAGTCGTCGCCGCCTTTTCGCGCTCAGTATCGGATGGGGGATCCTTCTGGCGGTCGCCTACGGCATCGTGCACGACCAGATCACGGCGCGAATCTGCATCGAGTACTTCACCGTTTGGCACCCGCCCCTCGTGACCGAGCCGGATCCCACGCTGGTCGGCTTGGTTTGGGGGGTGGTGGCAACGTGGTGGGTGGGGGCAATCCTCGGCGCGCTGCTCGCCTTTGCCGCCACCGCCGGCGCACGGATTCCCGCTACTTTGGGGCAGGTGCGGCGATCCATGGCGATTCTGCTGGTCGTTTCGGGGACGTGCGCGGCGCTTACAGGGTTGATCGTCGCGAAGTCCGGGTTTGTGGCGCCGTCCTTCATCGCCGGGCCCGAAATCACGGCGCTGGGCATGGAGAAGCTGCGCGCCTTCAGCATCTGCCTCGCCGTGCATAACGTCAGCTACAACGTGGCGTTCGTCGGTGCGCTCGTCGCGGCGTTCTTGCTGTTCAGATCCCGTCCAAAACCGACCGTTCCGCCCGTCTGAGCTCGAGCCCGAACACCTCGGCAAACGCTGATTCCACCCGAGGCATGGCTTCCTGAATAGTCACCGCCCGGCCGAGTTCGCAGCTTAGGCTGGTGACGCCGTGGTCCTTGATCCCGCACGGAACGATTAGCTCGAAGGGTCCGAGGTCGTTGTTGCAGTTCAGGGCGATGCCGTGCATCGACACCCACCGGCGAACCTTGATGCCGATCGCCGCGACCTTCCGGTGGTTCACCCACACGCCCGTGTTCGGTGGAAATCGGTAGCCCTCCAGCCCGTAGCCGGCGAGGGTCCGGATCATCGTCTCCTCCAAGTCGCGCAGCCAACGGTGGAGGTCCTTGCCGTGGCGCTCCAAGTTGAAAATCGGATAGATCACGAGTTGGCGGGGACCGTGGAACGTCACGTCGCCCCCCCGATCGGTTCGGTGCACTTCGATGCCCATCCCCGCGTACTGCTCGGGCGTGAAGAGCAAGTTCTCTTGGTGGAAGTTCGCCCCCAGGGTCAGCACCGCCGGATGCTCCACGAACAGCAGCGTGTCGGGCAGGCGCCCTTCGAGGACGGCGTCCAACACCCGGGCTTGAAGCTCGGCGGCGGGCGCATAGCCCATCGTTCCCAGATCGACAACCTGTGCTTCTTTCTCCAATGCGGTTCGGTGCGGAGTTGGCCTGTAAGCCGGATTCTGTCGTGGATGACGATTTATCTGCGCGGCCAACCCGGAGAATCGGCGAGCAGCGTCTTCTTCTCCCTATTTGGCCTTGCTTCCGGCGGGGTTTGCCCCCGCGCGCCTTACGGCTACGCGGCGTGCGCTCTTACCGCACGATTTCACCCTTGCCCGGCTTGCGCCGTCGGCGGTTTGTTTCTGTGGCACTTTCCGTCGGGTTTCCCCGCCCCGGCTTGCGCCGGGCGCCGCGCTCTGTGAAGTCCGGACTTTCCTCTCCGGCGAACCGGAGCCGTCATCCGGCCAACTCCAGCGAGATTATGGCTGGTCGGCGTCGCTCGGGTTCCCCGCGAACTCCGGCATCGTCGCATGGCCCTCGGCGCTCACCCCTTCGCGGCGGAACACTTTGGCCACCGTCATGACAAGGATCTTGAGGTCCAACGCCAGCGACCAATGGTCGACGTACCAAACGTCCAGGGCGAACCGCTCGGGCCAGTCCAAGGCGTTCCGGCCGTTCACCTGCGCCCAACCGGTAATCCCGGGCCGCGCCTCGTGTCTCCGCGCCTGCTCGGGCGAGTACAGCGGCAGGTACTTCATAAGCAGGGGCCGGGGGCCCACCAGGCTCATCTCGCCGCGCAGCACGTTCCATAGTTCGGGCAGTTCATCTAGGCTGGCCGCACGAAGGATTTGTCCAAATTTTGTCAGCCTTTCCTCATCTAATCCGTCGCCTGGCTTCATGCTCCGGAACTTCGTCATGAGGAACGGGCGACCATGCAAGCCGGGGCGTTCCTGCCGAAAAAGCACCGGAGACCCGAGCTTCCATCGCACCAAGACGGCGACGACCAGAAGGACGGGCGACAGCAAAACGAGCAACAGGGACGCGACGACGATGTCGAAGACGCGCTTGGTCCATCCGCCCGTACCCACGGGCAGGTTTTACCTTCCCGCCTAGATCACGTTCTTGCGAACGAACTCCTCGCCCTTCGATCGGCCGATCGGCCGCACCGACGCCACCTGGTCGGAAGGGTAGTCGAGCAGCTGCAGCCAATCTTCCTGCGTGTCGGTCTTCGGGAAGATCTCGTTCTCTTTGTACTCCGCCACCACCGCGCTCTCAAGGTCGGCAAGCGTGACGCCGTGCGCCCCGCCCGGGTTCGAGATGGCACGGCGGATCGCGAGGTCCTTCGCCCGGTCCACGATGGACTTGAGCAGAGCGCCGCTCACCATGTCCTTGTAGTGCAGCACGTCCGACGAGCCGTTCCTCAGCGCCACGCGTAAGAACTCGGTGTCCTTCGATTTGCGCCACAGATACTCGGTAACGCCCTCGATCAGCTCCTTTCGGGCGCAGTCGATCTCGCCGTCGTACTTCTTCAGCACCTCGGGGTCCAGCGGAATGCCGGCGTGCAGATAGATGCCCAGAATCTGCTGGCTAGAAGCCTTGTCGGGCCGCGTGATCTTCACCTTCCGGTCGATCCGCTCGGGCCGAAGCACCGCCGGGTCGATGTAGTCAGGCCGGTTGGAGGTCAGCATCAACACCACGTTCTCCAGCGCGACCAAGCCGTCCAGCTCCGCGCAGAACTGAGGAACTACCGTGTTGCTGATGTTCAGCCAACGGCCGCTGGAACGCGTCCGCAAAACCGACTCCGCCTCGTCCATGAAGATGAACACCAAGCGGCCTTCCTTCGCCTTCTCGCGGGCGATGCGGAAGATCTCGCGCACCATGCGCTCGGTCTCGCCGAGCCACATGTTGAGGATCTTGGGGCCGCTGATGTACATGAAGTACTCCTTCACCGGGTGCCCCACCCGTTCCGAGTACTCCTTGGTCAGGTTGTACGCGGTCGCCTTGCCCAACAGCGTCTTGCCGCACCCTGGAGGGCCGTAGAGCAGAATGCCCTTGATCGGCTTCTTGTCGTACTGCTTGTACAGTTCGGGGTGGAGGAGCGGCTGCTCGATCGTCTCGCGGATCAGCTTGATGGCGTCCTGTTGGCCGCCCACCGCTTCCCAAGGCGTCTCCGGAACCTCCTCAAAGAAGTAGTCTCGGGTCTCGTTCTTCTCAAAGTGCTCCACCGCCACCCGGCCCGACGCATCCAAACGAACCTCGTCGCCGACCTCGATCGGCACGTCTTTGAGCGCGGCGGATCGCCGAACCAGCCTACCGTCGCTACCCGGCGTGTCGGTGCCGATGCGCAGCCGGCCGTCTTCCATGGCGAGCGCGACCTTCGCCAGCGGCCCGTTCGGGGCGTCGCCCATGGCGCCGACCACCGCGTACGCCTCGTTGATGCGGATTCGGGAGCCCGTCTCCAGCTTGGCCGCATCCAGCTTGGGGTCGATCGACGCCACGTACTCGGTGTCCCCCAGGGCGATGAGGGCGGTCTCGTCCTCCAACATCTCGAGGAAGACGCCCAGACGGTTGGCGGGCGCAGTGAGCTTCTGGTACGCCTCCTCGTATTCCGCCATCAGTTGCGCGGCTTTCTCGTGCTCCTCCGTCTCGCTGAGCAAGGCGTCGCGAAGCGCGGCCAGGTAGTTCTGAAGACGCGCATCGTCCTTCGGAGCTTGCTCGATAATGCGATCGAGAATCTCCAGCGGCGAACCGTTATCGGGGGGCATACACCTTTATTTACGCCATCGTGGCGAGAAGGTGAGCGGCGGCGCGCACGTTGAGCTCATGGCCGCTACGTTCTGCCACAACGTTCAAATACCGCACGGGAATGCCCGCCAGGTACAGGTCGCCCATCAGGTCCAGCAGTTTGTGCCGCGCCGGCTCGTCGGGAAAGAGCGGCTGGTTCACATAGCCCTCCGCGCCAAGGACGAGCGCCTTCTCCAAGTCCAGGCCCTTCGCCAAGCCCGCCGCCTTCAGCATAGGCAACTCCGACTCGAAGCCCCACGTTCGCGCCGGGGCGATCTGCTCCACGTACCCCGCGGGCAGGTTGTCCAGTTCAAAAACCTGCGAGTACGGCCACTTGTCCGCCGAAACGAACTCGTACCGCCAGTGCCCGTGCCCAAACGAGACCGCCACCTTCGCCTCGCCCTCCACGACGTAGGAGCGCTTGAACGGCGTGCGCTGCTCGACGTCGCCGCGATCCACTAATCCCGCGCGAAGGAGCCCCACCGCGTACTCCGACGCCGCGCCGTCCATCGCCGGCATCTCGAACCCGTCGACTTCGACGTCAGCGTCCGTGATCTCCAGCCCCGCAAACGCGCTCATCAAGTGCTCGATCGTGCTGAGTTCGCCCAACTTCGTGCAGCGCCGGGTCTCGGTCACGTTCTCCGGCTTGGCTTCCACCATGCCGTTCGGCGTCCAAAAGCGGATTCCGTTTTCGCCCGGGCGAACCGTCACGACGACGGGCTCGCCGCCATGAAGCGCCAAACCCTCGAATCGGGCTTCGCCCGCCAACGTTTTCTTGTGGATGAGCATAAACTAGTCTTCGGTTTCGAGTTCCTTCACTCGCTTCTCAAGGTCCTTCAGACGGGAGTAGAGTTCGGGAAGTTTCGGGTAGAGCAGAAACGCGCGGATCGCTTCTCGACGGGGTAGGGCGGGCGCCCCGAAGTACTCTCCGGGCTCGGTGATATCTTGCGCGACGCCTGTGCGCGCGCCCAGAACCACGTCGTCGCAGATCGTGACGTGGTCCGCCATGCCGACGTTGCCCCCGATCACCGCCCGGTCGCCGATCGTCACGCTCCCGCTGATGCCGGACATGCCCGCAATCACAACGTGCTTACCGATCTTCGCGTTGTGGCCAACCTGGACCAGGTTGTCGATCTTGGTCCCTTCGCCCAGCCGAGAGTCGCCCGCCGTAGCACGGTCGACCGTGGCATTCGCGCCGATTTCCACATTCTCGCCAAGCTGCACGCCTCCGATCTGGGGCACCTTGGCTCGCTGTTTGCCGTCCCAGTAGTAGCCGAAGCCGTCCGCGCCGATCACTGCGCCACTGTGGATGATCGAGCCGGGTCCAACGGTCACGTCTTGCACGAGCACCGCATGCGGGTTGATTGCCGCGCCCGCCCCCACCGTACAGTTTTCGCCGACATAAGCGAAGGAGTAGACCCTCGCCTTTGCGCCGATCACCGCTCCGCGCTCCACCACCGCGAACGGCGCTACGCACGCTTCGGGGTGTACCGTCGCCTCCGGGTGAACGTAGGCTTGGGGGTGGATCCCCGGCTCGATGGGCAACGGTCTTACCGCCCGCGCCAAAAGAAAGCCGAAGGCCATGCGGGGACTGTCGACCTCGATCGACGGTTTGCCGCACGCGGTGCCCCGCGGAACCAGCACCGCGGCTGCCGGCGACTGCTCCGCCGCGGCGAGGTAATCGGCGGATTCGGCAAAGGTGATCCCGTTCTTGTCGTCGCCATCGGCGGGGGTTGGACCGCTGATCGCCAGATCACCCGGCCCCTTCAGCTCGCCTCTAACCCATTCGGCGATTTGGCCTAAGGTCCAGGGGTGCGTTCGCGTTTCCATTGAACAAACTCTTGCGTTGCGTCGCGCGCGCCCTTGGGCGCATCCGCCAAACGGTAGTGGTGGGTCTCCGCCCAAACGACCAGTTCGTTCTGCAGTTCCTGCAACCGGCCAACGCCCCCCAATTGTGCCACTTCCGGAGGAGCGGGAAAGGCGCCCGAGCCGGAAATCGTCACCGACTGCGCCGGTTCTGCCGGGAGCCGCCGGGTCGCCCGACCCTCGATGATGGAAGAAAGCTTGAACTCGGCTTCCAACTGTTTTTGCGCCTCGGCCGCGGCGCGCCGGTCGGCGTCGACCCTCATCGCCTCCAGCTCTCGTTCGTAGGCATCGAGATCCGCCCGGTAGCGGGCATCCACGCTCGACACCAGTTCGCCGGCGTCACGACGATACTCTGCGTCCAAGGCGGCAATCTCCGACCGTAGCCGCTTTGCCTCGGCCAGCCGCTCGGCTTCGATGCGCTGCCGATCCGCCGCTTGACGCTTCGAGCCAGGGTCCTCGTCCGGGAAGTTCGCCAAGAGCGCCAGGCGCGCGATCTTGGGACCGCGCTCGTGGGCGTACCGCTCGAAGCGCTCCGAGATGCGATCGATCACGTCGCCGTAACCGCGCAGTCGGTCCTCGTCCATGGCGTCCTTCCGCTCCCGAGCGATCCGCGCGATCTCCTTGCGGTACGTCTCGCTCAGTTCTCGGGTGATCTGCTCAAGCGCGTCCGCCCGGTTCTTCGCGATGACTTGGCTGGCGCGGGCAAGGCGTTGCTCCGCGTTCCCAATCGAAACCGTCCGCTGGGGCATGGCCGGAACCGAAGCCCGCGAACCTCGCACCCCGGCAGGCGCCTCGGCCTTCGGAGGCTCGGGGCGGACTGTCGTCGGAATCGTGGAAAGCGCCCGATTCGTATCCACATAAACAAGTTCGCGATCGGGAGCAGAGCACCCGACCGCGAACACGATGAAGAGCAGAAGGCTACTTCTTGGCATTCATCGCCTTTAAGGCGGCATCCGTGAGATCGTTCGCCCCGTACGGCGCCACGCCGACTTCGAAGACGATCGTGAATCCTTGCGCCTTCGCCACCTCTTGGATGGCGGCGCGGGCGCGGTCGATGCTCGCCAGTTTCTGCTTGTCCGTCCAAGCCTGAAGCTCGGTGGTGAACTCGCGGAACCACCGCTGCGCGAGCTGCTCCATGTTCTGGCTACGGGTCGCGTAGTCCTGCATGAGCGTGCGCTCTTCGGGGGTCAGGTTCGTCTTCGTGCTCAGCTCTTTCGACTTCTTGTCGGCGAGGACGACTTCGGACTTGATGCGGTCCAGCTCTGCCTGCTCTTCGGGCTTGCGCGGGTCCTTAACGCTCAGGTCCTTGATGCGGATGGCCTGCTCGTTGGTCAAAACGCGATACTGGTCGATGAACTCGAGCACGCCCTCGCGCGCCGCCTTCATCTTGTTGAAGGTGTCCTGGTTCTGCTTGCCGTAATCGCTCTGCTCGACGATTTTGGCGACGTCGACAATGCCCGACTTTTCGGTCGAGCCCTGGAAGCCGCTGCCGAGGATGATGCCGGCGAGCGCGGCCGCGATGACCCAGCCGAGGCGGTGGAAGTTGGTGTTTGCCATGTGTGGTTGTGTTCCTGGTTAGAAAGACGTTCCGATAAGGAAGTGGGTACGGCTCTGGCCCTTCGAGTTGAAGCCGAAGTCGAGTCGGATCGGCCCGAGCGGCGTGCGGAAGCTAAAGCCGATGCCGTAGCCGACGTTGAGCTTGACCTTGTCGCTCTGGGTGTAGTCGTTCACGCTGCCGTAACCGCCCCAAGCGCCGCCCGCGTCGACGAAGGCGATCGCGTTGAACGACTTCTGGATCGGGTGGCGATACTCGAGGGTCGTGGCGAGGTAGGTCTTGCCCCAGAACCGGTCGTCCTGGTAGCCGCGAAGGCTGTCCGCGCCGCCCACGAAGAACTGTTCGAAGAACGGAACCTTGCCCGCGATGCTGCCGCCCCGGAACCGGAACGCGACCACGCGCCGAGGCGCATCGAGTTCGCGGGCGGTTCTCGCCGGCTGGCTGGAGTAGTACGAGCGGTACTCGAACGTGGTTCGGAAGAAAGAGTTCTTGCCCAGAATCGACGGGTCGTTGGCGGCGCCGCCGATCCGCTTGATGTTGCTGTACCCGGGCTCGAAGTTGATCAACGCCCAGTCGCCCCGCGCCGGATCGAGGTCGACGTCGCGCCGGTTGCGGTTCCAACCGACCGAAGCCACCGCGACGTCTCCATCCTGCTGGATGAAGTTGTTTTGGTTGGTCGTGTTCAGGTTGCTGGTGCGGATCGACTCGAAGCGCAAGCCCACGTTCCCGGTGGCGCGGTAGCCCACGGGCCGGGTCAGGTTGATCGATGCGCCCGTGCGGCGCTCGGTGAACGTCTCGTCGGTGGGCGAGTTGCCCGAGTTGCCGAACGATGTGTTCGAGAACCGGTAGAGCAGGCGGCTATAGATCGAAACGCCGAGAGTGGTGTCCCGATTGTCGATGAACGGATTCTGGTAGTCGAGGTCGATCGAGGCGCCGCCGCCGGCAACGGCTTGCAGGTAGTTGATGCCTACCGACTGGCCCGTGCCACGGAAGTTCCGATCCGCTAGCCGGATGCTGCCCGCGAAGTTGCTGCGGGGGTCCACTGACACGCCGACCAGGGCGTCGCCCGTGCGAGTTTCCTTGACGTCGACGATGAGATCCTTGGCAAAGCCCTGGGGAGCGTCGTTCTCGACCGGAACCACGCGCTCGAACCACTGGGTGCCGTAGACGCGGCGCAGGTCGTCGTCCCACTTCTTGATGTTGAACACCTGGCCCGAGCGGGTCTTGATCAGCTTCATCATCACCCAGGGCTTCGTCTTGGTGTTGCCCTGGACTCCAACGGAGTTGACCATCATCTCGCGGATGACCACGCTCACCGTGCCCGGCGAATCCTCCAGCGGCTCGACCTGCTCGGCAAGGGCGAAGTAGCCCTTCTTGGAGAACAGGTTGAAGATCGCCTCGGCGGTCGGGCGCTGCTCGGTCAGGTTAAATGGCTGCCCAACCCGCAACGGGATCGCCTTGAGAATCTCGTCCGTGGGCACAACCGTGTTGCCCACCACGCGGATCTCCTTGGTGATCGGGAACTCGGTGACTTCGACGAGAATCTTCCAGTTGTCGCCGGCAAGCGGGATGGCGCGGATGTCCACCGCCTTGAAGAAACCCATTTGCTCGACGGCTGCCCGGTCCTGGTCAAGCTGCGCCTGAACGTAAGGCTGGCCGACTTTGGTCCGCATACGAAGCAACAGGGCATCGGTCGTAACCGCCTTGTTGCCCTTGACCTCGATCTCGGTGATCACGCTCGTCTGCTGGGCGAACGCCGCCACCGTCAGCATGAGCAATAGGAACGCTATCCAAATCCGTTTGACCAAACTCGCCTCCAAACTGTCCGTGCACTCGGGCCCGGATCAGGCCACCCTCTTGCGCGGCCTCCTAGTTTACGATCATGCGGGCCAGAAAATGCGCCCGCGCTGTCCATTAGACACCCGAAGGTCCCAACCGTTTCAGAACTTGAACCCATATTCGACGCTGATTTTCCAAGGACGGTCTTGGTCGGTGCCCACGCTGAACGAAAATCGCCCGGGGAGGTTTCTCCGAAACGCGGGCCGATAGAAGAGACGGAGGTCGTACCGCGAAGGAAGCCCGTTAACCGGTTCGGAAAGCTGGCGGCGGAACTGGAGCGTGAAGTTCGACCCGATCGACTTGGCGACCGTCACGGACAGGTTCTCGAACGGGTTGTACTCAAACGCGAAGTAGTCAAGCCCGAGTTTGGTCGCCACTCTGGAGGTGTAGCTGTCGATAAGGGCGGGCAGCGCGATTTGGGTAAGCGCGTCCTGAAGTCGCCTCTGCAAGTTGAACTTGTCTTCGCCCGCGCCGCCGGTGAGGATGTCGCCCTGGCCGATAAGTCCGAGAATCTGGTCCTCGCTAAGTCCCGGCGGGCTGCTCCTTGCGGTCAGCGCGAGTCCTCCCTCCTGCAAGAGGTCGCCCCGAATGCCGAGCTCGATCGCATACCGTTCGACGTCGCCGCCCGGCCCCCTCGCCGTGAGCGCGGTGCGCCCCGTCAGGTTCACGTCCGCCCTCGCAATCGAGTCGCCAAGCGAGTTCGCCCGATACGTCACCGTGATCTCGCCGCCCGGGTCGAGCGTGATCTTCGAGTTCGGCAGGGCGATCGAACCTCGCTCGACGGACAACCGGGAGAGAACGTCCGGCGCCTGCAGGTTGCCGCCCACCGTGGCATCGCCGGTGAACTCGAAAATGCCGGTTCCCGCGTCCAACCGCGCCCGGTCGGCAACCAAAGCGCGGAGGTCGAAACTGGGATTCACGAGGGGAGCCGGCCCCGGCTCCTTGTCGCGGTATTCCGAAGGGAGTTTCAGGAAGAGGCCCTCTGCCTTCAACGGCGAGCCGCTGGCGATCCGCACATTGCGAAGAGGCCCGGACAGGTCCACCGAACCGCCGAACTTGCCGTCCAAAGTGAACCCAAACGGGTCGTTCTTTGGGTTGTTTTGCTTAACTCTAAGCTCGTTAAGTTTAACTGAACCGCCGACCGGCGCATCCAAAAAAGCCCGAACCGGATCGTTGAGGAGGTCTTCCAAATCCGCCAAGGTCAAGGAGACTTTCTGGACCTCGAAGTTGCCCCCCTCCGATGAATCGCCGCGGGCATCCAGGCTGACTTTCTGGCCATCGAAGCCCGCCGAAGCGGTGACCGAATCCAGCTTCGTGGCGAAGTTCTTGGCGGCGATGGACTTGGCGTCGAGCGTGACTTCGCCCTTGGCCGAGAGGTGGTCCAAAT
Organism: Fimbriimonadales bacterium; assembly: GCA_046330155.1. Lineage (GTDB taxonomy): Bacteria > Armatimonadota > Fimbriimonadia > Fimbriimonadales > Fimbriimonadaceae > CALMEF01. The sequence continues at coordinate 42,090 of JAXLTH010000014.1, read as the reverse complement.
CCCCGTCGACCTTGACTTTGCCGGCGATCAACCCTTCCGACCGTTGCGGGTCGAGCGAGGGGATGTACTGGCTCAGTTCCTTGAGATCGCGGCGAGGCAGCAGGACCTCGGCAGAGACCGGCTCGTTGCGCGGAATCTCGAAGGGGTAGCGGAAGGGCAGGCTCGCCGTGATCGAACCGGTAAATCCGTCGAAGAAGTAGCTGCCGTCGGCCACGATGGAGCCCTGCTTCATCGTAGCGAGCAAGTCGAAGCGTCTTGGGTCGGATTCCACGCTGCCCACGCCCGACCGATAGGCCAAGCTGGCGCGAATCTCCGGCTCCTGGGTGGCACCGCTCACGCTGAAGAGCACCTCCCCCGTCCCCGGCGCCTGCGCGAACTTGGGTTCGAAAATCGCAAGCCACTTCGGGTCCAGCTTTCGGAACTCGCCCTCAAGATTGGTGTCTCCGTGTTCGGCGACGGTGCCCGACACCCGCAGGTCGCCCGGACCGCCGGTCCACGCCAAGTGGTCGAGAGTCCACTCGCGTCGTTCGCGGCGCCCCGAAGCGTCGATCGTGCCCGCAACGTCGTCCCCCAGCTTCAAGTTCGATGCGGTGAGCGTCTTCACCTCGACCGTGGGGTCGTCGAATGCGCCCGAAACTTCCGCCGAGGCGTCGAGGCTGCCCGTAAGCGACTCGAACTTCGCCAACAACTCCGCGGGCATCTTGATCGGCGCCTTGGACTCCGCATCGTTGGATGCGGCCACGTAGCGCCGACTCGCAGCGACCAAATCGGAGATCGGGAAACCGAGGATACTGGCTACTCCCCGGACGTGTCCATCCGCCTCGTGGTATTCCGCGTTGGAGACCTCTATGAAGCTGTCGAGGTCGCCCAGCATCATATTGCCCGTCCACAGCGAACCGTCCGAATCCACCTGCCAGGACCCGTTGCCGACGTCGACCGCGTTCGCGCGGATCTGATCGAGCGAGCCCTTGCCCGAAAGCCGTCGAACGTGCGTGCCGTCGGTTTGAAGGCTGAACTCGCCGCTGAGGAAGCCGGACAAGCGCGCATCCTCGGTCACCGCCTCCGCAAACGGACGAAGCGCCAGTGCAGAGGCTTCGCCCGCAAACACCCCTTGCTTCGATTCCAGATTGAAACTTCCGCTCGCCGTCAGCCGACCGTCGCCCAAGTTGAATTCGTCGACGCGTGCCACCGTGCCGTCGATCACGCCTCGGGCGAACGCTTGGTCAAACACTACTCCCTTCGCCACCAGCCGCTCGCCGCGCAACGTACCCTCGATGACGGGGGAATCGAGCGTGCCCCGAATGGCCGCCCGATCGAGGGAGAGGCTGCCCGCATAGTCCTCGCCCAAGATGTCCTTGAGCTGCACTCCTCGCCCCGAAAGTTGCCCGATCAACTCTCGGCCTTTGAACTTGAGCGCGACTTCGCCGTTCAGCCGCGCCGCCCCGCGCACCGCCTGAATGCCGGTCGCCGCAAAGCCCTTCGAATCGACGGTGAGGTCGCTCTGGAGGAACGGAATGTCCTGGTCGTAGAGCCGGGCGGAGTAGATCTCGAGTTTGCCGTACCCCTTCATGTCCTTCGAGCTTCCCGTGAGGAACCCGGCGAGGATCGCCGAGCCTTCCAGCTCTTTCGATAGCGCCGCCAGCGGGAAGCCGCCGCCGAAGAACACGCCGCGAATCTCGTCCTTCTTGAGGTCCCACACCCCCTCGGCGGAAAGGTCGCCCTGCTCGCCCCGCACCGCGAAACGCCGCACCACCAACCGGTCGTTTTGAAGGATGCCGCGCACGCTGAAATCGCCAAGCTCCACTTGGCGGTCGGCGGTCTTCACCTCGGCGGTGCCCTCTGCGTCCAAAGTCGCCTCTGGCTTGTCGGAGGTGCCCTGGATCAGGACGGTCGCGTCTCCGTTCGCCCGAACCCAGTTCGCCCCAAAGCGTTGGGCGAGCGGGGCAAGGTCCGCCGAAGCCAACTTGGCCCAGCCGTTGAGCGACTTGTCTTTGACCCCGTAGGCTAGCGCACCGCTCACGGGCGACCGCATCCAACGAGCCCGATCGATCTGGACCCGGGCGCGCGAACCATCGATATCCAGCGTGGCGGCAAGGTCGGAAATCTGCTCCTTCGCCCAGCGGATGGAACCCAGGAAAGCCTTGCCCCTCAGGCTCAATCCCCGCTTGTCGTAAGCCAGGGCGCCCGTGACCATTCCGCCTCCAAAATCAAGCGGCTTGGGAATCTCCTTCCGCGCCCAAGCGGGCAGGTCGGCAACCCGGGATGCGCTCGCCGTGAGCTTGCCCGACAGCCGAAGTTCGTCGTCCCACCGGACCGAGCCGGCAAACGCGCCCAGCACCTTGCCCTCGACCGCTCTCGCCTCGCCGGTTGCGCCCGCTTCCGTGACGAGGCCTTTGAAACGCACGTTGCCTGCTTTGGTCTCGCCGTAGGCAAACCCCGTAGCCTCCGCTTCCAGCGTCCCTTCGAAGCGGACCGCCCCGTCCGCGGGAATCCAGACCTCGACCGGTCCGCTCACCAAACTCCGGGCGACGGACACCTCGTGGAGAAGCGGCAATTCGCGCCCCTCGGGCGCGGTGCCCAAGTGCCGTTGGTAGGGGGCTAAATCGAGCTGGTCGACCTTCGCCTGCAAGAGAATTCCCGACGGCGAGCCGGAGGCGCGCATGGGCACGGCGTGCCCAAGACCGTCGATCGATCCCGACGCCAGCCAGCGCTCGCCAAAGGAGTCCAACCGTACCACGTCCGAAGTCACCGTCTTACGGAACGGCTCTCGCCCGGCGTTGTCCACCACCTTGGCGACGAGGTTACGAACGGCAACCCGGACCCCTCGGGGAGCGGTCGGCTCCTTCGGCTTGGGCAGATATTTCAGAAACACCCATTCGCCGCGCCGGTTCCGTTCGATCTGAACGAACACGCCGTTTGCCGAAACCTGAATGGGCATGGCGTGGGTCAGCTCCGACAGCTTGAGCCCGGTTACCGATGCCGTGCGAGAAGACAGAAGCAAAGTTCCGTCTGCCTGCCTGACCGAAAGCCCTTGCGCGCCCGCATTCCCCTGCTCTGCGTTGAACGACCATCGGTCCACGCGAAGCAACAGGGGACCGCCGTCGGTCTGCAGGGTGTAAGAAAGGGCGCTGCCCTCTCCGCTGATGGCGTGGTAGCACGCCCATAGGTAGACGCCGCCCCAAAGCGCCAGCGCCGTCACGGGCGCCAGCAACACCAACGGGCCCAGCAACCTGGCGAACGTGCGCATGGCAAAGAAGCCGCCGACGGCGGCCTTACTTATGCAGACGCGGCTTCGAGGCGGGCGAGACGCTCAGACATGACCTTTTTGCTGAACTCGATCGCGTTGTAGCTTGAGCGAATGAACGGCCCGCTCGCCACAAACGCGAAACCAAGGTCCTCGCCGATCTTCTCGTACTCCTTGAACTCGTTCGGGTGGATGAACTCCGCCACGGGCAAGTGCTTCATCGTCGGGCGCAGATACTGGCCGATCGTGACCGCGTCCACGCCAACCGCCCGCAGGTCCTTCAGCGTCTTCACGACTTCGTCCCGGGTCTCGCCCAAGCCCAGCATCAAGCCCGACTTGGTGTAGACCCTCGGGTCCATCTCCTTCACCAGCTCCAACACGCGCATCGTGCGGGCGTATTTGGCTTGCGGGCGAACCACCGTGTGCAACCGCTCGATGGTCTCGATGTTGTGGTTGTAGATCTCGGGACCGGCGTCCACCACGATCTTGATGAGGTCCGGCTTCGCCTTGAAGTCCGGCGTCAAGATCTCTACGATGACCTCGGGGTTCATGTTGTGGAGCGCCCGGATCGTCCGCGCGAACTGCTCGGCCCCCTCGTCCTTAAGGTCGTCCCGCGCCACGCTCGTGACCACCACGTGCTTCAAGCCCAGGTCTTTGGTCACCTTGGCGACGTTCGCCGGCTCGAACGGGTCCAGTTCCTCGCCCTTGCCCACCTTGATCGCGCAGAAGCCGCAGCTTCGGGTGCAGGTGTCGCCCAAAATCATGAACGTCGCCGTCTTCTTGCTCCAGCATTCGGGCAGATTCGGGCATCGCGCGCTCTCGCAAACCGTGTGGAGGTTCTTCTGCCGCATCATCCCCTGGACTTCCTGGATAGTGTCCGGTCTCGGGAGGCGAATGGTGAGCCACTCCGGCAGGCGCTGGTTCATAACCCTTTAAGTATGACAGGCGGGCGAGGAGCCCCAACCCGGAAGGATTGCCAGCCCTCAGCCCATGGGGTGGCGGTTGAACGCCGAGTACCTTCCCGTCACGTACATCTCTAGCTGCCGCTCGATGTCCGCCAAAAGGGTGCTGGCGCCGAATCGGAACAAGCTCGGCCTTAGCCACGGCTCGCCCAGCTCCTCTTTCATCAAAATCAGCCAATCCAGAGCCTGCTTGGCGGTGCGGATGCCGCCCGCCGGCTTGAAGCCGACCCGATATCCGGTGGCGTCGCGGTACTCGCGGATCATCCGCGCCATCACGAGGCCGAAGTCCAAAGTCGCGTTCACCGCCTCTTTGCCGGTGGACGTTTTGATGAAGTCTGCGCCCGCCATCATGCACACAACGCTGGCTTTGCCTACGTTGCGCAACGGGCCCAGCTCGCCCGTCGCGAGGATGGTCTTCAGGTGCGCCTCGCCGCAGGCGTCGCGATACGCCCGAACCTCGTCGTACAGCCGCTCCCACTCGCCGTTTAGCGCCAAATGGCGCGAGATGACGATGTCGATCTCCTGCGCTCCGTCTTCCACGCTGGCGCGAATCTCGTCGAGCTTCTGGGGCAGGGGCGAGAGACCGTGCGGAAAGCCGGTCGAGACCGCCGCGACGGGAACGCCCGAACCCTCCAGCGCCTTCACCGCCGTCGCCACGAACTCGTGGTAAACGCACACCGCACCCACGGTCAGATGCAAAGACTCGACGCCGAGCGACTCCGCCAAGTCCTGCCGGATCGGCTGCCGGGCTTTGGCGCACAGCCGCTTCACCGTGCCCTCCGTGTCGTCCCCGCTCAGGGTCGTCAGGTCCATGCAAGCGATCGCCTTGAGCAGCCATGCCGCCTGCCACTGCTTCTTCACGGTGCGCCTGCCGCCCAGCGTCGCCGTGCGGCGCTCCACCGCACTTCGGTTGACCCGAATCGCCTCGACCCAGTCCAGGTCCAGCGGCATCGGGGCGTTGCGCCCGAGGTCGGGCGCCTTCAGATCTTGCGGGCGCATGGACTCATTGTAGCGCGGGTAACCTTCCAAACTCGATGGGCCAGTTCCTCCCGTGTTTCAAGGCGTACGACGTCCGCGGCAAGGTGCCGTCCGAGTTGAATCCCGACATCGCCTACCGCATCGGCCGCGCTTACGCCGACGCCACGGGAGCCAAAAAGGTCTGCATCGGCTACGACATCCGCCTGTCGGGTCCCGAACTCTTCCATGCCTTGGCGAGGGGGCTTAACGATGCTGGCGTCGACGTGGTCCACCTCGGCATGGTCGGCACCGAGATGGTGTACTTCGCCACCGCGTTCTACGGCTACGACGGCGGCATCATGATCACCGCCAGCCACAACCCGCCCGAGTACAACGGCATGAAGATGGTGCGCGCCGAGAGCCGCCCCATCAGCGGCGACACCGGCTTGAACGACATTGAGCGCATGGCGCACGAGCAGAACTGGCAACGTCAAGGCGCCGGCACCATCGCCGACCAAGACTGCTACGACGACTTCGTCGCCCATCTCCTGCGCATCGTAGAGCCCAAGGATCTGAAGCCCCTCAAGGTTCTTGCCGACCCGGGCAACGGCGCCGCGGGTTTGGCGATGGACAAGCTCATTCCGCACCTGCCTTTGAAGGTGGACAAGCTGCGTTGGGAGCCGGATGGCAACTTCCCGCATGGCGTGCCGAACCCGATTCTCGAAGAAGCCCGCGCCATGACCGAGAGCGCCCTCAAATCGGGCGACTACGACTTTGCCGTCGCCTGGGACGGCGACTACGACCGTTGTTTCTTCCTCGACGAGAACGGCGTGTTCATCGAGGGCTACTACATCGTGGGCCTGCTTGCCCAGTCGCTGCTCAGCGTCGATCCCAGCCAAACGATCATCTACGACCCACGGCTCATGTGGAACACGCTAGACATCGTCAAGAAGCTCGGCGGCCGCGCCGTCGTCTGCAAGAGCGGCCACGCCTTCATCAAGGAGAAGATGCGCGCCGAAGATGCCACTTACGGCGGCGAGATGAGCGCCCACCACTACTTCAAGGCGCATTGGTACTGCGACAGCGGCATGATCCCGCTCCTCATGATCGCGCGGCTGGTCTCCCAAACGGGCAAATCGCTCGGCGAGCTCGTCGGCGAGATGATGGCGAACTACCCTTGCAGCGGCGAAGTGAACTCCACCGTTGCCGACGTCAAAACGGTGCTGGAGAAAGTTGAAGCGGCGTACCCCGGCGGCGAGGTCGACCGGCTGGACGGCCTGAGCATCGACTTCCCCGAGTGGCGCTTCAATCTGAGAGGATCGAACACCGAGCCCGTCATCCGCCTCAACGTGGAAACCCGGGGCGACGCCGACCTGATGCGCGCAAAGACCAACGAGTTGCTCGCCATCATCCGCGCCTAACGAACCTCACTTCCTGAAGACAATCTGCGGGAAGGGTGATAAACGACTGACCAGAATCGTAGAATGGTCACATGACCGCTTCTCCTCCCGCGCGCGAGCATCTGCTCGCCGTCGCCGAAGCCCTTTTTGAGCGCTACGGCTACAAAAAAGCCACCGTCGAAGACATCGCGCACGAGGCGGGCGTCGGCAAAGGCACCGTCTACCTCCACTTTGCCAGTAAGGAGGAGATCGGCATGGCGTGGCTAAGCAAGCTCCACGGAGAGATCGAAGCGACGCTTCGCCACAAGGCGGACATCGCAGACCCCCAGCAGGCGCTCAGGTCCTTCTTGGCCGCCCGCGTGATGCTCCGCTTCGAAATCTTCTCCAGGCACCGACGCAGCATGGATGAGGCGCTTGCCACGCTCGGGCCCCAACTCCGCGAGAAGCGGGAACGGTTCCACGCCGCCGAAGCCGAAATAGCCGCGAGAATCATTCGGCGCGGCATCGATAGCGGAGCCATGGCCACGGCCGACCCTGAGGAAGACGCCCGCTCGATGGTCACCGCCATGAACGCTTTGTTGCCCTACTCGGTTCGGCCCGACCTGATCGGAAACCGGGAGCAGGTGGAGCATCGCGCCGACCGATTGGCGGACCTGTTGGCACGGGGGGTGACGGCATGAGCGAGCACCACCCCAAGCCCCATCACCCGGTCGCTCCCGAGGAAGTGAAGGAGAAGGGCCGCACCAAAACGATCGCCCGCGCCGTGCTCATCGTCGGACTCCTCGTCGTGGCGGTCTTCGGCTATCGTCGTATCTCTTGGTCCCGCGCCCATGAGGTCACCGACAACGCCCAGGTTGCCAGCGACGTCGTCGCGGTGGCGCCGGTGGTCTCCGGCATCGTGGCGGAAGTTCAGGCGGAGGATAACCAGGCCGTCCACAAGGGCGACCTCCTCGTCCAACTCGACGCCACGCGGTTCGAGGCAGCTGTCGCCCAAGCCAAGGCCAACCTGGACGCTGCGCTAGCCGACGCCCGCGCCGCGGGCATTGACGTGGAAGTCTCCCGCGATACCGCCACCGCCGCCCAACTGAGCTCGCAGGGCGCCGTAGAAGAGGGAACCGCCGGCATCGGCGTTTCCGAAGCGGGGGTCAAAGGCGCCGAAGCGGCGCTGAAGAGCGCGCAAGCCAACGCCTCGGCTTCTGAGATCGACGTCCAAAGCAGCCGCTCCGAACACGAGTCCGCCGTCCAAGGCGTCGCGATCGCGATGAGCCGCTTGCGCGCCGCCAAATCCATCCTCTCGGCGGCGAATGCCGCCGTGGCGACCGCGCAGGCGTCGCTCCGACAAGCCGAATCGCAACACGACTACGCTCTGAAGGAAGCGAACCGCCGTCGCCAGCTTTGGCAGGGCGGCGCGGTCAGCCAAAGCCAAGTGGAACAAGCCGAAACCGCCGAGCAGGCGGCGGCTGCCGCGCTCGACTCCGCCCGGAGCCAGCTTGAACTGGCAAAGGCGAACGCCGCCCAACGAGCCGCCGAAGTGGACGCCGCCCAATCTCAAGCCGAAGCCGCCCAAGTCGCGGTGCGGCAATCCAACCTGAAAGTCGCCGCCGCGCAGCAACGTTCCCAAGCCGTCAGGGCGGCGGTGGGAGCCGCCGCGTCGAGCTACCAGTCCACTCTGGCGTCAGTGCAGGCGGCGCGCGCACGCGCTACCAAAACCACGGGCGACGTCGCCAACAGCCGCGCCGCGTCCGCCAAGGTCAAGCGGCAGGTCGTCGCTGTCGACCAAGCCCAGGCACGCGTCGAGCAGGCCCGCGCCATGCTGAAGCTCGCGGAAGTCGACCTTGCGCACACCCGCATCGTCGCCCCGTGCGACGGCAGGGTGACCAAGCGCGTGGCAGAGGTAGGGGCAAACGCCCAGGCCGGCGCCGTCCTCCTCTATCTGGTCCCCGACGACTCCCTCTTCGTGGTCGCCAACTTCAAAGAGACGCAGGTTTCCAGCCTCCGGGAAGGCGATCCCGTCGATATCGAGATCGACGCCCGGCCCGGAAAGCCCCTTCGCGGGGTGGTCGACAGCCTCGCCGCCGCCACGGGCTCGACCTTCGCCCTCTTGCCGCCCGATAACTCCACCGGCAACTTCGTCAAGGTCGTCCAACGGGTGCCCGTCAAGATCCGGTTTGAGAACATGGCAGAGGCGCGCGAAGTGGCGCGCGTCGGCATGTCGGCGCTGGTGACCGTCGAGAAGAAATGAGGGCGGACGCCGACGTCGAGAGGAATCCGTACCGCTGGATCATCCTGGTTGGGCTGATCCTGGCGGCGGTGATGGAGGTGCTCGACACCACCATCGTGAACGTCTCGTTGCCCCAAATGGCGGGCAACTTGGGCTGCACCTCCGAAGAAATCGGCTGGGTGTCGACCGGCTACATCCTCAGCAACGTCGTCGTCCTGCCCCTCACCGCGTGGCTCGCCTCCCGGTTCGGGCGAAGGAACTACCTCGGGGCGTCCATCCTCATTTTCGTCGGCGCCTCATTCCTCTGCGGCACCTCGACCAGCCTCGGCTCCCTCGTGCTTTGGCGCATCGTGCAGGGCGCGGGCGGCGCCGCCCTTCTCTCGACCGCCCAAGCCACGCTCCGCGAGATCTTCCCGCGCGAACAACAAGGCGTGGTGCAAGCCATCTACGTCCTCGGCATCATCGTCGCCCCCACTCTTGGTCCCACCGTGGGCGGCTGGATCACCGACAACTACAGCTGGCACTGGAACTTCCTCATCAACCTGCCCATCGGGCTCTTGGCGTTCTTCCTGGTCTACACGTTCCTCCAAGATTCCCGCTTCAAGATGCAGTCCACCAAGGTGGACTGGCTCGGCATTGTGCTCTTGGCGACCGGCCTCAGCTGCCTACAGTACGTTCTCGAGGAAGGCAACGCCAAGGGCTGGCTGGAGAGCCCAACCCTGGTGTATTTGCTCGCCGTCGCCTTGTTCGCCTTGCCAATCTTCGTGTGGTGGGAACTGCATCCGAAGAACGACATGCCGGTGGTCAACCTCCGCGTTCTGAAAAACCGGGACCTGGCGGCGGCGCTTGCCCTCTTTATCGCCCTTGGCTTCGGTCTTTACGGCGGCGTGTTCATCTATCCGATGTTCGCCCAGAACGTGATGCACCTGACGCCTACGGAAACCGGCTTGACCCTCCTGCCCGGCGGCATCGCCACCGGCGCGGCGGCGATGTTCTGCGGACGCATGCTCGGCGGGGCGAGGCGTCTGTTCGACCCCCGGATCGCCATTGTCGTCGGGCTCTCCCTCTATATCTTCTCGATGGTCTCGCTCTCGGGCTTGCCGCCCACCGCCGGCTCCGCCGACGTCCAATCCGCCCTCCTCATCCGCGGCCTGGGCTTGGGGCTGCTCTTCGTGCCCATCAACCTCTCGGCGTTCTCCAGCCTGAAAGGCGCCGAAATCGCCCAGGGCGCGGGCATGCTGAACCTCTGCCGGCAACTGGGCGGCTCGTTCGGCATCGCCGCGCTCGGAAGCTACGTCACCCACCAAGTCCACTCTTCCCGAAGCGACCTCGTGGTCCACGTGTACGCCGGAAACCCGCTCCTGCAATCGAGAATCGCCGCCACCGCGCACGCGCTATCGATGCGGGGCTACCACGGCGACGCCACGCTGGCGGCGACAAGCCTCGTCGACCGGGCGGTGAACTTACAATCGGCGGCGCTGGCGTACAACGCCGGGTTTCTGATGATCGTGGCGGTCAGCGCGATCTCCGCGCCGGCGGTCCTCGCCTTGCGCAAGCCGCCCGCCATCGTCGCGGCCCCCACGGCGGACCACTAAGGCAAATCGAAGACGCTGGTGTTGGGGTCTTGGCGATCCAGATACAACACCCGCAGAATCAGTCGGCGGACTCCGAACGACGGCCCCAGCACCGGGACCGATCCTTCGACCGCCACCGCCTGCTTGCCCGCGATGCCTCTCCGCAACGGGTCCTTGGCTTGCCCGGCCAGCGCCACCGGGAAGATGCGGTCGCCAACCTGCAAGGTGAGATCGAACGTCTCGATCTCGCGGTCCGTCGGGTTGACGATCACGATCCGGCCCGCAAAGTCGGGACCAGACGTGGTCGCGTCGACCGACTCGATGTACGCCGCGTCGGGAAGCCCCGCCGCCTCCGGCGGCGGATCGCCGGCGGGCACCACAACCGAGGTGCCAGAAGCCATACTCGCCACGGTCGGGGTCGCCGGAGCCCCCGTGCTGCCGGAAGCCGGGGCGCTTCCGCCCCCACCGAACCGTTGGGCGGCCAACTCTAGCAGGGCGTCCTTCTCGGCTCGCAACGAGTCGTCTCCCTGGGCGGCAAACAACCTTCGGTTTCTCGGCAAGGTCGGCTTCGCCCGTTCAGTCCTCTGCCTCTCGATTCGCCTTCGATCCAGGCGGACCCGGGGTGTCGTTGCCGCTGAAGCCACGTCGGCGCTTCCTTGGCGCGGACGAAAGATGGATTCGCCGTCCGTCCGTTCGAGAAGCAGAAGCGACGTCCCGCTCAGCCCGCCTACCGACCCCTTGACCTGCCCTTGACTTCGAGCACGCGCGAACCCAGCAGCGTCTCAAGGGCGGCGACGCCCACGGCTTGGGTGATGCGGTACTGCTTGCGCATCTTCATGTACTCGTCGAAGGTCTGCGCCGAGGCGAGACTCGAGATGAACGGGAAGAGGCAAAGGAGAGCCGCGCGTTTTATGGGTGGTGGGCGGCGAAAAATGAACTGGCGGAGAGATCGGGATTCGAACCCGAGAAGAGGTATTACCCCTTACCCACTTAGCAGAGCGGGCGCTTTCGTCCACTCAGCCATCTCTCCGCGCTTTCGCAAGTATACAATTATCGGACGTTCGCGGCTGGAACCTGGTGCGGGTACCAGGACTGGTAAAACCAGAATGTGAAAGTCGCCATCGTCAACGCGGGCCTTGCCGGCTCGCCGCCCACCCTCAAGAAAGCCGGATGGGATATCCGCGTGTTTCGAGAAAGGGGCCGCCGTGGGGGCAGGTGCGCCAGCAGATCCCTCGACGGCTTCCTCTTCGACGCCGGCGCCACCAACATCGCTCCGCGGGGCCGGGAGCTCGAACCGGTCATGCTCAAGGAGCTCGACACCAGCGATCTGGTGAAGATCACCAAACCGGTTGGGTCCACGCGGGTCTTCGCGTCTCGGCAAACCCCCTCCTCCGTGAACAGCATGGAACGCTACGCGTACCGGGGCGGGAACATCCGATTGCCCCTCATGCTCGCCGAAGGCTCGACGTCTGCCTGGATACGCCGATCGAAGGCATCGAGCGCAACAACGGCGAGTTCAAGGTGGCGAACGACCAGTTCGACGCCGTGGTCCTCACCGTGCCCGCCCCCGGGCGCACGAACTGCTCCAAGGCATGGGCATCAACCGCCCGCTCGGTCAATGCCGCTACCGCGCCCGTGCATGGCGGTTTCGCTCGCCTATCGGCAGGACATCGGCGACCTACCCTACTTCGCCCTTTTGGAACCCGAGCAGCGACACCCGCTCGTTTGGCTGAGCGTGGAGTCGATCAAGTGCCCGGACCGGGCGCCGGAAGAGCTGTACCGGGTTCATGGCGCAACTGGGGCCGCAGTTCAGCGCGACATTTTCAGCTCGAATCCCGACGAAGTCTCCGTAATCGGCCACACGGTGGAGTACACGTCCCAAAGACGTCTGTACGGAAGTGAGTGGTCTTCGCCGGCGCTGGTCGACCTGGTCCGCTGGCGATGCTCTCAACCGGAGAATGTGGCGATGTTCGACAGCGTGAACCAACCCGGCTCAAAGTCCTCGTCGCGGGCGACGGCGTGGTGGGCGGCCGAACCGAGTACGCCTACACTTCGGGCGTCAAAGCCGCGAACATGCTTCTTGAGGCTTATGCGTAAGGTCGGCCTACTTCTGTTCTTGTTCCCCGTCTTGGCGGGAGCCCAAGCCAAGTACGTCGTCACCTACGACGGGAAAGCCGTGGGGTCTGCTTCTGTGCTGCAGAAGGCCGCCGAGAAGGGCGGAAAGAGCGTGCAAATGACGATCGAGATGCGGGGGGCGGGCAATGCCGACTCCCACATTCGCATGGAGAGCGTTTTCGACGCCACCGGCGCGCCGGTGCGAAAGTTCATGGAAGCTTCTTCCGGCGGCAAGCGCCTGAAGACCACGATCGTGACGTTCGACAAGGCCGGCGCCCATGTGGTGATCGACGAAGGTGGTAAGCGAACGACGAAAGACGTTGGTCTCGTGGATACCGCGCCCCGAGCGAACGCCGCCGAGTTCTGGTTCTTTCGCGACAAGCCCAAGAAGGGTGCCGAACTTCGTTGCTATCTGTTCGACATGGACACCCTGAGCTGGCAGCTGACCACCACCGTTTATCGCGGCCCGGACAAGGTCGGCAAGTTCTCTGGCCACAACGTTTCCACCGAGCGCTACGCGAGCCTGGTGGACGACACCGGGCTTCCGGTGCTGATCGACCTCGGCAAGACCCGCCTGGAGCGAATCCAACCATGAGCGCGAACTGGAGGGAGTTCTTCGACGCTCACGCGCCGCATTACATGAAGAACCCGTTCACCGCGAACACAAGGTTCGAGGTGGACTTCCTGATCGAGGTTTTCGACCTCTTGCCCGGCTCCCACATCCTGGACGTGGGCTGCGGTACCGGCCGCCACGCGGTGGAACTGGTGCAAAGGGGCTATCGGATGACAGGCATCGACCTTTCGCAAGGAATGCTCGAAGAAGCCCTCAAGGCGGCGGCACAGGCAGGGGTCGATGCCGTTCTCACGGATGACCCGGCGAGTTCCACCGCTCCGCTCACGCTGGTCCAAGCCGACGCGACGACATTCGAGTCCGACCTGCTTTACGACGCGGCGATCTGCCTTTGCGAGGGCGGCATGGGATTGGCGGGGCCGAACGAAGACCCGATCGCCCACGATCTCGCCATCTTGCGCACCATCTCGAGGGCACTCCGCCCGAACGGGATCTTCGTCATGACCGCGCTGAACGGCTACGCCACCCTGCGTCAGATGACGGACGAAATGGTGAATGCGGGCCGCTTTGATCCCGCGACCATGCTCTCGGTTTACGAGGACGAGTGGGACTTGCCGGAGGGCAAACGGACGATGACGATCCGCGAGCGGCTGCTGATCCCCCCGGAAATGGTGGCGATGCTACGGCATGTCGGGTTCGGCGTCGAAGCCGTTTGGGGCGGAACCGCCGGCGAGTGGGGGCGCCGTCCGCTCAAACTCGACGAAGTCGAGGCGATGTACGTCAGCCGAAAACTCTAGCTACTTGCCCGGAGCCGGCAGTTTCGGAGCACTCTTGCCCGCGTTCTCGGCGCTCTTGAGTTGTTCCAAGTAGGCGTCGACGTCTGCGTTGCCCGCCTTCTTTTCCGCGTCGATGCGCTTGAGGAACGTGGTGCCATCTCGGTGGACGAGGGCGCTGCCGTCCTCGCTCAACTTGTACACCAGGGTCTTCGGCTTGGCTTGCTTCTTCTTGTTGATCTCTTCCGCCAGCATCGTCAGCTCGTTGCCCGCCACCGTAATGGTCCCCGTCGCCAAGACGCCCTTGTACTTCTGAATTTTGGGGTCCATGCGCCACATCGCAAGCCGGAACTTGCCGCCCGGATCGATGCGCAGCATGGTGAAGGGGCGATCCTCGTCCGGCTTCAGCGCCTTCAGCATCGGAATGTCGCGGTCCTTCCACTGGAGGTCGTAGATGCCGACCGCCTTCTTGAGGATCTCGTCCTTGGACGGACCCGCGGGTGCGCTGGAACTGGCGGTGCCCGCCCCCTGTTGGCAACCTGAAATCGCCAACACCGCAAACCCCAAGACGAAAACCGCGACTCGTTTCAACTGCTTAGACCTCAACGACGGTGGGAATCACCAACGGACGGACCGATGCCCTCTTGAAAAGGAACCGCTTCAGCACGTCGCCCACCGCGTGCCGGACCTTGTCTACGTCGCTCAGCTCGTTCCGATCGAGCGATGCCAAGGCATCCTGAACAACACTGAGCGCCGCGTTCAGGGTTCCCTCGGGGGCGTGCAGCCCCTTGGCTTGCAGGACCGGGTCGCCGACCACTTCTCCCAGCTCCACGTCCAAAACGATGGTAACGGCAACGAATCCGTCCCGCGCCACGTTGTTCCGATCGCGCAAGACCTCGTCCGGAACGCCCGGCGTTCCCGAGGAATCGACGAGGACGCGGCCAAAGGGAACCTGGTCGCCCAGATAGGCGTGGCTCTCGTCCATGCAGAGGGGCACGCCGTCGGTCATCGTGAACATCCGGTGATCGGGATAGCCCATCTCGGCTCCCATCTGCAGATATCGGTGTTGGTGCCGTGGTTCGCCGTGAACCGGCGCCAGATAGAACGGCCGGGTCAGGTTGATCATCATCTTCAGCTCTTCCTGATAGGCGTGGCCGCTGACGTGGATGGGGGTCGGGCTTTCGTAAATGACCGTAGCGCCCTGCCGGAACAGCCGGTTCACGGTCCGCCAAATCGCGGCTTCGTTGCCCGGAATCGGCCGCGCCGAGTAGATCACGGTATCGCCCGCCACGATCTGGAGCCGCCCGTACTCGCCCTTGGACATCTGGACCAGGGCGGACATGGGTTCGCCTTGGCTGCCCGTCGTGAGGACCACCAGCTTGTCGGCTGGGTACTGGCGCATCTCGTCCAGGTTGATGCGGACTCCCTTCGGGATCGTGATGTAGCCCATACGCGAGCAGACGTCGATGTTCTGCTCCATTCGCCGTCCGACGACGGCGACTTTTCGCCCCGTTTCGGCGGCGACGTTGTACACCTGCTGCATCCGGTGGATGTTGCTCGCGAAGGTTGTCAGCAGCACCCGCCCGGGGGCTTCGTTGAAGACCTTGCGCAAGCCCTCGGAGACTTTGATTTCGCTGGGACCCCAGCCTGGACGCTCCACGTTCGTGGAGTCGCTGAGGAGGAGGATGACGCCTTCCCGGCCCAGCTCGCCCAGGCGGGTCATGTTGGTGAGCCGCCCATCGACCGGGGTGAAGTCGAACTTGAAGTCGGCGGTCATGAGGACGACGCCGTGGTCGGTGCCGATCGCCATGGCGCACGTGTCGGGAATGGAGTGCGTGACGCGCACGGGCTCAACGGTCAGGCGTCCCGCCTTGATCACGTCTCCCGGAGCAAAGGTGCGCAGGTCGAGCTCCTTGAAGTTGCACTTCTCCTCCAGCTTGTTGCGGATAAGCAGGTGCGTGAACTCGGTCGCGTAAACCGGCACGTTGGCTTGCGCAAGCAGGTAGGGCAACCCCCCCACGTGGTCTTCGTGGGCGTGGGTGAGAAAGACGCCCCGGATCTTGTCCTTGTTCTCGACGAGATAGGTGAAATCCGGAATGACGATATCGACGCCGGGCATCTCCTCGTTCGGAAACGAGAGGCCGACGTCGATGACGACGATATCGTCGTCCTGGCGAATGACCGTGCAGTTCTTGCCGATCTCGCCCACTCCGCCCAGCGGGATCACTTGAACGACGCTCATGAAGACGTCAGGGTACCTCTTTGGCCGAGTTTCGCTAAACTGACGAGGTGACTCTGAACGCCTTTGTCGCCGAGCGAAAGCGCGCCCTGTTCGAAGATCTGCAAGCCGATCTCGCCCCCCGCGAAGGCGCCTTCGACGAGACGCTTCTCCGCGAAGCCCGCACCAAGGGCAAGCCGCAAATGGGCACCGTCCGCTACGAGCCGGACGCGGTGACCGTGGAGTTCATTTACCCCGATCCCAATGGCGCGGCGATCGTGCTTCCCGTTCGCCTCGCGGTCCCCGAGAGGATCGTGTTCCTGCCCGTGCCGGAGTGGGTTGTGGAGTCGATTTGGCAGGGCGAGATCGACGGTTCCTTCCACTTCGAGCCGGACGCCCGGCGCATGGTGGCTCGCTTGGCGGAGCTGCTTGAGCCGGAGGCGAACGCGCCGCTCTTCGCTCCCCGGCAGTCGTTGGGCAGAAGTTGAACCTTTTTGCCTTGAGTTCGTTGTATACAAGATAAGCGCCATGAAGGTCCTTTCCGCTCCGCTTGCCCTGGGGGCGCTCCCCATCGTTTGGCTGTCCTTCGCGGGGGGCGACGACGCTCCGACGACAGCGCGGCCGAGCGACGCCCGCAGCGCCGGAATCGGACGCCGGGTGCCGCCCATCACCCTTCCAAATCTGGCTGGCAAGCCGACTCTGCTCCCCGAAGCCGCCGCCACCGTTGTGGCGCTCACGAGTACCACATGTCCGCTCTGCAAGAAGTACGGCCCCTCCCTCGCGCGGATCGAGGACGACTACGCCGCCAAGGGCGTCCGCTTCGTTTTTGTGAACCCGTCGGACTCTGAGCCCAAGGCCGACATGGCAAAGATGGCGAAGTCGCTAGTCTTGAACGGGCCCTATCTGCTCGACCCCAAGGGCGAGTTTCGGTCGGCGGTCGGTGCCAAGACCACGACCGAGGTCTTCGTGTTAGACCGATCCCGCACCCTCGTGTATCGAGGCGCGGTGGACGATCAGTACGGCATCGGCGCGAGTCTGGATGCCCCCCGAAACCCGTATCTCCGCGAAGCGCTGGACGCCACCCTGCGAGGCGAGGCTCCCGCCCTGCCTGCAACGGACGCTCCCGGCTGCCTCTTGCCCGAGGTCAAATCTGCGGCGACGAAGGTTGCCGACACCTATCACAACCGCATTTCGCGGATCATGGCGCAGCATTGCGTGGAATGCCACCGTGACGGCGGCGTCGCCCCGTTCCGCTTGGACAACTACGCCGACGTGAAATCCCGGGCGAAGATGATCGACTACGTCATCGAGAAGGGCATCATGCCGCCCTGGTTTGCCAAGCCCGAATCCGGGCAATCGCCGTGGAAGAACGACAGGTCGCTGGTCGCCGCAGATCGCGACGCTCTGAAGGCTTGGCTGGCGGGTCCGATGCCCGAAGGAGACCCCAAAGACGCGCCGCAGCCCAAGACCTTCGACCCGCAATGGAAGATCGGCAAACCCGACGCCGTCGTCACGATTCCCAAGCCCTTTGCGGTGAAGGCGGAGGGCATCATGCCGTACCAGAACGTGATCGTCCCGACCGGCTTGACCGAGGACAAGTGGGTTTCCCGCCTCGAAGTGCAGCCCACGGCACGCCAGGTGGTTCACCACGTGCTGATCTTCGTCGTCCCGCCTAGCGCCCAGGGGGCGGAGTTCGATCCGCTCGAAGAGGTGTCCGGCTTCTTTGCCGCCTACGTACCGGGCAACAACACGCTGATCTATCCCGACGGGTTCGCCAAGAAACTGCCCGCCGGGTCGAGCCTCCGGTTCCAAATCCACTACACGCCTAACGGCGAGGCAACCCAAGACCAGACTCGCTTGGGATTGGTCTTTGCCAAGGCAAAGCCCGTGCACGAGGTGCACACCGCAGGCATCACCAACTTCGGCCTGGTCATTCCGCCCGGAGCTGAGAACCACCGCGCCGCGGCTTCGATGAGCGTGCCGATGGACATCAAGGTCATGTCGCTCATGCCCCACATGCACGTTCGTGGCAAGGCGTGCCGCTACGACCTCATTCGCCCTGACGGCAGCCGATCAACGATGCTGGACGTGCCCCGCTACGACTTCAACTGGCAGCTGGCGTACGATTACCGCGAGCCGGTAACGGTCGAAAAGGGCAGCAAGATCGAGTTCGCTGCCTGGTACGACAACAGCCCCAACAATCCGAACAACCCCGACCCCAAGAAGACGGTGCGGTGGGGCCTGCAAACCTACGACGAGATGCATCTGGGCTACCTGGAGTATTACGTCCCCGGCCTTGCCCCCGGCACACCTGTGAACCTCCGCGGCGTGAGCTTTGGCGACCGTCGCCCGGCGATCGACGTCGATGCCGCCTTCAAGCGCTACGACAAGAACGGCGACGGCAAGGTTACGGCGGACGAGATGGGCATACCGGCTCTCTTCCGGCGCCTGGACCTTGACGGCGACGGCGTCGTGACGCTTGAGGAAGCCAAACGCGCCCTCGGCGGATAACCGCGTTTGGTATACTCTCAGTTCCCGTGGGGATGTAGCTCAGCTGGGAGAGCGCTGCAATCGCACTGCAGAGGTCGTGAGTTCGAATCTCATCATCTCCACCAGGTTCAAATGAACCTGAGACCCTGCCCCCGGATTAACCCAGCCGCTGGCGCGCAAGCGCCTCCACCGCAAAGCGGCCGCTGAGCGTTTGGCTGCCACCGCCAAACCTGGTCCGAGACTTGGTAGGCTCTACCCATGCTCGGAGCCATCCTGGCGGCAACTCTCGCGACCTCCCAGTGGACGATTGACGAAGCGAATGCCTGGGGAGCGAAGCAACCATGGATGGCAGGGTGCAACTACATCCCCAGCACCGCCGTCAACCAGCTCGAGATGTGGCAGGGTGAAACCTTCGACCCCGTCACCATCGAAAGGGAGTTTGCCCTCATGCGGCGAACCGGCATGTCGCTCGCTCGCATCTACCTTCACGATGTCGCGTATGAATCCGACCCCGCCGGTTTCAAGGGTCGCTTGCGCAAGGTGCTTGCCCTGGCGTCGAGCCAAAAGATACGCATCGTCTTTGTCCTATTCGACGACTGCTGGAACTCCGACGCCAAACCTGGTCCCCAACCCGCCCCTATCCCGGGCGTCCATAACAGCGGGTGGTTGCAAAGCCCGCCCCAGAGCCGCCGATCGCTTGCCGTCGAAACGCCCCGGCTCAAGCGGTACGTTCAAGACGTCCTTCGCTCGTTCGGCAAAGACCGAAACGTGTGGATGTGGGACCTCTACAACGAGCCAGGCAACTCGGGCTACGGATCGGCGTCGATTCCGCTGTTGCGCGCGGTCTTCGCCTGGGCTCGCGAAGTGCGTCCTTCCCAACCGTTGACCGCAGCCGCCTATGGCTCGGGCAACCATGCGACCGACCCTGTGTGCCTCGAACTGAGCGACGTGGTGACCTTCCACAACTACAACGGGGCCGAGTCGCTCAAGAAAGACATCGCCTTCTACAAATCGTTCCGGCGCCCCGTGGTGTGTACCGAGTGGATGGCTCGCACGAACGGCAGCCGAATCGACGCGCTTTTGCCGCAGTTCAAATCGCAGGGTGTTTCCGCTCTTCAGTGGGGGTTTGTGATTGGCAAGACCAACACCATCTTCCCTTGGGGCTCGCCCGCAAATCCGCAAGCCGCCGAACCCAAGGTGTGGTTCCACGACCTTTACCGCCGCGACGGCACTCCGTTCGATCCGGAGGAAGTCTCGCTCTACCGGAAGCTGACGGGAGCGCGCCCCGAGCGAATCTCCAAGTTGGGCAAGTTGCCGATAAGCCCGAACCGCCAAGGCATCGCGGGGCTGAGGAAGCTGGCTGATTTCCCCCTTCGCGATCCGTCGATCTGCCGCGGAGCGGATGGCCGATGGTACATGACCGGCACTCGCGAGCCGTTCTACGGGGACAACCAAGGCATCGAAATGTGGTCGACGGAGGACTTCCAGAAATGGGTGCCCTTGGGCGTGGTTTGGCGTTACGGTAAGAGTCCTTGGCATGCCCCCTATCTCGCCAAGAAGATGCCCCTGTGGGCGCCCGAGGTCCACTACTTCAAGGGGACCTACTGGCTGACCTACAGCATGCCGAGCTACGTCGGCTTCAACGAGTATTCGGCAAGCGGTCTGCTGAGAAGCACCTCGGGCAAGCCGGAAGGACCTTACGAGGATGTCCACCCATCCGGCCGATTGGGCAACGAAATCGATGGGTCGCTCTTCCAGGACGACGATGGAACCGTCTACTTCCTCTGGCACAGCGGCATGGTCGCCAAAATGAAATCGGACATGAGCGGTTTTGCCGAGTCGCCCCGCCGTCTCAAACCCTCGCTCCCCGATCCCGATCCAAAGCACCACTCCGGGTTGTGCGAACGGATCTTCGGAGCCGGATCTTATGACCACATTGGCTACGAGGGCGCGTTCATGATCAAGCGGCAAGGCACCTACTACCTGATCGGCTCGGAGCAGATCGATGGACGCTACTCCTGCATGGTGGCGACCTCGAAGAACTTCAACGGACCCTATTCCGCCCGTTACGAGGCGGTTCCCCACGGGGGGCACCCCGCCTTCTTTCGCGACGAACTCGGCGAATGGTGGATGACCTTCTTCGGGAGCGACCCTGGCGCACCCTGGGAGGAGCGCCCCGGAGCGGTGCCGATTCGTTTCACGATCGATGGCCGCTTGACGATGGACTATCGCTAGCGGTCTATCGACTATTCATCAGCCTCACCGGACCCAGAAGTCCCGAAGGCGCGAGCTGCGAGTCCTTCGTGAAGTAGTTCCAAGTCGTGAAGCAATAACGGCCGATTGAGGGACGTGGCTGGCCCTTGACGAACCAGTCGGGAAACTGCTTGAGAAATCCGCCATTTCCCATGTGTCCTGGCAGCCATTCGCAATCCGACGGCTCTTGCTCGTCGCCGATGAGCCGGTTGCGCCACGTATTGGCGATCTCTACTTCGAGCTGGTTGCCTTTCGCTCTTAGCAGTCCGGCCGGAATGCTCACGCTCCACGGCGCGGTCCAGACGATCCCAAGGTCGCGCTCATTGAGCTTCACCCGCGCGATGTTGTTCACCACGCCGAGATCGAGCCGCGTGGCGTTCGCGCCATCAAACGTCGTTCGGTAGATGGCCGTGCCGGAGTAGTACCGGATGCCCGGCTCTGGGCGCGTCGTCCAATCCTCCAGCTTCTCAAACTTCACGGCGGCCGGTCCGCCCCATTTCGGGTCGAAGCTCACGTCCCAACTCCCGGTAACTTCGCCAACCGGATTCAACGTGGGGAAATTCGAGCCAGGAGACGGTTTGCCGGGCTTGCGGAACACCACGAACCAGCTTTGCGAAGGCGCGAACTCTAACGCGAGGGTGGTCTCGGTGCCGTCGTCCTTAAAGTCCGGCAGTTCCCGCACCTCGCCGGTGACCGGATCCCACAACTCTGGCTGCTTGCCCGTCGCCTTGAACGAGCACTGCGCCTCGCCAGCGGTGCGTTCGAGGTTGGCGACAAACCACACGTCCGCCGCGTCGCCGTGCCTGTGAATGGCGCGGACCGGAGATCCCTCCGCGTGAAAACCCAGCGGAGCGATCTTGCCCCATTGCAGCAGCGCCTGACAGCGTTGCCAGTACTGCACGAGCGGCTTGATGAATTTCCACCAGGTCTGCGTGCGGTCGAAATGCGTGCCCCATTGCCCCATCGTTGCGCCGGGCAGGTACCGGTCGTCCCACGGTTGCTGCACAAAACGGTGGAGGACGAACCGGTTGATCCCCGCGCAATAGGCCGCGTCGCCGATCGACTTTCACCTATGCAGGCGTTCCGTCCATTGGCTGTCGCCAGGACCGGGCCGGTGAACGCCTCTGCCTCGACGATGTTCTGCCCGCTCTTGCGCAACGCGGCGATGGTTGAGTCGACTTCGTAAGGATCGTATTTGCTGCCGTTCGTCCAGAACCTCGTCATCACCCGATCCACCTTGGGCATGATCTCTTCCTGCCGCCACGGCCCGCCGTAGGGTTCGCACAGAAACCCAGCTTCGCCGCGTGCAACATTCGCTGACGGTCGGGTAGTAGACGTCGCGGTAAAGATCAAGAATCGTGTCGAAAATCCGCTTGAACTTCTTGGTATCCGCCTCGCCGCCGACCACCCGCCCGGCGAATGTCGCTAAGAACGGAGTCAGGTCGTAGCCGCGCCGCTTCGGAGAACTCCTCCTCGGCATCTTCGGCGTCCAGCCGGGTGTGCCGGCTTCGTAGCTGTCGAAGTGAACGTGCGTGAATCCGGTCCCGATGAGGTCGCCGAGGTGCTTCTTGATTTCGCCGATGACGTGGTTCATGTGGAACGTCACCGCCTCAACGCTCATCTTGTCGCACTCAAACCCGGTCGCCTTCCACTGGGCAGGCTGGATCAACGTCCCCATGGTCGTGTGCCCGAACCGATAAACGACCCAGTTGCCGGCCGGCGCATTCCACTCGGTCTTTCCGGTCAGATCGATCACCTGACCCTTTGCGACCACACCGGTTGCCGGCATGGCAAGCACCGCGATGTCCCGGTAAAAGGTTTTGCGCTCGGGGATTTCCGGTTTCTCCACAAGGCCCGATTTCGGGTTGAATACCGGGTAAGCCTGAACTGCTCGGGGGTCGACCGTGGGCCGTGGCAGGTTCAACACGATCCTTCCCGGGCCGTTGACGGGCGTTTGGGAGAAACACACCTCCTGCATCGAAAGCTCGGGCGTGATCCACGGCCCTCCGCTCGATTCGTAGCTCGGCCCGTTGAACATGCCGAAGTCCATGCCGAGCCGTTTCGATTCGAGCGCGGCATGCCGGACCAGCTTCCACCACGGCTCGGTCCACGAAATGATCTCCGGCGTCGGGCTGTTGCCAATTTCGCCCGCCCAGGGCGTCGTCACGTCGGCGAGGCTGAACATCGTCGTGCGATTGAATCCGGCCGCTTTCAGCGCCTCAAGATCGCGCGTGATTCCCTTCGCGCTGAGGTTGCTACCCATCCACATCCACAACACGCCCGGCTTTGCTGCCTCCGGCGGGTGGGCGAAGATTCTATCTAACTCATCGGCGCGGGACGCCAACGCCGAGAAGGTGAGGAACACAACGAGGGACTCCTTCAAAAGCTGTGAACGCATGACGTGATTTCTCTCTTGTTCGCTTAGGGTGGCTTCTAGCTGGCCGCCAAGTCTAATTTCTGCCACGGAACAGATCGAACTGGATGAATTTGGCGCTGACCTTGAGGCGCACCTGCTGTGCCGTGACCGGGGCGAACTCCTTGGCGTAGATCGTGCCGAACACCTGGCCTTGATGGACGGTGCGCCATGAACCGTCGGTCTGCTGGGCCTGCAGCTCAAATGCTTTTGCCTGGCCGCGCTGGTAGCCCGGATTCTCGATGGTGAACTCCAACCGGTCAAACGTCATCCGTCGCCCAAAGTCGACTTCGGTGCCGGATTTGCCCAATGTGAGCGAACCGGCCGAAGCGGAGGCGCGGGCGAGCGGTTCGATGGGCCGGTCGTATTCCACTTTGAGAATCGTGTCGGAAAGACGCTTGGTGGAAACCACGCGGGCCTGAAGTTTCGGTGCGGCGGCACCGTTGTGGACATAGAGCACGTTGCCGCGGAAAACGCAGTTCGGCCAAGGCGCGCCTTTCACATTGGTGACGCTTTCGCCGTATTTCTTGATCCACGGGCTCGTCACGGGGCCGGGTTGCGGCAAACCGTCCAGCATCGGCGGCAGGTCGAACAGCCAGTTGCGGTCGGAGCAGGCCACATCCACGAGCGTGCGAATGCGCGCTTCGGGCGCGCTGAAATCCACGATGTCGGCGCGGCGCGTTCTGGGGGAGACCTGAAGCGACCGCACTTTGCCGTCGCGATACACGCACTCGACAGTCGTGTTGTCGTTGGCGCAGAGCTTGAAGGACACGTCCCAGTTCTCCGACCACGCGGGCAGGAGGTAGATCTTTCTGCCGTCGCTCTGGAGCAACATGCTTTGCAGCGTGTTCACCGAGTTCGCGCCGTGGTCGTTGTCGGGCGTGCCGTCCATCTTGCATTCCCAGAACGCTGGAAAGCGCGGACGCGGGCGATAGGGAAATGGAAGGCCGGACTTCGGATCACCGACGACAAACCCCGGAGAATCACTGGCCCCGCGCATCAGTTCGCCGTTGGCACCCTTGGCGATGTTGCCCGACCAATGAATGAAGGAGTCGTTGAAATTGATGCTCGCCAAACGGGCGGCTTCTCGGGCCAAGCCCAAGTAGGCTGCCTGCACGGGCGCAGACTGCCAACCGCCAGTTTCGACAGGCTGCCAATCCACCGTACCGTCGAGGCTTGTGTTGCGGACATGGAACGACTGCCGCGCCATGGCGAGCTTCTTGGGAGTACCAAGCCAGGCCTGCCGGAAAGGATAGATCGAATACAGCTCTGGCGTTTCACAATCCACCCGGCCAGGCTGATAGGCTTCGCCAACGGCCAGCAGGTCCATGCCACGAACTCGGCGGATGGGAACATCGGGCAACATGGCTCGCCATTTCGCAAACCGAGCGCGATGCGCTTCATCGATCGGGAACGAAAGCAGCTGGTCGAGTAGAAACTTCATTCCGCCGATCTCGGTGGCCGGGTTTCGAACGCCCTGGTAGGTTTCGGCGCAGCCGACGTCTTCCATCAGCATGCGGCCGTTCCCATCGGTCTTGGGGAAGCGGTTGAAAAAGAACTTGAGTCCCTCCTCGGCGCAAGGGAGCAACACGTCGTGAAGGAACTTCCCGTCCCGCGTATGGGCATAGGTCTCCGCCATGATGGCGGGCAGCTCGACGGTTGCCAGTTGGTGGTAGCGCAGGTGCGGAGGTACCTGATCCCAGTTGAAGACGCCCACGCCGCCCCACCAACTGGCCTCCATGAGGAACGCGCCGTCCACCCCCAGTAGCTTCTGCGAGTGGTCGCGACAAATGTCCAGACCGTCGCGGACGAAGCGCATCCCTGGCACGAGCGTGTCGTAATCGCCACGTGTGCCCATCGCCCAATACGGGTGCCGCGTGTTCTGCCACATGAACGAGAGAACGGCCCAGTCGCGCCCATCCGGGGGGACCGGATCGGATTTGGGCCGGTCAAAGCCCATCACGCCGGCGGGCATGTCCATCGTGAAGATCGAACCGTTGTAAGGCGGCGGGACGGTCCCGCGACTCGCAATGGCCTCGCAAAACCGTTCCAAGGCATAGCGCTGGCTCAACTGGAAAGCGTTCTGTGCGGGGCTGACCAACTTGTGCCCCTTGTAGGTTTCTGAGGCCGTCGCGAACTGCGTGAACCGGTATTGGTCCAGGTTCACTTGGGCGTCACCGCAGCTTGTCACGAAGATATGGCTGCGGTCCCAAAACGATCGCCAGTACTTGCCGTGCGCCACCCAATCGGATTTCACGGGCCGTTCTGCTTCGGCAAGCCACGCCGCCACGCTTGCCGGCTGGCTGGAGAGCACTCGGATCGAACAGTCGAACTCGTTCGAGGCTCCCCGACTGGCGAGCGATGCCTCTCCCGAACGAACGCAGTTGGCCGCGCGCAGGACGCATCCAGAGGTGCGATAAAGGAGAGGGTCCTTCGTTCGAGCGACCATCTCCGGAGTGTTCTGGCTGGCAAAGTTCGCCGCCCAGGCAGACGACTGGTTGCGATAGCACCAAGCGAGTCGGTCCCTGTCGTCGTTGAAGATGACGCCCGCGGTGCCGCTGGCCGGCAAAGCACTTTTCGCGTCCTGCATGGGTCGGAGCGATTCGACAGCAATGCTGACTTTGCGCGGTAGGGTGCTCCGTCCCTGCACACGCACGACGGGAGCGTTGGCATCTACCCAAACTCGGATCGCTGTATCGCCCGACTTGACCTCGACCGCCGCGTCGCGCAACACAAGCGTCTGCCGGAAGTTCCGTACATCAAGCGCCGGCTGAAACTTCACCCGTACCCGGCCAAGCTTTGGCAGGAGATGCCCGGCATCGAAGGCGTCCACCTTGCTGATGTAGAAGACGAGGTCGCCGTTCCATTCCACCCAAACGTTCAAGCCGATGTCGCCGTTGCCCAATGGCATCGAGCCGAACGAGTCCCCGCTCGGCGAGTTCCAGGTCAAGTTGCAGCCATCGATGCTTTGAACTGGGATCCAATTCTGAGGCGCGGCGGGAGTCCGCGCCGCAAGCGTCGCGGCAGCGAGAAACAGGGCTGAGCGGAGAAGTCGCCTCACGGGGAAGTCCTTTCGGGCGACCGCCTAGTCAGCAGCCTCACCGGGCCCAAAAGTCCCGAAGGCAGAAGCGGCGTGTCGGGTCGGTAGGGGTTCCACGTCGTCTTCGCCACGCGCTGGTCTACCGGCAGGCCGGCGTCGCCGATCAACCGGTTCACCCATAGGTTGGCGACCGTAACCTCGAGCGAGTTGCCCTCCTTCTTCAGAACCCCTTTCGGAATCGCAAGCCGGAACGGCGCACACCAAGCGGTGCCGATCGGAATGCCGTTGATCTTCACCAAAGCCGCATTGCAGACAACACCGAGGTCGATGGCGTCGAACGAGTCGCCGCCGAACGTGGTCGTGTAGACCGCCTTCCCGGAGAAATAGCACAGCTTCGGGTCGACGCTCTTCGACCAGTCGAACAAGGAGTTCATCGTCAAAGGCGGGGGACCGCCCAATGGGCTCCGAAACTCGACTCTCCAGTCTCCCGAAAGGGCGGCGGAGCGGTCAAAGCGCGGGAAGTTGACCCCCTTTCCCGGGTGGGCGGGCCCTTTGCGGAAGAAGACGAAGCCGCTCGCGTTGCCCTCTAGCCCAAGGGTCACCGAGGTCGTTGAAGACGCGACGGTGAACTCGGGTAGGACGCGAACCTCCCCGGTCATGGGGTCCCACCACTCGGGTTGACCCAGCGCGCGGAAGGCGACCTCGTGCCGGAACGGATTCTTGTTCCGGTTTCCGATGAAGAATAGTTCGCCCGAGCCCAAGTGTCGGTGTGCGTACCGAAGCTCGCCACTCGACTCGATTTCAGGCGGAATCCGACCGCTCAGTAGCTTGGAAACGAACGCGTACGACGGATAAAGCTCCTTGCGCGGCAGAGAGCCTTCGCCCAGCCCCCAAGGGCTGGTTCTCCAGTCGCCCAAGGCTTGGCATCCGGGCCAAGCGGCGTCGGTGATCAACGTCTCTTGGCGACCATCCTCGAACTGCATCGTCAGTTTTGCGATCACGCCCGCCGGATTCGGAGTTTCGCCCTCGTTGGTCACGATGAGCGTCAGCCGGTTCGTCCCTGGCTTCAGATGGGAGGCGATATCGGCCGACTGGATCCGGCGAAAGTCGCTCCCCTCCAAGACCGTCTTACCGTTGACCTGCAGCTTGAGCCGGTTGTCGGCGGTGGCGGAAATGATCGCGGTCCGAACCATCCCCGCCCCGATCGTGAACTCCTTCTCGAAGGTCTCGGTGGCCACCGGCACCGCCTGGCGCGGGTCTCCGCCCGTCTTCCAAATCCACTGGGCACCCTCCACATCGGCTCCCGAGAGCGTCGGGTCGGTGTCCGCGATCCACTTGCCCCGCAGGGCAGCAGCCATCCGGCGGACCTGCTCGTCGCTCCGCGGGTAGTTCTCAAGGCTGGGCGAGCGCTCGGGCAAGTTACCGATAACCGTCGCCCCCTGTTGGGTCACCTCCGTGAGCTTCTTCAGGAGCCTCGGCGTCATCGCCGGGTTCCGAGGTAATACCAGCACCCGGTACTCGGGCCCGTCCGGAAAAGTGATCAAGCCGTTCTTGACGCTGGCGCGCTCGATAAAGGTCTCGGGCGAGCAGCCGTCGTAGTTGTACTCGCGCCGATCCTGAAGGTCTCCAATCCGGGCATCCACGGGAGGCTGGAAAACGTTCGGAGCCCCCTCCGGGACCAGATAGAGGATGTCCGCTACCGGCTTGCCAAGCTTCAGCATGTACTGGCAGCGGTTGATGTAGGCGTGGTACGCCGGCACCATGTCCCACCAGGTTTCCGTGGCTTCCCAGTACACGCCGTAGGGCCCCATGGCCATGCCGGGAAACGCGTTCAAGTCCGGCTGGTGCTGGTAACGATGAAAGACGATGCGGTTGATGCCGGTCGCGAGCGCCCAGTCGGTCTGCGCCTTCATCGAGCCCGGATGTTGCCGCCAAGAGTCGCCCGGATCGGCTGTGAACGACTCCGCGCCCACGAGATTCCGCCCGTTCGTATGCGCGATCGAAACCGCTTCGTCCACGCTGTACTCCGTCGAGGGCCCTCGGTCCTTGGACCAGAACTCGGCCATCGGGACGTCCGCGATCGCGCCCATGGTCAGGTCGGCGGTCGGGTTCATGTCGTAGGGCTCGATGTCCAGCAGGAGCCCGTAGCGCTTGCCGTACTGCTTGATCCGATCGACCTGGTTCTTGCTAACGAGCTCCTGCGCCGTCTGGCGCAAGTCCCAAAGGAAGCGTTCGGAAACGTCGACCGAAGTCACGACGCGGCCTGCCAAAACCGGCAAATAGGGGACCGGGTCGTAGCCTCGGAGCTGGCGGAACAGCTGTCGAAAGTGGGGCGACCAGTTTTGAGAGCTCATCTCCCAACTGTCGAAGTGAAGATTGGTGAGCCCGCCCGCCGGGCCTACCGCCCCTTGCGCGGCGTCGATGATGCTCCCCATGTAGTGGTCGAGGTGCGCGTCGATGCCCTGCGTCTCGAACTTGTCCGTTTCCAGCCCGAAGCCGGAGAACGGCGCGGGGCGGGTTGTCGCTCCGGTCAGAGACCGCCCAAACCGGTATATCGTCCATTTCCCCGGCGGAACCTGCCAACTCAATCGCCCGTTCGCGAATCGGCTCGTGAGCTCGATCGACTTCGTGGTTCCCTTGCCGGTCCGGGTTTCGGGCTCGATGGTCGACCGGACCGAGCCGCCCGAGTACGGAGCCCGGTAGAACAGCGCCTTCTCATCCAGGTCCTTCAGGGGAATGGTCCCCTCCCCGGCGGGCACGGCGACCACGGCCTCGTCCTCGTAGAACGTCTCCCACTGGCGCTTTTGGGCGTCCAGCATGCTGTCCATCCCGAAAAACGGCGGCCGTGGCTTCGGCTGCGGGAGTTCGCCCGAAAATGCGGTTGGCCCCTCTACTTCGAGGCTGCTCGACACCATGATCTGCATGGCGTCTTCGGGCTTCACCCAGGGACCGCCCGCCCCGCACCAGCCCGGCCCCGTCCCCATGGCAACCGAAATGCCCTGGCGCTTCGCTTCTTGAAGGGCGTAACCGACCAGCCCGAGCCACTCCGGGCTCATGTACTTCACCGGCCCGACCGGAACGCCGATGTTCACCTCCAGCATGATCGCCCCGCCGATCCCGGCTTTCTTCATCGCATCCAGGTCGGCAGCCAGACCCTCTCGGGTCATGTTGCCTTCCATGAAGTACCAATAGACCCAGGGCTTGGAAGCCGGATCGGTCGCCTTGAAGACCGCCGGGGAGGGCGATGCGGACGTCCCGAGTGCAAGCGCGGCGAGGAGGGACAGCATGCCGCCAGTATTTTGCCGCTCGGTCGCCCGTGCCGACAAAAATAGAAGCGGCCCCAAGATGCTGGGACCGCTTCAAGGCGTCGACTCTTAGCTCGACGCTACGGATTCCAGCGTTTGATCTCCCTCAGAAGGTAGTCCACGTCGCCGAACGGGTCGCCGCCCGTTCGCTTCCAACGCACCTGCCCCTTCGCGTCGATGAGGATCGTCGAGTGGAGCTCCATATCCTCGAAGTCGTCGTAGCTGGAGAAGCGGCGGGCGTTCGCATGGTCCACGTCCGAAAGCAAGGTGACCTTGAACGGGGCGAGCTTCACCGACTCCTTGTTAACTTCCGGCGTCGCGGCGCTCACCGCGAGGACCACCGTATTCGCATCGCCAAACTCCTTGATGCGCGTATTGATGGCGCCGAGCTGCTCCATGCAGTGGACGCACTGGTCGGAGAGGTAGAAGACGAGCAGAACGTTCTTGCCGCGGAAGTTGGAGAGCCGAACGTGCTTGCGGGCCGTGTCCAGACAGTCGAGTTCAGGCGCAGCGAACGGTTGCCAGTTGCTGGGGCCGAGCTTGTCCAGCGCCGCCGGGTCGTACATTCGCTCCGGCTTCAGGGTCTCGGCTTTGGCGGCGGCGTTCAGGTTAAGCGCCTGAACCTCCTTCGTCAACCTGAGGTTGGGGTCGGCCCCATTCCAAACCGCCATGAAGCGTCCCGCGAACCGGGTTGCTTCCTGGGTGTTGCCTCGGGCGGCATAGGCCTTGGCAAGGCCAGCCAGGCACCACGCGTCGTTCGGCACGTCGTCGAGGGCATGCTTGTAGGCGTCGATCGCGCTGCTCAAATCTCCTCCGGCAAGGTACACGTCGCCCACTAGCCGCATGGCAGGCCAAGGGTCAGAAGGAGGGTCGTTGGCGTACTTGTGCTGCTCGCGGGCAACCTGCTCCTTCTCTGCGATGTCGAGCAGCAGGCGAATGGCGTCGAGCCGCTTGCCTTCGGCGAGAAGCACCTTGGCTTCGGCGGTTTTGAACAAGCCGGGCTCGTTCTCCTCGGCATCCTTGCGGATCTTGGCCGCTTGGTCTGGGGACTTGGCGATCTCCTCTTCGAGCATTGCCCGGCTCCGGGCCTGAAATGCCTTCAGCGCCTCGCGAGCCTGCTCCGTGCGCCCGAGCTCCGCCAGAGCGATGACCTGCGCCGCCTGCTTGAAGAGAGCCAGTGGCGGTTCCTTGGGGGTAGGAAGTTCCTTGTCGTCGAGGATCTGCTCCCAGCGCTCGAACTTAAGGAAAGCGCGTGTGAGAGGCATGACCGCCGGATATTCGAAGGGAACGGACGGGTCCTTCGGCGAGTTCATGATGTCCCGGCTTCCCCGAATGCTCGCTTCCGCCCGGCCGAGCTGCTCTTGGATGTAGCACAGGTAGTCCCGGTTATGCGGGTAGTTCCAGTTCTCGAACGGGAACGCCAGGCGATCGTTCATATGCCGCAGTTCGACACGCGTCGCGCTGTCCATGGCGATCGCGCCTTCGTGCCACATGCCGATGCCGGAGTAGATATGCCCCGGCATGTGCAGCGCATGCCCGACTCCCGGAGCCGCCTTGCCGTACAGTTCGCAACTGGCGACCGCTTGGGCGCCGTCCACGTCGTCCCAGTTGTGGATCCGCGCGTGATGCGCTCCCGGGTGCATCGGGTTCACCGCCAGAACCTGCTCGATGAGAAGCTCGTTTGCAAGCTGGCTACCCTGGCCGATGTTGTAGAACGCGAGCTGGCACTTGGCTTCGATGTCGTTGGGATAAAGCACACAGAGCTTCTGAAGTCGGCTCACGATCTCCTTCCTCGCTTCGTCGCCCGTCTTCGCCCATCCCGCGTCCCACGCCTCGATGTAAAGCCGCTCCCGCTCCGTAACGGTGTCTTTCCGCTTCACTGCCTCCTTCAAGAAGTCGCGGAAGCGCGTCAGGGTAGGGTCCTCGCCGGATCCGATACTGAACCAGTTGAGCCCGCAGCGAGCCAAGCCGAAGTAGACCATGGCGTTCCCGGGCTCCAGCTTCAGGCACCAGCGGAACGACCGCTCGGCTTCCTCAAACCAAAAGCTGTGGAGCAGTTCGTTCCCTTGGTCGTACCAGGGTTGAACCTCGGCGTTCTTGGTTGAGATGGGGAAGGGCGCGGAGCCCAAGCCCTCGAACTTCCACGGCCGGGTGCGCAAGCCCGAGTCGAAGGCAGAGCCAAGATGGGAGTGGCCGAGTTCGGCTTTCTCTTGGCAGTTCGCGGCGCACGCTCCAAGGAGTACGGCGGCGGAAATCAGGGAGCGTAACATCGGACCATTATGACCCTCGCAATCTCCAGTTTTGCGAGATGGTTCAAAATGCCCGAAACAGGCTCCATTTGCTCCTAGGAGTTTGCCGCGGTTTCGTCTTCGAGGCGGCGGATCGTGTCGAGTTCCTTCGTGTAGTCCCGCACGATCGCGATCGTCGTCCGTTCGGCGCCGCTGTCGAGCCCGGATAGGGTGACGCACACCGCAATCTCGGACCCGTCCTTCCGTAGGCCGGTAACGAACAGCCCATGGCCCATTCTCCGTTGCTCGGGATGCGCACCGAAATCTTGAACGTGCTCGGCATGATCCTCTCGAAACCGATGGGGAACCAGCTTGCTGAGATGGGCGCCCACTAGTTCCTCGGGTGCGTAGCCGAACATCCGCGCCAACGCTCGGTTCAGATAGGTAAGGCACCCGCGCTGATCGGCTAACAGAATGCCGTCCGGCGCCTCGTCCACCAAAGCGTTGAGGGTTCCCGCAAGGTCGCGGATGCCCGCCGACTCCTTTTGAACTTGCTCGTACCGATGCTCCAGTTTTCGGTGCTCGGTCTCGGCTTGGCTCCGCAGGGCGACCGCCACCGCCTCGGTTCGCGACTTTGCGCCGAGCTTCTGGCGCAACCGGGTCCAGTAAACATTGACGGTCGCCGGGCTGATGCAGAGTTCGTGGGCGATCTCGACGTCGGTGTGGCCTTCGGCAGACAACGCGATCAGCTGTCGCTCTCGCTCGGAGATGTTCGGCAGCGATTGAAGGCGCGTCTCCAGGAAGCCGGCCATAACTTAAGAACCTTCCCCTACCATAGCACGCCGACATGCGTCGGCTATGGGTTTTCATGACAGCTAAATCGCTAATTCTTGCCGTTTCTACTGCCCACGCGTTGACAAAGCGGACAAGAATCAACCTTAAGGTTCGCTTCGGTTCCCCTAAGGCGTTAAGACGCAAAGCCGAACCCGAGCCCAGAGGTGAAAATGGCGCCGCAAATCGGTCGCATCGCACTTGTCTTTGGAGCGTTTGTCCTCTTATTCCTAGGCGTGAGAGCCGTTTTGGTTCCCGAAGGTTTTGCCGAAGACGGCTTCCATCGAAGGGAGGGACCGGGGGTGGTCGCCTCTGCTCCCACGCACCATGCAGGCATGGCGGCTTGCGCCGACTGCCACTCCGACAAAATCGAGTCGACGCCGCACGTTCAAAAGAAGGTGCATTGCGAATCGTGCCACGGCCCCGCCGGCGAGCACGTGAAGGACTGGGAGAAGGCGAAGCCCTTCGTCCCCAGCTCCCGGGCGGATTGCACCAGATGCCACGCCAAGATCGTCTCCCGGCCGGCCTGGTATCCGCAGATCGACCCCAAGACGCACAACCCCGAAAGCAAGTGCGTCGACTGCCATGAGATTCACCCCAAGGCAGAAGACGCCGGCGACCAAAAGCCTGCAGGAGGCAAGCCATGAGCGACGAGAGCCATGAAATGACGCGCGCCGAGATGCTGCAAACCGTCGGCCGTTCGGTCCTTCTGATCGCAGTCGGCGTCGCGGGCGGTGCCGCCGGCATCACCACCCTTCAGAACGTTCGCCGAAACATGAGCGTCGGCGGGGCGAAGGACGGGAGGCGCCCCGGCACGCCTTGGTACGCCATGGCGATCGATATCGAGAAGTGCATCGGTTGCGGGCGCTGCGTGCAAGCCTGTTCGATAGAGAACAACGTGCCCGCGGGCCACTTCCGAACATGGATCGAGCGCTACGCCATCATGAAGGACGGGTCGGTCTCCATCACGTCGCCCGATGGCGGAATCAACGGCTTCGAGGACGACATTCCCGAAGAGGACGTCGTGCGGGCGTTCTTCGTACCCAAGCTTTGCAACCACTGCGACGACTCCCCGTGCACGCAGGTGTGCCCGGTGGGCGCCACCTTTGAAACAAAGGAGGGCGTGGTCGTCGTGGACTACGAATGGTGCATTGGATGCCGTTACTGCATCCAGGCTTGTCCCTACGGCTCCCGCTTCTGGAATCCCGAGAAGAAGACCGCCGACAAGTGCACGCTCTGCTACCACCGGCTCAAGAAGGGGCTCGTTCCCGCCTGCGTCGAGGTCTGTCCGACCGGAGCGCGCATCTTCGGCGACCTCAACGATGAGCAAAGCCCCGTTTCGAAGTTCACCCGCGAAAACGCGACGATGGTGATGAAGCCACACCTCAAGACTGGCGCCAAGGTCCAGTACAAGGGTCTCAGCAAGGAGGTTGTCTAGCCGTGATGGACCTGTTCCATATCGCGAACGCTCAGTTCGTCTTCCCCAACGAGAAGGAACTCCAATGGAGCGTCCTGATCGTTCTGTACCCGTACCTGACCGGACTTGTGGCGGGCGCCTTCATCCTCGCCTCCCTTGTTAGGGTGTTCGACGCGAAAGCGGTTGCCCCGACCTATCGGCTCGCCCTGCTTACGGCGTTGGCGTTCCTGATCTGTGCGCCGATCCCCTTGGTCTCCCACCTCGGGCACCCCGAGCGCGCTTGGCAGATCATGATCACGCCGCACCTTACGTCGGCGATGGCGATCTTCGGCTTCGTGTACCTCTGGTACCTCATGGTCGTCCTGCTCTTGGAGATCTGGTTCGACTTCCGAGCCGACATCGTCGCCAAGGCGAACTCCTCCCGCGGGTTCATGAAACTGCTCTACAACGTGCTGACCCTAGGCGTCAAGGACGTCTCCGAGAAGGCGCTGAAGTTCGACGACAAGGCGGGCAGGTTCCTGACCATCATCGGTATCCCCTCCGCCGTCCTTCTGCACGGCTACGTCGGGTTCATCTTCGGCTCGCTCAAGAGCAACCCTTGGTGGTCCAGCGTCTTGATGCCCATCATCTTCCTGATGTCGGCCATCGTGTCGGGCATCGCGCTGGTCATGTTGATCTTCATCGTGACCACCAAGTTCCGAAAGCAGGTGCAGAACGTCCTGTGCCTCGACGCGATCGCCCGCTACCTGATGTTCGCGCTCATCTTCGACCTCACGTTGGAGTTGCTCGACATCGTGCACCGCATCTACGAAGCCGGGGAGTGGGTTGAGATCCTCACCCTGCTGTCCTCGGGTTACCTCTACTGGACGATCTTCGGCATGCAGCTCTTCCTGGGCGGCATCGTTCCGCTTGCCATGATCGCGCTCACCCGGGCGGTTTGGCCCCATCCTCAGGTTCGGGGTGCCATTTACACGGCGGCGGCAGCCCTGGTCCTCACCGGGGTCCTCGCGATGCGGTGGAATGTCGTCATCGGCGGCCAGCTGTTCTCTAAGAGCTTGCAAGGCTTGACGACCTATCGCCTTGAGCTCGTGAGCTACGAGGGCATCTTGGGAACCGTGTTCCTGCTCTTGCTGCCCATCTTCGTGCTGTTCGTGTTGGTCAAGATTCTGCCTCCTTGGTCGCACGGGGAGAAAGAGGCAACCTAAGGCAATGCGCGGGCGGCAGGGGTTCCTGCCGCCCGCGATGCTATTTCAGGCTATTTCGGAGGCCTGGCAACATGAGAATATCGCAACGGATCGACGAATCCCGAATGAGCGAACTGGAACAGCGGGTCGCTGAGATCGCCTCGCGCCTTGACCGCCTGGAGTCCCGGGGGAGGTTTGTCGAAGCCCCGGCGGAGGAACCGGAGGAAGTTGTTGCCGGCGCGAAGATGGGCACCGAGTATTGGATCGGCGCCCGCCTCCTTCCCAGGATGGGTGCGGTCATTATCATTCTTGCGATCGCGTTTGTTGCCATCTCTGAGACCTCGAAGCACTCGTCGATCGACCGTGCCCTCCTCCTGATCATCGAAGCCCTATTCTGCTTGGGCTTTATCGTCGTGGGCGAGTGGAAGCGCGACGAGCTGGAGTGCTTTGGCAAAACACTCTCTGCGATCGGCTCGTGCGGCCTGTATCTGACCGCGGCGGGAGGGCACTTCGCCTACCACACGGTAACGGCGGCGGGCATGGCGGCAGGCTTCGCCCTGCTCTCCTTGCTCAACCACGCCTACGCCGTCTATCGAAACACCCGGCTGTTCTTCTTCATCGGCGCGACCGGGGGTTTGGTGGCGATGCTCTTCCCGCTCGCGGAACAAGACTACGGCACCGGCTTGGCGGTGTACGTGACGGTCACCGTGGCGGCTGCCGTGGTCTGCGCCATCCGAAAGTGGCTGCTCCTTGCCTTCGTCGGCTGGCTCCTCGGGCTTGCCATCCTTTTCCCGGTCATCGACTCCACCTATCCGCGCGCGGCGGTGCTGATCGCGCTGTACGTGGGCTCGCTAACGTGCATCGGCGCCTACGTAAGCTCGCACAAAGGCAAGGACTACGATCTTCCCGCTATCGGCGCGGGCGTGGCGGTCTTCTTGACCGGCATGGTTGGCTTTGGCGTGAAGGGCGGCACTCTGGGGATCGTGCATCTGGTGCCGTTCGCCCTGCTGGGTATTGCCATGGCGGTTCTTGCCCCCAAGGGCAACCTGGCGGCACGATGCCTCTTGATCGGTTCCGCGGCAACGGCGGCGCTCTTGGTGCCGCTATGCTTGGCGCCCCCCATGGGCACTTACGCTTACATCGCCATCACCGGCATTGCCGCCGTCGTGAGCAACTTCTTTGGGAAGAGACTCTCCGCGGTCTTCTCGGTGGTTGGCTTCCTGGCGGCTGGCATAACCTACGCTGCCGCGGCGGTAAACGGCAACGTCGGGAACGAGAACCTCCTCCTGCTGACCTTGCTGGCGGGTATTGGGCTGACCGCTAGTTCCCTTCGAGCCGCAGGCGGGGGTTGGGTCAGCTTCGTGATCGGCAGTCTCTGGGCTTTGCTTGCTCGGTGGTCGGTCGTGCTCTCGCCCGGGGGCGAGGTCGAGTTTCACTCGTTCTCCCTTCTGACCATCGTCTCGGTCACGTACGCCCTGACTCTGCTCGTTCTCGGGTTCCGCAAGAAGTCCGGACAACTTCGCATGTGGAGCATCGCGGTCATGTTGGCAAGCGTGTTCCAGATTCTCGTGCTCGAACAGGACACCGCGGTTGGATTCCGGCTCACGGCGCTCCTCATCTTGGGCGGCATCATGCTCGTGGGCGGCTTCCGCTACGTGCGCGATCGCCAGCTTGAGAACCCCGACGAAGAGAGTCCGCAACTCACGGTGGTGAGCGAAGCCAACGAAGGTTAGCTCGCCAAAGGAACAGGGTTGTTTCCGCTAGCAGCGGACTTCCCGTCCCTGTGGTCGGCCGCTGGTAACTCCTTGCGTACGGAGCGGCTAACATGAACGAGTCATGGTGGCTTGGGTTCTCTTGTGCGCGATTCAAAGTACCGTGCTGGAACGCGCCCACTCGCACAACGACTACCTGCGGAATCGACCGTTGTTCGACGCTTTCGACAGCGGGCTTGCGAGCGTTGAGGTCGATGTGTTTCTCGTGGGCGGTGACCTCCTGGTCGCCCATTCGTCGGCGGAGTTGAGGCCCGAAAAGACGATTGAGGCGATGTACCTCGACCCTTTGCAGAATCGGATCAAAGCCAACGGCGGACGAGTGTACAGAGGTTACGACAAGCCTCTTTGGGTTTTGGTCGATGTGAAGCGCGACGGGTTGAGCGCATACCGGACCCTGGTGTCCAAGCTGGAGCGGTATCCGGAACTGTCCTACAAGAATGGCAAGGGGGCCGTTCGCTTCGTTATCAGTGGCGACCGAGCGGTCGATGCGATCATCGCCGACGGAGGTCGCTACGCGGCGCTCGACGGCCGTTGGGCTGACTTGGAGAAGAACATATCTCCCGAAGTGATGCCCTGGGTGAGCGAGGATTGGACCGACCATTTCGCGTGGATCGGGGCTGGCCCCTTCCCAGCCGAAGCCTCGAACAAACTGAAGAGCATGGTGGAGACCGTCCACCGCCTAGGTAGAAAGCTCCGCTTCTGGGGTGCCCCCGACCTGGAATCGATCTACCAGGTCCAATGGCAGGCGGGGGTCGATTTCCTTAACACGGATAAGCCGGCGTCACTGAGAAATTGGATTCTGAGGCAGCCTGGTCACTCGGGCAAACAAAGAGGTCCCGCCGACGATGTCGGCGGGACCGGCCCAAAGGAGGGCTAACGAGTCCGTCGCCTGAGGAGGAGAAGGATCGAGCCAGCGGCGAGAGCCATAAGGCTCCCTGGCTCAGGCACGACCTGGATATCGCCCAAGTTGACGCCCACGTTTAGGACGTCGGTCTGGTTCCAGTGCGAACCATCCCATCCAAAACGGGTGATGTTGCCCGTGCGATGCCCCGCAACGAACATCTCTTGCCCGTCAGGACTGAAGTCTAGGCTGATCGCGTCGGAGACGCTGGCCACGATATCCGAGGTCGCGATGTCGCCGTTTGCGTCGAACGTCAGCCGGTGGACGGTGCCCGAGCTGTTCGCGGCCAGATAGAGGGCGTTGCCCAGCCAGTTGCCGTTGTGGACGCCCGAAGAGCCCGCAATCCCCAGGGTCGACAAGAAGCTGCCTGTCGCGACGTCGAACTTCGCAAGACTCGAGCCTGCGTTAGTCACGTAGGCATACTGGCCGTTGGATGAGAAGAACACGTCGCGTGCCGATCCGCTGTTCAGATTGCCGTTGGCCACGTAGTTGCCGCCAGAAGGCAGGAACCTCGAGACGGGGCCGTTGACGTTGGCGACGAACAACTCGCCGGTCGGGGAGAAGTTCAATCCGTGCGACCCGAACAGCGAGTTGCCCGTGATGGTCCCGTTCGGGACGTAGTTCGTCCCGTCGTATAGGAAGCGCGAGACGCTGCTCGGATTGCTGTTGCCGTGCCGGTTGCCGACGAACAGCTCGCCCCCGGGTCCAAGTGCTAGGCCCGCAGGGTCGCTCAACAACTGCTTGGCGATACCGACGCCCTGGGTGATCGTGCCCCCAGAACCCGAAACGTCGTACCGTCGCACGCCGCCCCACTGGTCTTGGCCGACACTGCCCCCAGGCGTTTCGGCGACTAAGAAGTGAAAGGGGTCGGCAACGCTGAAAACGGCCAGCATCGCGAGCCCAAGAGTGGAAATGACTTTCATAAAATCTCCCTTCCTATGGATTTCCCGATCTCTATGCTACATCCCGCAAGGTAGCCGATCGGCTGATAATGTTGCCAGTAAATGGAAATATTGCCAGGTTTTTCAGCTCGCCGGTTACGAAGCCAATGATCGCCATAATCACAAAGGACCCATGCCAAACACCGGTCGACGTTTCACCGAAAAGCAGTCCTCGGCGATCCTGAGAAGGGCGGCGCAGTTGCAGGGCGATGCCGCCGAGAAGCCCATCGCGGCCGCCTCGGTCGAGGAACTGCGTCAGGCCGCCCAGGAAATGGGGATCCAACCCGCCTATTTCGACGCCGCCGTACGCGAGCTCGATGTCGCTTCGTCCGGAGGAGCCGAACAGGAGAAGTTGGTATCGGGTGTCCTCGACGACGTCGCCTGGGAAGACCTGATCGCTGACGCCCGCCGGACCTTCGGCACCGAAGGCAAAACCACCCAACGGGGCGAGACCCGGGAGTGGATCGGCGAGATCGGCGGCTTGGACGTGGTCACCATCGTCGCGCGTCCGCAAGGCGACGGAGTCCGGCTAACCGTTTCGTGTCGCACCGACAACTCGGTCGTCGTGCACTACGTCTTGTCGGTGATTCCGTTTCTCATCGGCGTCGCCTTCCTTGTCGAGGCGCTTCGCGAAATGCCGGCGATCGC
The DNA here is from genome assembly GCA_046330155.1 of Fimbriimonadales bacterium. Taxonomy (GTDB): domain Bacteria; phylum Armatimonadota; class Fimbriimonadia; order Fimbriimonadales; family Fimbriimonadaceae; genus CALMEF01. The sequence goes on along the minus strand of JAXLTH010000014.1, from coordinate 2,632 downwards.
CTTGGCAGCAGCGCTCCTGTGGATGGCGGTGGTGGTGAACTCGGCGCGAACCTTGGCGAACGCAAGCACGCGCAAGCGGTATCGCCAAGCGGCAGAGTTCTTGGCCCGCGCCGAGGAACGCCTCGCCACCGCGCCCCAACCGTTGTCAAACATCCAGCCAAGCGAGGAAACCCAGTCGCAGCGGCTTGGCGGCGCCTAGAACCCTGCCTGGGGAGCGCTCAGGACGTCGTCCAGGTCCGACTTAAGCTTTGCAATCGCGAGTTCTTTCGCTTTGGCTTCGACCTCGACCGTGAGAGGCCATCCCAGCCACTCCGACGGGAAGTCTGAGACATCGATGAAGTCGTGATGCCGTTCGGGTCTCGGTCCTTCCCACCCTTCCAAGGGGCTCGAAATGTGGAAGAGCGGTTCGGTCCGCCACGTGCCCCGGGCCCTTTCCGTCGCCTCGGCGATGCTGAGACCGTCGGGCAGGCACCGATGGTGGTGCACGTCGTAGACCAGGGGCACGCCCGTGTCAGCGCAAACGGGGAGCAAATCGGAGGGCGTGTAAACCTTGTCGTCGTTCTCCAAAGTGAGCCGGGAGCGGACGCGGTCGGGCAGGCGCCCAATGCTCTCGCGCAGCCTTTGCAGAGCGGAAACCTTGTTGCCGTAGGCTCCGCCTCCGTGGATGTTGATCGTGTCCGCGCCAATCCACTCGGCAACCTCGGCTTGGTAGTCGAGCTCTGCCAGCGAAGAACCTAACGTCGTCGGATTCGGAGAGTTGAGCACCACGAACTGATCCGGGTGGAACGAAAGACGCAGGCCCCGGTCTCTGGCGAAAGCGCCGCACTCCCGGAAGCGCTCGACGATCGCGTCGCCCCCCGGCAAGCCGAGAACGTCGTATCCCACCGCCGGGTGGGTCTTCACGGGGAGAATCTGGCTGTTGACCCGGAACGCCCCGATACCGTGGTCGGCGCAGTAGCGCAGCGACGCCAACAGGGCGTCGGCGTTGCTCGAACAAAGCTCCGCGATCCGCTCCAAGCGCTGCCCGGATTCCAGCCGCGACATCGCCGCCACCGTCGTCGTGCGAAACTTGATGGGCTCGCGGGCAAACTGGCAGCACAGTCCTAGCCTAAGGCAACTTCCAAATGTGCTCAAACATTCGGACCTACGTGTGCGGCATTGCCGTCGTTTGCACCTCCATGCCAAACGGCTAAACTGCGGCGTGTCCCCGGCAATGCTTGCCCTCGCTGCGATGTCCATGCAAGGCCCCCAAACCTCCAACAACCCGATCTTCCCCGGCTGGTACGCCGACCCGGAGATCCACGCGTTCGAAGGGCGTTACTACGTCTATCCGACCTACTCGGCACCCTACGAGAAGCAGACCTTCCTCGAAGCGTTCAGCTCGCCCGACCTGGTGCATTGGCATCGCGAGGGACGCGTGTTGGAGCTCAAGGACATCCCCTGGAGCACCAACCGCGCGGCGTGGGCGCCCACGGTCATCTTTCGCGACGGCACCTACTTCATGTACTTCGGCGCGGGCGACGGGGCGGGCCTCGGGGTCGCCACCAGCAAGCACCCGGGCGGCCCCTTCAAGGATGCCCTTGGCAAACCCTTGATCAAGGATGTCATCAACGGGGCGCAACCGATCGACGCGAACGCGTTCCTCGACGACGACGGGCAGGCGTACCTGTACTACGGCGGCTGGCGCCACGCCAACGTGGTGAAGCTCTCCAAAGACATGTTGCACGTTGAGGGCGACTTCAAGGAGATCACGCCCGAGGGCTACGTGGAAGGCGGCTTCATGCTCAAGCGCAAGGGCGAGTACATCTTCATGTGGTCTGAAGGCGGTTGGGGCAACTCGACTTACGGAGTGGCTTACGCCCGCGCCAAATCGCCAACCGGGCCGTTTGTGCGGATCGACAAGATTCTGGGCACCGACCCCAAGGTCGCCAAGGGAGCCGGCCACCACTCGGTTCTTCGGTTGCCGGGCACCGACGAGTACCTGATCTGCTACCATCGCCGGCCCTTGGAGGAGACCGACGCCAACGCTCGCGTGGTGTGCCTGGACCGCATGGTCTTCGACTCCCACGGGAACATCCTCCCGGTTCAGCAGACCTTCGAAGGCGTAAAAGCCCATCCTTTGCACCAGCGCTGAGCTAAACTCGGCGGCATGACGCCCACCGAAGCCCTTCTCGAGTCGTGGAGCCGCCAGTGCAAGATGCTGGCGAACCTGATCGGCGTGCTCACGCCCGAACTGTTGGACGCCAAGCCGTCCGAAGACGGGTGGAGCATCGGCTTTCATCTGGCACACCTGCATTCCACGCGCCGCTACTGGCACATGAAGGCTGCCCAGCTCGAGGCACCCGTTGGTCCGAGCCTCTACACGGTAACTGGCGACGACTGGATTCCGTCGAAGGACCTCGACGAGATCCGCGCTCGCCTCTCCGAGAGTGAAGCCCTGGTCCGAGGCTGGGTGAGTGAGCAGATCGCCGCCGGCACCCAGCAGGTCGGCCATTACGACCACCCGGTTCTCTATCTTCAGCACATGGTGTGGCACGAGGGCTGGCACTACGGGCTGATGATGCTTGCCCTGCGCCTTGCCGGCCACGAGCCCACCGAAGAGTGGGAGTGCGAGAACGTTTGGGACCTCTGG
>JAXLTH010000013.1:0-80660 GCA_046330155.1 Fimbriimonadales bacterium | reverse complement strand
CGAGGAAGGCAAGTTCGTGCCCGGGCAGTTCATCTCGATGCGCATGGCGGTGGGCGCGGAGAACATGGCCCTAGCGGTACCAAGTTCGGCGGTGGTCTACCCGCCTGCGGTCAATGCGGAATCGGCCAAGGCCGTCGTCTGGCTTGCCGAGCCCGGGATGAACGGCGAGTACACGGTTATTCGCACCGAGGTCGAAGTGGGCGAGAGCGGCGATGGCTTCACGGCGATTCGGTCCGGAATCAAGGAAGGCCAGATGGTGGTCAATGCTCCGGGACCGGACCTGCGAACCGGATTCCGCGTGACCGACGCCGCTGCGGCGATTGCCGAAGCCAAGGATGAACCCATTACGATCCTCGTCACGGATCGTGGTTTCGAGCCGTCCACCGTTGCGGTGCCCAAGGACAAGCCGATCGAGCTGATCTTCCAGCGCACCGCCAAGGACAGTTGCGGCACCGAAGTTGTGTTTCCTGATCTCAAGATCACGAAGCCCCTTCCCCTCAACGAGAAGGTCTTGGTCCAACTCCCTGCCCAGCCGGCGGGCGAACTGAGGTTTGCGTGCGGCATGGACATGCTCAAGGGCAAGGTCGTGGTCAAATGACCGAGCCTCATCGCAGACTCAATCCACTCCACCTGATCCACAAGTGGAGCATCGAGCATCCGTACGCCATCGTCGCGTTCTACTTGGCGATGATGGCCCTGGCGTGGCTTTCGATCTCCAAGATGCCGCGGCGCTTCGCACCGTATGTGGAGAGCCCCATGGTGGGCGTCGTCACCATGATGCCGGGGCTCTCCGCGCAGGAGATGGAGACCTACGTCTCCAAGCCGATCGAGGAGCAACTGGTCAACGTCAAAGGCCTCAAGGCCATTCGCTCGACCTCGCAGGACGGCTTCAGCATCGTCACCTTGGAGTTCCCGTACGGCACCCAAATGCAGCGGGCGATCACCGACGTGCAGTCCCTGATGAACGTCACACAGGCGAACCTCCCGGCAACGGGGGCAAACCTTAAGCCCTCGTGGGTCGTGCCGATCGACCCCTTGAACCTGCCGATCTTGACGCTCTCCTTGACCGGCGACGCCAGCCAGGGATGGGACATGCTCCACTTGCGCGAGTTCGCCGACAACACGGCGATCCAGCGGTTCAAAGCGGTTCCCCAGGTGTACTCCGTGGTGCCGTTCGGCGGCTATCGACGCCAAATGCAGGTCGAGGTGAACCGGGCAAAGCTCGCGGCCTACGGCTTCTCGATTCTCGACGTTCGAAACGCCATCGATCGAGCCAACGTGAGCAACACCGGCGGCACCGTCACGCAAGGCGAACGCGAGGGCATTGTGCGCGTGCAAACCCGCGCATCAAGTCCGCAGGACATCCTCGACTACCCCATCGGAGTTGCCAAACGTGGTACGGCGACGCCAGGCACTGCCCCGGTATCGGGCGGCGGAGCCATGGGTGGCATGGGTTCCACGGATGCGGCTACCCCTTCGAGTTCGAGCCCACCCCAAAGCGGGGGGTCTGGAAAGGTGATCTACGTCCGCGACGTTGCCACGGTTCGCGACACCAACTGGGAGCGGCGAAGCAGCTACCGCTATCTGGACGGCAGCGCCGGGGCGGTCAAGCCTTCGATCTCGGTAAGCATCATCCAAGACCCCGGCGCCAGTTCGGCGCTCATCGTGCCATCGGTGATGGCGACGGCTCGCCAACTTGAGCGGGAGTATCCGGGTCTCAAGTTCGAGGTCGCCTACGACAACGCCCACTTCGTCGACATTCTGTTCGACAACGTTTGGCATGAACTCGCCCTGGCAATCCTCCTTACCGCGGTTGCCCTCCTCCTCTTTTTGGGCGAATGGCGCGGCACGCTGATCGCCATGGTCACGTTGCCTACTTCGCTCGCCATCGCGGTGCTGATGATGGTGCCGCTAGGCATGACCTTCAACAGCGGGACGCTGATCGGACTTCTTCTGAGCATCGGCCGGCTTGTCGACGACTCCATCATCGACATCCACGCCGTCGAGAGGCACTTGCGAATGGGCAAGACGCCAAAGCAGGCGACGATAGACGGCATTGCCGAGGTTCGCGTCGCGGTCATCGCTTCCACACTGATGATCGTGCTCGCCTTGCTTCCGCTCATCTTCTCCGGCGGCATTGTCGGATTAATGTTCGTCGAGCTGGTTTGGCCGCTTATCTTCGGTCTTCTCGCATCCATGCTCGTGTCGTTCACGTTGACGGCCCTTCTCTGCGCGAAGCTGCTCAGGCCGGAACACGTTCGCGAAGAAGAAAGGAACCACCCCTTGCTGGGAATCCTCTACCGACTCGTGGACCCCTTCCAGCGAGGATTGGAGCGGATGGAAGCCGGATACGGCAGGTCCATCCAATGGCTGCTCAAGCATCGGTTCGCCAACTTCTGCCGCGTTGCGGCGACGTTGGTGCTCGGATTCACCTTCTACTACTTCATCGGCTCTGAGATGATGCCACTTGCCGACACGGGACAAGCCTCCGGCTTCTTGGAGATGAACCCCGGGACCAGCTTCGAGGGCACCGAGCGCGCCGTCAAGCAGCTTGAGAAGATCATGCTCAAGCATCCGGAGATTGAGAAGGCGAGCATCGAGGTCGGAGCCGAATCCATGTTCGAGACGTGGTCTCCGTTCTACACGGGCTACCAAATGCCGGCGGTAAACGGGGCGGCGATGATGCTCACCTTCAGCGACAAGGACGCTCGGAAACGCACCATCTTCGACGTCATGGACGCGGTGCAGAAGGAAGCGCTGGCGACCATTCCGGGCTTGCGCAGGCTGCAAATCAAGGAAATGGGCTCCGACGTCATGGCGACCGCTGCCGCGCCGATCCACGTGAACATCTACGGTCCCGACCTTGCGGAACTAGATCGCTTGGGGCGAGAAGTCCTTGGCGTCGCTGAGAAGATGCCGGAGTTGTATCAGCCTGCCCGAACATGGGCGCTGGGCGTTCCCGACTACCGGATCGAGGTCGACCTTCCTCGGGCACAGGAGATCGGGCTTACGCCCGACCAAATCGCCCAGCAGGCCTACTACGCCACCCGAGGCGGTCTGACTTCGGAGTTCTACCGTCTCCCCAACCTGCGCCAGAACACCATTCTTGTTCGCTACGAAGGTGAGGAACGCAAGAATCAGAGCGACCTTGAAAACCTCTACCTGACTGCACCGGACGGAACCACCGTTCCGCTTAAGTCGGTGGCCCGGGTGGTGCCGACTCAGGCTCCTACGGCCATCGAGCGGGACGGGCTGAAGCGCGTACTCGGCGTGACCGGCTACTACCGCATCGGAGACCTGCCCTCGATGGACGTGGTCATGAACCTCGTCGCCTACGCTTACGGAGGCAACCAGAAGTTGGGCATCGCTCCCGTGAACTTCCCGCCCGGCTATGGCATGGAAATGCGCGGCGACATGACCCAGATGATGGACTCGTTCCGGCGTCTCCTGTCGGGCTTGGCCCTTTCGCTGGTCCTGATGTACCTGGTGTTGGTCGTCCAGTTCCGGGGCTTCTTGCAGCCGCTTCAGATGCTGGCTTCCCTGCCCTTGGAGCTGGCAGGCGTGTTCGTAGCCCTTTGGCTGGCGCACCAGGCGTTCTCGACGGTGTCTATCTTGGGCATCATCGTTCTGACGGGCATGGACATCACCACCGCGGTGCTGATGATCGATCTGATCATGAAGTACCGCGACCAGGGCCTCCCCCGGGAGGAGGCGATCGTTCGGGCATGCCCCGACCGTCTCCGGCCGATCCTCATGACGGCGGGCATTTCCATGGTCGTCATGCTTCCTGTTGCCTTCGCCCCGAAGACGGGCTTGGACGCCTACCAGCCGCTCGGCATGGCGATCGTGGGCGGCTTGATCTCGGGAACGGTGCTCTCCTTGTTCGACATTCCGATCATGCACACGTACGTCGACGACTTTGTGAAGTGGTTGAACCGTACGTTCTTGAATCGGGAATGGTCCTGGCCGACTCGAACCGAAGAAGAGTAAGACAAGAGGGGCGATGGTGTCGCCCCTCATTCTCCTCCTAGTTCGCGTACTTGTCGAAGAACTCGAACGCGGGTTTTACCGCGTCTGCGACCACCATGAGGTGTTCGCAAGGGTCGAACTCTTCGAACTTGAAGTCCGGCCGAGTCGAGAGGTCCCTCATCAGGGCAAGGACCGAGTTCCTGAGCATCCCGATTTCCTGCTTGCCAACGGCAAGGTAGATCGGCATCTGGGTCGCCGACTTCGAACCGCTTCCCGCAGCCGGAGCGAAGAGCGCAAGCGCGGCCGGTTTGGGTTCGAGCTTGCCCGAGAAGAGGGCAATCCCTCCTCCCATGCTGTGGCCCATCACGAACACCTTGCCAAGTTTCAGTTTTCGCTCGTTCTGAAGCCAGTTCAAACAAGCTTGCGGGGCGGCGGCGGAGCTACGCGGCGCCATAAAGACCCATCCGCGCTTGAGCGCCTCCTTGACCGCCATGCCTCGCCCATAGCTCTCGAAGAACATGTTCTCTGAGCCGCCAGCCCCGTGGAGAGCCACCACCACGTTCACGGGCTCACCCACTTTGCCGACCACCGACTTCGGAAACGCCACCCGAAAGACGGCGTTCTCCGACTTCACATAGGGAATCTCCTCGACGTCCCGCAGGTCCACCTTCCCTTCCTCAAGGCGTTCGCCAAGGAAGACGTATTGGATGAGCGGCATCTCGGTCTCCATGCGCGATGGCTGGTCGACAAACCGCTGGACCAATTCGCCCAAGTCCTTCGCGATCGGATTCGCCGCCTGGGCAAGGGCCTTGATGCGCTCCTTGCCATGCCTGATGACCGAGAGATAGGTCGAGCGAGCGCGATCGTTAACCCGGAAGGGGACAAGCACGCCCGCCTCAGAGGTGACCTTCAAATCAGGCACGGCGGCATCGACCCGGAACGTGAGGGTGCCCGGCACGCCCGGCTTGAGGCGCGTCCTCGTTCCCGCCGCCGCTACGATGACCTCATCTGAGCTTGCCGGCATGTACGCCCAGGCAATCTCCAAGGTCGCGCTCGCGCCCGGCTCGCAGATCGGACTGGCGAACCTCGCCGTGATCGCATCTTCCGGCCCTGGAACCCTGCCTTCGAGGTGTGCCCTGGCGAGATCAAGCTCTTGGCATGTCTTGGGCGGGTCTCCCCCGAAGAAGCCCGTAACCGCCTCGGCAATATGCTTCACCGCTTCCCGGCGTCGTGCGGCATCAGGCGTCGCCACCCAAGCGACGTCGAGAAGCTTGAGTCGCTCGCCCATCTCGAAGCGCCCCGCCTTCACCACCGGCGTTTGGCTCAAAGCTATCAAGGCAACAAGCGATGCAACCATACAACCAGTTTACGCAAGCATGTCGTCGGTCAGTTCGGCAAGAGCAAACCGTTGCTTGATGAGCTCCTCGAATCGATCTGCCAGAGCATCGACCCGTTTCGAATCTCGGCCCACGGCCGCACCGTACACAATCGAACCACCCTCGTCCGCCCAGAGTTCGGCAAAATCCGCCTGACTCGGGTCTCCGAAGCGCCTCATGCTCCCGGAAAACGTCGGAATGCCCCGGAAGTTGACCGTCAGGTCGAAAACGTCGGTCCAGAAGTAGGCGACCCGGTCGTACGTCTCGTTGCCACCTGCCATGTTGGCTCCGGCCACCGCACCCGTCCATTTCGCACTCAGATGGTGCTCGACGTGGGCGCGGACGCCTGTCGCCGCATCGGGAAATGCGGCGACGTCTCCCGCCACGAAGACGCCCGGATTCGACGTTCGCAACATCGCGTCGCACCACACGGCGTCGCCCTCCAACTGCAAACCCGCGGCTCCGGCAAGCTGGGTGTTCAGCGACGCGCCGACGGCAACTACGACCAAGTCGGCGGCAAGGGACTTGCCGCTCGTCGTCTTCACCCATCCGTCCCCGATCTCGGCTGCCGAGTCGCCGCAAAGCACCGTTACGCCTTGCGTTTCCGCGTAGTCCCGAATCCACTTTCCGAGTTCGGCGCTCGCGAACCGGGTCCACGGATGGTCGCCTTGCTCAACCACCGTAACGGACTTCCCGGCTTGGTTTGCTTTGGTCGCAACCTCAACACCGATCGCCCCTCCGCCAATAACGACCACGTTGCTTGCCGCCTTGAGAGCCTCTCGGATCGCCAGACTGTCGTCGTGAGTTCGCAGGGTATGAACGTGGGGCAAGCCCGCTCCCGGCGCGCCTAGCGTCTTTGCTCGGCTCCCGGTGGCGATCAAGAGCTTCTCGAAGGCGACTGAGCGTCCATCCGAAAGCGATGCGACCTGCTCAACCAGGTTGAGCCCGGTGACCTCAACTCCCAGCCAAAGTTCGATGTTGTTGTCCGGATAGAAGTTGTCGAACTTGCTCGTGATGTCATCCAGAACCATGTCGTCTCGTACCAAGAAGCCCTTGGTGAGCGGCGGCCGGTCGTAGGGCATGTGCGTCTCGGCGCCCACCATGACCAGCCTTTCCTCCGTATCGCGCTCGCGAATCGCGGCGGCAGCGCAAACGGAGCCGACCCCGGTCCCGATTAGCAGGTAAGTCGTCTGTTCCACGGGCGTGATTATGGCTTCCCGGTCGTAGAACAATCGTGCCCGAGTTGCCTGAAGTCGAATGTTCACGCCTCCTTCTTGAAGATGCCCTCGTCGGCCTTCCGATCAGGCGGATTGCGCTGGCCCCGGACGACATCGTGTGCGAGGCTCCCCGGTCGGCAATCGTGGAATCGGTAACGGGTGCAACCGTCGTCTCCGCAGGACGCAAGGGCAAGTTCTTTTGGCTTCAGTTGGACAGGGGCGTCGCGCTGATGGCTCACCTGGGCATGAGCGGTGCGATCCTCGAACTGACCGAGAGCCGACAGCGCGCGGTGCATTACAAACACCACATGGCCGACCTCGCCGGATTCGAACCCGAGCCTCCGTCGGACAACCCCCACCAAGCGCCCTACGTGAAGATGCGCCTTGACACTGAGTGCGGCCGTACCGTCGTGATGACCGACGCCCGACGCTTGGGCCGTATCTGGCTTAGTTCCGATCCGCTTCAGGACCGCCGTGTTAAGAGCCTTGGTCCCGACGCCCTCCGAGAACTTCCAAGCCAAAGCTCGCTGCGCGCCATGCTTGCCAAGCGAAAGGCGCCCATCAAGGCGGTCCTCCTCGACCAGAGCTTCTTGGCGGGAATCGGCAACTACCTTGCCGACGAAATCCTCTATCAAGCCGGGGTTGCTCCCACACGGCAAGCCGCATCCCTATCGGACAAGGAGTGCACCCGAATCCGCAAGGCGACGGCGGAGATCATTCCCTTCGTCGTGCAAGTGGAAGCCGACTACGACCTCTTCCCCGAGTCCTGGCTTTTCCACCACCGGTGGGGCGGCAGCCGGGGCAACGAGTTCATCGAAGGGCAAGCGATCGTTCGGGAGACTGTCGGCGGCAGAACGACTGCCTGGGTGCCCACCCGCCAGCGTTAGCCCCCGCCCATGGTGTGCCAAACTCACGCTATGGTCACCGCCGCCCTGGCTGGACTCGCCCTCCTTTCTCAGCCAATGCAACCCGCCCCTCTCCCTCCGACAGAAACGAAAGCCCAACGCGACGCCCGCATGAAGTGGTTCCGCGAGGCAAGGTTCGGGATGTTCATCCACTGGGGCTTGTATGCCGTTCCCGCCGGCAAGTGGGGTAACCAAACCGGCTACGGCGAGTGGATTCGCGACTCTGCCCGCATCCCGGTGGGAACCTATGAGCAGTTCCAGGGCCAGTTCAACCCCGTGAAGTTCGATGCCGACGCGTGGGCAAAGCTGGCGAAAGAAGCCGGCATGCGGTACGTGACGATCACGACCAAGCACCACGACGGCTTCTGCCTCTTCGACTCGAAGTACACCGACTGGGACGTGATGGGCACGCCGTTCAAGCGGGACATCATGAAGGAGCTCTCGACGGCGGTCCGGAAGCAGGGCCTCGTCCAGTGTTGGTACCACTCGATCATGGACTGGCACCACCCGGACTATCTTCCCCGCCGGCCCTGGGAAGAAGCGAACCGGCCCGTGGGTGACGCCAACATGGACCGCTACGTGCAGTATCTGCACAACCAGGTGCAAGAGCTGCTTACCAAGTACGGCCCCATCGGCGTAATGTGGTTTGACGGTGAGTGGGAGCGAACCTGGAACCACACCTACGGACAGGCCCTGTACGACTGGTGCCGCAAGTTGCAGCCGAACGTCATCGTCAACAACCGCGTGGACGTGGGGCGCGGCGGCATGGGTGGCATGTCCGACGCCGGCTATGCCGGCGATTACGGGACTCCCGAGCAAGAAGTCCCGGCGACGGGCCTCCCGGGGGTCGATTGGGAGACTTGCATGACCATGAACGACCACTGGGGCTACAACGCGGTCGACATGAACTTCAAGTCGTCGGAGACGCTGGTCCGCCTCTTGTGCGACATCGTCTCCAAAGGCGGCAACTTCCTCCTTAACGTGGGCCCGACCGCCGAGGGCGAGATCCCGCCAACTTCGGTCCAGCGGCTAAAGGACATCGGCGCCTGGATGAAATGGAACTCCGAGTCGATCTACGGCACCACCGCCTCGCCGTTCAAGAAGCTGGATTGGGGCAGATGCACCCAGAAGCCGACGCGAGGAGGCACCACCCTCTACCTCCAAGTGTTCGATTGGCCCAAGAACGGCAAACTGGTCGTCCCCGGCCTTGGCAACGACGCCGTTTCGGCAAGGCTGCTTCGCGGCCAGAAGATTGCCTTGCCGGTCGAGCGGAAGGGGTCTGATCTGGTGATTTCGGTCCCAGCCAGCGCACCCGACAAGTACGCGAGCGTGGTCGCTCTCACCATCAAGGGCAAGCCCATCGTCTACGAAGCCCCTGTGATCAACTCTCCCAGCCCGGTATTCGTCGACAAAATCACCGTCGGCATCGATCCCGGTTCCAAGGACCTCGAAGTTCGTTACACGCTTGACGGATCAGCGCCGTCGACGAAATCAGCCAAGTACTCGAAACCGTTCACGGTGACGGGCAAGACCACGGTGGTGAAGGCGGCGACCTTCCACCACGGCAAGCAAGTTACGCCGGTAGCGACCGTGCGGTTGACCAAGGTCGCGCCCATGCCCCCCATCGACAAGACCCGTCAGACGCCGGGCATCGTCCGCGACGTCATCCGAGGCGACTTCGACTCCGTCAAGGGCATGGCAGGCAAGCAACCGACAACCTCCGGAACGGTGGACTCGATCGGACTTCTCGAACTCGACAAGTTGGAGTACGTGGGCGCCCGTTTCAAGGCGGTCATCAAAGTGGATATGGACGACGTCTACACCTTCAATCTGCTCTCCGACGACGGAGCCGTCCTCAAGGTTGACGGCAAGATGGTGGTCGACCACGATGGGCTCCACTCACCCAGCGAGAAGCTTGGCCAGGTGGCGCTCGCCCGCGGCCCGCACCTTCTCGAAGTCGTTTGGTTCAACAAGACCGGAGGCTCGGCGCTCGCGGTGAGTTGGGGCAGAATCGGCGGCAAAGTGACGCCGATCCGACGAGAAGAGATTTGGCAGGGCGAATAAACCGATGACGTTCGACTTTGTCCTTCGGGGCCCGACGATCTATTCGGGATCCGATACCGCGGTCGCCGACATCGGCATTGTCGGCGAGAAGATCGTCGCGATCGGCGACCTTGCCGGGGCGCCGTGCGCCCACGTGATGGACTGCTCGCATCTTGCCGCCCTGCCTGGGCTGATCGACACCCAAGTTCACTTCCGCGAGCCGGGTATGGAGCACAAGGAAGACCTCGAGTCGGGATCGCGCGCGGCGATGATGGGCGGCGTGACGACGTTCTTCGAGATGCCCAACACGTCGCCCACCACGGTGAATGAGGAAGCGCTCAACGACAAGTTGGCACGAGCAAAGGGCAGGAGCTGGTCCAACTACGCCTTCTTTGTGGGCGCGACAGCGGAAAACGCCACCGAACTTGGCAGGCTGGAGCAACTGCCGGGTACCCCCGGAATCAAGATCTTCATGGGCAGTTCGACGGGCTCTCTGCTGGTGCCCGACGACGACACCCTACGGACCGTCCTGCGCCACGCGAGAAAGCGATGCCCTGTTCATGCCGAGGATCACGCACGCCTTGAAGAACGAAAGGCGCTGCTGTCCGCACAACCTCACCCGAGGGAGCACCCTCACCTGCGAGACGCGGAGTGCGCGCGAATGGCGACCGAGCGGCTCCTCAGAATTGCGGAAGAAGAGAACGCCAAGGTTCACGTGCTGCACGTCTCCACCGCCGACGAACTTCCGCTCTTGGCTGAGGGTCGACGCAAAGGCGTTTGCACCTGCGAAGTGACGCCACAGCACCTCTGGTTTGCGGCACCCGATTGCTACGACCGCTTGGGGTCTCTCGCCCAGATGAACCCACCGGTTCGGGACGACTCCCATCGCCAGGCGCTGAGGAAAGCCCTAACCGACGGGTGCTTCGATGTCATCGGAAGCGACCACGCGCCTCACACGCTGGAAGAGAAGGCCCTGCCCTACCCAAAGTCGCCCAGCGGGATGCCCGGCGTCCAGACCATGCTCCCCGCCTTTCTAACCCTTGCCCAACGTGATCGGCTTCTCTCCGTGAACCAGGTGGTTAGGCTGGGCTGCGAGAACCCGGCTCGCATCTACAACATTCGGGACAAGGGCTTCATCAAAGAGGGATTCGATGCCGACCTGGTGCTGGTCGACCTTCAGATGCCCTGGACATTCAGCCGAGATGACGTGGAGTCTAAGTGCGGTTGGAGCCCGTTCGAAGGCGAGCGATTCCTAGGGAAGCCCGTACACGTCTTTGTGAACGGGATGATCGGCGTTTATGAAGGCGAGCGCATCGGCGAGCCTGCGGGCAGAGTGGTGGAGTTTCTGTAATGGACCCGATCCGTTTTCTTATCCGTGGATTCGACTACGACCTGTGGGCGAATCGGCAGTGGTTGGGCGCCCTTGCCGGGTTCCGAGACCTGGAGCGCGTCCACCGGGTAATGGAACACATGCTGGAGGCTCAGCGCATCTGGCTTGAGCGGTGCGGAGTTCTGGCGCCGGCGCCTGACGACAACGTCTCGATGTCCGATCTCTTCCTCATCTACTCCCGAACTTGGATTTCACTCGTTGAAGGCATGGACCTAAACGAGCCGATCACCTACCAGAACCTAAGGGGCGAGGAGTTCACCCAACCGTTGGGCGACATCGTCCTGCACGTTCTGAACCATGGAACCTACCACCGAGGCCATCTGAGAGGCTTGGCGGAAAGCGAAGGCAACGCCTCGTTTCCCGAGACGGACATGATCCTGTTTCTGCGCGAAAGGATCGGATAACATCTATCCGATGCCCACTCTCGTTCTCATCCGCCACGGCCAGTCTCTTTGGAACCTTGAGAATCGATTTACCGGATGGGTGGACGTCCCGCTCACAGCGCAGGGCGAAGAAGAAGCCCGCAACGCCGCCCAGAAGCTCGGCGACCTGAAGTTCGATGTTGCCTATACAAGCGCCCTCCGGCGAGCCCAGAAGACGTTGGACATCATCATGGAGGCTCGCGGTTGGAACCTCCCCGTCATCCGCGACCAAGCGCTCAACGAGCGCCACTATGGGAACCTGCAAGGCCTCAACAAGGACGACCTGCGCCGTCAATACGGCGAAGAGCAGGTGAAGATTTGGCGTCGAAGCTACGACGTGCCACCCCCCGGTGGCGAGGCGCTCAAGAACACGGCAGAACGTACGGTTCCGTTCTTTGAGCGATGCATCATGGGCGACATTCGACAAGGCAAGAACGTGCTTGTCGTTGCCCACGGCAACTCGAATAGGTCGATCGTAATGATGCTGGACAACCTCTCGAAGGAGGAAGTCTTGGAGTTGAACCTAGACACGGGCGTGCCCTTGGTGTACGAACTCAGCACTTCCGGCGAAGTACTTTCAAAAGAAATCCGCTAGGGGACTAGGCGGTGCGCTGAACGAGATCGAGATGCACGTTCGAGTCGATGCGCGACTCGAGTTCTCGAAGTTTGCTATCGACGGAATCCGTCAGGCGCTCGGCACTCACCGCAGCATCCTTGCCGCGTACTCGCAAATAGGCCAAGGCGCCAACGACACCCGCCACAACTCCTACTACAAAGAGACCGGTTTTACCGCTCACGTTCTGCACTGTACCTCAATCCTATTTGACGTACAAAGGCCCAGGCGGGTTCGCCTGGGCCTTGTATCCTGCTAACTTTGCCGAAGCTTAACTTCGGGTTATCGTCAGCGTTCTGCTCACGGTCGGAGCGTTCGGTCCGGTGCTCGCCGTGATCGTCGTGGCGACCGTTCGGGACGGCTGCGTCGTGGTGATGTTGAACGCCACGTTGCGCGCGCCTGCCGGAATGGTGACCGTCGTCGGGATCGTCACGAACGGGCTACCCGTGGCGTTCGGATCCTTGCTGAGCGTGACCACCACGCCTCCGGACGG
The DNA here is from genome assembly GCA_046330155.1 of Fimbriimonadales bacterium. GTDB lineage: Bacteria > Armatimonadota > Fimbriimonadia > Fimbriimonadales > Fimbriimonadaceae > CALMEF01. The sequence continues at coordinate 68,232 of JAXLTH010000013.1, read as the reverse complement.
AGCCGGACGCTCGAGGATGACCCTACCCAGGACCGTGTTTCCGCCCACCACGATGCTCGGGGTGAACGTGATCGCCGTCAGGCGAGGAGGAGGAGCCTGGACGAGCACCTGCTTGGTGGCGGTCAACGCGGTCGGTACGGCCGGCGTGCTCGCCGTGATCGTAACCGTAACGTCGCTAACCACAACCGAAGTGGTTCCCGTGAAGTTCGCCGTCGTGTTCGGATTGGTGATGGTCACCGAAGCCGGGACGGACAAGGCAGCCGGGCTGCTCGACGTCAACGAGATGGTCACCGAGCTGTTCGGCGCCTCACTCATCGTGATCGTGCCCGAAACGTTCTGCTCGCCGCCGACCACCGTAGTGGGCGTCACGTCGAGCGTGAACGAGACCGGTCGGATCGTAAGCGAAGCCGTGCGCGAAGTGTAACCCGTCTTCGAAGCCGTGATCGTGACGTTGGTCAACGTCTTGATCACCTTCGTGCGGATCACGAAGTTCGAGCTTCGGAGCGCACCCGCCGGAATGGTCATCGAACCCGTTCCATCGATCGGGGCAACCGTCGGGTTGCTCGACGTGATGTTGAAGGTGAAGCCACCCGTGCTCGCCGGGCGCGTCAACTCAAGGAAGCCCGTGACGACGGCGCCGCCTTGGACGTTGTTCGAGCTCAGCGTGATACCCGACATGTCGATGGCGTCCACGAAGAGGGTTCCCTGCTTCGTTTGCGTCGCATCGGACTGCCGCGTGGCGATCACGTTCCGGAACGAGTTGGAGGTCACGAAGCCCGTCGTGGCATAGAAGTTCACGAAGGTCTTGCGCGCGCCGACCGTAATCGGAGACGGGACCGTTACCGGAGCCGTACCCGTACCCAGCGTAAGGTTGAATCGAACCGGCGTCGGGCCTGTCTCACCATCGAGGGTGATCGTGCCCACGGAGCGCTGGCCGCCGTTCACGTTCGTCGGATTGAAGGTCAAGCTCTTGAGCTTGGCCGGCCGGATCGTGAGAAGCTGCGAGCGAACCACCGCGAGGTTCGGATCGATGATGCGGGTGAGGATCGAGACCGTGGTCGTCGAATCGACGCCGCGCGTCTTGATCGTGAAGGTGTTCGAGGTGTTGCCAGCCGGAACCGTGAAGTCCGTGATCGGCTGATCGTTCGTATCGACCGCGTAAGCGACCGACGTGTTGCTCGACGTCACTTCCACCTTGATGCCCGCTTGAGGCGCCGGCCGGTACAGGGTCACGCGACCCGTAACCTTGTTGCCGCCGATGATCGAGTTGGGGCTGAGCGAGAGGTTCGTGAGCCACGGGGCAACGGTCAGGCTCGCAATAGTGCGATCGCCTTCCAGTTCGGCCGTGATGTTGACCGTGTAGGTCTGCGTCACGTCCGCCGTTGCCACGTCGAAGGTCGCCGTGTCGGCACCCTCAGGGATGATGATGGTGTCCAGGATCGTCCCGCCGTTGTCGGGCCACGCAACCGTGTCGTTGTCGCTGGCAAGGGTGATCACCGCGCCGCCCGGCGAAGCCGGCTGCGACAGGGTGATGGTGCCAACGGCCTTCTCGGTACCCGCAAGCTGAACCGGAGCGATCGTAAAGGTGCGAATGATCGGGGCGGGGCGAACCTTCGCCTTGATCAAGAACGCATCCCAGAACGGAAGGTTAGGAGCGTTGTCGTTGGACATCGCCGGCTTGAAGACGCCCGGGGTGGTCGGGAACGGATTCTTCGTACCCTCGGTCCACGAGTTGCTGAAGCCAACGAAGTAGGCGTTGCGCGAATGGTCGACCGTCATGCCAAGGGCACCGTCGTCTTCTTCGCCGCCGAAGTAGCTGCCGTAAACGAGATCGCTGCCGGCCTCGTTGAGCGCCTGCAGATAGGCGTCGCCGATGCGCAGCGGGTTGTTCGGGCCGTTATAGGTGGGATCGTCCGCCGTCGGCGTCGTTGCGATCACCGGGAACAAGACGATGCCGCAGATGTGCGCCACGCCCTGGTCGTCGACCGCAATGCCGGTCTGCGTACCGCCACCGTTCATGAACGTGGAGTAGCGAAGCGAAGCGCCGTCCAGCGCGACCTTGGTCACAAAGTTCTCAAAGTCGGGGCTAAACGCGTTGTCGTAGCAACCCCAGGTTCGCGGGAAGTCGACCGACTGGGTCGCACCGCAAATGTAGCTGTTGCCGTCCGAGTCGATCGCGATCGAAACCGCGGAGTCCGAGGCACTGCCACCGATGACCGTCGAGAACTCGAGGTCATCGCCGGTGGGAACGAGCTTCGTAACGAAGGCGTCGCCGTTCTGCACCGTCCGGTCGAAGGCGCCCGCCGTGGTCGGGTAGTTCGCCGAGCTAGTGGCGCCCGTAAGATGGGCATAGCCCGCCGGGTCTACCGCAATGCCGCGAATCGTGTCCGAGCTGGAGCCGCCGATAAAGGTGCTCCAATCGAAGACGAGGTCAGCCGTAATCTTGACCACAAAGCCGTCTCGCAGTCCTTGGGGATTAGGCTCAAGGCTGGAGTTGGTCGTCGGGAAGTCGTTGGACTCGGCTTGGCCCGCGATGTACATGTTGCCGTCGGCGTCAAGCCCGATTCCGTAAGCCACGTCGTTGCCGCGCTGCGTCTGGAAGAGGTTGCCGTTGCCGCCAATGTACGTGCCGAACTCCAGGTTCGTGCCATCCGCCGAAAGACGGGCGGCGAAGGCGTCGAACAAAGGCTCGAGGGTGAGCGGATCGATGCCGCCGCCCCAAGCGCGCTGCGGAGCTCCGTCCGTCGTCGGGAAGGCATCGGCAGGCACGTCGGAAACCGAGTTGGTTTCGCCCGCGATGTGCGCTCTGCCCTGACTGTCGACGGCGATGCCGAGACCGATCTCCGTGCCTCCGCCGCCGATAACGGTGGAGTAGATCAGCGAGGTGGCGTCGGACTTAAACTTGGTGATGAACGCGTCGGTGCCCGCAACCGAGTTGTCGTAGGCGCCGCTCGTCACCGGATAGAAGGGACAGTCTGTCTGACCGGTTACATAAGCGTTGTTGAACTGGTCGACCGCCACCGCTCGAGCGATGTCGTTGCCGGGGATGAACGGCGGAATGCCGAACGAGCCGAAGAGCGTGGAGTAAACGACCGGGTCGATAACGAGGTCGCGGTTGCGGTCGTAGCTGCCCAGGTTCAGGCGAACCACGCCGTCCTTGCCCACGTTAAAGCTGGCCGAAACCTTCACTCGCCCGTTGGCTCCGTTCTGGAACGCCATCAGGTCCGCTACCGCAAGGTCGCCGAACCGAGTGCCCAACAGAATGGTGCCGTTCGGGCCGGGCTTGACGCTGTAAGCGCCTCGATAGGTCCAAGCGATCTGGCTGGGGTCGGCGCCGGCATCGACGATCAGGTCGAAGCGGGGCTTTCCTTGGTCCGCGTACATGCGGAGGCTAATGCCATCGTAAAGACTGTCCAGCCAAGCTTCTTCGAACATGCCGACGTTCGTGGCGCTTCGGTTGCCACGAATGTAGTTCATGTGGCCTTCTAGCTGGTTGACGCCGCGGCCTTGGGCCTGCGGGCGAGAACCTAAGAAGTCCATCGCCACCACATGGCCGGAGCGCTTGCTGGGCTTCAGTTCGAGCGTGCCCAGTTCACGGTCCATGCCGGGCATGGTCTTTCGATAAAGGTCGTAGACGATGCCGGAGCGGTTCATCCACACGTCGAGGCCCGGAGCCCCCGCATAGAAGAGCGCTTGATCCGCCCATTGGCCTTTATTCTCGACAAAGCCGATCCCCTGCTTTGGGGCGATCGTTCTCGCGAGTCCTGCTTCCTTGCCCGTCTTAGCCACGCTTGCGCGCACGTTTCCTGCGCCAAAGTAGGCTGCAACGAGACCCAAAGCGAGGACGGCGCAACTGTAAGCGCCCATCCGAATCTTCGTATTAGTTCCTTGGATCAACGGTTTTTCCACCTCATCCCATCTCCGCACAAAGCTAAGCGGGCACTTCCACCTGAGGGCTCGGGCAAGCACTCTGGCTTCGGGACCTTTACATTGTAGCCCCGAACGGAAGATTCGCCAACTTTACCGCGAACGACGATCGTCTAAGCCACAGACGATGCCGCTCGCGCTAAAGTTCTTTCGAAAACCACCCACTTTGCGATGATCCGACGCCTTTTCCTCCTCCCCGTTCTTGCCGCCGCGCTTTCGGGATGCTCCCCAAAGCCTGCCGAAAGCCAGACAATGGCTCATCTTCCCGCGGGCACGCGGGTGGAACTTGCCCTCGCCACGCCGCTGGAGGCGGGCAAACAAAACGAAGGAGACCTCGTCGATCTCGTGGTCGCCGAGCCGGTGGCGGATTCGAACGGGCGGGTACTGATCGCCGAAGGCGCGCGGGCGCAGGGCAAAGTGGTCTGGTCGCGAAACGAGGGCACCTTGTCGGGCTTGATGCGGCAACCGGCTCGTTTGGCCATCGAACTCGAAGGCGTCGATGCGGTCGACGGCCGGCGAGTTACGATTTCTGCGGACCAGGGCGGCAAGAAGGACGCCCGTTTCGACTTCGACCGTGAGAACACGAGCCGGTCCGCCGTGAACCTGGACCCGGTTTGGCAAGATCAAGCGTTGCGCGACGCCCTCTCAAAGGCCGCCGAGGCGCTGGCCTCCGGAAACTCCGACGAACTCGACCACGTTCCCGCCGACACCCTGCGTCGCGCCGTTGAGCAACTGGGCTTGCGACAAGCTGAGGCGCAGCTGAAATCGGACTCCGACGGCACGCTTCGCGCCCTGAAATCCCTTGCCAGCGGCAAGGGGCTCGCCGAAGCGGCTCTTGGCGGGCAGCCTTTGGCGGTTCTAAACGGGGTCGGAGAGTTGGTCGGGCTGCTCGACGATACGGCAAACCGCCTGGGCCGGATGCTCAAGGGGCGAACGATCAAGGCTCCGCTGGGGATGCGGATCACGGGCTACGTGGCCGAAGGCATCGACGTCAAAGCCGATCGGTGACGTCCGAATCCTCGCGGAGCGCGGGCGGCGTCTCCCAGTGCGAGAGCCAGTCCTCGGCGCGCTCGCGAAACCTCCGATGGTCTTCCCTGCTTCCGGATTCCAGGCCGTACCAATAGCCCGCAGCAAGCGCCTGGTAGTGGAGAATCCACGACCCGAGTACCGTCATCGCCACCATGCCCCATCCGCTCAGGAAGAGAGCGATCGCGACTCCTGGCGCCGCCGCGTAAAACCCGAGCCAGAAGTAAATGCGGCCCGGTTTCGTTCGAGTCCGGTACTTCGAAGCGAGCCGCTTGCCGAGCCGGAACAGCGCCCAGTTGTACACGGCAACCCAGAAGGAGCCGAACACGATCAGGGCGATCGCCAACCAGAAGTCGGCACTCAAATCCATCGGTACTCAGTCCACCGCTGCATGGGAAACCATTATGTCAGCGGTGGCTGGGTAGGCGGGGGCGGCTTACTTGAACCGCGGAGTTGATTCTGGATACGGAATCGCGCGGTTCGCCCACTGTCGAATACCGAGCACGACGCCAAAGCCAAGCGCCAAGAAGAGGAGGCCCCACATCAGGTTGCGCTGGGGCTTCGACTTGGCCGACTTCAGGTCGGATTCGGCGTTGATGAGCGTATCCCGTCCCGAGTTGGCAGACGACAGGTCGGCTGCCGCTTGTTGCTCCGACATTTCATGAGCGGCAGATTCGGGCGTTGTGTCGGCTTCCACTTGGCCCACTTCGCCTTGCGTGCGCTGCATCAACTGCTCCTTGGCAACCTCGTCTTGGCTACGCTCGGGAACAGGCTTGAAATCGCTGGGGCGATCGTAGATCGGAGCCGGCGATTTAGCAAAGACAAATCCGAAAACGACGAATACTGGGATGAGACGCTTGAGCATTCTAAGTTCTCCTTGAAATCTAGTCGAGCGAAAATCCTCGATCTTGCCAAGTGCTGCGAAGCATGACGGGGCTTCGGGGAAGTTGAAGGTCGATTAGAGGCGTCGAGGTCAAGTTCCTTTCCCGAATCCGGTGGTCGTAGTTCATGGTCATAGGCATACTGAAAACGACCATCGCCTCATCCTTGCTGATGATGCTGCCGTTAAAGGCCACGCCGCCACCTCCGGTACCGATGTTGCCGCCGCCCACGAAGTTCGTGTAAAGCACCGCATCAATCTGGTTGATGCCTTCCGCAATGGAGTTCAGGTAGGTGTTCCCCATCACCGACTTGTAGCGCATCGTCCCGGTCGAGTCGATCTCCTTGGCGTTGAAGGGCGGGATCCAGTTGCCGTTGTCGTCGTATCTGCCCTTGGTGAAGGGCGGGGTCATGTACTGCAGCGGGTAGCTGTCGGTGAAGGTCGCGGGGTTGCCCATGATGACGGAACCCCGTGCGGCAAGCGCCACCATATCCTTCTTCTCGTTGGCGTTGTCGATCGCCGTCTGGTCGCTCCCGCGAAAGTCCGGGCCGTTCTTGTAGCGAAGAGACCCCACCAGGTGGACGTTTCGTCCCGTGTAGATCGTCCCCTGGCCCTGAATGTATCCCTTGATGACGCAGTCCTGCGTAAAGGTCACGGGGCCGTGGATGATGATGGGCTTGGAAGACGTACCGATCAGGGCGGCCGAGCCGACCACGACGCCGTTGGTCGAGATGCGCTTGTAGGCGCCGGAACCACCGTTAAGGGTTTGGTCCCAAACGTCCACGTAGGCGCCCTGCCCGTAGTTGGGGTTCGTCGTGCCGTCGCCGTATGCGGCTTTCGTGTCGACGTAGTTCGCCGACAGGTTCTGGTAGTACGTGAGATCGCTTAGATCGGGCATCACGACCTCGTCGGTCGGGCTCTGATCTAGCATCGTCGTGGTTGCCGAGACGCCAGTCGATTGCCTGTTCCAAGCCTGGGTTCCGTTGGAGTCGGCGAGTACCGCGCCCTGGGTTCGCGTGCCCACGACCGAGGCGTCGGAGTTGAAAACGAAGTCGCGCCACTTTTCGAAGTTGGTGGACCCGTAGGCGCCGTGGGTTGCGGAAGAGTAGCCCTGACGCCAACGGGGGTTGTTCGCCGCGTTGGTGCGATAGGTGCTGGTGCTCATCTTGACCGGAGGCGTGTTGATCAAGCCGAGGGCCTTGGGAACCAACTTTTCGTTCGCGCAGGCAACCACGGATCCGTTGATGGTGGGCGATCCGTTCGTGAAGGTGAAGTTGCCGTTGGCGCGCATGTCGCCGTTAACGATCAGGTCCGACGGGCCAAAGCCGTCCATCCATCCGTAGTTGTTCACAAAGTAGGTGTAGTCAAACACTTGGCTTCGCGCCAACTCGAATCGGGAGCTCACGTCGACCACTTTGCGCGGTTCGCCCGGGTCGAGGCTGCCGTTGTTGTTCGAGTCGACGTAGCCGACGGCTCTAACCGTGCAGATTCGAGCGTAAGTGTCCGGGCTCGAGTAGGCGACGACACCTGCCGAAAACCGCCCTACGCCGGGGATTACGCCCGACAAGGACGCCCCCGGAGCGTTTACCGAACTGCCCGAGCATCGGTTGTTCATGTCGGTAAACGTCTGGTTGATCTTGAAGGGCCGCCAGAGACTCCGCAGGACGCTTTGGACGCCTGCCTCGCACAGGTGGGTGGTCTGCACGTCGAGGCGCTGCCGATTGGCGATGCGCACCGTCTGGGTCGAGCTGTTGATGAACGAGGTTGCCGCCACGGTGAGAAGCGTGAAGACGCCGAAAGTCGTTAGCAGGGCGTTTCCACGTCGGTGTCGGGCAAATCTTTTGCGTGCTGTCATCTGTTCCTCCCTTGCAGGGTTAGTTCCGCAACTCCGGAATGTTGCGCAGGTAGATGGTTTCAAGCCGCCGGCTGGTAATGGTCTTGTTTCGGGACCCGTTGGTTTGTCGTACGATCTGGACCGTCACCTGTCGGGTGATCGATCCTGACCCGGCCCGAAAAATCGGGTAGGTCCCCGTTCCGCCGTTTGACAGGGGGTCGGTGAGCACCACTCCTTCGCAAATGGTTCGCCGCACGTCGCCATCGACAAGGTCGATGTCCCCGTTGGAGAACTCGATTCGCCGGCTGACGCCGTCCCAAATCGCGGGCACCAGGTAGTTGCCGCCATCGTCTTTCTTGGGGAGTCGGTAAGCGAGCCCCTTGCCATTGGCGTCCACCGAAACCGCCATGGCCTCGCGGAGACGCTGGCTAATGGCGCGAATGCCCGATTGCGCGTCGCTCTCTGCGACGATTCGAGACTCGCCTTGCACCCAGCTGGTCATACCGAAGACCAAGGTCATGACCGCTCCGAAGAGCACCATAACGCCGATGCTCGCGGCTACCGTGACCTCGACCATCGTTACGCCGCGCGTACGTCTCTTACTTTTCATAGGTTTGCCACCAGGGTTCCCAAGGTGAACGAGCGGGTTGTCCCCATATCGCTCCAAGTCACCGTCACGGTGATGCGGCGAAGGTCGATGTCGGCCTGCTCGATCTTCACGCGCCCCACCCCGCTCGGCAAAACCCGAGAGGGATTGTCCAGGCGCGCACTGTCCGAGTTCGTAAAGCTGTACGTGTCCGTAGAAACCGGGGAAACGCTATCGATGAGCCCATAGCTCTGCAACTGACTGGCCGTCGCGTTGGCGTAACCCAACCCTCGGATGGCCTCCACCTGCTTCTGGGCAAGGCCGACCGCTTTGCTGGTCAGGTCCGCCTTTCTACGAGACCGGTTGGCCGTCGGCATGGTGGCTGCCACCACGACGGCGCAGAGGCTCACCACGAACACGGCGATGAGTACTTCGATCAGACTAAAACCTCGTCTGAACTTCATTTTTCTCTCCCATTGAATAGAAACGGGGGCGGCGCCTTACGGCAGCCACCCCCGCTAGATCGTGCTGTGTCCGGTCCTTACGGAAGGACGTGACCAGCCTTGTCGCACGTCGGCTTCGTCGACATGTCGCCGATGGTGTAAGCACCACCGCTCGGGCACGACGGCCAGGTCTTGACGTAATCGGGCGAGAGGTCGGCTTGTGCGGGCGACCACGCGGTGTCGTGTTGCCCCTCCATACATGCCTGCTCCTTGGCCGCTTCGATCTGGCGAAGGTTGGCGATACAGGTCTTGGTGCGGCTCGTCTCTCGCGCCTTCACAAAGTTCGGGACGGCGATGGCGAGCAGGATTCCGATGATCAAGACCACGATCATGATCTCGACGAGCGTAAAGCCCTTACTTTTCTTGATGCGATTCATAGCTTGCGTTCAAGTCCTCCGTTGGCTAGGCCTGTCCTCGTCCTTCCATGCCCCCTTCCCCATCGTCCCAAGCATGTTTGCTGGTATTCGTGTGGCGTAGGCCAAGTCGATTTTCAGACCCATTGAACTTATCGGAGTCCCAGAACTGAAACCTCACCCCGCATTTCTGCATACTTTCGGTAACAGCACATGGAGATCCTCGTCGTCGCCACCGGCCTTCTCTCTCCGGGTTTCGAAACCGATGCCCCCTCGTTCGTCGACCGGAGCAACCTCGCGCTCACCGAAGTGCCTGGCTTCGTACGGATGACCTTGTGGCGAAGCGTGCCGAACCCGTCGCGCCACCTTCTGCTTTCTCAGTACCGTTCCGTGGAAGCCGCAAACGACGGATTGGACGTTCTCGCCGAAAAGGGCCTGCTTTTACAGTCCATGGGGATGCTGGACGAGGCTCCCGAGGTCTACCGCGTGGAGGTTCGGGGCACCCACGGGGCGACACCGGATGCAACCCGCGTCTTCGACTACCTCACCATGAGCCAGCGCCTCTGCGACCCCGGTCAGTCGGAACAAGGCCTTGCCGAGTTGGCGGAGATTCTGGAGAGCATGCGGATTCTGGACGGGAACATCGGCGACCTCTATGGTCCGAGCGAAAGCCTTCCCGACCAACTCTTCAGCTTGATCTTTTGGAGAGGGTTTGCCGAGGCAGCCAACTCGTTGCCCAACCACAAACTCTATGCCGTCGAAGCGTTCGAGCGGCTTCGCTAAGGCAGGAAGAGCAATCGTTCTTCCGGAGTGGGCAAGCGGCAACTGTCCCGCCGTCCAAACCATCGGAACCGGTTTCGAGCCACCCAGCGGTAAGCGGCGTCCCGAATCGGCCGCGGAATGAGCAGCAGAAGGGAACCCAACATCCCCCAGAACCCGCCCACAATGCGCAAGGACCTTCCGATAGCGGTGGAGCGGACGTGCTTGCCGTCGCGATCGACCAAAACCACCGTGCCCAAGCCCTGCTCTTGCACGAACTCTGGGACCGCGGTCCTTGCCGTCTCACCCTGAAGGCTGGCGTAGCGTAGCTCTCCGTTCCGGTCGTGCCGAATCAGGAAATCAACGGTCCTATTGCAGAGGTTGCAGACGCCGTCGAAAAACAACGTCGCCTTGTCTGCTTCCAAGTTCTCCGCCATCTAAAGATTGGATACGCGGGACGTGCGAGAAGGGTTCACCGAGCCTGGGCCAGTTGGATAAGGTCTCGCGGCGGGCGGAAACTCAGATCTTCCTTGACGGTTTCGAGGGTGACTACCGGTACCTGGGGACATCCTTCCAGCAACTTGCCCACGACGTCCTCCACCAGGGTCTCCGGAGTCGAAGCCCCGCTCGAGACGCCAACCACCTTGTAGTTCCTCCAATCCGGGTCCACGCCGTCGACGCCGTTGATCAGGCGAGCCTCCACGCCAAACGATTCCGCAACCTCCCGAAGGCGGTTGCTGTTCGACGAGGTCTTGGAGCCCACGATCACGACGAGGTCGCACTGCTGAGCCATCTCTCGAATCGCCGCCTGCCGATTGGTGGTGGCGTAGCAGATGTCTTCCTTCTTGGGAGTCTCCAAATGGGGGAAACGGCGACGGAGAACTTCCAGCGTCTTCGTGACTTCGTCCACGCTCAGGGTCGTTTGGGTGAGCACCGCCAGTTTGTCGTGATGATCGACCACAAGCGCCTCGGCGTCTTCGGGAGTCTCCACCAACACCATCCGGTCGGGCGCCTCCCCCATTGTGCCCTCGGCCTCTACGTGGCCTTCGTGGCCGATGTAGATCATGAAATAGCCCTTGTCGGCAAAGTGCCTCGCCTCGTTGTGCACTTTGGTGACCAGGGGACACGTTGCGTCGATGATCGTCAGCCCTCGCTCCCGGCTCTGCCTTCGGACTTCGGGCGATACGCCGTGCGCCGAGTAGACGACGACAGAACCTGCCGGGATCTCGTGGATGTCCTCGACGAACACGACTCCGCGTTCCTCAAAGCTCTTGACGACCCACTCGTTGTGGACGATGGCGTGCCGAACGTAGACGGGTGCGCCATGAATTCGTAGCGCAAGATCCACGACCTCGATCGCATAGGCTACGCCCGCGCAGAAGCCTCGGGGCGCCGCCAGGATGAGTTTGTCCACGCCCAATTCTACTTCTGCTGACTCGCCGGCGTTCGCGACGAAATTTCTTGCGTCCGGCTGGAACTTTCGCGAAACACCTTTCGTTGAAAGGGCAAGCGAATCCCGGAGGGGAGTAGCGCCCTGAAGTTCAGGGTCAGGAATCGTCACGACGTCCGAAGGCGGACCGGTTCCCGACTTAAAGCGCAAGACCTCCGCTGCAGAGACCCTGCAGCGGAGGTCTTTTTTCGTTTCCGGGGGCTCGCTGAAACGAAAACGATGAAAACGATCAAAGTCGGATTGTTGTTTGCAGGCCTCTCCGCCCTCCTGGTTTGGTGCGGGAGCCTGATCGGCGGCGGAATGGGGGCCGTCATCGCCTTCGGCATCGCGGTCGCCATGAACGTCGCCACGTTCTGGTTCAGCGATCGCCTCATTCTGCGAATGACCAGCGCCCGCCCAGTTGGGGCCGAGGATGCCCCCGAGCTGTTTCAAATGGTCGACCGGCTCCGAACGCGAGCCGGGCTGCCGATGCCGCGCCTTTACGTGATCGACGACCCCAGCCCCAACGCGTTTGCCACGGGCCGAAGCCCGAAGCACGCTGCGGTCGCGGTGAACACCGGCCTCCTCGACCTGCTTGACCGCTCAGAGGTCGAGGGGGTGATCGCCCACGAGCTGGCTCACATCAAGAATCGGGACACGCTCACCATGACGATGGTTGCGTGCCTTGCGGGCGCCATCAGCATGATCGCCAACTTCGCGCAGATCTCAGCCCTGTTCGGCGGCGGATCGAACGATGAAGACGCGAACCCGATTGGCCTTTTGCTCATGGCCATGGTCGCGCCGATCGCCGCCATGCTGATCCAACTCGGCATCTCTCGGGCTCGGGAGTACGAGGCGGATCGGATTGGCGCCGACATTGCCGGCACGCCCGCCGGATTGGCCAACGCCCTCTTGAAGTTGGAACGCGGTAACGACGCGATCCCTGCCCACGCGCAGCCTTCGGTCGCGCCCCTATATATCGTGAACCCGCTGAGAGGGGGAGGCTTGGCCGCCCTCTTCTCCACTCACCCCCCGATCCAGGAGCGAGTTCGACGCCTGGCCGCCCTAACCACGCGCCGCGCCGCGTGAACGACTCTGCCCCGCCCTGCGGGGCAGACCTTACGGAGAACCGAATGAACATGAAGTGTCCTAACTGCACGCTCGACCTTGTGATTTCCGAACGACAAGGAGTGGAAATCGACTATTGCCCTCAGTGCCGCGGCGTCTGGCTCGACCGCGGAGAACTCGACAAGATTCTGGAGCGCTCGGTACCGGCTGAAGCTCGCCCGCCGGCTCGCGGGGCGTACGACGACGACCGCTACGACGATCGCAAACCGGGCTACGGCAAGCGCCGCAAGTCTTGGCTCGAAGAGATCTTCGATTGACGCACAGGGAGGGGGGTAGGAAATGAACGAAACGCTTAACATCCCGCTTTGGGGCTGGCTGCTCTTCAACGGATTCGTCCTGTTGATGCTGGCGCTCGACCTCGGCGTGTTCCACCGGAAGTCGCACGCGGTCGGCGTGAAAGAGGCTCTCACTTGGAGCGCGGTTTGGATCGGACTGGCCCTGGGGTTCAACGCCTGGATCTACCTCCAACTTGGCCCGCAGCCCGGGTTGGAGTTCCTGACCGGCTACGTCGTAGAGAAGTCGCTCAGCATCGACAACATCTTCGTGTTCCTCATGGTCTTCGCGTACTTCAAAGTGCCCGAGGCCTACAAACACAAGGTGCTCTTCTGGGGCATTTTGGGCGCCCTTCTCTTCCGCGCCGCCTTCATCTTTGCCGGAGTCGCGCTCCTCGAGAAGTTCCACTGGTTGGTCTTCCTCTTCGGCGGCTTTCTCATCCTCACGGGCATCAAGATGGCGGTGGTCCACGGGAAGAACGTCGATCCCGAGAAGAATCCCCTTATCCGGGCGTTTCGGCGCTTCGTCCCGATGACGGAGTCCTACGAGGGCGATCGCTTCTTGGTGCGTCGGGGCGGCAAGCTCCTGGCCACTCCGCTGCTCTTGGTCTTGGCGTTGGTCGAGTTCACGGACGTTGTGTTCGCCCTCGACTCGATTCCCGCCGTCCTCGCGATCACCAAAGACCCGTTCATCGTGTACACGTCGAACGTCTTTGCGATCCTTGGCCTCAGGTCGCTGTTCTTCGCCATCGCCGGCCTCATGGGGTTGTTCCGCTACCTCAGCTACGGCCTCGCCACGATCCTCGCCTTCGTCGGCGGCAAGATGATCTACAACGGCTTGGGCAACAAGTTCCCCATAGGGCCTTCCCTGCTCATCATCGTGGGGATCTTGGCGATCTCGGTTCTCGCTTCGGTGGTAGTGAAACCCCGCGACGAGGCGAATCGAGAAGCCTCTGGCGATCCGGTACCCGCTTCCCGCTAAGCGGGTACCATATCCCAACGCTCGCGCCCTCGGTGGGCGCTTCTTTTTGATCGGCCATGCAAGTCACCCGCGAAGATCTCAACCCCTGTACGGTCAAGCTGAACGTCGTCTGTTCCCCTGAGCAAGTTGCCCAAGCCTTCGACAAGGCCTACCGGCAGGCTGCCAAGCGGGTCCGCATTCCCGGCTTCCGTCCGGGCCACGCGCCCAAGCACCTGGTGCAACAGAACGTTGCGCCCGAGGCGATTCGCGACATGGCCGCCGAAAACGTCATTGAGAAGGCGTTCAAGGAAGCCCTCGGTGAAATGAAGCTCGAACCCGCCGGCCAGCCCTCGGTTGAGGTCAGCAAGCTCAGCGAAGAAGAGTCGGCGTGCGAGTTCTCCGCCAAAGTCCCGCTTCCTCCGCAGGTTGAGTTGGGCGACTACAAGACCCTCGAGATCGAGCGACCCTCCGACGAAGTCACCGATGCGGAAGTCGACGAACAGATCGAGGAGATGCGCAAGCGCAAGGGCACTCGTGAGACGATCACCGACCGAGGCGCCCAAGAGGGCGATTCCGCCGTGGTGAACATCCGGGTGGACGGAGAGGAAGGCGACGGCCGAAACTTCATGATCGTCATCGGCAAAACGTTCAAGGCCCTCGACGGCGCCCTGACGGGCATGAACGCCGAGGAGATGAAGAGCCTCGACCTGAAGTTCCCCAAGGAGTTCCAGGAGAAGGATTGGGCGGGCAAGCAGTTCCACTGCACCGTCACCCTTCGCTCGATGAGCTCGTTCAAGTTGCCTGAGTTGGACGACGATTTCGCCCAGAGCTTCAAGGCGGACAACCTCGACGAGTTCCGAAAGCGCCTCAAGGATCAGATGGTCCGCGCCAAGTCCTCCGCGATCAACGATTTCGTCAACGAGAAGATTCTCGACTTGGTGCTTCAGTCCAGCACCGTGCATGCCCCGACACCATGTGGGAGTCGGTGGCGAACCGCAAGCTGCAGGATATCGCCATGGAGCAGGGCCAAGCCGGCAAGACGTTCGAGGAGTACGCCAAAGAGAACGGCATGACCGTCGAGCAGTTGGTGGAAGCCCAGCAAGAGGAAGCCAAGCTCTTCGTTCAGCGCGCCGTGGTCGTGCGCGAGATCTTTGCCCAAGAGAAGATGGAGCTGTCGAACCAAGAGTTGAACATCGAACTCTTCGACATGGCTCGCGAGTTCAACGTGGCTCCGCAGGAGCTACTCACCGTTCTGCGGAAGAACCGCGCGGTGGACGACCTGTACTTCCGCGCCATCTATCGCAAGGTCACCAAGTTCCTGAGCGATAACACCCGGTCGAAATCGGCGTAATCGTCGCCCGGGCTATTGAATGCCCGGGCTCGGCACCGATAATATGACCTACGGCCCTGGAGGGCCAACCGATCACCATGGGAATTCCGTACGTCATTGAGCAAACCGCGCGCGGCGAACGGAGCTACGACCTTTGGTCGAGGCTCCTTAAGGACCGCATCGTCTTTCTCGGCACCGAAGTCGACGACTACGTCGCGAACCTGATCGTCGCCCAACTTCTGTTCCTGGAGAAAGAGGACCCGGACAAGGACATTGATTTCTACATCAACAGCCCGGGCGGATCGGTCAGCGCCGGCCTTGCCATTTACGACGCGATGCAAATCATAAAGCCCGACGTGGCCACCATCTGCGTTGGCCAAGCGGCCTCGATGGGTGCCGTGCTTCTCGCCGGCGGCGCCAAGGGCAAGCGCCACGCGCTGCAGCACGCCCGCATCATGATCCACCAGGGCAGCGCCGGAGCCCGCGGAACCATCGCCGACATGAACGTGGCGATCGCCGAGTTCAACCGCTACAACGAAATGATCTTCGGCATTCTCTCGCGCCACACCGGCCACGACGTAGACAAAATCCGCAAGGATTGCGACCGCGACTACTTCATGAGCAGCGAAGAAGGCGTGCAATACGAGATGGACCAGGTTTGGGCCAGGCGGCGCGATGTCCATGGAGACCGGGATCACTGAATGGCGAAAACTCTGGAACGTCGCGACCACTGTTGCCTGTGCGGCAAGACCAAGGAGCAGGTCACCAGCTGGTCGTCGGCCGCAGCAGGGCTATCTGCTCGGGCCTGCCATCGTATCTGCAACGACATCCTGGCGAGCGAAGACCGCGACGCCCCGCCAGCGCCGTGCACGCGAACTCATGAATTCCGCGTCTGCGAGAGCAACCGGAATCCAGGCTGCCGAAGCCAAGGTTTACAAGCCGAAGGAGATCGTTGATCTTTCCTCGACCTTCGGCGTCGGCAAGGTCCGCCAAGCGCGCCCTCGGTAGCGGTTCCCATGCTACAAGCGCGCGACGAAGGAAGAACCGACTGTCGAGGCTGAAGAGCAACATCCCGATCGTCGTGCAGTTCGGCAAGGCTACGCCTTGACTCGCCAGCGCGAGATGCTCGCGTACCGTTCGCCGTCTGCAGGCCTTCGACATGACCGAGGTAGTTGCCAAGGCGGGGTTATGGAAGACCTTCATCCTCGAAACCACCAAGCGTGGAGTCGATGTGGACCCTTTGCTGCTCCAGGAGCTTTGCCGAGCGAGGCATCGTCTACGTCGACGAGATCGACAAGATCGCCCGCAAGAGCGAGAACCCGTCGATCACCCAGGACGTGACGGCGGCGTTCAACGAGCTCTACTCAAGGTGCCAGGCACACCGCGGCATTGCGCCTCGAGACGTACAAGCACCCGCAGCAGGATTACATCCAGCTCGACACGAGGAACATCCTCTTCGTGTGCGGCGGCGCCTTCGAGGGCATCGAAGAGATGATCCGCCGGCGGATGCGGGAGAACGTCATGGGCTTCCGGGCGAACCCGGAAACCAAGGCGGAAGCCTCGGCAAGCTTGCTCAGCCACCTTCTGCCGGAAGATCTTCTCAAGTTCGGATTGATTCCCGAGTTCATCGGCCGCCTTCCCGTGGTCGCAACGCTCGACCAACTCGACGAGGACGCCCTTATCCGAATCCTCACCGAGCCGAAGAACGCGATTCTCAAGCAGTATTCGAAGTTCTTCGACATGGATGGAGTCGAACTCATCGTGGAGCCGGATGCGCTTCGCGAGATCGCCTCCGAGGCGATCAAGCGCAAGACGGGCGCCCGCGCCCTCCGCGCCATTATCGAGGAGATCATGCTCGACGTCATGTACGAGGTGCCCAGCAGCCTCGACGTCAAGCGCGTCGTGGTACCCGGCGGCATCTTCACCGAGCAAAAGCACCCGCTTCTGCTCACCGAAGAACAGATTCGCGCTGCCTAGGCAGCGGAAGCATTAACAAGCGGGGCGGCTCCATTTCCGGAGCCGCCCCGCTCTGTTTACGCCGGCTTCGCCAACAGGCGACGCCGGAGGAACCATCCGACGGCGATCCCCAAAACTCCGAGCCCGCCGCCTACCAGGAGCACGATGTTAGAAACGAATCGCACCGTCTGCAATTGAAGTGGGTAGATCCCGTTCTTCTTCAAATAGTCGTCGTTCACCAGCTTCGCCCCGTCCTTCCCTTCTCCGGGCAGAAACGCTTTGGCGTCGCTGATGATCATCTCCTGCGGCGATCCGATCGGGGTCCCCGCCGAATCGCCGAACAGTGCCGCCTCCGCCGCATCCGGTTTGACGATCTGCACGAGTTGCGCCTTGGAGGCGAAGCTCTGGGCGACGATCATCGCCATCCCGGCAGCCAAGATGCCGAGGACGCCCAGCGCCGATACGAGGACTTGGATTCGCCGCATCGGATTTCCTCCTTACTTGCCGGTGGCGTAGGCCTTGAGGCCGATCACCACCGTATCGCTGACCTTGCCGGCCGCTTGGCTGGGGATCTTGATGCCGAAATCGCTCAGCTTCACCTTGAAGGACGTCGAGATGAGGATTACGTTGCCCTCAAAACCGACCGCCTTGGTCTCCGCGCTCTCCGGGCGGTATCGAACGGTGGCTTCCGTCGAAACGGTGCGCGTGACGCCGTGGAGCGTGAACGCTCCGGTGATCGCATATCGGTCGCCGCCCTTGCTCTTGACCGAAGTCGTCGCGAACTTGATGGTCGGGTACTTGGCAACGTCGAGCCATCCCGCGCTGCGCATGTGCTCGTTGCGAAGTTCGATCGCGGTGTCGATCGAAGCCGCGTCCACCTCGATCGTGCCAGAGCCCGTCTTCTTCGCCACGTCGAACATAATGGACCCCGTGACCTTGGAAGTTCGGCCGGTGAAGGTCTCGAAGTCGGTGGAAGACTCCACGGTGGCAAGGTTGCGGAACTGGAGTTTGTCGTCCAGAACCTTGAAGGTCTTCGACTGGGCCATCCCGAGGGCGGAAACGGCGAGGAGCGCCAAACCGGCGCCGAGACGGAAGGTGGTGTTCATCATTTCTTCTTTTGACTCCTATCTAGACTTCGAAAACCAGTCCGATATCGGATAGTTCTATATGTGACTAACGAATGGAACCCCACGCAAGTTCCCTCCGTAACAGAAAAGTGCGAAAATAGTTCTAGATCGAACTGTTCGAGGTGAATATGCCCCCAACCCACTACCCTGGCACAGACGGCGAGCGAAGAGCTCTCGACACCTACATCAAGCTGTTTCGCGCCGCCGACACGGTCTCCCATCGGGCTTCGAAGTCCATCTCCGCCGCTGGGTTGACGCTCAGCCAGTTCGGCGCCCTAGAGACCCTCTACCACCTCGGCCCGATGATGGTATGCCGCCTCGCCGAGAAGCACCTGAAGAGCCGAAACAACTTCACCACCGTGGTCGACAACCTTGAAAAGGCAGGCTACGTGGCTCGGGGCCGCGACCCCGAGGACCGGCGCGCGATCATCGTCGAGCTCACCCCGAAGGGGCGCGAGGTCATCGAGCGGGTGCTCCCGGGCCATGTCTCGGAGGTCGTCGACGCGTTCGCCAACCTCACCCCCAGCGAGCAGACGCTCTTGGGCGATCTGCTCCGCAAACTGGGCAAAGGCTCAGTCCCGCTCGATCCTGAGCCCTAAACCCTCCAGTTCTTTCCAAGGAAAGTGGAGAGGATCGCTCTTGCGCCCATGGGGCAACGCGACGTGCTCATGGCTCGTGATGACTTTCAAATCGAATCGGCGCTTCATGGCGCCGATGAGGAACCGGAGGGCGGTGGTCTGCGCCTCCGGATACGGGTCCTTGCCGTCGTTCAGGTTCACCAGCTCGATTCCCAGAGAGAAGTCGTTTAGGTTCTCCTTACCGTCCAGCACGCTCTTGCCTGCGTGCCACGCCCGGCTAAAGGTCGAGACGTGTTGCACGATGGAGCCATCCTTCCCGATCGTAAAGTGGGCGCTCACCTGGCTCTCCGGGTTGCAGAACCAACGCGTCGTACCCTCCAACGAGCCGTTTGCGGTCGAATGGACCACCACCGTATCCACCACGGCTTGGCTCGGACGCTCGCCAAAGTTCGGCGACTGAACCCAAATCAACTTTGCGAATCCCGGGTCACGCCAGGGCGAAGGCATCGTCGTCTGCTGCCCCATGGACATGCAGACCGCGATCAGCGCCAGTGCGTCCATCAGCGGCCACCCGTTCCCTTTGAGCGCCGAAACGCCTCGAGGGACTCCTCAAGCCGTCGGGCGATCTTAAGGGCGTCGGCGGCAGGCAGACGTTCGGTGGAAGCGGCTTCGGCTTCGGCAAGCGCCCGCACCAGATCTTCAGGAATCACCCGATCCCGCTCTCCCCTTCCTGCGTCGCGTGGCAGCTTAGCAAGTCGCCTGATCTCGGCATCCGCCGATCGCGTCATCGCCCCCAGAGCCACGTGTCCTGCGCGAGCTCGTCGGTAGATGTTCGCCACCGCATCGATCATCTCCCGCCCTCCGACCTGCTTCGCCCTAACCACCTCCGGCAGTCCAAAGGGCTTGCCGAGAGCGTAGACCGCGAGCACAAACAGGATGCCGATTTGCCACCACGCTCCGACTGCCCAAAGCCCTAGCGATTCGATCATGCCGGGTTCGGAACCTAAGCCAAATGCTGCCTCACAGAACACGATTCGAGCCCCGCGAGGGGCGACGCTTCGGATGGCCTCCATCACGTAGGCGGCGTTGTCGTTGCGGTCGATGAAGTGGTTCGTCGCGTTCAATCCGGCTGAAACGACGGCGACGGTCCCACTGTTGCGCTTCAACGTCACCACGGGCATCCTTGCCCCGTCGCGCCAGGTTACGAACTCGTTGCCGAGGAACGAAGACGCAACGCCTTCAAGATTGCCGTCAGCGAGCGTGCTGACCTTAAGCTTGCGCTTGCCGTCGAACCGCGCCACGTCCAGCGAAGTGCCTTCCGCCTGCGCATGGCAGAAGCAAGTCCGGAGGAAGACCGAGGCAAACGACGTTTACGCCATCGGCGCCTGCTCCGCCAGATGCGCCCCAGAGGGTCGCCGTCTGGCGGACTTCCGAAGATCGTCCGTCTCCACGAACGCGGCGAGGGCAACTTCGCCCGGCAACAGCAAAATGAGCCGAGGGTTGACCAGTCCGATACCCTCCGCCTGCAATAGCTCGAAGAGAGCATGAAGGCCGCTCGCCTCGTATGACGCCGCGCTTGGAACGGTGTTGCGGCTTTGGCGGCCAAAGGCGACTAGCCCCGCCGCAACGGCAAGCAACCCCACCAGCACCCAAGCCCAAACGAACGGGGACCGCTTCTTCATGCGGCAGGCACCTCCGCCAAGCGAGCGGCAATCGACTGGTAGATCGTGCGGAATCGCTGAACGTCCGGCTCGCCTTCGGTTCGACGACCGTACCAAATGCGATCGAATGCCTGCGTCGGAGTTCGAAAATCTAGTTCTGACGGCCGAGCCGGGCTCGACTCGATCCTAGCCAGGTGCTCCCGAGTTGGTTTGGCCCCGATCGAACCGCGCCACGTTGTGCTCGTCGAACTTCAGCAGGCAAGCAAGATAGAGGCAACGCACCGCCTCCCGGTGCTTACCTTCCGCGGCCAACCGATCGGCCATCGCAAGCCACTCGTCCAAAGTCCGCTCCGGTTCGTCTTCCTCAAGCATCGCCTTGGCTTTTCGGGAGAGCGACCGCTTGAACTGAAAGCGGCGAACCGCGAGTACGAGTAACACCGCCGCCGTCGTGCCGATCACGATCCACATCAGATACGTGAACCACAGCCCCGCTCCTGCGGCGCTCGGCACACTGGGCGCCCTAATAGCGTTCTTCCTCCCACCGAACAGGCGTTCAAGCAACTCGCGGATGAACTCGCCGAACCGGTTTGCGGCACGCGCCAGCCAGTTCGACTCGTCCTTCTGGTCAACGTCGCGGTACAGAGGCGACGACTTGATTTGCTTCGCCTTCTCCAAGACGTTGCCCGATGACGACGCTTCGGCAGCCGCCGCCATCTCGATCTGCTCCTTCGCCGCCCGGTAGGCCTGGGCATTATCGTCGGAGACTGCCCGCGACACGGATTCGGAAACGCCCGACGGCAACGCGCTGGGATTGAGCGAGCGCATCTCGCGCTTGAGATCTGCTCCCGACTTCCCCTTCAGTCGCGCCGCGACGTCGGTCGCGGTCTCGCCGCATGCCACCACCGCGCAAAGCACGAGGCTAAAGCTGGAAACGAGCCTGACGGTCCTTTTGCCAAACATCCTTTGCCAATGCCTCGATATCGTAGCCTTCCAATCTCACGCGGCGCTCAAAGTAGACGATCGCTGCGGTGGTCGACCAGATGGGGACGGTAACCCAAAGCAACAAGTACCAGGGCAGTAGTTGAAGCGCCGCCAGAAGCAGTCCTTGGAACCACGTCGGCCCGCTTAAGAACCGGAGGAGGTCGGCCGCTTCCAGCACGCCGATGAAGCTACCCACCCCTGCCGCCAAGACCAGCCAAACGACGAAGATCAGGGCGTAGGTGTTCGTGAGGGCGCTGGTGCCCCCCGCATCAAACCCTGCCTGAAAACGCACTTTCGAGGCCTTGACCAAGGCGCGGCTACGCTTCGCGGCTTCCCTGGGAGAGAGCCCCTCGATTTGAAGGACGCAAGGGGCAAGCGCGTGGCTGGCGTGAACAGCGGCGAGGACCACGAAGCCCGCGAATATCCCGATCATCCCCAGAGCCGCGACCCCGCCCGCTCCCCAGCCGTCCGGCGAGGAGGAGTCAAGCAAGGCGCTCAGCATGAGGAAGCCCAAAGACACGAGGAGCGCGGACGCACCGACCAGAACCTCGCGAAGTTTAAGGATAAACAGCTTGGGAAAGATCCTCAGCGCCTCCGCTCGCGCGTTTTCCGCCGTAGGCACCTGCCCCGTCATGTAGTCGGC
This sequence comes from Fimbriimonadales bacterium, assembly GCA_046330155.1. Lineage (GTDB taxonomy): Bacteria > Armatimonadota > Fimbriimonadia > Fimbriimonadales > Fimbriimonadaceae > CALMEF01. The sequence continues at coordinate 46,298 of JAXLTH010000013.1, read as the reverse complement.
AACCAAGCTGGTCACGGCGCCCGTGATGTACGAAACGCCCAGCAAGAACAGGGGCACGCCCACGAGGATCGCCAACCCGATCCCGAACATCGCCTCGCCAATCTGCACCGAAGTGCTCGACGGGTTGCTCGTTTCGCCCAACATCGGCAGCACAACCTTGCCCACGAAAGCGAACGCAGCAAGACAGAACAGCGTCGGAACAGCGGTCAGACGCAGAATCTTGCCGCCCAGCGTCTGGTAAACCTGAATAGCCAAGGCGCTGATCTCTGGCACCGACATCGGACGAAGCCGTTGCCGCCGCTCCATTTGGGCGGCCCGTTGCGTCAGGAAACGCGACAACGGATCGGACGTCATGTCAGGTGCGTAGTGTATCCAAGGAAGAACGGAAACCGATGACCACTTTAGTAGCCCTCGCCGCCCTCGTCAATGCCCAGAAATCGTTCGACGCCGACGACATCGTCCAGAAAAGCTTCAAGGATGCGACGTTTACTGCGACCATCTTGGAGAGCAACCAGGCGGAGTTGAAGAAGATCAATCGTGATTTTGCCGCCTCCCAGCGCTTCGGCACCACCAAGGCGTTCCTGAAGGAGCCGAACATGATGAAACTGACGTCCACGGTCGACGATACGGACGTCGTGATGCTGCTCGTGGGTACCAAACGCACCTACATCGTGCCGAAAATCAAGCTCAAGAAGTCGGAAGACCTCGGGAACTCGCCCGGCAAGCGACAAACAACGCTCGATTTCGGCATGATCACGCCGGCGATCTTCAACAACCTGTTCGTCGCGAAGTTTCTTCGCGTCGACCGCGAGTCCGGCAACTTGGTTTTCGACCTGACCTACCAGACGCCGAAGTACGACGACACCAGCCGGCAGCGCGTTTTCGTGGACAAGGACAAGCGTTACGTCACCCGCCGGGTGTGGTTCAACCAGGAAGGCCAACTCCTCGCCACCTTCTACTACTCGAAGCCGAAGTTCGAGAACGGTGTTTGGTTCCCCACGTACTGCATGGTGAAGAACGCCGAGGACAAGGTGGCGGGCGTTACCGAGTACCAGAGCATGAAGATCAACAGCGGCTTGCCCGACTCGATCTTCACCCCGTAGTCTGCAGAACCGGCGGGCGGGGTCTGGAACCGTCCGCCGGCCGCTTGAGAGTCCTTCTGCCCCGTCGCTGCGTCCGAAAGCAAGAGGGATTCAGACGATGGAAGCGACGCAACGACGCGTGCTGGACATGACGGGCTACCAGTGGACCGTCCTGTTGGCGGCATGGCTGGGATGGGGATTCGACGTTTTTGACAGCCTGCTGTTCAACTATGTGGCACCCAACTGCGTGCCCACGCTCCTCCATTTGCCGCTCGGTACCCCGGAGGCGAAAGCCGCGACGCTACAGTGGACGGGGATACTCACCTCCCTCCTCCTCGTCGGTTGGGGCTTGGGCGGCATCGTGTTCGGCAGGGTTGCCGACCGCATCGGCCGAACCAAGACGCTTTTGCTGACGATGCTGCTGTACGCCCTGGGCACGGCGGCTTGCTCCGTCGCCCCTAACATCGGCGTTCTAGCCCTGTTCCGCTTCATCGCCAGCCTCGGCATCGGCGGCGAATGGGCGGCGGGGGCTTCCATGGTCGCCGAGGTCGTGCCGGAACGCCGCCGAGTGGAGGCGGGCGCCCTTCTCTACTCCTCGGCGCCGATGGGACTCTTTCTTGCGGCCTACGTCACCCGGTACGTCCAGGGACACCTCTTCGCTGCCCAACCCGAGGTGGCTTGGCGCTACGTTTTCCTCTTTGGATTGCTTCCCGCCGCGGTCGCCTTCGCCGTTCGCATCTTCGTCAAGGAGCCTGAACGCTGGAGAACTGCAGCAGTAGCCGCTTCACCGCCGAAGATCGCCGATCTATTCGCGCCGCCCTACCGGAAGATCACCCTCAGCGGACTGGGGATGGCGGTGGTCGCGCTGATTACTTGGTGGAGCTGCAATGCGTTCATCCCGACCGTCGCAGCGGGCCTGGCGTCGGGCGAAGCCGCCGCCCGAGGCCTTGTGGACAAAGCCGCGACCAACTTCGTCGAAACTTGGAAGCAAGCCGGCTCCAACTGGTTCAACCTCGGGGGCTTGGTTGGCACCCTCCTGACCATCCCGATCGCGAAGCAGTTGGGCAGAAAGGTCATGTACGCCATCTACTTCGCCGCTTCTGGCGTCGCGATCATGGCGACGTTCGGTCCCGAGATGCCGCCGGAAACGCGGCTGTCGATGAACTTCTTTATCGGGCTTACGGTCTTCGGCGTTTTCGGGAGCTTCACCTACTACCTGCCCGAGCTCTATCCCACCCGGCTCCGAGGCACCGGCGCGGGCTTCTGCTACAACGCGGGGCGATTCGTCGCCGCAGCCGGGCCGTTCCTCGTCGGCTATGTCGCCTCGCTCGGAAAGGACACGCTGCACACGGCGATGAACCTCTTGTTCTGGGTAGGAGCCGTGCCCATTGCAGGGCTGATCCTGCTGCCTTGGGTGGTAGAGACTCGGAACCGTCCTTTGGAAGACTGAGGTAGAAACATCCGCCATGGACGTCGCGAAGGCCTTTGAGAAGCAGCTGCAGAACATCGAAACCCGCACCGGAAAATCGCTCGCCGAACTTGCCGAAATCGTGAAGTCGAGCGGATTGACCCGGCACGGAGAGATCCGCGACATGCTGAAATCCAGCCTTGGCATGGGACACGGGGACGCGAACACCCTCACCCGGCACGTGCTGGGCGACCTCGATGCGCAGGCGTCCGCAAGTCCGTCGAGCGTTCTTGACGAGATCTACCAAGGACCCAAAGCTGCCCTGCGGCCCATCCACGAGCGGTTGATGTCTGCCATCGAGAATTTCGGCGAGTTCGAGGTTTCGCCCAAGAAGGGCTACGTGAGCTTGCGGCGCAAGAAGCAGTTCGCGATGCTGGGACCGGCAACCAACACGCGCTTTGAACTCGGCATCAACGCCAAGGGCATTCCGGGCACCGACCGGCTCCTCGAGCAGCCTGCCGGCGGCATGTGCCAGTACAAGGTGAAGCTCACCGACGCCTCTGAAGTCGACGACGAGGTCATCGGCTGGGTCAAGGCGGCGTACGACGCCGCGGGCTAGGTTCATACTGAAGGCATGTCCGCTGCCCTCGAAGCCCTTAATCGCCGACTCGCCGACCTGAACGCCCTCGAGAAGGCGGGGTCGATCCTGCAGTGGGACCGCCAGGTACTGATGCCAGAGGGCGGAGCGGAGGCTCGAACCGCCCACAACAAGGCGCTGATGCGCATGTGGCACCAGCTTTTCACCTCGGACGAGACCCAGAACCTCGTTGAGAAAGCAGGCGCCGAGGTCGATCCCGAATCTGATGAGGCGGGTCTTCTCCGGGTCGTCCGACGGAACCTGAGCGTGCAGACCAAACTGCCCAGCGAACTGGTCGCTCGCAAAACCCAGGTTAGTTCCGACGCTTACGAGGCTTGGCGTGCTGCCCGCGCCGCAAACGACTTCCGAATCCTCCAGCCCTTCCTCGAGGAGCTTTTCGACATCAACCGTGAGGTTGCCGAGCTTCGGGGCTACCAAGACCACATCTACGACGCCCTGATCGACCTGTTCGAGGAAGGCTCCACACGTGCCCAAGCCAAAGCGCTCCTCGACCCGTTGAAGGAAGAAACCCGGGTGCTTCTGGATGAGATGCGGGAGAGCCAAGGCGCCGTAGACGACAGCTTCCTGGCGGGCAACTGGGACCAAGAGAAGCTCCGTAGCATCATGGAGCAGATCACCCGCGAGATCGGCTTCGACTACAACCGGGGTCGGCTGGACATCACCACGAACGCCTTCTGCACCAACTTCTCGCGCGGAGACGTGCGCATGACCACCCGGCCCAGCGGCACGTTGAAGGGCATCGCCTTCAGTTCGCTACACGAAATGGGGCACGGCCTCTACGAGCAGGGATCGCCCGCCAAATGGGACCGCACGCCCTTGGCGGGGGGCGTTTCGATGGTCGTCCACGAGAGCCAGTCGCGAACTTGGGAGAACACCGTAGGCAGGTCTCGCCCCTTCTGGCAGCGGTTCTGGCCGCGATTCACCAGCGCCTTCCCAGAGCTGGCTCCCTACTCCGCCGAGCAGGCCTTTCAAGCCGTCGCCAAAGTTCAGCCGGGATTGGTTCGCATCGGGTCCGACGAAGTCACCTACAACCTCCACATCATTGTTCGGTTCGAGCTGGAGTGCGAGATTCTGACCAACGTGGTCGCCGTTAAGGACCTTCCGGAAGCCTGGAACGAGAAGATGCGCGCCCATCTGGGCGTGGTGCCCTCGAACGATACCGAGGGTTGCCTTCAAGACGTTCACTGGTCCCGCGGCTCGGTGGGTTACTTCCCTACCTACGCCATGGGCAACCTGCTGGGGGCGCAGATTTGGGAGAAGCTCAGTTCGGAACTTGGCGACACCGATGCCCTCATTCGGGACGGCAAGTTCGACGTCATCCTTGGCTGGCTTCAAGACCGGCTGTACGGCTTGGGCAAGCGGTATTCGCCTGCCGAGACCGTGCGCCGCGTCACGGGCGGATACGACCACCAGGCATTCGTCCGCACCATGCGCCGAAAGTACGGCTTGATGGGCTAAATTAGCGAGATGAAATTGAACAGGCTCGTTGCCATCATCGCCGTCGCGGCCATGGTCGTTCCCGCAGTTGCCCAGAAATCTACCGCTGATCTGGACAAGAAGGAAAAGGCGATGCTCGCCCAACTCGAGAAGAAGTACACCACCGCGAAGGCGGATTACGCCAAGAAGCCCGCGACCAAGCCCGCATACATCAAAGCCACTCTGGCGTACGCCGATGCCGTGCTGGTCTCGCCCGCCCTCGGCCCCCGAGAGAAGTATCCGAAATCGCTTCGTCTATATCGAGAGGTCCGCTCGGTCGATCCTTCGAACAAGTCTGCCAAGAGCAATATCGATCTGATCGAAGGCATCTACAAGAGCATGGGCCGTCCCATCCCGAAGTAGTTCCCCATGACCGGCGAACAGCACATCCGAAGGTTCACCGGCCAGATGGCGGTGCTGTTCGCGGTCCTTTCCATCACTCCGTTTCTGTTCGGTCTCCTGGCGGCGCCCTCCGGTTTCAGCTACCTCGGGTTTCAAACCAACACGGACGATCACATGGTCTACGCCGCTTGGATGCGGCAAGCCATGGAAGGCAGGGTTCTCTTCGACAACCGCTTCGCGGTTGACGCCCAACCGGGACTGACCCTCCACCTGTTCTTCCTTGCCTTGGGCTGGGTCGCCAAAGGCATCGGCATCCCTTGGGCGTGCGCACTCGCGAGAGCCGGACTTACCTACCTCTTTGTGGTCCTCCTCGGTCGGCTCGTGCGTCGGCTAACCGACCACGTTTACACCGCCAAGCTCGCCATCGCTCTCGCCATGGCGGGCGGCGGCATCGGGTTCCTCGTCTGGCATAACTTCGGCCAGGAGTTGGTCAAGCCCTCAACCCGCTGGCTTGCGCCCCTTACGGGAGGAAGGCTCCCGGTCGACGTGTGGCAGCCAGAGGCGTTCGTCATGCCGAGCCTCTTGACCAATGCCTTGTTCATGGCGAGCCTGTGCTTGGTCTTGGCCGTGTTCACGAGCGTGCTCGACGCCGGCCACAGTTGGAAGGCGGTGGGCATCGGCACCGTTTGCCTCGGTCTCCTGATGAACATCCACAGCTACGATGTCTTGCTTGTGGCGCTCGTGCTCGTCGGGTTTCTCGTCGCGGCGATCGTACAACGGCAAGCCAACGCCGCCTGGATCGGCAGAGCCGCCCTCATCGCCCTCGGCGCGTTGCCCTTCGCTCTCTGGTTCCTCCATGTTCTCAAGGAAGACCCGGTGTTCCAGGCGCGTGCCGCCACCCCGACCTTTGCACCGACGTTTCGCCAGGTGGTCGTGGGCTACGCCCTGATGATCGTGCCGTCCGTGATCGGTTGGTTCTACCGAGATGCTGAACGCCGAACCAAGCTCGCCGCAGGGGCCACCGCCCTCGCCGTGCTTATCGGCTATCTCCTTTCCGTCAACCACGACGGAACCGGATACTGGCTCTCCTGGCCCGCTTGGATGGTCGCTTTTGGTGTCGCCGTAGCCTTGGCGGCTTCGCTGTCCACCCCGAACCCTTCGCTCAACCTGGTCACCTGTTGGGCGCTGGTGGGGCTCGTCGCCCCCTACTTTCCCGCTCTCTTTCAGCGGAAGCTCGCGGCCGGGTTGAGCATTCCCTGGGCAATCCTCGCTGCCTTCGGCGTTGCCGCCGTTATCGAGCGTAGGGACCGCAATGCCCGCAACTTGGCGACGGTTCTCGCCGTCGTGGTGTTCTCGGCGACCTCGATTAGATGGCTCGCCCGCGAACGGGAGCTCATCCAAGCCGACGTCGCTTCGACCACGGTCCATCCTGTCTATCTCAACCTGGATGTTCAGAACATCCTTGAGCGGCTGAACGCCGTGTCCGGGCGAAAGGTCGTGATCGCCATGCCGGGCGTGCCGAACGGTTCCGAGGAGCCCGACCTGTTCGCCACCCCCGTCTTGCCGGACTTGAATCCCATCGTCAGCGGTTTGACCGGCGCGTACACCTATGCCGGGCACTGGAGCGAAACCCCCGACTACGGCAATCGCCGAACCGAAGCGCTCAAGCTCTTCTTGCGTCAGACCACGGACGAGGAGCGCAAGGAGGTCCTTCGCAAAAGCGGCGCGAACTACATCATCGCTCCGGTCCCGGAGGCGTTTCCCCGCTTGCAGGGCGGTCTCGTCGATGTCAGCTCACTGGGGACCGTCGAGTACGACGGATCGCAGTTCCGGCTGATCAAGCTCTAGGGGGGCGGAGGTGCGCTCGACAGAGGCGGCGTGGGCGAGGTTTCGCCTGCCAAGTTGGACTTCTTCGCCGCGCCAACGGCGATAAGCCGAGGGCCCCCGCGGTAGTAGCTGCGGCCCAGCGGCTCCCGCTTCACTTCTTCGCCGTTCACGTAAACAACCCGGTATGTGTTGATGGCTCGCGGCGCCGATCCCTTGTCGACCACCTTTCGGGTGCCGGCAGGCAGGCTCGCATCCGTCACGACCTTCTCCGATTTCGCCCACGACTTGGAGCTATCGGAAACGATCTTGACGCTCAGGCTCGGATCCTTGACCCCGAGAATTCTGAAGGTGAGTTTGCCCGGCGTGTAGCTCGAGCTGATCGCAATCGGCACATCGTAGCTGTTGACGAACTTCAGGTCCAGCCCGGGATACGAGACCGTAGCGTCACGTCCAAGCGGAACGTAAGGCACGGGCATCGAGTGGTTCTGACGCTTCGTGATCTTGAGGTTCGCAAAGAGCACAGCGTTGTACAGCGTAGTGCTCACCTGGCAAATGCCGCCCGCCAACCCTTCCTCGTGGCGTCCGTTCAAGTAAATGCCCGCCACCTTGTAACCCTGCTGGGCGGTTCGACGGCCCACGTAGCCGTTGAAGCTAAACTCCTCGCCCGGCATGAGCACTTTGCCGTCGATCAAGCCGCTGGCGATGCGCAAGTTGTCCGACCGGTTTCGGTTGGAAGCCGCGAACTTCGTCGAGAACTCGCTGACGAGGTCCGTGATCTTCGCCAACTCCTCGTCCGGCACCTTCTTGTCCGCTTCGCGCGTGGGCAGTTCGATCTCGTTTGCCCCGGCAAGCACTTTGGGCACCTCGGCCGCGAAGGCTTCCTCGTCCAGAGTCGCCCCACTACGCTCCGGCTCGCGCACCACCTGGGTTCCGTCCCAGACCGCCTTGGCGGGCTTTACGCCGCCCACGTTGTCCTCCACGTAGTCCCGAATAGCCTCAAGGTCGGCGACACCGACGCGGGCAAAGACGGGCTGAAATTGCTTCGGAGCGTCGTCGCCCTGCCCGACCGCCGCTTTCGCGGCGTCCACGAGGTCTTGAATCGGCAACTGGGCGACGCTCGCCTTGTCGTCGAGCTTATAGCCAAGCCGGGTGACCTTGGTGACCATCGGCTTCACGCTGGGGTCGCTCAGTCTAAGGCTGACTTCGCGAACGCGCTCGAACTCCCACCAGACGCGGAGCCGCTTGGCGGCGGCTTCCGGCGTCATGCCGCCCACGTCGATGCCGCCGACCCGGGTGTGAGGCATAATGACCGGCTCATAACGAGCGGCGACCAACAACGTGCCGACGACTGCGCCGGCAGACACCATCCCTAGCCCGAGAAGTACTTTCTTCATCCTTGCGAAAACGCCCTTGCCCGATGTTCCAGACGGAAGCCGAACGGCAAGTGTTCCTAAGCGCCAATTATGGCGTTTTCCCCAAGTTTTCCGCTAGCGTCGAGGACTGATCCTCGTCGAAGACGGCGACCACTTCGGGCACCTCTTCGACCTCCACCAGTTCGGGCTTCGCCGAGCGTACGGCGTAGAGAGTTCCGAACGTGGCGATGATCGCCATGCCGACCCAAAACAGCCACGTCGGCATCTCGGGCACGTGGAACGGAAGCTCGCCGCGCCCGCTCGTCGTGTACCAACGGTCGAACGAGTGGCCGGAGATGAAAAACAGCTTGACTCCCGCCCAGCCAACGAGCAGATACGCCACATGGTCCAGAGCTGGGAACCTCTCCAACAGGCGCAGGAAGTAGTTGGCGGCAAAGCGAAGCAGCACGATGCCGATGATCGCCCCCGCTATGACGACCCAAACCTTGTCCGGGTGCTTTACGGTGTCGACCACCGCGACGGCGACGATCACGCTGTCCAGGGCAAACGCAAGGTCCACCAGGTTCAAATAGACCACGGTTGCCCAGAAGCCCATCTGCTTCCCATCTTGGTGCCCTTCGCCCGATGCCGCCTTCACGAAGTGTTTGATCGGCAGGTAGATCAGATACAAGGCTCCGATGAGCTGCAACCACCAAAACGCGATGATGTAGGTGGCAAGGATGATGGCGCCGGCGCGAAGCACGAACGCGCCCAAAAGGCCGTACATGAGCGCCTTCTTCTGGTCTTCCTTCGCCAGATGCCGCACGAGAATGGCGAGCACGAGGGCGTTGTCAGCGGAAAGCAGGGCTTCCAGCACAACGAGCACCCCGATCTGAAATAGGTCGTTAGAGGCAAAAGTCTGGTTGAACATCGGCGGTGCGGCGACGCCAATTGTGCCACATGCCGTAGAATTGGGGACTCCATTCATTCGGAGGCCTAAAACGACAATGCCAACCTACGTTTACGAGTGTTCGTCCTGCAACTCGACCTTTGAAGCGGAGCAGCGCATTACCGAGAGCCCCCTCGAGGCGTGCCAATGCGGTGCTTCCGGCACGGTGAAGCGGATCATCCAGCCCATCGCCGTCATGTTCAAGGGTTCGGGCTTCCACATCAACGACTACAAGTCGTCGCCTGCCCCTGCGGAAAGCACGCCCGCCCCTGCCTGCTCGGGCGAGCCTGCCTCGTGTCCGAGTTGCAGCACCGAGAACTAGCCATGCGCCCACGCTACTGGTTCGTGAGGAAGCAGTTCGGATACGGTTGGGTTCCCGCCACCTGGGAAGGTTGGCTGGTGCTGACCCTGTTCTTCGTCCTGTTCATCCCGCTTCCCACGCTCCTGCTAGCCCCCCCGATCAATGCCGTCAAGATGGCCTTGTTCGTCCTGGCGACGGGAATCCTCGTCACCGCTCTGATCGTGGTTTGCCTGATCAAGGGCGAGAAGCCGCGGTGGCAATGGGGCCGCCGCCGGGACGACTGATGTCCGACAACTGCCGCTGCGCTTGGGCAACAGATCCTCTCTTCCACGAGTACCACGACTTGGAGTGGGGGGTGCCCTCCCACGACGATCGGCACCTCTTCGAGATGCTGATTCTGGAAGGCGCGCAAGCCGGCCTCAGCTGGAGCACTATCCTCAAAAAGCGCGAAGGCTATCGCAAGGCATTCGAGAACTTCGATCCAGCTGTGGTCGCGGAATACGACGATGCCAAAGCTGCCGAACTTCTCGCTGATCCGGGCATCGTGCGCAACCGCCTTAAGGTCCGAGCGACGATTCTCAACGCCCAGGCGTTTCTGAGGGTTCAAAAGGAGTTCGGCTCGTTCGACGAGTACCTCTGGCGTTTCGTCGGCGGCTCGCCGATCCAAAACGGTTGGACGGCGCTCTCGCAGTTGCCCGCCCGCACCGCCGAGTCCGACGCGATGAGCAAAGACCTGCTCCAGCGCGGATTCAAGTTTGTCGGCTCCACCATCTGCTACGCGTACATGCAGGCTTGCGGGCTCGTCAACGACCACACCGTGGACTGTTTTCGGTACGAACGTCTGCGAAATATGTAAACTGCGCGAATCATGGTTTCGATTCTCGCGCTTTCCCTGGTCGCTGCCCAGGGTTTTGACGTCAAGTTCATTCCCACGGGAATGACCGCCAAGATGGGCGGCTACATGCCGGTGCGAGCCCAGATGTCCAGTACGGACCCCGGCGTTGCCAAGAAGCCCGACGGTTTGACCGCCGCGTCCTACGGCAAGATCCCCGTCGGCGGAAAGGACTTCCTCTTCATTCTCGACGAGCCGGCGGGCGCCGCGGCGCGCCTCTTCGTCGACAGCAACGGAGACGGCGACCTCACCAACGACCCGGCGACCACTTGGAGCCCGCGCAAGCAGGGCGAGTACACGATGTACTCGGGCACCGCGCAAGTTACGGTCAACGGCCAACTTGCCGGCCTCGGCGTGTACCGATTCGACAAGAACGATCCTCAGCGGCTCGCCCTGAAGGACACCCTGCTCTACTACACCGACTTCGGCTACGAAGGCAAAGGCAAGTTCGGCAAGGATTCGTACACCGTGGCGTTCACCGGCGCCGTCGAGCCGACCACGCGCCTCTGGGTCGACCGAAACGGCAACGGCAAGAACGATGGCCGCTCGGAGAGCATCGTGGCGAACAAGCCCTTCAACTTCGGCGGTACGACCTACGAACTGAAGATCACGGACGGCAAGTTCGAGGCGGTCAAGTCGAGCCAGACCGTCGCCGAGATCCCGCTTCCGCCCGACCTCGCCGTAGGCCGGAACGTCCCGACGTTCAAGGCGACCGCCATGGATGGTGGCACCATCGACTTCCCGAAGACCTACAAGGGCAAAGTCGTCATGCTTGACTTCTGGGCGACCTGGTGCGGACCGTGCATCGCCGAGTTGCCCAACGTCCTGAAGGCGTACGAGAAGTTCCACGATCGGGGCTTCGAGGTCCTCGGCATCAGCTTTGACCAACCCAACCAGGCCGAAAAGGTCGCCTCCTTTACCAAGGAGAAAGGCATGTCCTGGCGCCACGTCTACGAAGGCAAGTTCTGGGAAACCACTCTCGGCCAGCAGTTCGGCGTCGAGGCGATTCCCTTCTGCCTGTTGGTCGATGGCTCCACCGGCAAGATCCTCGCGAACGTGGACAAGCTCCGCGGCGAGAACCTTGAGAAGACGCTCGAAGAAGTCTTCGCCAAGCGCTAAACCGACAATCCCGCTATCCCTGGCGGTCGCGAGACGGCCGGGGATAGCGAAAGTGCCCAACTACCTTCCACTGGTGCAGGCAGTCCGCCTCCTCGACGGTCGCGATGTTATGCACCACCATCCACTCCCCAGAAGGTCCCCGGCGATCGGAAACCACGCCCACGTGGTCCCGCCCGCTGTCCAGTTTCCAGAACACCACGTCCCCCGGTAGCCAGTCCCCATCGACCGGCAAAGCCACTCCGTGCCTCGTGAAGAACGCCGCGAGGTTCGGGCACCGCCGATGGTCGATGTTCGAGTCGATCTTCGGTCCCGGATAACGCGGGTAGGCGCGAGGGTCGCGTCGCTTGTCCTCGTGAACCAGCTGCTGCAGGTCGTACCCGGCATGACGCATCGCTCTGACGACCACGTCGGTGCAAACGCCCTGGGTCTTGGGAACGTCGCCGTTTGGATACGCAATGTCCGTGTAGCGAGCGTCGTAGCGGGTGCCCCAGTCGAGTTGGGCAAGTGCGCCTTCGACCACCGCGTTAGGGGAAACGCGGGCCTTCGGACCCGCCGGAGCGGCGCCCGCCGAGGGACGCGGCGCGTGGCATCCGGCAACAAGTGCTGCCAGCGCCACCAGCCATCCCAAACGCGCTCCCGCATCCATGCCGATTAGCTTATACAACCGGCTGGCGAACCACGAAAGTTTCAGCGGTAAACTGCCATTTCGATGAGCGAGTTAATGCAGGTTGGCAATCGGCACGATCGGCCCCGACCCCCGAAACCGGAGGACGTCCCGCTGAACTTCTCGCCCAAGGCCGTCGCCGAACTCGACGCCTTGCGCAGCCACTACCCGACCGAGAAATCCTGCATCCTCCCCGCGTTGTGGATTGCCCAGCGCGAATACGGCGGCCACCTTACCGGAAACGCGCTTGCCGAAGTTGCCCTACGCCTGAACCGTAGCTACGCCGAGATCGAAGGCGTCGCGACCTTCTACAGCATGTACAACGTGGCGCACAAGCCGGGCAAGCACAAGATCGAGGTCTGCACGTGCCTCAGTTGCCACGTGAACGGCGCCTACCGAATCTGGGATTACCTCAAGGGCAAGTTGGGCGTCGGGCACGGTGAGACCACCGAAGATGGCATGTTCACGCTGGAAGAGGTCGAGTGCTTGGACGCCTGTGACCGCGCTCCCCTCATTCAGGTCGGCGACCAGTACTACGGACCGGTCGACGAAGCCTTCATGGACGGGCTGCTGAACAAGCTGAGAGCCCAAGACGCTTCGACCGTCGTGCAGATGGCCGACGAAATCGTCAAAGTCCACCTGCGCGACACCGAGCGAAGCTAAGCCCTGAGTCGCTTGACCATGCGCGCTTTCCCAAGCGCGGCCATAAGCTCGAAGAGCCCCGGTCCGACCGTGCGTCCTGTGAGCTTCACGCGAAGCGGATGCACCACCGGGCCAAGCTTCTCGAAGCCGTTCTGTTCGGCGTAGTTGCGCACCATCGTCTCGCAAGCTTCGTGATCGGGGTCGGCGTCCATCGCCTCGAGTTGGTCGGCGATCGCTGAAAACAGCGCGGTCGAATGCTCCTGCGTCAACCACTTCTCCGCCGCCTTTGCATCCATCGCCGGGGCTTCGTCGAAGAAGAACTCCAACGCTGGACCGAAATCGGCGAGCGTTACCACCCGCTCTTGGTCCAGCTTGACCACCTCTGCCGCGTAGGCGGGATCAGCGACGAACGCGGCGGCGAGCTTGGCGAGAGCAGGACCCTCGGGCGACTCGGGACGCGCCGCCCAGTACGCCTTCTGGTCTTCGGCGTCGGAATACGCATGGACGCGCTGAGCAAGCGACTCAGGCGACAGAGCCCGAACGTAGTTGCCGTTCATCCAGTTCAGCTTGTCGGCGTCGAAAACGCCTGGCGAGGGCTGAAGTCCCTCCAGGGTGAACGCCTCCGCCATCTCGTCCATCGACATGAGCTCGCGGTCGCCACCCGGAGACCAGCCGATCAGGGCGATAAAGTTCGCCAGCGCCTCGGGCAGATAGCCTGCCGCCCGATAGTCGAGGCAGCGGGTGTCCCCGTGGCGCTTGCTGAGCTTCGCGCCGTCCTTGCCTTTGATGACCGGCACATGGACGAAGATGGGCGGTTCCCAGCCAAACGCCTCGAAGAGCCAAACGTGCTTGGGCGCCGAACTGATCCACTCTTCTCCGCGGATGATGTGGGTGGTCTCCATCAGGTGGTCGTCCACCATGGCGGCAAAGTGGTACGTCGGCATGCCGTCCGCCTTGATCAGCACGGGATCGTCCGACGACTCCGCGTCGAAATCCACGCGTCCGCGGATGGCGTCGTTGACCACGAGCTTTCGTTCACGGGGCATCCGAAGTCGAATCACCCCGGGCTTGCCAGCCCGAACCGCTTCCTCAACCTGTGCTGGCGTTGCGTCTCGCCACACCCCGCCGAAGTAGCCCTGAGGCTGCTTGTTGATCTGCTGGAACTCGCGCATCTCGGTGAGTTCCTCGGGCGTATCGAAGGCCTGATAGGCATGTCCCGCCTCGAGAAGCTTCTTCACCCACTGATCGTAGATGCCCTGCTCGGCGCGCTCACTCTGCCGATAGGGTCCAAAAGGGCCACCCTTCTGCGGGCTCTCCTGAACCTCGATGCCGATCCATTCCAGGCTTTCGACAATCTCCTCTTCGCAACCGGGGACATACCGGGTCCGATCCGTATCCTCGATGCGGAGCGTGTTCACGCCGCCGTGGTGCTTGGCAAAAAGGTGGCAGAACAACGCCGTGCGAATATTGCCGACGTGGGGACTTCCGGTAGGGCTGGGGGCGTAGCGAACTCGAACCGACATGCGGCAAAGAGGGTACCCGCTGAACCTAAGTTCAGAGGGTCTCGGTGACCTTGCGGATATGCTCGGGCTTGTCCGGATTGAGCCCGCGTGCCCGTGCCGCCAATAGGGCAAGCCATTGGCCGAAGAAGATCTCTCCGATCGGGCGCAAAGGCTCCGGGCAAGGCGCCTGCGGGGCATCCACGACCAGTGCTCCCTGCGCTTCCAGATCACCCATCTTCTCGCCGTACACGATGGCGGCGGCGCCGTGCCCCGCCAGAGCCCGAGGACCATGCTGGAAATCGGCGGTGCTGTAGCTCTTACACGAGAGCAACGCGCACTCCATCATCTTCAGCGCCGTTTCTTCGGCGGTGCAGAAGCTGTAGCCGCGAGCCAGGGCGAAGTGCACTTGGGTGCGCATCATGCTCCCCAGGCCTGCTTCCGCCGCTTGACGACAGCGTTCCGACCAGGCATCGCCCGGCAGGCTGTCGGAATCGGGAGCTGGCAAATCGCCTCCCAAGGCGCGGACCATTTGGTACAAGCCGAGCAAGGAAGCGGTGTAAGTCTTGGTCGCCGCCACCGATCGTTCTTCGCCAACGCCAAGCAGCAGCGAGTGTTCCGCGGTCTGGGTAAGCCTTGAATCCGCGGTGTTCGTGATCGCCAAGGTGGCGTGGCCCGCATCCCTCATCGCCGCGAGCACCTCAGCCACATCCGGGGCGGCGCCGCTTTGCGATATGCCAACCGCCAGGCATCTCGGATACCGAACGTGGACCCCAAACCGGGTGAGCACACTGGGCGCCGCCAGCGAAACGGGAATGCCCAAATGAACCTCGATGAGATAACGCGCGTACAGGGCGGCGTTGTCCGAAGAACCGCGAGCCGCCAGGAGAACCATGGAGGGCTTGAGGCCGCCAACTGCGGATCGGAGTTCTTCGAAGTACCTCGGAGCGTTCGTCGCAAGCGCCTGAGGCTGCTCCCGCACCTCTTTCTCCATCCACTGGCCCAGCATGAGGCTAGAGGCTACCTTACGGTCCTTTCAACAGCCGGAGACCGTTGAGAATGACCAAGACCGTCGATCCCTCGTGCCCGATAACCGCGAACGGGAGCGGGAGACGGAAGAACAGGGACGAGATAGCCAACGACACGATCATCCCGGTCGCAAAGAACAGATTGGCTTTGATGATGCCGTTGGTCCGGCGGCCGAGCCTGACCATCTGGGGAATCCGCTCCAGTTTGTCCTGCATCAGCACGATGTCGGCGGCGTTCAGCGCAATGTCGCTACCCAAACCGCCCATCGCCACGCCAACCGTTGCCCTGGCCAGCGCCGGCGCGTCGTTCACCCCGTCGCCCACCATGAGCGTTGGTCGGCCAGAATCCTCAAGCTGTTCGATGATCTTCGTCTTGTCGGTTGGCAACAAGCCGCCGTGGAACTCGTTCAGCTTGAGTTCCTTCGCCACCGCCTCGGCAGTCTCGGGCGTGTCGCCCGTGATCATGATCAGGTGGTCGACGCCAAGAGAACGAAGTTGGTCGAGGACCGGTCCCACTCCCGGCTTCGGCTCGTCTCTGAGTCCCAAGGCAGCCATTCGCCCGTTCCACTCCAAGATCGCCACCGTCATGCCCTTCCGCTGGAGTTCGGCGGCGTGCAGAGCGAAGTCGGCGTCGAGCGTCCCTTCTTGCTCGAAAAACCGTCGCTGGCCGACCTTGATCACTTCGCCGCCGAAGCGGGCGGTGACCCCCATGCCGCTGTGCGTCTGCTGGTCGTCCGCCTCCGGCACGTCCAAGCCTCTCTCACGCGCCGCCTTGACGATAGCCTGGGCGATGGGGTGGTCGCTGTACTGCTCGGCGATCGCCGCCATGCGCAACATCTTCTGCGACTCCTCCGACATGTGCTCGCCCCCGTCCCAGCAGGCGTGCTCGTCCACGCACAAAGAACCGCTGGCACCCACCGCCTCCGGAACCCCGGTGCAAACGCATATCTCGACCAGCTGCGGCTTGCCCGCGGTGAGCGTGCCCGTCTTGTCCAAAGCCGCCGTGTTCACCCGTCCGATCGATTCGATGAACTCACCGCCCCGAACAAGGACGCCGTTGCGTGCAGACCAAGCCAACGCCGAGAGCGTCGTTGCGGGAGTGGAGATAACCACGGCGCACGGACTGAGCGCAACGAGGAGGATGAGCGACTGGTAGAAGGCGCTGTCCTGCCCTACAAATACCGCCTGCCCGAGGGCGGCGCGCAGCCCCCACGACAGCAGGAACGCGAAGATCACGAAGAACGTGTACTTCTGCCCAAACCAAGTGCTGATCCGCTCGCCGCTGGCCTTGTTTTCTTGCGCGTCGCGGACCAAGTCCACGATCTTCTCCAGCGTCGAGTTGCCAACTTCGGCATCAACCTGGAGAACGATCATCCCTTCCAGGTTTTGAGTGCCAGCGAGGACGCGGCTGCCGGGCTCGATCGCCACCGGCACCGACTCGCCGGTCATCGCGCTCTGATCGAGCGATGAAACGCCTTGCAGAACCGTTCCGTCGGCGGGAAGTTGCTCGAAGGGCTTCACGCGGATGCGATCGCCCAAGCACAACGCCTCCACCGGCACCTTTTCTTCCGAGCCGTGGAGAAGCCGGACGGCTTCGGCGGGCCGCAGCTTGATAAGCCCCTCGATCGCGGACTTCGTCCGCGCCATGGCGAACGCCTCGAGCGTGCTGCTGAGGCTAAAGAGGAACAAGAGGCCCGCCGCATCGTCGGGGTGGCCGACCAAGATGGCTCCCACCGCAGCGAACACCATCAGGAAGTTCACGTCCAGGCTTCGCTCTCTCAACGACTCCCAAGCGGAAGACAGTGCGAAGTACGACCCGCATGCGATAGCTAGATAAGGTAGCGACGGATGCAGGTTGAAAAACGAGAGGATCAGGAAGATGCCGCAGAGAGCCGTGAGCACGCTCTGAAGGTCGCGAATCCATCGCATGGCGTACCCCCATTGTACGCCTTGGGCGTTGTCAATCCCACCTTGCGGCGAGAATCTCGGCAACTTGGGTCAAGAACGCCTCGTCGCTCGGTCCGAACGCCCCTGGAGTGTGGCCGTCGATGTCGATCTGGCCCAAAACCTGGCCCTCCCTTCGGATGAGCACCACGATCTCGCTGCGCGTCTCCAAACTGCATGCCAAGTAGTTGTCCAGCTCCCGCACATCAGCGACGATCTGGTTGCTATCCTCTGCCACCGCCGTCCCGCAAACGCCCCTCCCCACCGGAATGTGGGTGTGGTCCGTGTGCGCTCCCACGTACTCGTCCAACACCAGCGTTTCGCCCTCTAGCCGATAGACCCCCGACCACTGGTAATCGTCCAAAGCAGAAATCAGGACCATCGCCTCGCGGCGCAGATGCCGGCCCTGAAGCCGGGATGCCGCCAGGGCGGCGATGATTCGGTCGGCATCGATGGGCTGAACCATGTCCAGATTATGCCCAAGGCATTTGGTACAATATGCCCGCGCGGCGGATGTAGCTCAGGGGTTAGAGCGCCTGACTGTGGCTCAGGAGGTCGTGGGTTCAAGACCCATCATCCGCCCCATCTTCTTTACCCGTGGAACCCGCCCTTCGCTCGGTTCTGGACGCCTCTCCTCCTCAGCGCATCCTCGTCATGGGGCGCGAGCACATTGGCGACTTGGTCAACACGACGGGCGCCCTTCTCCAGCTACGCAAGCGGTTCCCCCGTGCCCACATGGTCCTCGAATGCGGGGAACGCGCTGTCGGCGTTTTTGAGAACTTCCCGGGGCTCGACGAGGTCTGGTCGCGGCCCACTCACCAAGGCTTGGCGGGAAAGATCGCGTTCGTTCAGCGCGTCAAGGCGGTGAATTTCGACCTTGGCATCATCCTGGACGACAGCAACACCTACATCCACTTGCTGAGTCTCGCCAAGGTGCCGATGCGGGTCGGTGTCTTTAAATCCAAGCGCCGGAAACTGTTCACGGCGTGCGTCCCCTTTGATCCTGCGGGGCACGACCTTTTCGATCCTCTGCGCGGCGTGCTAGGTCTCCTCGGCATCGAAGAGCCCGACCTCGCTCCCCGCGTGTTCCCCTCGAACGCCGACCGAGGCGCCGCGCTGGCGGCGCTATCGGAAACGGGATGGGATCAGCGGACGCCCTTGGTCGGCCTCTGTCCCGGTGCCAGCATGCCCGAGAAGCAATGGCCCCCCGAGCGCTTCGCGCAAGTCGCCGGTTCGCTACAGGCGCACACGGTGGTATTCGGCTCGCGCAGCGAGCGCGAGTTGGCAGACCACATCGGTCGTCCATGGGTGGCGGGGCTCGACTCTGTACTCAGCTTTGCCTCCGCGATCGGACTCTGCGACGTCATCGTGACGAACGACAGCGGACCTGCCCATTTGGCGTCCGCCGTCGACACGCCGGCGGTGGTCATCTACGGTCCTAGCGATCCGGTTCGATTCCACCCCTATTCGCGCAGCGCCGTCCTCCTCCGGGGAAACAACAACTGTGACCTCTACCGAAGGCAGTGCGAAGCCAGGCTTAGCGGCGAACCATGCGACGGGCGGTGTCTTCGGCGCGTCGAAGTGCACGAAGTCGTCACGAGCGTCGCATCGCTTCTGGAATCGAAACGTATGAAGTAGCTGACGATGCGGAAAGTGCGCGGATTTACGTTGGTCGAGTTGCTGGTGGTCATCGCGATCATCGCCATCCTTGCCGCCATCCTGTTCCCGGTCTTCGCCCGGGCGAAGAACATGGCGCGCCAAACCGCCTGCCTTTCGAACCTCAAGCAGATCGGCTCCAGCATCGGGCTGTACATGGGCGACAACGACGACCGGTTCCCCTACGCGGTGGACGCCGCCGACAAGTACGCTCCCCAAATCTGGAGCGGTCATCCGGAATGGCAGGCACAGATCCCGTACATGCCGATGATGCACGAGGCGCTCCAGCCGTACATGAAGAGCCGCCAGGTGTTTTTCTGCCCCGCCGATACCGGGATGTACGTGCTGGATAACAGCTTTCCCCAGATCCTACAGGCGTCCCCGTCGCTCTTCTACACCTACGGGTCCAGCTATTTCTTCCGGACCGAGATCACCTTCCGGTTGCTCTCGCAAACGTCTTTTGAACTCCCTGCCAACGTCAACATGTTCATGGACGGAGCCGGGCACTGGCACGGAAGCGAGGCGGCGCTGAGGGCGGACGACGACGACTACGCCTACTTCCGAAAGATCAAGGGATACCGCTACAACACGCTTTTCGGAGACTTCCACGCGAAGTCGCTCCACTTCGACCAGCTTCAGGCCGCCTGGAACGTCCAGCTGTGATCCTCCGGCCTTCCGGCGTCGTGATCG
Source organism: Fimbriimonadales bacterium (assembly GCA_046330155.1). Taxonomy (GTDB): domain Bacteria; phylum Armatimonadota; class Fimbriimonadia; order Fimbriimonadales; family Fimbriimonadaceae; genus CALMEF01. The sequence goes on along the minus strand of JAXLTH010000013.1, from coordinate 26,769 downwards.
GCGGCAAGCTCGAACTCGGGCTTGAGCTCGTTATGGACGGCTCCCGCATCGACGAGGTACGGCCCCACACCGGCAAGCCCGATCCCTACGTTCTCTCGCCCGCTTTCGTCAACGCCCATTCCCACCTCGAATATCGCGGGTTGATCGACGCCGTGGACGGCGACGACTATTGGGCGTGGATTCGCGAAATCACCCGCCTCAAGCCCCTGCAAGATTTGGAGCAGGTCCGCCGGGACGCTCACCTGGCGGCAAGCGAAAACCGAAGGACGGGCGTGGCGCTCATCGCCGAACACTCGGACCGGCCGTTTGCGGGCGAGGCCCTAGCGGCGCACGGCATCGGTGGAATCCTTTTTCAGGAAGTCATCACCCTCGCCGAGCACGCCGATCCTACCGACAAGCTCAGGCAAGTCGAGGAAAGAGCCCAAAGCCAGCGCGTCGCGTTCGGCGGACCCGTCGCCCTCACCCCTCATGCGCCCTACACGGTCGATTCGAGGACCCTGGCCACTTTTGCCCAAGGCCCGGTCAGCATTCACGTGGCAGAGAGCGCCTGGGAGAACCAACTCTATGCCTCCAACTCTGGCCCCATTGCCGACCTTTACCGGCGGTTAGAAATCCCCCTGCCTCCACGCCACCGGTCGGTAACGGCATACCTCGATTCGCTTGGGCTGGTGCGCCCCGGCGTCCAGTTCGTGCACGGTTGCGCGCTTGACGGCGATGACATCGACCTCATCGCGGAGCGCGGAGTATCGGTCGCGCACTGTCCGCGCTCGAACGCCCGCTTGCGCTGTCCCACCGCTCCCATTCGAGAACTGCTCGACCGGGGAGTTCAGGTCGGTATCGGATTGGACTCGCCTGCAAGTTCCGGCCCCATTGACATGTTTGCGGAGATGCGCGCCGCCCGCGATGCCAACCCAGCCGTGGCCGCAGAGGAAATCTGGCTCATGGCGACGGAGATGGGCGCACGCTCTCTGCCAGGCGTTGCCAAGCAGGACTGGAGGATCGCCTCGGGTTCCAGCGTGCCCCTCATCAAGTTGTCTTGTCCCGACGCCAGAACCACCGATTCTCTTCTCGAGGCCGCACCCGAACAAGTCGAGTTCGTCGTCCTCTAACCAGGTGCAACGAAAGGCGCCCGCACGTCCGTACTATGCTCGGCCCATGGTACACGTTGAGAACCTGTCCAAACACTTCACCGATTCGAAGCGAGGCGTCGTGAAAGCTGTCGACGGCGTCAGCTTCGAAGCGAAGCCGGGAGAAATCTTTGGGCTCCTCGGCGTAAACGGGGCGGGCAAGACCACGACGTTGCGCATGCTTTCCACCGTCATTCGCCCCACCAGCGGGCGCGCCTCGGTTGGCGGGTTCGACGTCGTGACCCAAGGCGAGGACGTCCGCAAGGGCATTGGGTTCATGTCCACCTCAACCGCCCTCTACGGCCGCCTGACCAGCAAAGAAATGCTGGAGTACTTCGGCGGGCTCTACGGCCTCGAAGGGGCAAAGCTGAAAGAACGTTTGGACTTCGTGATCGAGAAGCTCCAGCTTCACGAGTTCCTCGACCGCCTTTGCGACAAGCTCTCGACCGGCCAGAAGCAGCGCGTTTCGATCGCCCGAACCATCCTCCACGATCCTCCTGTGCTGTTCTTCGACGAGCCCACCGCAGGGCTCGACGTCGTCACCAGCCAAACGGTCCTCGGGTTCATCGAAGAGGCGCGCGACCACGGCAAGACGGTCATCTTCAGCACGCACATCATGAGCGAAGCGGAGCGCCTATGCGACCATATCGCGGTGGTGCACGACGGGCATATCCGAGGCGAGGGCACGGTCGCCTCGCTCAAGGAAGAAACCCGTCATGCTACGCTCGAGAAAGCGTTCCTTTGCATCGTCGGCGAAATCGCGCCGGGGGTGGCCGCCTAATGAACCGCACGATTCACATCTTCCTAAAGGAGACGCGCGAGATGTTCCGCGACAAGCGCGTCCGCAGCTCGGCGTTCATCACCCCGCCCCTGATCCTCATCATGATGATCAGCCTGATCGGCATGATCGAGGGTGCGGTAAAGAAGCCTGCCACGATCAAACTCCACGTTGTGGGCGACGCCAAGTCGATGCCTGCCGACCTGATGCCCAAAGACGGCCCCGTGAAGATCGAGGTCGTTCCCTCCTTCGAGAAAGGCGAAGAACTCCTTCGCCAGGGCAAAGCCAAGGTCGTCCTCCAGTTCCCCGACAACATGGCGCAAGCCATGGCGGGGGGCGGGCAAGCGCACATCAAAGCGCTCTACGACAAAACTGAGATGCAGTCTCAGCTCGCGCTTCGCGCCTTCGAGGCGGCGATCGAGATGAGCAACAAGAAGTCCTTGCAGGGTGTGCTCAAGAGCGCCAACCTCCCTGAGACCTCGGCGGCGCCCTTGGTGGTCGACGCCAAGGAGATCGCGATCAAGGAGGCTCTGGGCAACTCGCCCATCCTCAGCATGATCCCGTATCTCATCGTCATCTGGGCGTTCTACGGCGGCATGAGCATCGTAAGCGACCTCGTCGCCGGCGAAAAGGAGAAGAACACGCTGGAGACGCTCCTGATCAGCCCCGCCAAGCGAACCGAGGTTGCGTTCGGCAAGTTCCTCGCGCTCGCCCTCGTGTGCCTTCTAAGCAGCCTCACCACGCTTGTGGCGATCATCGTCGTGGGCACCTTGCACCTCCCCGCGACCAAGAGCCTCTTCCCGAACGGCGTCGCCATCTCCCCGGTTTCCATGATCGCCATTTTGGGCGTTCTTCTGCCGCTGGTGGCGTTCTTCGCCAGCTTGATGCTCGCGATCAGCGCGTTCGCCAAGAACACGCGCGAAGCCCAAACGCACTTGGCTCTGGTGAGTTTCGTCGTGATCATGCCGGCCGTTTTTGGGCAGTTCATCTCCTTCACCGAGTTCGGCAAGTCGATCTGGGTGAACATGGTGCCCGTCATGAACAGCTCGAACAACATCCGCGATGCCCTCCTCGGCAAGATCAGCGGAGCCGGAATCGGGATCACGGTGGCGATGAACCTCGTCCTGGCGGCGATCGGCCTCTACGCCGCCGTCAAGCTCTTCAAGCGTGAGGAAGTCCTGACCCGGGTCTAGTCCCAGGCTAACGAGGCTTGGAGCGCCTCGCGGTAGGCGTCGGCTTCCAGTTGGATCCATGCTACCGGCGCGGACTCTCGGTAAACGGATCGAGGATCGACCAGCGGCCGAGCCGCCGGGATGCTGGCTTGCACCAGCGCTGCGCGGTCGGTCAACCGAAGCGCGCAACCGCAAACCTTGATGCCGTTCCGCTCATCCACGATATCGTTGGCCGAAACGTGGGCAAAGCAGTCGGCAGACCGCGGCGTGTTGCCCACGAAGCGCGTGTTCTCACCGAGTTCGGCGGGCGTCCCGCACGCCCTGAGCGCTGCGATCAACGGAGCGACGAGCGCCCGGTAGACAACCCGTACAGAGCGGCTTGTGGCGTTCATGGCCTCGAGCGGTACCGCCAAGCCCACGGTCACGTCGTGCCCGTGAAGAACGGCTCTTCCCCCGGTTGGACGCATGACCCAACGAACCGGAGCGCCCGGCAGTAGATCGGTGACGGGATTTTGGAACATGCCAAGGGTGACCCAGGCATCTTCCCAAGTGTAAACCCGGGCACCTGGGCTTCCCTGCTCCGCCAAAGCCAGAAGCTCGGCGTCCCGGCTCATGTTTGCCGGTCCGTCGAGCTTCAGTTCGAGGGCTACATCCACCGCACCTAAACGATTGCCGGCTGCTTTGGACGCCAGCGCACGTCGAGATCCTTGACGGCTTTGGCTTCATCCAAGCGGCCCACGATTTGCGTGGTCGGCGCGTTGTGCAACAGGTCGGGATCCGTCTCGGCTTCCTTGCAGATCGCGATGAGCGCGTCGCAAAAAGCGTCAAGCGTCTCCTTGCTCTCCGTTTCCGTCGGCTCGATCATGAGGCACTCCGGCACGATGAGCGGGAAGTAGTTTGTGGGCAGGTGAAACCGTAGTCGATCAGACGCTTGCTGATGTCCAACGCTCGCCAGGCCTGCTTCTTCGTACCGCTCGGCGGTGAGAATGCGCTCGTGCATGCACGGGCGTTCGTGCGCCGGGGCAGGACCTCTTTGAGCCGCGCGCGGATGTAGTTCGCGTTGAGCACCGAGTAGCGGGAGATGTTCGCCATCCGCTCCTTTGCCGTGAGCAGGGCGTCAGGTGTAGGCACGAACCTCCATCGAGCACCGCCCGAAGAACGTCGCCACCTTGCCCATTGCTGAGCGGGCGGTTGTAGTCCAGATAAATCTTGCCCGTACCGGTCTCGCTGCTTTGCCCACCACCGGGACCGGAATGAACGGCTCGAGATGCTTCTTCAGGCCGATGGCGCCGCAGCCGGGGCCGCCGCCGCCGTGAGCGGTGGAGAAAGTCTTGTGCAGGTTCAAGTGCATGCAGTCGAACCCATGGCGGTCGCCCGGTCTTGTGGTGCCGACCATCGCGTTCATGTTCGCCCCGTCGCAGAAAACCTGTCCGCCCACCGCGTGGACCATGTCGCAGATCTTCTTGATGTTGAGGCTCGAAGAGGCCGAGCGTGGACAGGTTGGTGAGCATGATGCCCGCCACCTCGTCGTTCAGCACTTTCGCAAGGGCTTCAAGTCCGTGTTGCCGTTGGCATCGGTCGCCACCGAGACCACGTCGTAGCCGACGCGGGCAGCCGAAGCCGGGTTTGTGCCGTGGGCGCTGTCGGGACCAGAATGATCCGCCGCTTCTCTCCACCTCGCCCCTCGACTCATGATAGGCGCGGATGAGCATCAAGCAGGTCATCTCGCCGTGGGCGCCCGCCACCGGTTGAAGGGTGATTGTGTCGAAGCCGTGATCGACTTCAGGACTTCCTGAACGCCATCCAGAATCTCCAAAGCGCCGGGACCGTGTCCTCGGGCTGCATGGGGTGGATGGGTAAAGCCGACGTGTCCCGCCGTCCGCTCGTTGATCTTGGGGTTGTACTTCATGGTGCACGAACCCAGCGGATAGAACCCGGTCTCGATGCCGTAGTTCACGTGGCTAAGGTTCGTGAAGTGCCGCATCAGGTCAAGCTGACCTCCGGCAGGTATTCATCCGCCCATCTCGCCAAGACAGGCTTTGAGATCGACTTCGGGCGTATCGACAACGGGAGCGTTGCACCCGATGCGTCCGGAGCGGGATTTGTCGAAGATCAGCGAGGGCGTCGGAACGGCTTTGGTGACCATCGGAATGAACCGAGTTTACACCAACTACGGGCGGGAATCTCGTCAGGGCTTCGGCCCGGTTCATGAAGTGCCCGGCAACCAGGCACGCCAATGCCGCAAACGAGGCGATCACGATGATCAGGGCGGGCCACACCTTGTGGTCCTTCATGTACGACGGAAGGAACCTGCCGAGGGCCATGATCGGTCCCAGAGCGGCGATCCCGTAGCCGATGCTCGGCCGGGTCTTCGTGACGAAAACGCCGATCAAAACGAGCACGCCGATGGCGCCCGCTCCCATCAGCGAGGCGATGCTGCCCTTGCTGAAGTACGCCTCCGCGCCTGCGCCGATGACGAAAACCGCATACGTGACGAGAACCGCATTGAGCCAAGACATTGGCTCTCAGGGTACCCGCACAATTGCCGAGGGCCGGGTTTTCTTCCCCAGCCCTCAGATCATGCTTTGTGGACCTAGCCGCCCGATTGATGGACCGGATGAGAATATTCTGTCGTTCGCGATCTTAACGAAATATCGGATAATCACGCACATATGCCTGTGGTTCTCCTTCTCGTTATCGGCGTCGTCGCGGGAATCGCGGGCGGCATCTTCGGAATCGGGGGCGGAATCCTCATCGTGCCCGCCCTCATCGCCCTCCTGGGCTACGGCCAAAAGATGGCCCAAGGGACTTCCCTGGTCGCCCTCCTCGCCCCAGTCGGCCTTCTGGGCTTGATGAACTACTACCGCGCCGGCCAGGCGAACCTGACGGCGGGCGCTTGGATCGCCGGCGGGTTCCTGTTCGGCGCGTTCCTTGGTTCGCGCATCGCGCTCGACTTGGACGAAGCGCTCCTACGGAAGATCTTCGCCGTGTTCTTGGTTGCCGTCGCGGTCCACCTCTTTCTGCGAAAGTAGGCAAAGTACACTCAACCGGTGGAGACCCTACGCGAACTCGATCTCGCCGTATTCCGGTTTCTCCACCTCACCCTGCACCAGCCGTGGCTGGACCCCGTCTTCTGGCTGATCACGACCACGGGATTGGGGCACGTCCAAGCCCCGCCGTTCGCGCTCGCTCTCATAGCCAGAGCCCGGTTGCGCCGCCGGAGCAGCCGGAAATGGACGATGCGTAAGCTCATCGTCTGGCTTGCCAGAGTGATCGGACCCTACGCCGCGCCCGCGTTCTGGGCGTTCGTCGCCACCGGCCTCACGAACGTGGCAATCCGCCAGTTCGTCCCCCGCGAGCGGCCCAGTTTGCTGATCTGGTCCTTCCCTCAAGAAGACGTCACGGCCCGGAGCTTTCCGAGCGGGCACACGATCACCACCTTCGGCATCGCCGTGACGATCTGGCTTCTCACCCGCGGCACCGAGCGGGCGAGCATAGGACGCTGGACTCTCGCTTGGGCTGTGCTGGTCGGCGTGAGCCGAGTGTATCGAGGGGTCCATTGGCCCAGCGACGTCTTGGCGGGTGCCTGCCTTGGTACCCTATGGGCTTGCGGCTTGCACGCCGCCGTATGGTCGCGCCGAAAACCCGCTTGATTCGCGCAATTCGGCGCTCACCGCTCGGAACCTCGACCGTCTAAACTGCTGTAATTGCCTGGAGCCCGCCCAATGAAGACCCCTTTCCGTACTCTAGCCCTTCTCCTCCTCCTCACCGGATCCCTTGGGGCTCACGCCCAAGTCGACCCCAATCGAGTCGTGGTCACGATCAACGGGGAGGACGTGAAAGGTGCGGAGTACTACCGCCGGATGGAGTATCTCCCCGGCGTCGGCAAGCGCTCGGGCGACAACTTCGCCGAGTTCCCTCCCGGCTTCCTTACGATCGAGCAGCTGATCACCGAGCGACTTGTCCTCCAGCTTGCGAAGGAAAAGGGAGTTGCCCCGACCGACGCCGAGGTTCAGGCGGAGCTTCAGGCCGCGGTCGAAGACAACCCGAAGATCCTACAGGATTGGACCGATTCTGGCCGCACCCGCGCGGAACTGGAATACGAGTTCAAGTACCAGCTTGCCCAGTTCAAACTCATCACCCAGGGCATCACGATCACCGATCAGCAGGTGGAGCAGTTCTACAAAGAGAATCCCACCATGTTCACGTTGCCCAAGCGCATCAAGCTCAGGGTCATCGTGGTGAACACGGAAGCCGACAAACTGGCGGTGGAAGCCGACTTGAAGGCGAAGAAGCCGTTCCCCGATGTCGCCAAGGCGCGCAGCCTCGACCTCTCCCGCAGCATTGGCGGCGACTACGGAATCTCCGCCTACGACGACCTCAGCCCAGCGGCAAAGGACGCCGTCAACAAGCGCGGCGCCGACGGCGTCACCGACTGGGTCACGTCGGGCAACAATTACGTGAAGTTCTGGGTTGAGCAGGTGCTTCCCGAAGAGAAGATCCCGCTCGACGCCAAGGCGAAGCGCCGAATCCGCAAGCAGCGCATGGCGGACATCGGAAACGTCAAGAACGACATCAAGAAGATGATGAGCGACATGCGCGCCCGCGCCAAGATCGACATCAAGCAGAAAGAGTTCGCGGACGCTTACAAGAAGTTCATCGACCAGTATCTGACCGGCGGCTAATGGCGTCGAGCGTCCTCAAGGTTCCGGCTCGGCAAGAGCTCCTTTGGGATCGTGATCTCGCCAGCTTGAGGTCGGCGAAACGCGTTCTCCATGCCGAACCGTCACACGCCTCCTTCGCGTGGATGGTTGCCGCGGGAGTCCCGGCGGTTCCGCTTGTTGGCGCAACCGTATCGCCCGACGATCTGATCGTTTGGCCGATGTCGCAACTTGACGAGGCGGTGCTCCTCATCGACCGTCTCCTTGGCCCGGGCGGATGTCCCTGGGACCAAAAGCAGACGCACGAGTCTTTGAAGCGCCACCTGTTGGAGGAGGTGTACGAGGTGTTCGAGGCGATCGACTCGAAGTCGGAAACCCACCTTCGCGAGGAACTGGGCGATCTCCTGCTCCAACCCATCCTCCATGCCCAAATCGCCGCCAAGGAACGGCGCTTCACCACCGAGAGCATTTCGGCGGACCTCATCGACAAGCTAGTCCGCCGCCACCCCCACGTCTTCGGAGACGTGAACGCCGAAGACGCCGAGACCGTGCTGCGAAACTGGGACGCGATCAAGAAGTCGGAAAAAGGCGAAGATCGGTCTATTCTCGGGGGCGTGCCCCGGGCGATGCCTTCCCTGCTCCGCGCCTATGAAGTGAGCAAGCGGGCGGCAAGGGCAGGCTTCGAGTGGCAGGACATGGAGGGCGTCTTTGCCAAACTTCGCGAGGAAGAAGCCGAACTCCGCGAAGCTCTGGAAGGCGGCAACGCCGAGCACATCGAATCTGAAATCGGCGATCTCCTGTTCACCGTCGTGAACCTCGCCCGTTGGGCGAGCGTAGAACCCGAAGAAGCCTTGCGACGCATGGTCGACCGGTTCTCGCGCCGCTTTCAAGCCATGGAACAACTCTCTCCCAAGCCTCTCGGCGAACTCAGCCCGGAGGAATGGGACCGTCTCTGGAATCAATCTAAGGTAGGTACCGTCACCCCGTGAAGCGCCCCCTCGTTATCGCCCTCGCCCTCGCCATCTCTTCATCCGCGTTCGGTTGGATCGATACCGGACACATGATCGTCGCTGCCATCGCCGAGGGCCAACTGAAGCCGGCCGTCAAGGCCAAAGTCGATGCCCTGCTCAAGATCGGGGGCGACGACCGCACGCGGACTTTCTGGACGTCGGCATGCTGGGCGGACGACACGAAGAACAGCGAAAACGGACCCTGGCACTACATCAACATCCATTTTCGAGAGGACGGCAAGCCTGCGGACAACAAGCCGCTGGACGAAAACGTGGACTGGGCGATCCACAAGTTCTCCAAGATCCTCGCCGACCCCAAGCAGCCTGAAACCGACCGCGCCGACGCCCTCCGATTTCTCATCCACTTCGTGGGCGATGCCCACTGCCCGGTCCACGCCGTGGCACGCGACACCGAGGCGTTCCCCAGAGGCGACCGGGGGGCTAACGACTTCAAGATCCTGCCCCCGCCCGGGGTGCAGCCCGAACCCAGGAACCTGCACTTCCTCTGGGACATCGCCGGTGGCTTGTACAGCGGAACGGAGCGCCCCCTAACCAAGGAAGGCACCGAGTCGATCCGGCGACTTGCCGCGACAATCCAAAGCGAGTTCCCCAGGACGTCGTTCGCTGCCGAGCTCAAGGAGACGGCGCCGGAAGCATGGTCTCAGGAGAGCTACGAACTCGCACGCAAGGTGGCGTACAACCTGCCCGAGAAGACGGTTCCGAGCCCCGAGTACTTGCGCCGTTGCCAGGAAGTCTCCAAGAAGCGGATCGCCCTTGCCGGCTATCGGCTGTCCGACCTCCTCAATCGCGTGCTGGACTGAGCGGCACCCATACCGACTGAGGCGGCAGGCAGACCGTGGCGGTACAAAGCGAGTAGCGCACCTCCACTCCCTGCCGGTCGCCAAGCTCTTCGACGTTGAGCTCAAGGTGCCCCGCAAACCGCGGTTCGGGGCTGGCGATACCATTCACGGCTACCTCACTCAGATATTGCCCCTCCGGCACTTCTATCCGGAGGCGGTGCCCGATGCCGTGCTGTTCAAGGGCAAACGTGGGCGCAAGGCTCAGCCCCGTGCGAGCCCCGAGCAGTTCCAGAAGGGCGGTATGCAAGGCTTCGGTGCCCGTAGGGACCCGCTCCATCCAGCCCGCCAAAGATGCCAAGGCGGACTCCGCTTCGTCGAACCTGCCGACGGCGATCAGAGCGCGAATCGCCAAAGCGTTGCCGCTTGGGATCGGTGCGTCGAAGACGGGCTTGGGCCGCCCAAACAGGGCTTCGTGATCGGGGGAGGTCGCAAAGAAACCTCCGTTGACGGGATCGTGGAAGCGATCCAAGAGCTCGTCCACGACCACGGACGCCTGTTCGTACCGACCAGACCGGGCCAAAGCCAGAGCGAAGGCGCCGACGTCTTCAAGGTAGCCCGGAGCGGGCACGCCCGCCTGCCGCGGCACATAGCCAAGTCCCGCCCTCTCCTCCCAGAGAGCGCCGAGCACGTCGTTGGCCAAGGCTTCATGCCCAACCGCCAGCAAACCGATCGCCGCCAGGGCGTTCCAACCGACCAGCGCCTTCTCATCCAATCCGGGCTTGACCCGAGTCTCCCGGGCGGCTTCAAGCAACGGTAATGCTCCCGCCACGTCAGGGCCAATCGGCTCCGCTAGATAGAGCAGGTTCTTGCCGGTCTTCTCGTGGGTCGCTTCGTCAAAATAGTTGCCCTCGGGCGCCACCGAAAACGCCTTGGCAAAGGCGCCTGACCGATCGCCGAGCACGGCGTCGATCTCGTCCTTTGTCCAAAGATAGAAGGCACCCTCTTCCCCCTCGCTGTCCGCGTCGAGAGCCGCCCCGAAGAGACGCCCCACCTTGAGGTCCCTTTGCAGGCACCGCACGATGCCCGTCGCAGCCTCTTCCCCGCCGGCGACCTTGGGCATCAGCGGCAGCAGCAGCACGTTGTCGTACAGCATCTTCTCGAAGTGCGGTAACCCCCATTGGGCATCGGTCGAGTACCGGTGGAATCCGCCGCCCACGTGGTCGTGGATGCCGCCCAGCGCCATCTTGCGGAGGGTGAAGCGCGCCATCTCGCCGGGTCGCGGATCGCCGAAGACCTCCTCGTAAGCCAAGAGGAACTCCAGCGCCGTGTGGGGCGGAAACTTGGGCGCGCCGCCAAAGCCGCCGTTCACATCGTCGAAATCGCGCGCCAAAGCGTCCACCGCCCGGTGGAGGAGTTCCTCGCCAAGTCCAATCGCGGCATCTGGAGCTGGTCGTGAGAAGTGCCTTTGGAGCGCCGTTTCGTACTCATGGGCGGCGGCTTCGATGTCCGCTCTCGCTTGATGCCAAGCATCGCCTAACTGCCGCACGATGGTGGCGAATCCCGGCGTCATGCCTCGATCATCGCGGGGAAAGTAGGTGCCCGCAAAGAAGGGCCGTTTGTCGGGCATGAGAAACACCGACATCGGCCAGCCGCCTCTTCCCGTACCCAGTTGCACTGCCGCCATGTAAGTGTCGTCGACATCGGGAAGTTCTTCGCGATCCACCTTGATCGACAAAAACCGCTCGTTGAGCAGGCGCGCGATCTCGGGGTCTTCAAACGACTCGTGCGCCATTACGTGGCACCAGTGGCAGGCGGAATACCCGATGCTCAGGAAGATCGGCTTGTCCTCGGCTTGCGCCTGGGCAAGCGACGCCTCGTCCCACGGCTGCCAATCGATGGGGTTGTCCGCATGCTGTCGCAAGTATGGGGAGCGGCACTCAGCCAATCGGTTCGCCATTGCCCAAGAGTGTAGCCAAACAAAAAGCGGCCTTCCCGGATTCGGGAAGGCCGAGGTTGAAGAAGCCAGACAGGAAGCTACTCGGTAATCGTCCAGGAGACGAGGTCGAAGTTGTGCGGCCAGCCGTCGACGGCGGGCTGCTCATCGTTGACCGGCGTCGATTCCGCCCGGACTCTCAAAGTTCCACCACTCACATAGTCGGTGGCAGTGGATGTGTAGCTCTGGGTGACGGTCGTATCGGTCGTAGAACCCACGGCGCCGTAAAAGTTCTGGAACGTGCCGGTGGCGTAGTTGAACGCCTTCAGACGGAAGATCAAGCCTCCGCGGCCAACGCTGTACTCAGCCTTGATGTCCAGTTGCGAGATCGCCGTCGTGAGAGGCGCCGGAGCCGTAAACTCGATACCCATGCCCAAGCTCGCGGAGTCGTTGAAGACCATCAGGTAGGAGTCGTCGCTCGCCGTAAGGTCGGAGAGACCGCCTGAACCGTCTTCACCCTCCGTGAGGGCGTAAGCATCGGGATACACGATCCACTTGCCAACCAAAATAAACGGCATGTCCTGTGGAACATCTGGTGCGGTCGCCGGATTGCCCGAATCGATCACGTCTATCCAAGTAGGCACGTTCTGGTCCACCGAGGTTTGCTGCCGGGCATTCATCCCGGGCGCCGAGCGCGCTTCGTCAATCGTAACGCTCGGGCAAAACGCTCCAGCGGCGCCTGTCAAAGTCTTGATCTGATAGTCCACCCAATAGGTTCCGCTGGGAAGCGTAAGCGGAGTACTCAGCGGGATTTCCAGCTGCCAAATCTTGCGCGTCGTCCCTGGCACCGTGCCCGGAGCTGGGACAAGCGTGTTAAAACAACGGAAAACGTTGGCTTGGGTTCCGCCCGGGCTTACCGTGAGCAAGTCTGTAATCGTCGTCGTCGTCGTTCCCGAACCGTCATTTGCGGTCGAGTTGAATCCGTCGTACAGCATCGTGCTGCCTCCGTCGCCGGGCCGTCCGTTCCAAATGCGCACGTTCGCCCCGTTAAATGGAACCGAAGTAGAACCGGTTTGGTATGCGTAGACACGCACCTTTTCGAGCACCCATGCGCCGCCCGTGACCGTAAAGTCGTCTGCGAATCGATATTTCGGGCTGGTCGTACCCACAAACCAAGCGCCGTTCGATCCCGCATTGGTGTTCGATTCGGTCGTGTTGCCCGCATCGTTCTCTACCTCTGACCACCTGCCGCCCGAAGGAGCGTTGACGCCACTGTCCGAAACGGTCGTCGGGTTCAGCGCGGCAACCCGGCGGTGGACGCCCCGATTGCTGTAGAGTTCGCCCGCAGAAAGCCCGTAAGCGCTTGTGGCGACCAGGGCGAGTACCAGTAATTTCCTCATGAATGCTCCTCAGACACGACCATGCGCATTACGCTTTGCGCAATGTACAGACTATGAGGATTCGCCATGAAGCCTCAACATGCACACCCATCGAGCGCAAACCCGTACTTTTGCGGAGGTCCTAGCCCCGTTGGTACCCAGGACGGTTGGGTTGGCCCCGAACAGGACCGGAAGGCTGGTTCGGCGTACCCGATCCACCGGCACTAGGTGGCGACGGCGGTTCCTCCGGCTTCTCCAAAGACACGAGCCGGTCGAACTCGAACGGGTCCTTCGACTTGTAGCGGGCATCCTCCCGCGTGACCAACTTGCGGGCCACGAGGTTCGCCAGCGACTGGTCCAGGGTCTGCATCTTCTGCCGCATGCCCGTCTGGATCATCGAGTTGATCTGGTAGCTCTTGTTCTCCCGGATGAGGTTGCGAATGGCGTTGGTCGCCACCAACGTCTCGTAAGCCGCAATTCGGCCCTTGCCGTCAGCCCGCTTGACGAGCGTCTGCGAGAGCACGCCAACGAGGTTGACCGACAACTGCATTCGGATCTGCTGCTGCTGGTGGGTCGGAAAGACGTCGATGATACGGTCGACCGTTTGAACAGCGTCGACGGTGTGGAGCGTGGCAAACACCAAGTGGCCCGTCTCCGCCGAGGTGATCGCCTGGTGGATCGTCTCGAGGTCGCGCATTTCGCCAACCAGGATGACGTCCGGGTCTTGCCGCAAAACGTACTTCAGGGCGTTGTAGAAGGTCAGCGTGTCTTCGTACAGCTCGCGCTGGTGGATGAGCGCCTTCTTATCCTCGTGCACGAACTCGATGGGGTCCTCAACGGTAACGATATGGAGAGGATCCGTCGAGTTGATCCGGTCGATCATCGCCGCCAGACTGGTTGACTTGCCCGAACCCGCCGGCCCGGTCACCAGAACCAAGCCGCGGGGCTTTTTGATGAACTCGAACGCCGCCTCCGGCAACTCCAGGTCTTCCATGGAGCGCACCGTATACGGAATCACGCGAAACGCGGCCTGGGTGCAACTCCGCTGCTGGTAGACGTTGCCGCGAAACCGAGCAAGGCCCGGAATCTCAGTGGCAAAGTCGAGGTCGTGCTCTTTGTAGTAGCGGTTGATCTGCTCCTTCGAGAACATCTCGAACAAACACTCGCCGAACTCCTTGCTCAAGAACGGAGGCTCGTCGGTCAGTTCGACCAAGTCGCCGTACACCCGGACGTAAATCTTTCCCGTGTCGGTTTTAAAGTGCAGGTCGGAGCCGTCCATGTCGACGGTCCGCTGAAGGAGCCTACGGATGCGTTCATGCATTGGCGGGAGCCTCCACGAGACCCATGTTCTGGGCACGGCGAATGAACTCGCCGGGAACCGATGACCGGGCAAGCGCCTGTTCGTACTCGACGACTCCGTCCTTGACCAGCCGGAGCAGGTCCGAGTCCAATGTCTGCATTCCGTGCTCTGCTCCCGTCTGGATCTCGCTATAGAGCTGGTGGGTCTTGCCGTCTCGCACAAGCGTTCGAATCGAAGGCGTTACCCTCATGGCTTCAAACGCGCCAACGCGGCCCCTGCCGTCCTTGGTGGGAAGCAACGCCTGCGAGACGATGCCCTGCAGGGTTACGCTCAACTGCGTTCGAATCTGGGGTTGCTGGTCGGGGTCGAAAACGTCGACGATACGATCGATCGTCTGCGCCGCGTCCACCGTATGAAGCGTCGAGAGGACCAAGTGGCCCGTTTCCGCGGCCGTGATCGCGAGCTTGATCGTTTCAAGGTCGCGCATTTCGCCGACGAGGATGACGTCCGGGTTTTGCCGCATGACGTGCCGGAGCGCCTCGTGGAAGGCGTAGGTGTCGGTGCCCAGTTCCCGCTGGTTGATGATGCTCTGAATGTCCGGGTGAACGTACTCGATGGGGTCTTCGATCGTCATCACGTGAACCCGCTGGTTCATGTTGATGTGGTTGATCATCGCCGCCAAACTCGTCGATTTCCCCGAACCCGTGGGCCCCGTGACCAAGATGAGACCTCGAGGCAGCAAGGACATCTCCTTGGTGACCTGCGGAAGCCGCAGCTCGTCGACCGTACGGATCTTGTACGGAATAACTCGGAAGACCGCGCCCATCTTGTGCCGCTGCCAAAACATATTGACGCGGAACCGGGCAAGACCCTCGACGTAATACGACAGGTCCAGTTCCCGTGCCTCGTAAAGCCTCTTCTTACGCTCCTCGGTGAGGATGCTCGTAAGAAGGGTCTCTGCATCCTCCACGGAAAGGACCGGGTGGTCCGAGCGCCTCAGCTCACCGTGGATGCGCATGATCGGAGGCTGGCCCGCCTTCAAGTGCAGGTCGCTAGCGTCCCTCTGCACAAGGTCGCGCAACAGGTCGTCGATATGCATCGGCACGGGTTGGTTTCCTCCTTCGACTAGCGGCGAAGCATCTGTTTGAGCTCAGACGGAATGCCCGCGTAGTTGAGCGCGGTCTGCTCCGTGATGACGCCAGCCTTGACGTACTTCAGAATCGCCTGGTTCATCGTCTGCATGCCCCAGAACTCGCCGTCGCTGATGAGCTCATAGAGGTCGCTGAAGTGCCCGTCCTCGATCTTCTTCGAAACCGTGGGGGTGACGATGAGAATCTCGAGCGCCGCCACGCGGCCGTTTCCGTCCGCTCGGGGAACGATCTTCTGGGCGATGATCGCCCGCAGAGAGTTCGAAAGGCGCAGACACAAGTGGTGCTTCTCGTGCGGCGGGAACATGTTGACGATACGGTCCATCGTCTCGTAGGCGCTGGACGTGTGAACCGTGGAGAAAACGAAGTGGCCCGTTTCACCAGCCTGCATGGCGGTGTTAAAGGTCATCATGTCGCGCATCTCACCGATGAGGATGACGTCCGGCGCTTCACGAAGCACGGCGCGCATGGCGGGCATAAAGTCTTCGGTGTCGAGGCCGACCTCGCGCTGAGTGACGTACGCGGTCTTGTCTCGGTGGACGAACTCGATCGGGTCCTCGATGGTGACGATGTGGCACGGCCGAACATCGTTGATCAAGTCCAACATCGCCGCCAGAGTCGTCGTCTTGCCGCAGCCGGTGGGTCCGGTGACCAAGAGCAGTCCCAGTCGGTGCTTCGTCAGCTCCTTCAAAACGGGGGGCAGCCCAAGCTCGTCGATGGTGAGAATCGTCAGCGGGATGATTCGGCAAACGATGCCCCACGTGCCCTTCTGCATGTGGATGTTCGCACGGACGCGGCAGAGGTCCTTGACCGAAAACGCCAAGTCCATCTCCATGGTGTCCTCGAACTTCTTCCGCTGGCGATCGTTCATCAAGTCGTTGATCATCCGCTTCGCGTTGACCTCGTCGATGACGGGAAAGTCGCCCGGAACCGGCTTGATGATGCTGTGCTGACGCAACATCGGCCGGGAGTCCGCCTTAATGAACACGTCCGAAGCCCGCTCGTGAAAGCCGATTTCGATGAGTTCGTGAATGTTAATCGTGGAAGGATCGCGCATGCTCAGGTCCGAATCTCGAGAGTTATGGCCGCCGCGGCCGGAGGAGAGCCAAGTATACCAACGCCCCTCCGGCGATGGCGGCAACCGTAAAGAGGGCGAAAATCAACGTTTGGTTCGGGTTTTTGGACGGCGCTTCCGCCTTCTCAGGCGACTTCGCCTCGCCCCTACGTGGAAAGCTGATGAGAGAGGCGTCTTGGCTGAACAGCTGGACGCTGTATTCGATGCCCGCCGGAGCGACGCTGGCCTTGGCTTCTGCCAGCAACACATCTTTCTTGGCGAAGCGCCTGACCGTGTTCTCGTTCGGGGTTTCACCCGAAAAGATAAGGCTGATGTTGTGGATCGTATGCGGCGCCGGCGCCCCCGCAAACGCCTTGAGCACCGGCTCGATGTTCAACTCGCCGTGTTCCCGGTCGATGATGCCGTTCGTAGCGAACGTCGCCTTCAAAAACTGCATCTTCCGATCCGTCGCTTCGGGCGGATACAAATAGACCAGCAACCCGCGCGGAGCCACGCCGAGAAGATCGCCCAAACGGTTGCACTGATCGGTCAGCAGTTCCTTGGGGTAGTCCGGGGCCAATAGGGTGATTTCGACGAGGTCGGCGGTCGTGGAATGCTCGGTGACCACGACGGTGACATCCGGACGGGTTCCGCCCTGCTGCGCGTGGGCTGAAGCCGCCAACAGCGCCAAACCGACCCAAAATCGCCTCATCTCAGCAACTCTACCTGCCAATGATCATGCGAAATAGGGCTTGAACACAGGGAGGGCAAAAGTAGTCGAACTTTCGCGAGGTTAGGGACGTACTACATTGAAAGCCGCGAAGCGGCTATAATGCCGGGGATTTTTCTGCGGGGTTGGGATCTCACTTTATGGAAGATACGAGGATCATCGAGAGCCAGAACGGACTTCTGATTACACCGGAGGGCTACAAGGCGCTTCACGAAGAGTTGGAGCACTTGACTGTGGTCAAGCGCCCGGAGATTGCCGAGCGCATCCGGGAGAGCCTCCAGCACGGTGAGTTCAGCGAGGACAACAACGAACTCGATGAGGTGAAGTTCGAGCAGGCGATGGTCGAAAACCGTATCGCCGAGCTGAAATCGATCTTCGGCACGGCTCAAATGCTGGACCCTGCTTCCATTCCCGGCGACTACGTTGGCATCGGCTCGCATGCGAACGTTCTCGATTTGGACTTTCACGAGGAGTTCGAAGTCCGCATCGTCGCCTCCATCGAAGCCGACCCCAGCCGAGACCTGATCAGCAGCGATTCCCCGCTGGGCGCCGCCCTTTATGGCCATCGCGCCGGCGAGACGATCCAGTTCCACGCGCCCGAAGGCGTCAAGAAGTACAAGATCATCTCCATCCGGACGTAATCGCTTCTGGCCGGATCGGGATCTTTCGGGGGTATCATTGGCGGTATCCCCTTTTTGTTTCCGCCACGCGGCGCATTAGGAACACATGGACGCGCAAAGCAAAACACCGACCACGGGCAGTCTGCCGACGCCCAAAATGAAGCGGGGCCTCAAGGGCTTCTTCGCCGAGGTGACTCGCGAGATGAAGAAGGTCACTTGGCCGCCCTATAAGGAAATCAACCGGCTCACCGGCATCGTTCTCGCCGTGTGCGGCTTGGTGGTGCTCACCTTGACCATCATGCACCTCGTCGCCGACACCGCGGTCCACACGATCACCAAGGGATTCTAACGATGCCCAGGGCTTGGTACGCAGTTCACACCATCGCGGGTCACGAGAACAAGGTTCGGGACATGCTCACCCGCCGGGCCCAGATGGAAAACGTCTGGGGCTACGACATTTTTGAGATCCTCATTCCCACCGAGCGGGAAATGACCACGCGGAACGGCAAGCGCTACGAGATCGACCGTAAGGTGTTCCCCGGCTACATCCTCGTCCAGATGAACCTGACGGACGACATGTTCAAGCTCGTAAAATCCACCAGCGGCGTCACCGGCTTCGTTCAGTCGGGCAACAAACCGGTCCCGCTTGAGCAATACGAGGTCGACCGCATCATGCGCAACCTCGAATCCAGCAAGGAAGCGCCCAAGGTGGCTTGGCAGAAGGGCGACGCCATCCGCGTCATCGAAGGCCCCTTCGCCGACTTTGCCGGAAAGATCGAAGAGGTCAACACCGACCGCGAGAAGCTCAAGGTTCTCATCAACATCTTCGGGCGCGACACGCCGGTCGAGTTGGAATTCACGCAAGTCGAAAAGATGTAGCCCGATCTCTCGGTCTCCGGCGTCCCTCGGATGCCGGAGACCGTCTTTATTTAGCCCATGCCCATGCTCAACGAGTTGCCCGTCCGTCTCATCGCCCAACCGCGAAATCCGGGTGTTGAGCGCAGCCTCCAACAGGAGTTAGGGCTTCCCTCCCTGCTTGCGGCAATTCTCGTCCGACGAGGCTACGACACTCCCGAGAAGGCGGACCATTTTCTCAACCCTTCCCTGGACGACCTCCACGATCCGAAGTTGCTCCCCGACTACGATTCCGCCGTGAGCGAGATCCTCGGGGCTAAGGAGCGCGAGGAGACGATCTTCGTCCACGGCGACTATGACGTCGACGGTGTGACCAGCGCGAGCCTGCTCACCCGGTTTCTCAAGAGCCTGGGCTGCCACGTCGTCACCCACGTTCCCCACCGCATGCGGGAGGGCTACGGTATCCACGAAAACGCGGTCGATGCCGCCATCGCCAGCGGCGCCAAGCTGTTCCTGACCTGCGACTGCGGCGTGGGCGCCCACGCCCAGGTGGAGCGCGCGCGCATGGCAGGCATGTCGGTCGTGGTTACCGACCACCACCTTCCGCCCGAGAAACTGCCCCGGGCGCAAGCCATCGTCAACCCCCACCGAGTCGATTCGAACTATCCGTTCCAAGAGCTCAGCGGCGTGGGCGTCGCATTTCGGCTGTGCGAGGGCATTACCACCGAACTCGGAGCCTCCGTTGCGGGTTATCGCCGCGCGTTCCTCGACCTCGCCGCCATCGGCACGGTCGCCGACGTCATGTCCCTCGTCGACGAGAACCGCATCATCACGCGGCACGGCGTCGAGCTGATTCCCCAAACCAAGAAGATCGGCCTGCGGGCGCTCTTGAGAGAATCGGGCCTTTCCGAGAAGCCCCAACTGACCGCTCGCGACATCGGATGGATGATCGGCCCCCGACTCAACGCCGCCGGCCGCATCGACGACGCCGCCGTCTCGTTGGACCTCTTGCTGCAAAGCGACGAAATCCAGGCGTCGCTCATCGCCCGCCAGATCGAGACGATCAACGAGCAACGCAAGTTGGAGCAAGCCAAGATCGAAGCAGAGGCGGTTGAACTTGTTCTCGAAAAGGGTCTGGAGAACCGCTCGGTCATCGTGGTCGGCCGCGAAGACTGGCATCCGGGTTTGATCGGCCTCGTCGCCGGCAAGCTCGTCGAGCGCTTCCGACGCCCAAGTATCGTGATGTCCGTCGATCGGACCAGGGGCATCATCAAGGCCTCAGCCCGGTCCATTCCCGGCTTCCACCTTGGTGACTCGCTGAGCGCCCTTCGACACCTTGTTTCGGGCGGAGGCCACGCGATGGCCGCCGGCTTCTCAGCCGACGCGAACTTGGCCGACGACATCGCCCTTGCCTTCCACGAGTACGGCCAGACGGTGCTCACCGATGTGGACTTCCAGCCCACCTACGAAGTAGACATCGAAGCCCTACCCTCCGAGGTCACCTTCGCCGCCATCGAGTCGCTGCAGCGCATGGAGCCGTTCGGCGCCGGCAATCCCGAGCCTCTCTTCCTCGCCCGCAGGGTGCGGCTCGACGCTATCACGCCCACCCAGACCGGAGAACACGCCCAGCTGATCCTCTCGGGCGAGGGAATGCGGTCCACGAAGGGCATCGCCTTTAGGCAAGCGGAGCGGTTCTTGAGCTTCGGAGTCGGCGCGGTGGTCGATCTCGTGTTCCGACCCGTTATCGACGAATGGAACGGCGCCCGCTACCTCAAATGGAAAGTGGAGCACGGCGAACCGGCTCAGTGACTTCGTCCCGCGTCACGGTTCGTTTAAGCTTCCACTTCCCTTCCGTACGTACCCAAGTGTCTTCGTAGACGTGGGTGTGCCGGAACTTGTCCTTCTTCTTCGTTTCCGGATTCTCCAGCCAGAGGTCGCTGGTCTCGTGGGATTCGACCACGGCCATGTCTCCATCGACCGCAAACGCCTTGATCTTCTGCACGTAGCGGTCTGGCTTCTCGCCCTTTGCCTTACGGTCCCGAATCCCCTGAAGGTAGGCGTCTCTGGCGATGACCTTCTCGGTGTACGTGACCAGTTCGTAGTCGGGCGTGAGAATCTCGCCAACCTTATCGGCATCCAACGCCAGTGCCGCCTTGACCCAGGCGCCGTACTGCCGCTCGATGTCCTTCCGGGCATCCAAGCCCGAAGACATGAGCGCTGCTATGAGCAAGACCGCCTTGAGACCCATGAACCTGAGTTTGGCAGACGCGCAAACAAAAATGGGGCGAGGCGCCACGCCTCGCCCCATGCGCACGATGTGCGTTAGCTCTTGATTTCGATGTCGACGCCGCTGGGAAGATCGAGACGCATCAGGGCGTCGATCGTCTTGTTGGTCGGCTCGAGGATATCGATGAGCCGATTGTGGGTGCGGAGTTCGAAGTGCTCCATCGACTCCTTGTCGATGTGCGGGCCGCGGATGACGCAGAAGCGGCGGATGTTAGTGGGAAGCGGAATCGGGCCGCTGATGCGCGCGCCCGTGCGCTTGGCCGTGTCGACGATTTTCTCGGCGGACTGATCGATCACGCGGTGATCGTACGCCCGCAGTCGGATGCGAACCTTGGTCATGATATTCTTCCTTCGCCCGCGAAAACAGATCGGCGACCAGCCGACCTCAACCTCTCGGGCAGACCGGGATTATACCCTGCCGAGAAGCAGAACGACCCCGCCCCTCTTGGGAGAGGCGGGGCCGCTGACCACCCGTAAGGTTAGTCGAGAATCTCGGTAACCGTTCCGGCGCCGACCGTGCGGCCGCCTTCGCGGATAGCGAACTTCGAACCCTGCTCCATAGCGATCGGCTTACCTTCGATGAGCTCGATCTCCATGGTGATGTTATCGCCCGGCATGACCATCTCGACGCCCGCCGGAAGCTGCAGCGTACCGGTCACGTCGGTCGTGCGGAAGAAGAACTGCGGGCGGTAGCCCGAGACGAACGGCGTGTGACGGCCGCCTTCTTCCTTCGACAGGACGTAAACCTCACCCTTGAACTTGCGGTGCGGCTTGATGGAACCCGGCTTGCAGACGACCTGGCCGCGCTCGATGGCGTGGCGGTCGACGCCGCGGAGAAGCAGGCCAACGTTGTCGCCGGCTTCGCAGTAGTCGAGAGTCTTGCGGAACATCTCGACGCCCGTGCAAACCGTCTTCTTCGGAGCGTCGTTCAGACCGACGATCTCGACCTCTTCCATCGACTTCAGCGAACCGCGCTCGACGCGGCCGGTGGCAACCGTACCGCGACCGGTGATCGTGAAGACGTCTTCGACGGCCATGAGGAACGGCTTGTCCTTATCGCGGACAGGCTCCGGAATGAACGAGTCCACCGCATCCATCAGGTCGAAGATCGACTTGAAGGCGGGGTCGTCAACCGGCTTGCCGGCTTCGAGGGCCTCAACCGCCTTGACGGCCGAACCCTGGATGATCGGAGTCTTGTCGCCCGGGAACCCGTACTTGTTGAGCAAGTCGCGGATTTCCATGTCGACCAGCTCGAGAAGCTCGGGGTCGTCCACGAGGTCGGTCTTGTTCATGTAGACCACGATGTGGGGAACGCCGACCTGGCGGGCAAGCAGGATGTGCTCGCGCGTCTGGGGCATGGGGCCGTCCGTCGCCGAAACGACGAGGATGGCGCCATCCATCTGGGCCGCGCCGGTGATCATGTTCTTAATGAAGTCGGCGTGTCCCGGACAGTCCACGTGGGCGTAGTGGCGAATCTCCGTCTCGTACTCCTGGTGCGAGATGTTGATCGTAATGCCGCGGGCCTTTTCTTCAGGCGCGGAGTCGATCTCCGCATAGCTCACCTTCTTGGAGAGGCCCTTGAAAGCCAGCGCGCCCGTGATGGCGGCGGTCAACGTCGTCTTGCCGTGGTCAACGTGGCCAATCGTGCCGATGTTGACGTGCGGCTTGGTTCTTTCGAATTTTGCTCTAGCCATGTTTCTTCTTGTCCAGAAATGGTTGGGAGGGCGACCCGTCGCCCGATTTCGGTCTCACCCCAACCACAACGAGCGGAGTTTGACGGGGCGTAGTTTACCGCTTCAAATGAGGCTCACGCAAGGATGTTGCCGGTCCAAACGCCCCTTTTGAAACAACGATGGGGCGGGTCTCTCAACCCGCCCCATCTCTTTGATCCCGAAAGCCGCCGTTTAGCGGGCGGCCTTGGCCATGATTTCGGTCGCGATGTTCGTCGGGACCTCTTCGTAGTGCGAAGGCGTCACGTTCGGGGTGGCGCGGCCCTGCGTAAGCGATCGCAGCGTCGTAACGTAGCCGAACATCTCGGCCAGCGGAACGAGCGCGTTGACCACCGTCGTACCCGCAAAGCCCGGCTCCATGCCTTCGATGCGGCCTCGACGCCCGTTGATGTCGCCCACGACGTCGCCGACGTTGCCTTCCGGCGTCGTCACTTCGACGTGCATGATCGGCTCCTTCAAGACCGGATTCGCCTTCTTCATGCACTCGCGGAAACCGATCAGGCCCGCCTGCTTAAAGGCGTTTTCGTTCGAGTCGACCTCGTGGTACGAACCGTCGACGACCGAGACCTTAAGGTCGACGACCGGGTATCCGGCAAGAACGCCCGAAAGCAGTCCTTCGCGAACGCCCTTCTCGATCGCCGGAACGTACTCCTTCGGGATCGAACCGCCAACCGTCTTGTTCTCGAACACGAAGCCCGAACCGGCAGGCAGCGGCTGCATCTCCAGCCAACAGTGGCCGTACTGGCCCGAACCACCGGTCTGGCGGACGAACTTGCCTTCCGCCTTCGCCTGGGTGCGTACCGTCTCGCGGTAGGCAACCTGCGGCTTACCCTGGTTGGCCTGCACGCCGAACTCGCGGTTCAAGCGGTCCACGATGATCTCAAGGTGGAGTTCGCCCATGCCCGAGATGATCGTCTGGCCGCTCTCGTGATCGGTAAAGACGCGGAACGTCGGGTCCTCTTGCGCCAAGCGAACGAGCGACTGGCCCAGCTTCTCCTGGTCCGCGCGGCTCTTCGGCTCGATGGCAATCTGGATGACCGGCTCGGGAAACTTGATGCTCTCGAGCGCGATCTCGTTGTTCGGATCGCAAATCGTGTGGCCCGTGTTGACGTCGTTCAAGCCGATGACGCCCACGATTTCGCCCGCGTACACCTCGTCGATGTCGTTGCGGCTGTTCGCGTGCATCTCGAGAATGCGGCCGATGCGCTCGTTACGAACCCGGAACTCGTTGGTCTGCGGATCGCGATAGGCAACGGCAACCTGGGTGCCCTTCTTGAGGGTGCCCGAGTAGACGCGCAAGAACGTGAGACGACCAACGTACTTGTCGCTCATGATCTTGAACGCCAGAGCCGCGAACGGCGCCTTGTCGTCGGGAGCTCGCACCATGTCCTCTTCGGTGTGCGGATCGACGCCCTTGGTCTCCGGACGATCGAGCGGGCTGGGGAGGAAGTCCACAACCGCGTCGATCATCGCCTGCACGCCCTTGTTCTTGAAGGACGAGCCGCAGATCATCGGAACGACCTTGTTCGCCAAGGTTCCGGCGCGCAGAGCCTTGCGGATATCGGCATCCGAAATCTCTTCGCCTTCCAGGAACCGCTCCATGATGGAGTCGTCGAAGTCGGCGATCGACTCGATCATCTTCTCGCGGAACTCGGCGGCCTTGGCCTTCAGGTCCTCGGGAACCTCCGTCTCTCGGAACGACTTGCCCTTATCGTCGTCGGTGTCCCACACGTTCGCCTTCATGGTGATGAGGTCCACGAAGCCGAGGAAGTTGGACTCCGCGCCGATCGGAATCTGGATCGGGGCGACGTTCGGGCCGAGGCGCTCCTTGATGCGCTGGAGAACGCTGTAGAAGTCGGCGCCCAAGCGGTCCATCTTGTTGACGTAGATGATCCGCGGAACCGAATACTTGTTCATCTGGCGCCAGACGGTTTCCGACTGGGGCTGGACGCCGCCAACCGCGCAGAAGACCGCCACCGCGCCGTCCAAGACGCGCAGCGAGCGCTCCACTTCGACCGTGAAGTCGACGTGGCCGGGCGTGTCGATGATGTTGATGCGGTGCTCGGGTTTGTCCTTCTTGCTGCCGCTCCAGAAGCACGAAGTGGCGGCGGAGGTGATGGTGATGCCGCGCTCCTGCTCCTGCTCCATCCAGTCCATGGTCGCCGCACCCTCGTGAACCTCACCGATCTTGTGCGACTTGCCCGTGTAGAACAAGATTCGCTCAGTGGTGGTCGTCTTGCCCGCGTCGATATGCGCGGCAATGCCGATGTTCCGTACAAGCTCTAAGGGGTGGGATCGGGGCATGGTTGGTTTGGGTCCTGGTTCTAGTCTCTCAAAGGCGCCGTTTCACGCGGTCAGCCGAACCGTCCGTGCAACAAAAAACCCCGTGCCAGTCAACCGGCAGAGGGGCTGCACTCCGGGCCAGCTTAAGCGATGTCCTGGGTCTCGGCCTCCTTCATGGCGTTGCTCTGCGATCCGACCAGAATCGTCTCGCGGTACAGATTATGGTCGATCGACACCTGTTGAAGCAAGTTCTATGCCAAATGGGTTCAGCTTTGTCGCCTATCTGTGGACGATTCATGGCCCAGACGCGTTCCCTTCGGCGACCTCAAAGCAGAAAGGCCGCCGAGCGCAAATCGCTCGACGGCCTCCTAATCTGCCTGAAGCACGAACTAGAACCGATAGTGGGCAAACGCCTTGTTGGCGTCCGCCATGCGGTGCGTGTCTTCCTTCTTCTTGACCGAAGAACCCGTGTTGTTGAAGGCGTCGATGAACTCGCCCGCCAACTTCTCCATCATGCTCTTGCCAGAGCGCTTGCGGGCCATCGTGACCATCCAGCGCAGGGCGAGGGTTCGGCGGCGATCCGGGCGAACTTCCATCGGAACCTGGTAGGTTTGGCCGCCTACGCGCCGGGGTCGAACTTCGACAGTCGGCATGGCGTTCTGGAGGGCCTTGTCGAAAACCTCGACCGCCGGGGCGCCGACCTTCTCTTCGGCGATCTGCAGAGCGCCGTAGAAAATGGCTTCCGCCTTCGACTTCTTGCCGTCGAGCATGAGCCGGTTGATGAATCGCTGCATCATTTCGCTGCCGTGAACCGGATCAGGCAGGATGACGCGCTTGGGGGCTTGTCCTTTACGTGGCATTACTTCTTAGCCGCCTTCGGCCGCTTGGCGCCGTACTTGCTGCGACCCTGCATTCGGTTGGCCGTGCCCGCCGTCTGCTGGGTTCCGCGAACGATGTGGTAGCGAACGCCGGGCAGGTCCTTAACACGACCGCCGCGAACCAGAACCACCGAGTGCTCCTGAAGGTTGTGGCCAACGCCAGGAATGTAGGCGGTGACCTCGATGCCGTTCGTCAAGCGAACACGGGCGACCTTTCGAAGGGCCGAGTTCGGCTTCTTGGGGGTGACCGTTCGGACGACGGTGCACACGCCCCGCTTGAACGGGTTACTCTTGAGCGCCGGGCTCTTCGATTTCACCTTCGGCACTTCGCGACCTTTACGGACCAACTGGTTTACTGTCGGCATTCGTTCCTCAAAACTTTCCTGATGCGATCCCGTCCTTGGCAGCGTCGGAACATTAAAAAGCCCCTCGACTTGCATCGCAGGGGCACAGGTTCCCGAAAAATCTGCTCAGCTTTTCATTCGCGAGTGGATTCTCCGATCCGCGCCTCCTTGGACGTTCAGACTCGGACAGGTTTCCCTGTCTAAGAGTCACGCGGAATTATGAACGCATGCCTTCGCGCTTGTCAAGCTAGCCCAAAGACGGATCGGATTCGCGAGGCTTCATCATCGGGAACAGCATCACCTCTCGGATGTGCTCGGACCCCGTCAAGACCATTGCCAAACGCTCCATGCCGATGCCGCAACCGCCCGTTGGCGGCATGCCGCCCTCCAAGGCGTAAAGGAACTCCTCGTCGTAAGGGTGCGCTTCATCGTCGCCCTTCGCCATCTCCCGCGCCTGTTGCTCGAACCGCTCCCGCTGGTCGATGGGGTCGTTGATTTCGCTGAACGCGTTGCAGATCTCCCGGCCGAGGATGTAGCCCTCGAAACGCCGCGTCATCCGCGGGTTGCCCGGCTCCTTCTTCGCCAGCGGGCTGGTTTCGATCGGATAGCCGACCACGAACGTGGGCTCCTGAAGCGTGGGCTCGACGAACACTTCGAGCAGCTTCTCGATGAGGCCGCCCA
>JAXLTH010000012.1:0-85003 GCA_046330155.1 Fimbriimonadales bacterium | reverse complement strand
GGCGTTTGTGGCGTTCAAGCTCGGCCTGACGACGCTCATCTTGCTGGCGCTCGAGTACATCCGAACCCATCGGGAGACCTTTGTCCGCAAGGCGTTGCGGTTTGGGGTTCTTGGCTATCTCGGTCTGTACCTGTTCGGCAGCGTTTTCGTTGCCTTTGTGCGCGTCTAGGCGAAGGGGTGCGCCCATGACCTCGGGGCGCCTCCGGCTCATCCTGTTCGTTTCCTCCCTCGGGGTTTTCGTTGCGGGCTTTCTCAGTTTGGCGCACCTTGGCGGATTCCCGATTCCGTGTGGTGGTTCCAACGGCTGCGACTTGGTCGCAAGCCACCCGCTGTCGGCACCGTTTGGCGTTCCCATTGCCTACGTTGGGTTCTTCGGCTATGTGTCGATCTTCGGTCTTGCCTACTGGACGGCCCAGCCGCAACCAGGATTGTTCGGCCTTCGGCTTCTCACCACCTTGGGGTTGATGGCTTCCATGGGCTTGGTTGCCGCGGCTCGATTCGTGATCCATGCGACCTGCACCTGGTGCCTTGCCTCGGCGCTGATCATGGCGGTTTTGGCGTGGCTGTCTTGGTTTGCCGCTCCGCCGCCCGGCGTTGTGAGGGAGCGGTCGATTTGGCTTGCGTTCCCGGTGGCGGCGATAGGAGCGGCCTGGTTGCTTTCCTCGCGCGCCGAGCCCATGCCTCCCCATGATGCTCTGGCGGTCGCGTCGGTGTCGATTGCGGAACTGGCTCCGGCCGAAAGCCCCGCGCGTGGACCAACTGAGGCGAGCGTGTGGGTCGTCGAGTTCGCGGACTTCGCCTGTCCAGCCTGCAAGGCGATGCACCGCCGATTGGCTGCGCTTGCCGATTCACGGCAAGTTAGGCTCGTCTTTCGGAACTTGGTTCTGAACCGCCTCCCAGGACACGAGGCCTCTGCCCGCGCCGCCGTACTCGGCGAGATTTGCCATGAAACGGGGAGTTTCTGGGTCTTCGCAGATTCGGTGTTCGCCATGTCTGGTAGCCCCTCGGATGCGGATCTGGATCGCCTCGCCTCTGCGCTTGCCCCCAAATCGTCGCTGCGATCCCGGCTTGGCAACGCCGCCGACCCCGCTTACCGTGCCGTGAACCGCGATATGACGTTGGCAAAGCGCCTTGGCCTTTCTGAAACGCCCACCTATGTCCTCGTCCGCCAAGACGGCTCTCGCAAGGTGCTTGGGCCAAGGGCATTGATCGCGGAACTCGACGCAGTCTCGGAGCGCTAGCCCTGCGGGGGGTATCCTCTTGAACCTGAAAGCCGGCGTAGCTCAGGGGTAGAGCGGCTGTTTTGTAAACAGCGGGTCGCGGGTTCGAATCCTGTCGCCGGCTCCACCTAGTCTGAAAGAAGCTTCACTTCAGGGGAGCACCGAGGCCGATCCGAAACCCGGTAAGAATCCGGTCCTTTGACCGCGGAAAACTGCATAAAATGGGAAGTAGCACGGCTAGCCAGAATGCCTTGCCAGGATCAAGGATCAAGAGGAGAGAATGAACATTCCATACAAGACGTTGGCGCTGTGCGCCGTCATCGTTGGGGGCGCTTCCGTTGCATCCGCAACTGAGCTTCTCGTAAACGGCGACTTCGAGAATCAGCCCAACTGGGGCAATGGCTTCAGCGGCGATGCCGGCTATACCGGTCTGACCGGGGGTCAGATTCCCGGATGGACGATCGAGGCTGGCCATGGGGCCACCGTCCACAACACCGTTTGGTACCCCACCATTGCGGGCCACTACAGCATCAACACCGACGGCGAGGGTTACCAGGGCAAGAACGCGAACATGTACCAAGACTTCGCGACCACCCTCGGCCAGCAATATCAGCTCAGCTTCAAGTGGCAGGGTTGGTATGCGGATCAAACGCCCAAACTGGATGTCTCGCTGACCGACCTGGGAGCGAACAACCAGTTCTACACGTACAACACAGGCTATGGTGCGGCTCTGACCACCGTGACCGCCAACTTCGTTGGCAACGGAAACATCTTCCGACTGCGCGTGAAGGAGAACCCGGAGTCTGGTTACAACGACAACACGTTCATCGTGGACGACTTTAGCGTTCAAACCGTTCCCGAACCCGCCACGTGGGTCGCGCTCGGCATCGGCGCTCTCGTCATTGCCCGCCGACGCAAGGGCAGCTAAGCGAGCATCGAAGATCAACTGGGGGCGATGGCGGAAGGCCATCGCCCCTAGTTTTCGTTTTGGCGCCATAAGAACGGGGTGATCCGACGCCGCATTTTGATCAAGGTCCGCGACTGCTAGAATCCCGGAAGGTGAGATTCATGACGACCGGTTGGGCGTGCTTCGCGTTGGTGCTCCTAGGCTCCTTGTCGGTTCCCGCGTTTGGAGAAGGGACAAACCTTCTCTGGTACCGAAAGCGGGCGGCGAACTGGAACGAGGCGTTGCCGGTAGGCAACGGACGGATCGGAGCCATGGTGTTTGGCGGGGGTGCCGACGAGCGAATCCAGCTCAACGATGACACCCTGTGGGACGGGCATCCGCAGGATCGGCAGAACCCCAACGCGTTGACGGCGCTGCCGGAAGTCCGACGCCTCATTTTCGAGGGCAAGAACGAGGAGGCATCTCAGCTGGCATCGCAAGCCATGATGGGCGTCCCCCCAACGATCGACTCCTACCAAACGTTGGGCGATCTGCACCTGAGGCTGACGGGTTCCGATGCAACCGAGTCCTACGTTCGCCGGGAGCTCGACTTGGACCGCGCGGCATCCACCGCCGAGTTCCGCATCGGAAAGGTTGCCTTTGTCCGCACCGTGTTCGCCTCGCCCATCGACGATGTCTTGGTGGTGCGTCTCGAGGCCAAGCCGCCGGCTTCCTATGAGCTAAGAATCGATCTGGATCGGCCCGCGAACTTCGAGACGGCACTGTTGGGCAAGGACGGTTTGCGCATGTCGGGGCGTGCGGGCAAGACCGGCGTTAGTTACGACCTGGCTTTGCGCGCCGAGGCGGTGGGCGGCACTCTCTCCACCAGCGGACGTTCGCTCGTGGTTCGCGACGCCCGCGAGGTCGTGCTGTATCTATCGTCGAAAACAAACTACAACCGACATGAGCCCGCCCAGCCGCTCGCCAGCGATCGCCTCGCCGCCGCGGTGAAATTGGTCGACCGGGCCAGGCAAAAGGGCTACCAAAGAGTGCTGGCGGACCATCTTCGTGCCCATCGCCTGCTTTTCCGAAGAGTGGCTCTGGACCTTGGCTCTAGCATGCAAGATGCCCTTCCCACCGATGAGCGCCTTGCCCAAGTGAAGGCGGGCAAGGACGACCCGGGCTTGGCGGCCTTGTACTTCCAGTTCGGGCGGTACCTGCTGATCTCGTGCTCCCGCCCCGGTGACATGCCTGCCAACCTTCAGGGCTTGTGGTGCCAAGACCTCAATGCGCCCTGGAACGCGGACTATCACACCAACATCAACCTCCAGATGAACTACTGGCCCGCCGAGGTTGCGAACCTGGGCGAATGCCACTTGCCGCTGTTCGACCTCATGGACTCCCTCGTGAAACCGGGGGCCGAAACGGCGCGTCGGCAGTACGGGGCGCGCGGTTGGGTCGTCCACCACCTGACCGATGTGTGGGGATTCACCGTGCCCGCCGACGGTGTTTGGGGTGTTTGGCCGGTCGGTGCCGCGTGGTTGGCAACGCATCCTTGGGAGCACTTCTTGTTCACGCGCGACCGCGCCTTCTTGCGCCAACGCGGATACCCGCTCATGAAGGGGGCGGCCCTCTTCTTGCTCGACTTCCTGGTCAAGGCGCCCGAGGGCTCGCCCGTTGCGGGCAAGCTCGTCACCAACCCGTCCCACTCGCCCGAGAACTCCTTCCGCAAAGCCGACGGCTCGACGTCGCAGTTCACTTACGCCGCCACGATGGACCTGGAAATCGCTCGCCAGTTGTTCAAAGACTGCCTCGGCGCCATCGACGAGTTATCCAAGGACTCCAAGGGCTTCGACGCGGCGTTCCGAAGAGAACTCGAGAGCGCCCTGGCAAACTTGGCTCCCCTCCAGATCAGCCCCAAAACGGGCCGTCTCCAAGAATGGGTTGAGGACTACGACGAGCCGGAACCAGGACACCGGCACATGTCCCACCTCTTCGGTCTCCACCCGGGCAACGAAATCACGATGGAAGGCACTCCCGCCCTTGCGGCCGCCGCGCGCAAGTCGCTGGAATACCGGCTCAGCCACGGTGGAGGGCACACCGGATGGAGCCGAGCCTGGATCGTCAACTTGTGGGCGCGATTCCGCGAACCTGAACTCGCCCACGAGAACCTCCAGGCGCTGCTCTCGCACTCCACCTTGCCCAATCTGTTCGATAACCATCCCCCGTTCCAGATCGACGGGAACTTCGGCGGTTGCGCGGGCATCGCCGAAATGCTCCTCCAGAGTCACGAGGGGTGGATTCGCCTGCTTCCGGCGCTCCCAAAGGAGTGGCGCCGCGGCTCGGTGAAGGGTCTGAGGGCAAGAGGCGGTTTTGAGGTCTCCATGCAGTGGGATGGCGGCCGTCTGACGGTGACACAGATCAAGAACGTAGCGGGATCCGATCCGTGCCGCTTCGTGCTTCCGCCCGCCATCGCCAAAGCCTCGGTCAAGGTCGATGGAAAGGAGATGCCGTTGAGTGCCCCGGGCACAGTGGCGGAGGTCTCCATCCCGAAGGGCAAGACCGCCGTGATCAGGGCGCTTGCCTTCCGAGGCTAGGCACCCAAAGGTGTCCATGCACAAGGGCAATCCCTGATTCTGTGCGGGGCCAGATTCCTTATGAACCTTGGCTGAGGCCCCCTATGTGTCCGAATCCGCAATTATCTGCGGTCCGAAAGTACCGATCTTGAAAGTTGGGTCAAAATGAAGCCTATGAGTTTGCGCCCGTTGGCGAAGTTTGAGTTCGATCTGATCGCCTACCTCAGTGAGAACAACGGCAAGTCTGTTCGCGAGATTTTTGAGGATTTTGGGCAGAAGAAAGGATATGTTCGCGGCACGATCGTGAAGGGCATCGACCGCCTGTTCCGCAAGGGCCGGGTGCGACGCGAGTTGAAAGACGGCGTCTTCGTGTATTCCGCCGTGCAATCGCGAGACGAACTGGACCGACAACTGGTCGAGTCGTTCGTGAAGGACCGCCTCAAGGGACGATTGGCGCCTCTGGCGGCGTTCCTCGCCGAACCCGGGTCGCACGGAGTGTCCGCCGAAGAGTTGAAGAGCCTGAAGTCGGCGCTGGACGAAGCGCTGGAAAAGAAGTAGTATTGGCTCCGGGCGGCTACCCGGATGAAATCTCTTCACCATCTCTTTGAAAACAACCGGGCTTGGGCAGCGCGTATCCGCGCGGCGGATCCGGATTTCTTCCGGTCGGAGGCTGCGGGTCAGACGCCCAGCTTCCTGTGGATCGGCTGCTCGGACAGCCGAGTTCCGGCAAACGAAATTGTCGGGCTACCCCCAGGCGAGTTGTTCGTCCACCGAAACGTTGCCAACCTGGTGGTCCACACCGACTTCAACTCG
The DNA here is from genome assembly GCA_046330155.1 of Fimbriimonadales bacterium. Classification (GTDB taxonomy): domain Bacteria; phylum Armatimonadota; class Fimbriimonadia; order Fimbriimonadales; family Fimbriimonadaceae; genus CALMEF01. Next base: position 79,508 of record JAXLTH010000012.1, on the reverse strand, counting down.
CTCTCGGTCCTGCAGTACGCGGTCGAGATGCTCAAGGTCGAGCATGTCATCGTTTGCGGGCACTATGGCTGCGGGGGAGTGACGTCTGCCCTGGAGCCCCACGAACTCGGACTGATCGACAACTGGTTGCGGCACATCAAGGACGTGTACAGCAAATACGAGCGTCAGTTGACGCCGCTACCCGCCCCCAAGCGGGTTGACCGACTCTGCGAGTTGAACGTGATCGAGCAGGTGTACAACGTCTGCCACACCACCATTGCCCAACAGGCATGGCGCACGGGCCAGCCCCTTTCCGTGCACGGCTGGATCTACTCCCTGGAGGAGGGACTGCTGAAGGACCTTAACGTGACAGTCGATGCCCAAGAGGACATCGAGCCGATCTATCGAACCGCCATCGAACCCGCTTGAGGGTGGGTGCAGCAGCGTTCGACGAAGTCGGCGTGCAACATGAGGGCGGCCACGTCGGCGAGCATCCTTAGTGCCTGTAGCTGGCTTACCGTCAGCGAGTTGGGCTTGGTGTCCAGCACGCACAGGGCGCCCAGGTTTTCGCCCATCACCGAGATGGGGGTTCCCGCATAGAATCGCACTCCGTCATCTCCAGCGACGAGCGGGGAATCGGCAAATCGCGCGTCTTGCGTTGCGTCCTCGACCAGCAGCGTTTCGGGGTTGAGGATCGTGTACTGGCAGAAGGAGATGTTGCGAGGCGTCGATGCCACGGGTATCCCGACTCGGGCCTTGAACCACTGGCGATCTTGATCGACCAGGCTGAGGTTCGCCATTGGCATTCCGGTCAAACTGCTCGCCAGGGCGACGAGCCGGTCGTAACGCTCGTCCGGTGGTGTGTCCAGAATCCCGATTGCGTGCAAGATCGCCAGTCGTACCGCCTCGCTTTCCGGCACGGGCGCGTGATTTTCCCAAGAGCCAGTGTTCACCATAGTCCAATGAGGTCTTTCCACAACGGGCCGCTTGTTCAAGTACCAGGGTACGAATATTGCGCCGGCACGCGAAGGAATCCGTTCCGCGTAGCCGATATCTTCTTTGAGAAGGAGTAAAGTCTCAGATACGTCATGGCAGTTGGGAACACCCCGCTCGTCGAAGTCGACGGCATCCTCGCCAAACTCGAGTGCTGCAATCCCTGCGGCTCCATCAAAGACCGGATTGCGGAGTACATCCTCCGCAAGAGCAAGGAAACCGGTGCCCTGAAGCCGGGGCAACCCATCATCGAGGCGACCAGCGGCAACACGGGCATCGCTATGGCCTACTACGGCCGGGAAGCTGGTCACCCCGTCACCATCGTGATGCCGGAGAACATGACGGAGGAGCGCAAAGCGCTCATCCGCGGATTCGGCGCGGATCTCATCCTTTGCTCGGTGGAGGGCAGCTTTGCCGAAGCGGCTTCTATTCGCGATCGGCTCGCGGAGGAGCGTGGCTGGTTCAACCCGGACCAGTTTTCCAACCCGTACAACGTGGAGTGTCACCGGACGACCACCGGAGCCGAACTGGTGGCGCAAGCGGGCGACCGAAAAATCGACGCCTTTGTGGCGGGAATCGGTACCGGCGGCACCCTCATCGGCATTGGCGAAGCCTTGCGAGAACGTTTTCCGGACGTCCACCTTGCGGCGGTTGAGCCCGCCGAGTCAGCGGTGATGACGGGCGGCGCCTCGGGTCCGCACGCCATTTACGGCATCGGCGACGGGTTCATTCCGGCGCTTGCCGGCGACGGCTCCGGGAGTAAGCACCCTATGATCGACGAAGTGATCGTGGTGTCGTCTCAGGACGCGATTGACGCCGCCATCGAATTGAAGGAACGCTACGAGATGTGCGTCGGAATATCGTCCGGCGCGAACCTTGTGGCGGCGCGTCAGCTCAAGAAACGGTTCGACTGCGTCGCAACGGTGTTTGCCGATGGGTTCGAGAAATACACGGGCCACGGTTTGACGCGGTGCGAGGGCGGTTGCGCCCATGCAGACCGGTGCTCATATCCCATTCGAGACATTGCGTTGCGCCCCAATGTATGACCTAGGTCATAGCTCTTGGTGCCGAATCGCACGTAGGATCGAATTGTGATTGCGAAACGCCAGTTGGTCCCCCTTCGGGTGATGCCATCGCCCGCAACGTCGAAAGAAACCGATTCTCGCGCGGACGTCAACATCTACCGCCCGTTCTTCCTCGCCGGAGTGTTGAGCGTGCTCACCGCAGGTTGTCTCTTGGGCGCGATCGCCTTGTTCGGCATCGCCCGGCAGGGGAGCTACACCGCAAACGTCTGGACTCCGTACGTGCTCGCGCACGCCAACTCGCAACTCTTCGGTTGGGTTGGTTTCTTCATCATGGGCTTCGCGCTCCAGCAACATGCGCCGAAGCAAAGCAAGGTGCGCCTGTTCCACCGCCTAGCGGCTTGGTCGCTCGGGCTCATGGCAGCCGGCATCGCGCTTCGGTTCGCGGCGGAACCGCTCGTCGCGGTGGACCGCTCGATATGGGTGCCCGTAGGCGTGTTTTCCGCTGTGCTTCAGCTCGCCTCGGTGGTGCTCTTCAATGTCAACACCAGCGTGACCCGCTATCGGAGCGGCGAGAAGATGGAATGGCAGACGCTGTTCGTCTTCTCCTCCCTTTTCTGGCTCCTTGTGGTCTCGATCGCCGAGCCGTTCGTGTTCGCCTATGCCCACCAAGCCGATGCCATGGCATCGATCCAGTTCGTGGCGGAGTACTTCGCGCCGTTGCGAGAAGCGCAGTTCCTCGGATTTGTCGCAATGATGATCTTCGGGGTCGCCCTCGTCAAGATGAACTCTTGCTTCGGCTTCCGCCCCGCGTTCAAGTTCGCCGGTTTGCTCGGATTGGCAGGCTGGACGATAGGGCTTCTCATGCGCATGGGCGGATGGACGCTGGCGTTCCGGCAAGGAATGTCTCCGGAATCGATGAAGATCTACCATCTGGGCGGGGCTGCCCTGGCTTCGTCCGCGTTCGTCATCATCCACAGCCTGGGCATCTTCGAGGCGGCTTCGGAGCAACTTCGAGCCCACAAGTTCGTCCGCACCGCGTTCGGATGGCTGGGAATCGCCGGCGTGCTCATGGCGCTTGAGCCGCTTCACCTTCGCGCCATCGGCGCCCCGTTCTCCCACGCGTATACCGGCGCCATCCGTCATGCGGTTACGGTTGGGTTCATCAGCCAGATGATCCTTGGCGTAGGACTGCACGTGGCAAGCCGGCTGAACGCAGTCGAAGACCGGATGTTGCCCACCCTGTGGGCGGCTTTCTGGTTGCTCAACCTGGGCAACGCGGCGCGCGTCTCGCTTGAAATCCTTACGGACTATCGGGCCGATGCCTTCATGCCGATGGGAGTGACCGGATTTGTCGAGCTAACCGGACTTGTCATCTGGGGAACCCTCATAATCAGACTCTTGACCAACAAGTTCAGGAGAAGCTATCGCCATGCAGCCTAAACCTTCGCCAGCGCAGCGCACCGTGGTCGCCGGGGTTCCTGAACGTCCATCCACCCAATCAGTGCTCGAAGCGTGTTCGTTGCTCAACGCCCTGACGGCGGAGGAGCGGGCTCAGGTGGTGAACGAGAGCTTTTTGGCCTATGCCGAGCGCGGCGAGACCGTCTGGCTGGCCGGGGCGCCTTCGGCATTTATCGCGGTAAGCGGCGTCGGGTTCATCAAAATGACCCGCACCACGCCGCAGGGGTCGAGGTCGCCGTGGAACTCTTGGGCCCGGGACAGTGTTTCGGCTTGTTGGCGGTAGTCGAGGGTCGGGTTTTCCCCCTCTCGGCGGTCGCCGTCACCAACACCTGGTATCTGAAAATCCCCTCGCGAACGTTCATGCAGATTTACCATGCGAACACGGGGTTGCGTGATCAGATGCTCCGATCGGTTGGACCCCGCCTGCGCAAGGCGCACGACATGATGGCTCGCCTCTCTACCGGACGCGTGGAGCAGCGGATGGCCGCGGTGCTCCTCATCCTCATGGACAGTTACGGGCGGAAGACACGCGCAGGCATTACGCTGACCGTTCCGCTCACGCGGCAAGACCTTGCCGAGATGGCGGGCACCACGGTGGAGACATCCATTCGCGTGATGAGCCGTTGGCAGAAAGAGGGCGTGGTCACAACGGACCACCAGGTCATCTCGATCGCCAACGTCGACGCCCTTAACGAGGCGCTTCTGGCTCCGTAAGCGCAGCGAACTCTTCGGGCGTGTTGGCTTGGCGCACCCAATCGAGATGAATCCCTGCCGACACTAGCTCGACCTCGTGGACAAGGTCGAGCTTCAGGCGGTCGGCAAAGGCGGTCATCCTTCGCTCTCCGGTGGCCGAGAGTTCTGACGCGGTCCGGAGGGATCCCGCCCAGTAGGCGCCGCAAAGGAACTGGGGCTTTTCTCCCAAGACGGGGAGACACGCATCGACCGAGGTGGTTAGCCGCTCGACCAAGAACCGCGCGACCGCACTGTTGAACTGCGGCAGGTCGCAGGAGATCAAGAATGCGACGGAGCGCTCGGGCTTGATCGCGGCGAGGGCGGCGAGCGGGCCAGAGCCGGGCTCTAGATCTGCGATATGCGCATAGCCGTCGATGGGCGAACCCACAGCGGTCACCTTCATCCCCAACTCGCTGAGTAAGCGGGCGGTGCGGTTCGCAAGGGTTTCTCCGTCGATGCGCAAATGGGCTTTGTCGGTACCCATCCTGCGGCTCGATCCCCCCGTGAATACGAACGCTTCGGCATCCAGGATTTCACCCATATCTACAGCATATCGCGCCTATGACCGGAATCATAGAAACGTCGCTGAATACGCCCCACATTAAGGTTGCAGAGGCAGATTCATGTTCATTCCGATTCTTCCGAACTTCGACCTTCCCAAGCTGGATGTCAAGCCCTTCAACGAGGCGCGCTTCCGGTTCGAACGCCGCGATAATCGCGACTTCTCAACCGCTGTCGATGACCTTCGTAGCGACCTTCTCACCCGCATCCGCATCGGGCTTTCCGCTACGTACGGGCCAAAGTGGAAGGGCGAGGTGGTCTACCAGTACGCCCATGACTGGGTCTTCACCTCGGGAAAGCGCGCCACGGACGAGGGCAGCGACATCTATCTTGCCAATGCAACCTACCAGGGTGAAGGCTACAAGGCCACGCTCGGGCGTCAGCGACTGAACATCGGGACGGAGCGCCTGATCGGCTCACTTGACTGGGTCAACATCCCGCGGGCCTACGACGGCTTGCGGGTGGCGGCGAAGGACCTAGACTTCTTCGCCATGCGGGTCGGGTTGAGCGTGCCTCTCGTGCCCGAGGCGAGACTGTTGGGCATGACCAAGAACTGGGGCAAATCGGGCCAGTCCCTGTTGGTTTACAAGCACGACGACGTCACCGCCGGCAAAACCGACATCACCACGCTTTCGCACCAAATCTCCTATCCGTTCCACGGCTTCGTGCTGGACTTCGAGGGAGCGCTTCAGGGCGGCAAGGTGCTGGGCAAGGACCAAGAGGCTTGGGCATGGCACCTGAACGCGGGCTACAAACTCGCCGACAAGAAGACGCGGCTGTTTGTGGAGGCCAACGCGGCGAGCGGCGGCGGCAACGCGACCAAGAACCGGACGTTCGACAACCTGTACCCGACGAACCACAAGTTCTACGGCAGCATGGACATGCTGGCCTGGAAGAACATGAACGAGTTTGCCTTCGGAGCGGACCACGCTCTGGACAAGAAGACCGACCTCAAGGCGAGTTGGCGGACCTTCTCCTTGCGCGACCCCAGCGATGCCTGGTATGGCGCGGGCGGCGCCGCAAACAAGCGGCCCGGCGGCACGTTCGTGGACCCGACGGGCGCGAGCGGCACGAAGCTCGGCGACGAGTTCAACCTCGAGTTCGTCCACCGCTACTCGCCCACGGCGACCTTTGCCGGCGGATTCGGGGTATTCAATCCCGGCGGTTTCGTCAAGAAGGTCGGCGGCAGTAGCGACCGCCAAGTTTGGACCTACCTCCAGGTCAACCTGAAGTTCTAGGCTTGTCGGGGTCCCCTATCCACCGGGGGACCCCGAAGACCTTACTTCCGACTCCGTGCGTCCAGCACCGTTACGGCAACGGTGTTCACGATGTCGCGGACTTCATCGCCCGTCTGCAGGACCTGAATGGGTTCGCCCATGCCCAGCAGGATCGGGCCGATCGTCTCCGCCCCACCCATGTGCCTTAGCAACTTATAGGTCACGTTTGCCGACTGGAGATCGGGGAAAACAAGGACGTTTGGTCGCTTGACTTGGCAGAACGGGTACCGGGATTCGATGATCGAGGGCGACATGGCGGTGTCCGCCTGCATCTCGCCGTCGATCTTCAGATCTGGGCGGGTCTTTCGCACGATCTGCACCGCTTTGGCGACCTTGTCGGAAAGCGGATGGCGCGTACTTCCGAAGTTCGAGAAGCTCAGCATGGCGATCTCGGGAGCGATGTCAAACCGTTTGGCAAGGTCCGCCGCCATGATGGCGATTTGCGCCAGCTCTTCCGCCGAAGGCTCAATGTTCACCGTTGCGTCCGTTAGGAAGTACGCCTGATTGTTCGCGATGGTCAGGTAGACGCCGGCAACCACGGGGGCGCCGGGCTGGGTTCCGACGACTTGCAGGGCCGGTCGGATAACCTCGGGGTAGTTCGAGGTCAAGCCGGATACAAAGGCGTCGGCTTCGCCCAGCTTAACCATCATCGCCCCAAAGTAGTTGGGTTGGCGCATGAGCTGGATCGCCGACTCCAGGGTCACACCCTTCCGCTGCCTGGCGGCGAAGAATGCTTCGGCGTAGCGGTCGACGGCAGGATTGCCGGCGATCTCCACGACTTCCGGGGAGAACTCCAGTCCGAGTTCCGCAACCTTGTCGCAGACGACGCTCTTGCGACCCAGCAGAATCGGGGTCGCGATCCCCTCCCCTTCGATCTCGTGGGCGGCACGGATGATCGAGGGGTTCTCACCTTCGCCGAAGACGACGCGGGCGCTCTCTCGTTGCGCTTTGTGGATCACGTGGCGCATCATCTCCCAGCCCTTGCCGAGCCGGGCCTCGAGGCGCTCCTTGTACTCCTCGATATCGAGCACGTGGCGGGCGACGCCGGTTCGCATGGCCGCGTCGGCGACCGCGGAGGCTTCCCAAATCAGAACGCGAGGATCGACCGGTTTTGGGATCAGATAGTCGGGCCCGAATTTGATAGCCGACTCTCCGTACGCCTTCAGAACCGAATCGGGCACGTCCTCGCGAGCCAGAGCAGCGAGCGAATGGGCGGCGGCGACCTTCATCTCGTCGTTGATCGCTCGGGCGCGAACGTCGAGGGCGCCGCGGAAGATGAAGGGGAAGCCAAGGACGTTGTTGACCTGGTTCGGATAGTCGCTGCGTCCGGTGGCGATGATCGCGTCCGAGCGTGCGGCGCGCGCCTCTTCGTAGCTGATTTCGGGCGTTGGGTTGGCGAGGGCGAAGATGACCGGCCGGTCTGCCATGCCCTTGACCATCTCTCCGTTCACGGCGCCGGCGGCAGAAAGCCCCACAAAGACGTCGGCCCCCTTCATTGCCTCGACCAGGGTTCGCGCCGAGGTGTCGGAGGCGAAGCGCTCCTTGTACTGGTTCATCCCTTGTTCTCGGCCCTTGTAGATGACGCCGGTGCGGTCGACCATCGCGATGTTCTCGCGCTTCACGCCGAGGCTGACGTAGAACTCCGCGCACGCGATCGCCGATGCGCCTGCCCCGTTGATGACCATTCGGATTTGGGAGAGGTCTTTGCCGAGAATCTCCATCGCGTTCAGAAGGGCGGCGCCGGAGATGATCGCGGTCCCGTGCTGGTCGTCGTGGAACACCGGGATGTTCATCTGCGCCTTCAGCGTTTCTTCGACGTGGAAGCACTCAGGCGCCTTGATATCCTCCAGGTTGATGCCGCCGAACGTGGGTTCGAGAGCCTTCACGATGCGGATGATGTCTTCGGGGTCTTTGGCATCGATCTCGATGTCGAAGACGTCAACGTCGGCAAACTTCTTGAAGAGGACCGCCTTGCCCTCCATGACCGGCTTGGAAGCCGCAGGCCCACGGTCGCCGAGGCCAAGAATGGCGGTGCCGTTGGAAACGACGGCGACGAGGTTGCCCCGAGCCGTGTACTCGTAGGACAGGTCGGGTTCGCGCTCGATCTCGAGTACAGGAACGGCAACGCCTGGGGTGTACGCCAGCGCGAGATCGCGCTGGGTGCTCATCGGCTTTGTGGGAACGATGGCGAGCTTGCCGGCTCTGCCTAAACGGTGGTAATCGAGTGCGTCTTGATCCGAGACGTGCGGACTTTTGGGATTCACGGTCGCCTCCTTGGGCGGGAGGCGTTGGCGCAAGTTGTGGCAGAGGTTCCGATCAGATGGATAAAGGGTAGAGATTCCAGTCTGCGGAGAGAGCCCACCGTGCCTCCTTACGAGAGTGAGGTTACCTCCGTTCGCCAAAGGAAAAGGGGCGGTCTCCCAGACCAGCCCCTTTGTTGTGCATATCCCCTTTCGATCGGTTCGGCTCTCCGGGCTAAACCTTGGGCAACGCGGAGATTATCCCGCGCGAATGTGGACGGGAGTGTGGACAGTTCCCGTCTTTTGGCGTGGACAAAGAAAAGTAGACCACGGTCCCGGTTGTTTCAGCCTTCGAGGCGGTGCGCCTGCGCCCGTGCCGTATGCTTGGAGACGCGATGACAACGTTGGGCATTTTGGTCGGTTCGCAGGGTCGCGGTTCGAATATGAAGGCGATTGCCACTGCTTGTGCGGAAGGTGAAATCGCCGCTCGGGTGGGAGTGGTGGTCTCGCCCAAGGGAAACACTCCGGCGGTGGAAACCGCGCACGATTTGGGCTTGAGCGTGGCGATCGTCTCTCCGGCCGGCGAGCACTATGCCCAGCGATTGGTCGACGAACTCGACCGTTACGAAGTGGACTGGGTTTGTCTGGCGGGGTACATGAGGCTCTTGCCGATCGAGGTTTTGCAGCGCTGGCCGAATCGCGTCCTGAACATCCATCCGGCGCTCCTGCCCAAGTTCGGCGGCAAAGGGATGTTCGGCCACCATGTGCACGAGGCGGTGATTGCGGCGGGTGAGACAGAAAGCGGTTGCTCGGTGCACCGGGTTTCGGAGGAGTACGACAAAGGCGAGGTTCTCTTGCAGATGAGGTGTCCGGTTCTGCCGCAAGATACGCCGGAATCGCTTGCCGCAAGGGTCTTGGAATTGGAGCACCACGCCTACCCGATGGCGATACGCCAGGTGATGGATGCCACGGGATAGCCGACGACAAAGCCCGCTCCTCCTATGGGTTGCGCTTCCGCTCGCGCGGGTGTTTCTGGGGCTGCTAATGGTGCTCTTGGGACCGTGGCGGTCGTTCGGGAAGCGCAAGGTGCCGCGAAGCGGCGGACTTCTGGTGCTGTCGAACCACCTTGCCGACGTCGATCCCATTCTGGTTCAGCTCACCTGCCCGCGGCCGCTCTACTTTATGGCGAAGAGCGAGCTGTTCTCGATGCCGGTCGTCGGCGCGATCTTGCGCTGGTACCGGGCGTTTCCCGTCAACCGAGGGGAGGCGGACCGTGCCGCGATCAAGCATGCGGTGGAGCTGATGAAGGATGGATACGTCGTTTGCGTGTTCCCGGAAGGCGAACTTGCGGAATCGGGGACGATGCAAGAGCTCAAGCCCGGGGTGGCATTGATGGTTCGCATGGCGGAGGTTCCGGTCGTGTGCGTTGCGGTGCGGAACACTAACCGGGTGATGCCTTACGGCAAGGTGCTCCCGCGCCCCGCGTGGGCATGGGTGACGGCGACCTGGGGCGAGCCTCGCACGTTTGAGAAACATGCCTCGACCGAGGACATCATGGGCTGGGCGGAAGCGGAACTGAAGCGCCTCGGCGCACCCTAGCCGACGAGGAAGTCGGCGGTTTTGATCGGGATCGGTTGGGTCTCGCTCAGTTGTCCGAGCACCGGCCGGTAGGGAAACACCCGGTGGGCAAGGAAGGCGGTGTGGCCGTCGCGATCCTGAGCTTCCCCGATGAGCGTTACGTAGGGCGAGCAGATGATGGTATGGCCGTCGCGTTGGTAAACGTCGTCGAAGCAGGTCACGTTCAGCAAACCGGTCTCGTCCTCCAGGTCGAAGAACACCACCCGTTTCCCGCTTTGCGTGGGCGGAAATCGAAGCCGGATCGGGTTGCCCACCACGATCGCCTTTCGTTTGTTCGGCAGCGACCGAGCCTCGCGGGAGGTGATGCCGCCGCGCTCGGCGACCCTCTCGCGCTCGAAAGCCATGAGGTGATGGGCAACGTCCATGCCGAGGATGGTCCGTTCGAACACGGCCTTCTCCGCTTGGGTGAAATCGGCGATGCGGAAGTCGATTTCGGGTTCGGGGATGTCGAAAGGCAACCTTCCCTCACGTTCGCCCATCGCGTGCATGTACTGTTGCGCCGCGGGAATCGCCCAGAGCATTGCGCGCCGGTTGGGTTCATCGCAGAGCGAGTCGAGCGCTCCGCATAGGATTAGGCGCTCCAGTTCGTCGCGCTCGGGCTTCGTCTCCGCGACGAAATGGAAGAAGGAACGGTAAGGCGCATGGATGCGTTCGACGAGTCCGCTCGAGATGCCCGAAATCTGGCGAAGCGCCACCCGGATACCGGCATCGGGCAAGACGATTTTTGGGTCCATCGCCGACTTCACATCCTCGACGCTGAACTCGCGTCCACTCTGGTTCACATCCACGGGCAGCATCGCCACTCCCCGACAGCGCGCCTCGTTCGCGATCGTGCACGGCCCGTAATAACCGGCGGGCTGGGCGTCCAGCAAGGCGGCGAAGTAGGGGGCGGGGAAGTTCTGCTGGCAGTAGATCGATCGGATCGAAATCTCGGCGAACGCCAACGCGTGCCCTTGGGCGAAGCCGTAGCCCTTGAACCCCGCAACGTAGTCGAAAACGCGGTCCGCGACGGCGGGCGAGTAGCCGTTCGCGAGAATCCTCGCCATCATCTCGTCGCGGATGGTCTGGCCGTAATCCTCGCGCCGCATCTCGTGGATGCGCTCTCGGATGTCTTCCGCCTCGCCCGACGTGTAGCCGGCGAACGTCTGGAGCAACTGGTCGACCTGCTCTTGGAAGACGATGATGCCGTAGGTCAAGCCGAGGATCTTTTCCAAGTCGGGATGTTCGAAGCTGTACGGCTTGCCCCGGCGTCGGGCGATCAACTCGTTGATCTTCACCGCGCCGCCAACGCCGGGGCGGATGCCGGCTTGCACTAGGCTGGCGTCGTGGAGGTTCTCCGTGCGCAGCCGGATGTGCGCTTGGCGCATCGCCGGCGAAGCGGACTGCGGGATGCCGATGAGCTCGCCCGAGCGCATGGCTCGGTACGTTTCCTCGTCGTCCAAAGGGATCTGTTCGACGTTGAAATCGAGGTTGCCGGCACGGATTCTCGTCTGAGCGCCAGAGAGAACGTCTTGGCCCCGAAGGCAGAGGATGTCGAACTTGTCGAAGTAGTACTTCGCGCTGCGCTTGTCCCACTGGATGATGCGGATGTGGCGGGTCTCGTCCTCGTCGTCCACCGACCCCGCGCTCCACATCACGGGAACGGTTTCGGCAAGGGGACGAGACGAGATCACGACGCCCGAGGAGTGCGCGCGCATGTTCCGTGGGATGTCCGTCATGCGCTCGGCGAGGGCGAAAACCCACTGAAAACGCTCCTTGGGGATGTCGCTGCCACGCAACTCGGGGCGGTTTTCCAACGCCGATTCGAGCTTGGCGGGAGAGACGCCGCCGTGGACCCTTTTGGCAAGGTAGCCCACCAACTCGGCAGGCAAGCCGAGGACCTTTCCGACCTCCCGCACGATGCCACGAGAAAGGTAGGCGCCGACGGCGGCGACCGTCGCCACCCGGTCTTCGCCGTACTTCCGGGTGAGATAGTTGCGCACGTCGTTGCGTCGGTTCGCCTCGAAATCGATGTCGATGTCGGGACGCTTGCTGCCGTCGTTGGGAAGGAAGCGGTCGAAGTGGAGGCGGTGGCGGTAGGCGTCGATGCGGCTGATCCCAAGGCAGTACGCCACGGCGGAATCGACAACCGAACCTCGACCGCTGAAGAGGATGTTCTGCTCTCGCGCCCACTCGCAAGCTTCCCAAATCGTGAGGAAATGAGAGGCGAAGTTGAGTCGGATGATGCGGTCCAACTCGTACTCGATGCGCTTTTTGAGCTTGGGTTCCAGCTTTCCGTGGCGTTGCCACGCTCCCGCCAAGGTGATCTCGCGCAGAGCCTGCGCACTATCCTCGAACAAGGGCGGTAGACAGGTTCGAGATGGCAAGACGTCGGCATCGCACATCTCCGCGAGCAAAACTCCGTTCTCGATCAGGTTCGGCTGGTCGGAGTACAACTGCGCCATCTCGCTAGCTGTGCGGAGATAGCGTTCTGCGTTCAAGGCTCGCGCGGGGCGCGGCGGCACGGCGGGCTGGGTATCGAATCGTGCTGGCTTGCGCCCAATGACCTCGTCGACCAGGCAGAGCGTTTCCGCGCAGACCAGCACGTCTTGCACGGGGAAGTGTTCGGGTCGTGCGTGCGTGACCATTCCACCGGCGACGGCGCGGAGCCCTTTCGCCTCGGCAAGCTCCAGTAGTCGACGGTTCGTCCCGATCTCCCACGGAAGATAGCTGCGCTCGATCTCGACGAACACGTTGGGGTGCCCCAGCGTGTCACAGAGGCGGTTGAGCCACGCTTCGGCTTCGGCAAGGCGTCCGTGGGTGACCAGTCGGTTGAGCGGCCCGAGATCGCCGCCCGTAAGGCAGATTAGTCCTCTCGCGTGCCGCGAGAGTGCTTCCCACGATCCCAGAGGGAACTGCCTTGGCTGTTCCAGATGGCACGCGGTGACGATCTGCGAGAGGCTCTCGTAGCCTTGTTTGCATCGGGCGATCAGAACGATTTCGCCGCCTTCGGGCATCTCGATCGACGCTCCGATGAGCGGCTTTACCCCCACCTTGTGCGCCATACGGGCAAACTCCACGGCTCCGGTGAGCGACATTCGGTCGGCAAGGGCTACCGCAGCGATGCCGCCAGCTGCGGCGAGGGGAGGTATCTCCTCGGCAAGCATGGTGCCGCGCCCAAACGAATAACCGCTCGAGACGTGGAGGGCGGCGTAGGGAAGTGCTTTTGTGGGCGCGAGTACCTTGACGTCCTTGCCGGGCAGGTAGCCACACGCCTTGGCAACCTTCTCGTCTCGCGCCTTTTGGATGCGCAGCGACCACTCTTCGCGGTTGTCGTCGGGTGGAGCGGGATTGTTGCTTGGCTTCAGATTGCCGAGGCTGGCGTACTCGCGCGTTTGTTCGCGCACAACGCCCTTGCCGTCGCGCACTCTTCGGTATTCGACGTAAGGCTGGTGAGACCACCACTCGCCCGCCTCGCGCCAACAGGCAACCAGTTCAGGCCCATCCGGTGGCATCTTTCCAGGCTCTCAGCACGGCGGTACGGCGCGGCTGGACGATCTGAGCGGCAACTTGGATCGCGCCGTCTCCAAACACCGTTCGGATGTGGCTAAACGCCGCATCGACTAGGTTGTTCCGCTCGGCGGTGGTCGCACCGCCGTCGAGTTCCTTTTGGAACCTCGGGGCGGCTTCCAGATCGGGCATGCGGGCGTAGATCGCGCTCAGGGGTTTGTTTGCTTTGCCCAGCAGCAACGCCAAAGCCACTTCCACGCTTCGGGCGGACTGCATCGGCTTGCCGAATCGACGCACTAGACGTTCGCGGTTGCCTTCCTCGTCCTCCAGCAGGAGTTCGAGGGTACGCCCTTGGCGATCGGATTCGATGAGTTGGCGGCTGAGCTTTCGCGCCAGATACGCCACGTTCAGATCTCGCGTCGCCGCATCGATGAGCGGGAAATCAAAGCGACGGTGGGCGAGGATGGCGCCGGGAGGGTAGGTCGCCTCGACGGGCTGGAAGACGCCGCCACGGCACGATTGGTAGATCGGCAGCGCCTCGTCGCCGAACTGGGCGCGCAACGTCTCCAGCGTCAACTGCTGCACCGATCCGATGGTGGGATAACCGAGAAAGAGGAGGCGCTGGGTAGCTGCTGCCGAGACGGGTAGCCGATCTACCGGTGTCGACTCGAACGGAACGCCGACGAGCTCGGACTTGAGACGCGCGATCCACTTGGTGTCCGCCGCGCCGGTGTTGATCATGAGTCCGGTTTCTCGGGAGAGGTCGCGAACCAGGCGCTCGTGGACATCGACGGGGTCCGGGTGTGCCGAAAGATCGACGAAGGCAGAATGCAGGGTCTCGGGCTCGACGATCTCCGACACGAGCGTACAGGCGTCGAGCCAAGCTCGTTGCGATTCGCGGAACGGCTCCTCCTCGAAGAGGACGAAGCGGCTGTCGTGGGCAAGCGACCGCGCCTCGTTGAGGGTCATGCCGGCTTTCGCGCCTGAACCCGCCTCGGCGTCCAGCACTTGGCGATTGCGATGCACAATGATGGGCGGCGATGCCGGGTCGGCTTTTCGAAGGGAGTCGACATAAAAGCCCGACAGATTTATGTAGACAAAATAGCGCATATACGTCTACTATTATAGGCAACGGTTTGCCACCGCGCAAGAGTGATGTCAAGAAAATTTGAGGAAATGCGCCGCCAGCTCGCGGCGGACGTGCTGGACGCCGCGCCGAGGCTGCTCGGTTGGCACTTGGTTAGCGGCGATCTGCGCGCCCGCATCGTCGAGGTCGAGGCCTACCGGCAAGACGACCCGGGTTGCCACGCCTTTCGCGGCAAGACCAACCGCAACGCCGTCATGTTTGGCGAGCCGGGCCACGCCTACGTCTACTTCACCTACGGGAACCACTGGATGCTCAACGTGGTCGCCCATCCGCTAGGCGATGCCAGTGCGGTGCTCATCCGCGCCGCCGAACCCCTCGAAGGGCTCGAGACGATGCGTCTCCGACGACCCAAAGCCGCCAACGAGCGCGGACTTCTTTCTGGACCGGGCAAACTCTGCGCCGCCTACGGCATCACCGGCGGCGACAACGGCATCGACCTGCTCAACCCAGACTCCCCGCTACGATTGGAGCCGCACGAGCCCGTCACGAAAGTGCTGGTCGGAACGCGAATCGGTCTTGCCAAGGGGAAGGGCGACGACTATCCCTGGCGGTTCGCCGCCGCCGACGCCCTGCCCTGGATTTCTCGCCCGCTTCAAGGGCTAGCGCTTCGCTAGCGCGAGCGACTCGAACTCCTGCAACAACTCCAACAAGGGCACGTCCGACGGCTCCTCGTAGGCTTCGTTGCTCCAGGTAAAGATGTCCTTGCCCCTTCGCGCCGCAAGACTCAAATCCAGCGCGTCGTAGGCGCTCGGCCACATGGGACGGTCTCGCTTCTTCGCGGTGAGAGGGGCAAGGTTGACCGGGGCAAGCGCCACGTCGAGTTTCGACCTCTGCTCCCCGGTGAGCTTGAGCGACCCTGCCGCTGTGTGGGTCTTCACGAACACCTTGTCTCCCGCCACCACGACAAGCGCTTGGTACAGCCCGTTTGCGGTCCTTCCTCCACGGCGGTAGAGGCGGACCTGTTCGCCTGCTCGCAGGCGTACCGCTTCGTTGGGTTCGAGCAAAGCGGAGAGCTGAAATGCCCCGAGGGCAAGGGCGGCAAGAACCATGCCCATTCAGACGGGCAGAACCTCTACCAGGTTCTTTCGAGCGCAAACCGGGCGAGCGCCGCCAACTCGGGCGACAGGGAACCGCGGATCGCTTCCCGCGCATCCTCGACCAGCCGCTCCGACTCCTTGCGCGCCGCCGGAATGCCGTGGATGGAAGGATAGGTGGCTTTTCCCCGGGCGCGGTCCGATCCTGCCGCTTTGCCAAGTTGCTCAGGCGTAGCGGTCTCGTTTAGCAGGTCGTCTGCGATTTGGAATGCCAGTCCGATGTCGAGCCCGTAACGGTGGAACCTCTGGACCAAGTCGGGATCGGCGCCGCCGAGGGCCGCGCCAATGGCGCACGAGGCGGCGAAAAGAGCCCCGGTCTTACGAACATGGATCCACTCAACATCGTCGGGCGAAGCCGCCTTGCCTTCGGCAAGCACGTCGGCGACCTCGCCGCCAACCAGCCCGTCTGAGCCCGAAGCTCGGGCAAGCGTTCCCAGAGCGAAGACGCGGGCTTCCGAAGTCGCGTCGGGCAACGGCGCGGCAAGGGTGGAGAAGGCCAAGGCGAAGAGGGCGTCGCCTGCTAAAATCGCCATCGCCTCGCCGTAGACCTTGTGGCAGGTTGGGCGTCCCCGACGCAGGTCGTCGTCGTCGATCGCGGGCAGATCGTCGTGGATCAGAGAAAAACAGTGCACCATCTCGACGGCGCAGCCGGCGTCCAAGGCAGACGGGCCGTAGTGGCTTTTGGCGACCGCCTCGTAGGAAGCCATGAGCATCGCTGGGCGCAGGCGTTTGCCGGGCGCGAGGCACGAGTAGCGCATCGCCTGGTGAAGCTCGGCGGGGCGATCGCCCTCGGCGGGTAGGAGTTCGTCTAGCCGACGTTCGACCTGCGGGCGAAAACGGTCAAGGACGGCCTCAGCGGTCACCGGGCCAGTTTACCGGTCCCCAAATAGAATCCGGGGCGGCGATATCGCCGCCCCGGAACTGAGAACTAAAGAAGGAGGAGACTACTTCTTTTCGCGGGTCATCTCAAAGTCGACTTTGTCGATCGTCATGCCCTGCTGATCCGGAAGTTCGGTAACCGTGCCCTTAACCGAGTTCACCTTCGCCGACGTGGTGTCGACGGTGGTGGTCATCTTGATCTTCATGGGCTTCTCGGCTTCCTCGGTCCACACCTTGAGGTCGCTGAGGAGGGTGGCCACACCGTCCTTCACGCTGTCCAGCTTCGCCGTGCCAAGCACTTCCTGCTTCTTCGTCTTCTCGTTCTTGACGTCGATCGGGATGTCCTTGCCGACGACCAAACCGTCCTTGCCGAACACCGAAGCGAATCGCGAGAAGTTCATCTGCTCCATCATCGGGTTTCCGCCTTCGGCTTTGCCGACGGGGTTGCCGTACTTATCGAACTTCTGCTTCACCACGGGCGGCGCCTGGTCCGGCGAGGGCATTTCCTGTCCGCCGAAGACGATCTTCATGTCCGAAGTGGTGGACTCGATGTCGGCGCTGCCGTCATCGTAGGTCTTGACGACCTTCTGCGACGTCTTGAACTGGATCGTCACCTCGCCCATCTGCCCCATCGTGGCAACCATCTTCATGGCGTAGGTGTCTTGCTCACCGACCTTGTAGGCGCGTTCGAGCTTAAGCTGGTCTTGGGCCGCGCCGGCGAACGCGAACAACATCATGCCGAGAGCAATCGATTTGACTTTCATGGTCCTCACTGACGAACTAGCTACGTTAAGACGCGCGGGCGCGGTTTCGGGTGACCGCGATTTTCGTTTCTCTACAGTTATTGGTCGTGGCCGGGCCTTGCCTCAGGCACTCCAGTTTTTTTGCGGATGCGCCGAGACTTCGAGTAGTGGTCGAGGTTTTCCTCCGTGCGGGTGCAGCGGTGCTTCTGGCGCTTGGCGCCTGGTGGTCTCCGCAGCCTGCCGTGCTTTGGACAGTGGCGGGCGGTCTTTTGCTCGTATCGATGGCCGTGTGGCGCCTGCAGCCCGAGCGTCGAGCCAATCCGGGTATCGGCGGTTTCATCGCCGTAGCTGACTCCTGGATGCTCGCGTTCGCGATTGGCACCTTTGATCGCCTAGACACGATGGGCTTCTTTGTGTTGATCCCGTGCGTGCAAGCCGCGGTTGCCTACGGATCCCTTTCGAGCGCGATGGCGCCCCTTGCCGCCGGCTCCCTCATGGCCGCTCACGCCGTCACCAAAGGGGGCCTTCCCGACCCGTCGCTCTACGGCCAAGCCCTCGGCGTCTTGGGAATCGGCTTGATGGCAGCTCACCAGCGGATCGTGGTGACCGAATCGCGAGATGTGGTCGGAGTCGTCGACCCCGAGTCTCCAACCGAGCCCGACGGCTTTCTTGCCCTCAGAGAGAATTTTCGAGAACTGCGCGACCGCTACCAACGGCTTGAGACTCGGTCACGCAAAGACCGGATCGTGGCCGAAATTCTCGGCGCGAAACTGACACCGGGCCCCGGATTTGCCGATCGCCTCGCCCTGAAGTTGAAAGAGGCCCTCGGCGTCCACAGCGTTTCGATCTTCCGCGTCGCCCGCTTCGAGAAGCGCCTCGTCGTGACCGGGACCACCCACGGCGACGACACGGACACGATTGAACTTGATATGCGTGGCTCGCTTGCCCAACTTCGGGACCGAGCCGAACGGGCTATTCGACGTCCCGAAGACCCACGCGGAACAGCGACGATTCCGCTCGTCTATCGAGGCAAAGTGACGGCGCTGATGGTGTTGCGCGGAGACGACAAAGCCGCCCTGGTTGAATCCGCCGATCTTGCCGACCGTTGCGCCTCGCTCCTTGCCGAAGTGCTTGAGGATGAAGAGCGGTCCCGTTCATGGGAACATCGCGCCCGAATGGCAGAAACGCTTTACGAAGCCGCCGTGGTCACCCATGGCGCCGCAACTCCAACCTCGATTGCCGAGCGAATCTGCCGCGAGATCTTCACAACCCTTGCGATCGACCACCTTGCGGTTCATTGGCTGGACGGCACCGAGTCGCTCTCCGCGGTCAGCGTGGGCGAGCCCATGCGCTTGCTCGACGCCCTCAGCTTTATGAACGGGCCGGGCCTCGGCGGATGGCTGCAGTCGGGGTCACCGGAAGTGGTTCTCTTCGTGACTAGCGAAGACCCGCGCTGTACCGCCGAGCTGGCGGTGCGACGCCGAATCGGAAGTTTCGCCATATTCCCCATCGCCATCGGGGACTCGGTGATCGGTTTCGTCACCGCCGGCTCCAAGCGGGGCGGCGGCATCGACGTTGATCAGGTCGAGATCTTGCGAATGGCGATCGGCGAGATGAGCCAGGCAATCGCCCGCTTGCGCGGAGCCACCAATGACGGCTTGATGACGCCATCCGAATTTGCCGGGCACCTATCGGGCGTCCAAGGGAAACTCGTCGTGATCGAACCGCTTCGCCAGCAGGAACTCGTTGAGCGCTACGGCAAGCCTGCCATGGAGCGCGCCACCCGCGAGTACGCCCGGCGGGTGAAGGGAATGTTGCCTCCTGGAGCGGCCATTTGCCGACGGGGAACGGGCAGCCTTCTGGTTTTCATGGGCGACGTTCCGCGGTCGATTGCCGACTCTTGGGCGAACGAATGCGCGGCAAGCGCGTCTATGCTCAGCACGAGGACGCCGGACGGAAGAGCGTGGATTCCCTTTGCCGTGAGAGCCCGTGTCATGGAATTCGGCACGCAATCTTCCGAGTTTTCGATGGCAGAAGCCTCTTAATCATTCGTCCCCGCACTTTTGCGCGTTCCCTTGTCGCACCGCCCAAGCTACGCTATTGCAGGGCGGCTGTTTGCCAAGTCCGATTAGTACGGAAGGAGGAATGACAATGATGAGCCGCAAACAAAGACGCGCCGAGGGGGGCGTGAATGCGGTGGGGTTGGGGGTTCCCCATGCCCAACGCATGTTCGATGCCGGCGAGGACGAGCGAGTGCTCGACATCGCGCGACAAGTTCTGCACGCTGAACCGGACCACGTTCCCATGTTGGAACTGGAAGTTCGAGCCCTATGGCGAATGGGCCGCACCGCCCAAGCGCTCCAACGGCTATCGCGCCTCATGGCGCTCAACCCGATGGAGCCGGGCTATTGCTACCTTCAGGGAATGGTGCTCCAAGCGATTGGGCGCTACCCGGAAGCCATCCGAAGCTACGAGCGTTGCGCTTCGTTCGAGACGGCACCCGATGCCGCCTCCGCCCGAGACGCCGCCAGGGCGCTTAGCGCCTACCTGAGCGCCACGGAAGGGGAAGAGGAAATGCCGAAGCGAGCTCTGGAGCGACGCCTCTCTGAGGAACTGCGAGCCCGGTTGGGCGCCTCGCCGATGCGGGCCCGTGGCCCGGTCCGGCCGAGCTAGCCCATCCCCAACATGGCCCGCGCCTTCTGCGGATCGAGCGGGCCATGGGTGATTCCCTCGCGCACCAGGTAGAGCCCGGGCACGCGTTGCAGGTCTGGCCGTACGCCACCCAAGGCGGGGGCGCACAGCACCCACGGATAGTCGCGAGCGAAGACGTTTGCTTCCCCGACCGCGTTGGAGCCCGAGACAAAGATCCGGGTCGTGTCTGCCGTTTCGAGCGCCGCCGCCATGAAACTCGCGCCCGTCGGCCCACGGGTGGAAACGACTCCGCCCAACTGCTCCACTGCGGCGAGGGCGTCGCTGGTCAACTCCGCGCAAACTCGCGGGCGAAGGCCGAGCGCTCCGTAGGCACGACATAGGCGCACCATCTTCGCGGTGGTCGACTCGGTTTCCAAGTCAAGCACTTCGGGAACGGTCGTATTGGGTGGCCAGGGCTGGTCTCGCGGCGGCGTCGTGCGGTTCCACACCCCGGGAATGTCGCTCTTGTACAGGAACTTGGCCCGAAGCAACACGCTGAGGCCTGACTGCAGACTCCCGACGTCGCCTCGAGCAAGGTAGTGCTCTAGGGCGGCGTCGGCATACGCCAGGTAATCGCCAAGCGAAGGGACGACGGTGCGATCGGTGTTTAGGCAGTGCTGAACATCGTCGCCTGCGCGGAACTCGTCGATGCGGTCGAAGAAGTCAGAGGCCCGCTGCAGCCTTGGGGCGTCGTTCCAGTATCTCGCCAGCCAGAGCAACCTGGCGCAAACATGTCCGTTCACGTCCAGGTAAGCGCCTCGGTTCACCACCCGGGGAACCGACTCCTTGGCTCGCCGCAACTGGGCCAGCAACTTCTCGGTTTCTGGGGACATGCTTCCGGTGACCAGACTCCAGTCCCGAATGGCGACGATCATTTGCGGATTGACTTCTGTTCGCAAGTTGAAGTTTTCGCGAAGCTTGTCCATGGTGTCGTCGTCCAAGGTGCCGGTTTGCCGCAGTTCACGAAGGAACCTGACCGAGAAACTGGACCGACGGCTGCGATAGTTGACACCGTCGTCCCCCTTCCGTCCGGGGACTACGAATCCGTCCCGCATGAGGTCTCCGCCTAGCAACGCGTCGAACGTTCGGCGGGCAAGTACGCCGTAGTAGGGCTCTCCGGTCGTTCGTTCGAGGACAGCGCAAACGACCGCCATGTCGGCGTTCACGGTGGAGACTTTGTCGACCTGGGTTGACAGCCAGTCACGCGTGAAGGAGGCTCGGAAGAAGCCACCGTCCAACCAGTCGACGATGCTGGTGCGAAGCGCGGGATCAAGACTTGCCCTTACGACGTCGATTTGGCCCCGCATCAGCAGGTAGCGCCAAGGATTTGCTCGCAAATATTGCGCTCGGCCTAGGGGCATCCCGCCGTACTTAGGATCGATGCTGGCGAGCAGGTCAGAAGTGAAGCTGTCGTGGTCGACCGGAGTACCGCTCCCCGAAGCGATGAGCGCGAGGTCGTTCTGCTGCGCGGTGCCAGCCGGCGGAATGCTCGAGTTGGGCCGCTGGATCTCGCGGTATCGGTTTAGCGCCGAAAGGCACAGCTCCATGAAGGTTCGGGCGTTAAAATCGTTGACGTATAGAGGCGATAGAAAGTCGAACTGCCTTCCTTGGGCGTCCAGCACCCACACTTGGAAACCGGGTGTGAGCGCCACCTTGGTGCGGTTCAACGGAAGGAATGCGCTGAGCCAGGACGGCTGGTCGGTGCCGTCGACCCGGATGCACAGGAAGTTCTTCGCAAGAATGGACTGGACTTCGGGGTCGCGGAAGATCTCGTTGTCTGCGTACCGCCCCATTTGGCTCAGGTCGGTGCCCACCAACATCAGAATCGGTCGGTTCAGCCTGCGGGCTAGGGCGAAAGACTCCACCGAGACCGTGTGCCAGTCCACAGATTCGTGCGCCCCTTGACGCAGATAGTCGGCGGTCTCGGCGGCCAATCGGTTGGGTTTGGGTTCGGGCAGGAAGGGCGAGACCAGGCGGACCACGAAGCCCAACACGGCAATCAGGCAGACCACCAGCGTAACGACCCCAAAACCCGGTTTCCGCATGGCTATCCGGTCCATTATGGCTGTGCTACAATCGGTCTCTATGTCCATTTCCCTCGACGAAGTGCGACACGTCGCGCGCCTCGCTCGACTTGAGCTCGACGAAGTCGAAGTTCTGGCGCTTCAGGGCGAGTTGAACGCGCTCCTGGGGCACTTCATGGACATCCAAGGCGTCGATGTGAGCCACACGACGCCGCGCGCCCATGCGGTCGCCCTGCAAAACGTGTGGGCGGAAGACGCCGTGCGCTACGGTCTCAGCCGCGACCAGGCTCTCGCGAATGCGCCGACCTCCAAGGCCGGCCTCTTCGTCGTCCCCACCATCATCGAGGACTGAAGCCGTGCTGACGCAGAAGACGGCCGTTGAACTCGCCCGTATCCTTGCCTCCCGCGAAGCATCCGTTCGCGAGGTTGTCGATGCCCACTTTGACCGCATCGACAGGTGCGACGGTGACTATGGCTGCTATCTGGAACTGAGCAAGGACCGTGCCTATGAGATGGCGGATGCGGCCCAGGCTCGCCTCGACAAGGGCGAAGGCGGACCCTTGACGGGCGTGCCGATCGCGCTCAAGGACAACATCTCGACCAAGGGCGTGCGCACGACCTGCGCCTCTCGAATCCTCGAAAACTACGTGCCGCCGTTCGACGCGACGACCGTGGAGCGTTTGGAGCAGGCCGGCATGGTGCTCCTGGGCAAAACGAACCTCGACGAGTTCGCCATGGGCGCCTCGACGGAGCATTCGGCTTTCCAACTCACCCGCAATCCTTGGGACACCGAGCGATCACCTGGCGGCAGTTCCGGAGGGTCTGCGGCGGCGGTCGCCGCCGAACTGGCGCCGGTCGCCTTGGGCTCCGACACGGGCGGCTCAATCCGTCAGCCGGCCGCCCTTTGCGGCATCGTCGGCTTCAAGCCGACCTACGGCAGGTGTTCGCGGTACGGGTTGGTCGCCTTTGGTTCGAGCCTGGATCAGATCGGCCCCCTGGCTCGAACCGTTGAGGATGCCGCGCTTCTTGCCGAAGCCGTCACCGGCCACGATCCGATGGACGGAACGTCCCTGCCCGAAGCTCCCATTTCGACCGCAAACCTCAAGAAGGGAAGCCTCAAAGGGCTGAAGGTCGGTTTGCCGGACGAACTGTTCGGCGAAGGGATGGACCCTCGCGTCCTTGCGGCGGTGAACCAGTCGGTGGCACTGCTGCACAAGGAGGGGGTTGAGTTTCGACGCATCTCTCTGCCCGCCATTAAGTACGGCGTTACTACCTACTACATCATCGCCCCCGCGGAGGCGAGCAGTAACCTCGCTCGATTCGACGGCGTGCGCTACGGTCCGCGGGCCGAAGGCGAAGGCCACATCGGCGTCGTAGAAGCCACCCGAGCCCAGTTCTTCGGGCACGAAGTGAAGGCGAGGATCATGATCGGCACCTACGCGCTGTCAGCCGGGTACTACGACGCCTATTACCTGCGAGCGCAGCAGGTTCGCGCCGTGATGAAGCAAGAGTTCGACCTGGCCTTTCAGGACGTCGATCTGGTGCTCTCGCCGACCAGCCCGGTGCCCGCGTTCAAGCTTGGGGAACTCAAAGCCGACCCCATGGCGCTCAAGGTGTTGGACTACTGCACGATTCCCGCGAACATGGGCGGCTATCCGGGTATTTCGCTGAACTGCGGCCTTGCGGACGGTCTTCCGGTCGGCCTCCAGTTGGTTGGTCCGACGATGGCGGACGAAGCCGTCTTCCAAGCCGCGTTTGCGATTGAATCCGCCTTGGGTGCCACCGTCCGCCCGCCCGTCCCGTAGGTCGTCGTATGGATGACATCGTCCGCCAAGATCGAAAGCTGTTTTGGCGGGAGGCTACGCGTCCCGGCCGAATCGTTTTGGCGGTGGTGGGCATTGCCTTCATCCTGGGTCCCATGCAAGAGGTGTTCTCGGGGGTCTGGAAGTTCGCCCTTTGCCTCGCAGTATTCGCCGGACACGCCCTCGCTTCGTACAACGCCAGCCTGCACCGACGCTGGTTGAACCCGCACTTCCACTCGCTCTGGAAGAACTGCTTGGACCGCTTGGAGCGCTTTCGAAATGCGCAGAAGGACATGCGACGCGACCAGGTTGCGGACCTTCAGGAGATGCCCAAGACGATCGAGAAGGTCGGATCTGCGCTGTATCTTGCGTTAAGACGAGCCGACATGATCGCGGATGAAGTCCATCGCTCCGAGCGCGGACTTCAAAGCGCACCGGCCACCTTTGGCGCCCTCAGCCACGATGCCCAAGCCAAAGAGCTCTATCGCATCGCCGACAAGAACTTGGCGGAGTATCGGCAGCAGTTTGCGGGCGTGATGGCGGGGGTGCAACGTGCGGAAGCCCAGGCGGCGGTCTTCGTCACGACCCTCGACAGCGTGCGGATGAAAATGATTGGCCATCGGCTCGCCGGACGAAAGCCGGAGATGTCGACCTACGACTTCCTTGAGGCGTTGGGCGAAGCCAAACTTCAACTCCAGGCGATCGACAAGGCGTTGGACGAACTCGATTTCTCAACCATGCCGAAGACCATCGTGGTGCAACCGCCTCCCACGCCCGTGGACGCGATGGAGGAGCACCGGCTAGGCGGCCCGCCCCGATGACCGTTCGGGTTCTTTGCCCTGCCAAGGTAAACACCTTCCTGGCTGTGGGTCCGCCCGACTCTCGGGGCTACCACCCTCTGCGCACCGTGTTTCAAGCCGTCGGGCTGTTCGACGAGCTACACATCTCCCGCGCCGGAGAGGACTCGATTGTGTGCGATTGGGACTCATTGCCGCCGGAAAACACGCTTACGCGCACGCTCAGGTTGATCCGAGAAGCGGTGGTCGTGCCGCCCTTGCGCATCCAGTTGTCAAAGCGAATCCCCTCGCAGAGCGGACTGGGGGGCGGTAGCAGCGACGCTGCGGGGTTGATCCGGGGCTTGCGCCCTTTCTTGCCGGCGCCCCTGTCTGAAGGGTTTCTGCAGGACGTGGCGATCTCCGTCGGCGCGGACGTGCCGTTCTTTCTGGTCGGAGGGCGTGCCCGAGGCGAGGGGTACGGCGAGCAGTTGACGCCTTTGCCCGACGAGCCCCGTCGTTGGCTGGTGCTGGCGAAGCCCGATTACGGGTGTTCCACCCCCGAGATGTTCCGGGCTTTGGACTCGATCGAGCGCGAATGGCGGGAGTTCCCAGCCGAGGATGAACTTTACAACGACTTCGAACGGGCGTGCCCTTGCGGATGCCTTGAACTCATCGACCGACTGATCAGCTTGGGTGCCGATGATGCGGGTCTGAGCGGCTCTGGCTCGGCGGTCTTTGGGCGCTTTCCCTCGGAGGAGGTTGCCGCCGAAGCCGCGCGGGGCATGGAAGGGGAGGTGTGGATAGTGCCCACCCTCAGCCGACAAGAAAGTCTCTTCATGGAAACCCTAAAGTAATTCCTCAGGGTTGCCGATATTGGGAGTGTGGATCTCCGCGTCGTGACGTCCGTCGACCCAAGGCTCGCCGAAGCCTGTTTGATGGCGCAACCCGACGTGTTGGATGCCTCGGTCTGGTTCCAAGGATCGAGGCTGGTGGCGTTCGTGACGCTTCAACCCGACGCCCATACGGACGAGCAGACGATTCGGTCCGTTTGCGTTGCCGCCATCGGCGAACGCCAGGCTCCCGACGAGATCACCCTTGCGCGAACGGCGCTCGTAGCTGCCTGACGAAGGGCCGTTCCGGTGCGAAATCGCTCCGACGTGTCAAAATCCTCCGACACCTCATTAGGAGATTTGAAAGAACTTTGGCAGTCGATACCAGCGATTTCAAGAACGGCATGAGTTTTCTGATGGACGGCGACGTCTGGCAGATCATCGAGTTCCAGCACGTCAAGCCCGGAAAGGGCGGCGCCTTCGTCCGCACGAGGCTCCGAAAGATCAAGACCGGGCAGGTCGTGGAGAAGACCTTCCGATCGGGCGAAAAGGTCGAGCCGGCGTTCGTCGAGAAGGTCAAGATGCAGTTCCTGTACAAGCAGGGCACCGACGCGATCGTCATGGACCTGGACACCTATGAGCAGTTCGAGATTCCGCTCACCACTCTTGGCGACCAGGCGAAGTATCTCAAGGACGAAGCCGAGATCATCTCGCTCGTTTCTGGAGGCGAAACCCTGGGCTACGAACTGCCGAACTTTGTCGAGTTGGAAGTCACCGAAACCGACCCCGGCTTCAAGGGCGACACGGTCAGCGGAAGCAACAAGCCGGCAACGCTGGAGACCGGCGCGGTCGTGCTGGTGCCGTTCCACATCAACGTTGGCGATGTTGTTAAGGTGGATACAAGAACCGATACCTACCTGGAGCGCGTCAAGAAGTAGCAGACCGCTATGAAGAAGCAGCCCCAAGGATATGGGCCCCACTTCGACGTCGAAGACGCCTTTGGAAGCATCATTGACAACGCGGCCCGAGCCACATTCTGGCTGGGGCTGGTCGCGACGATTGCAGGGGTAGCGTTCCTGCTCGTGACCTACCACGCCTTCTCGCAGGCAACGCCGCCGGCGAGCATCGACCAGGCGCGCAGCAACGTTGAAATCTTGAGCAAGGTGCTCCTTGCCGGTGTGATGGGCCTGGTGGTGGGCACCACCTACATGTTCTGGGGCGAAGAGGTGCTTGGCGCCTTGCAGCTTCTGGGCTCATGCTTGCTCTGGTTCACGCCGTATTACGTGCCCGGCATGCTGGGCGGCAGCATGGTGACGCCAGCTTCCTCCGCCGCGCTGGCGGCAATCCAGCTTGGCGGTACGGTGGCGGCGGGATTGTCCGTCGTCGTCCTCATCGCCGACATCATCTCGCGGGTCAAACTGCGCTCGAAAATCGGCACGAAAGCCGATCAGCTCAAGTACGGCAAGGGCGTCAAAGAGGAGCCCGCAGTTCGCAACGTCTTCATGGGCAAGTGCTGGCAGCTTCCGTTCTGCCGCAAGTTCGTCCGTGAAAAGTGCCCCATCTACCACGCCCGCCGCACTTGCTGGCGAGAACGGGTCGGTTGTATGTGCGAGGAAGAGGTTATCCGCGGTGCTATGGACAACCGAGCCATCCCCAAGGACATGGTTGCCGCCGCTAAGTACATTCCGGTCAACAACAAGCTCTCCGACCGGGCGAAGATCGAGCGCTGCAAGCAGTGCGTGATCTACAACGAGCATCAGAAGCACAAGTACAAGCTGATCCTTCCGATCCTCGTGACGGGCTACATCGGCTTGTACGTCCTCTTCCGAGAGTCGCTCCTTCAAGCGACTTCGGGGTTCGTCCGTTCGGCGGATCGCGTGTTGGGCGGCCTGACCTTTAGCGCCTCCAGCGGCAAGGTGGAGAGGACCGTCTCAAACACGCCGATCTTCCAGGAGATCCTCCTCATCTGCCTCCTGGTCGTCTTCTTGGCGTACTCGCTCAAGCTCCTCGAGTACGCGATCTTCAAGCTGAAGGTCTAGCCCGTCTATGCGCGCCATCGGTTCGCCCGCAATCATCGATGGCGCGTACGGCGAGGGCGGGAGCGCGTTGCTCCGAACTGTTCTCCAAATGTCGGCGGTGACTCAACAGCCGGTCCGCATTCAAAACGTTCGAGGCGCGGCCAAACTCAACGGTTTGACGCCTGAGGACATCCTGATCGCCCGCCTGTTGGGACAAGCGTGCCAAGCCGAGATCGAAGGGCTCGAACTCAACTCGACAACCTTGTCCTTCGTGCCGAAACGACGAGTCCGAGCTCTCCAGGACCCAGCCGTTAAGGGCGAGGAGGACGGCTTTACGAACATCGCGGTCGTCTTCAACACGCTCTTGCCTGTGCTTGCCGGCGCAGGGGCGTACTCCACCCTCAACCTGCGCGGCGAAACCCACGGGCTCGGAGCGCTGAGCTTCGACTACTTCTCCTCGGTAACCCTGCCGGCGCACCGCATGTTGGGCTTGTACGCCTATCCAAACCTTCTCCAGGCAGGCTTTGGGCGGCAGTCGGGCGGTTCGGCGTCTATCGACATCGAGCCATCGCACCTTGAGGGGTTCGACGGCGAGGATCGGGGCTCCCTTCGCCGGGTTCGCGCCGTGGTGACCACCGCCGAACTCCCGGATACGGTGGGACAGCGGGGCGTTGCCCATTTGCGCCAACTGGCAAAGTCCTCAGGGGTCGAAATCGAGGCCGAGTCGGTGCAGGTCAGATCGCGTCAACCCGGCGCTTACATCACCGTCTGGGCAGAGTTTGAGCGGGGCTTTGGCGGAGGCACCGCGATGGGGCAAAGGGGCCTTCGCATCGAGGCCGTCGCCCAGCAGGCGTTTCAGGGCTACTTCGACTATCATCGAAGCGGCTGCACGTTCGATCCATATCTTGCCGACCAGGTTCTGGCGGCTTGTGCGCTCGCCGAGGGCGAGACCTCCTTCAAGGTTTCGCGGTTGACCGACCGCTTCACGACGATGGTGTGGGCGATTAAGCAGTTCGTGCCGATCCCCATCACCGTGAAGGGCCAGGTGGGCCAGCCTGGCACCGTCCGTATCAGGCGTTAGCGGCAGCCCGCAAAGCTTCGCCAAATCGGAGCGCCAGCTTTTCCATGTCGTGGTTTGCTTCTACGTAGGCGCGACCGTTCGCCGACAGGACTGTTCGCTCTTCGAGCGATAGCTGCGACGCCGACCGCAAGCCGGCGGCGAGCGACTCGGCATCGACATCGGTGATGATCCCTGCCTTTGCCATCTCGACGGGGCTGTCCGGCACGCGTCCGGCGAACACGATGGGGCGAGCCATCGCAAGGTAGTCGAACACTTTGTTCGGGCTGATGCCCCATTTGAACACCGCCGCGTCCACGGCAAGCGTCGTGAACGCATCCGACTGCTGTAGCACGCCAAAGATCTGGCTCTTGGCGACGCTGTCCAAGAACTCAACGTTGGTCAGGTTCTCGGCTTGGGCGCGGGCAACCAGGGCGGGCTTCAAGGGGCCATCGCCGACCAGCCGTATCTTGATCGGCTCTCCCTTGAGCTTCGCCGCCGCATCGAGAAGCGTATCGAGGCCGTTAGCCACGCCGTGCGCTCCCGAGTACGTGACGATGAACGGGGAGTTGTTGGGTTGCGGGGTGGGCGCCGGAGCGATTCGAAGATCAATCCCGTTGGGAACCCAAACGACTCTATCTGCGGGAATGCCGAAGCCCTTCAGGTAGTCGTGAGCCCGGCCGAGGAGGCTGATAATGCGAGCGCTGTTCTTGTAGAGCCGCGGCTCGATGCCTCGCATCCAACGCACCATGGGGTGAGATTCGGGAACGCCGCCGAAGTCCACCAGCGACTGGGGCCAGAAGTCGCGGATCTCCATCACAAACGGTACGCCCATCCGGCGGGCGAGCCGCTCTGCCGCCCAGGCGGCAAAAAAGTGCGGGGAAGATCCGACGATGACGTCGGGTTTCGGCAGATCCGGGTCCGGCCTTAGGGCGGCGACCCGCTGGGCGAACACGATGTGGTTCAAGACCCGGCGTAGCGAATTGCCCTTGTAGATGGGGGCGGGCACCCAGTAGAACGGGACTCCTTCGAGTACCTCTCGGCCGCGGCGGCTCGTGAGCCGCTTGCCGAAGGCGTAATGCGCGTCCGAGGCGATCAGCGTGGCGTTGAATCCGTTCTCGTTGAGCGTTTTGACGAGGGAGTAGTGGCGGGTGCCGCCGCCCTGGGATGGAGGGAGGGCATGAGCGTTGACGATCCAGGCGTTGAGACTCACGCCCGAACCTCGGAACCGAGCAGGTCCGCCGCGATCCGTTCGCCGGCCTTTCCGTCGCCGTAGGGTTGCGCCGTTTGGCCCTGGGAGCCGATGGCGGATCGAACGGCATTTGCTACCGCCTGGGCGGAGTGGGGTGGCGCCAGGCGGTTCCAGCCAAGTTCGACCAACTCGACCCACTCGGTCTCATCGCGCAACGTGACGCAGGGAACGCCGGCGAAGAACGCCTCCTTCTGGACGCCGCCCGAGTCGGTGGCGATAGCGGCGGCGTGTTGCTCCAACTGCGCCATATCCAGGTAGCCGACGGGATCGATGATGGTGATGGCTCCCATATCCAAGTTCAGGTCGCCGGCACTCTTTCGCGTGCGGGGATGGAGAGGAAGGACCACCGGCAAGTCGCGGGCAACGTCGGACAATCCGCCAACAAGGGCGGCGAGACGGCTTGGGTCGTCGGTGTTTTCGGCCCGGTGAACCGTCGCGAGGACGTATCCTCTGGACTTCAGTCCCAGCTCGCCAAGGACCTGCGACTGCTCCGATGCCTTCTTGCCAAAGAAGAGCGTGGCGTCGTACATCACGTCTCCGACCTCACGAATCGCTTCCGCCTGAATGCCCTCGAGGACCAGGTTCTTCACCGCGGTCGCCGTCGGGGCGTACAGGCGGTCGCTCGCGTGGTCGGTGAGCACTCGGTTGATCTCCTCGGGCATGCGCCGGTTAAAGGAACGAAGGCCCGCCTCGACGTGGGCGACCGGAACGTGGAGTTTCACAGCCGCAAGGGCGCCCGCCAACGTGGAGTTGGTGTCGCCGTAAACGAGGACGCACTCGGGCATCTCTTGCAGGATGACCGCCTCGATGGCTTCGAGCATACGGCCGGTCATGGCGCCGTGGTTGCCGCCTCCCAAACCGAGATGGTGGGCGGGCTCGGGAATTTCGAGCTCTTCGAAGAACCGCCCAGACATGGCGGGGTCGTAGTGCTGTCCGGTGTGGACGATCCGCTCATCGACGCCGGCTTGGGCAAACGCCCTCGAGACGACGGCCGCCTTGATGAACTGGGGGCGCGCGCCGACGACGGTGAGAATCCGGGTTGACATCCGGCGCAATTATGAAGGGCTGGACGCCGTATGCGGCGCCCAGCCCTAAAGACGATCAGAGGTTTCGCGAGAGAAGGTTGGCGATCTGGTCCTTAGGGGCGGCGCCGACCATCTTGTCGACGACCTCGCCGTTCTTGAAAACCAGCAGGGCAGGAATGCTCATGATTCCGTACTTCTGGGAGATTTCGCCTTCGTGGTCCACGTTCACCTTGAAGACCTTAGCGCGACCGGCGAACTCAGCCGCAATCGCCTCAACCGAGGGGCCGATCGCCTTGCAGGGACCGCACCACTCCGCCCAAAAATCGACCAGAACCGGAACGTCCGATTCGAGCACTTCGCGCGTGAAATCCGCGCCCGCCAAAGCCATGTTTGCTGCCATAAATCGTCTTATCTCCTCAGCGACAACTCGTCGTTGCGCTGGTATACCATACGTCGCGGCGAGCCGCGTTGTTTGACCTGTAACCTCCCTTGCGGCAAGGTGCGTCAAAAAGGGCGTTACTCAAACGAGTCGGAGAAACTGAGATGAAGTCGAAGATCGGATTACTTGCCACCATCGGCCTCTTTGCCCTCGCGTTGCCCGGAACCGGATTGGCGCAAGCCAAGAAGGGCAGCGCCAAGAAGCCTGCGAAGAAGGTCGTCGCGGCGAAAAAGCCGGCGTCCTCGC
Source organism: Fimbriimonadales bacterium (assembly GCA_046330155.1). Classification (GTDB taxonomy): domain Bacteria; phylum Armatimonadota; class Fimbriimonadia; order Fimbriimonadales; family Fimbriimonadaceae; genus CALMEF01. The sequence continues at coordinate 48,093 of JAXLTH010000012.1, read as the reverse complement.
TCAAGGGCGAAGTGCGGCTTGTCGGCATCAACTTGATGGATGACGGCATTGTGATCCTGAACAAGTTCGGCACGCCGGACGACATCCAGGCGGTCGGCGGCGGCGGCGGAGCCATCGGTCCCACCGGCGGCGCAGCGGCTGGCGGCCGTGGCGGTGGTTTCACCGGCGGCGGCAATCCTCGCGGCAACCCGCGTGGCGGCGGTGGCGGCGGCGGTGGTGGCGCGGCGAACGAAGCGCTCAGTGCTCGCCCCGGTAATGATTTCGATTTCGAGAACACGCTGCTCCTTCAGGGTGCCCCTGCGGCGCCGAGCGCCGCAGGCGCTTCGGGCGGCGGTGGCGGTGGAGCGGCTCCCCGCATCGACAGCGGCGCGCCCGGTGGCGGTGGCGGCGGTGGTGCGGCGGGCGGCACGTCCGACAAGATTCTTTACACCCGCTGGGTTTACAAGCGAGGCCCCAGCCGCTACGGCTTCGTGCTGAACAAGTTCAACAAGATCGTGCAGATCGAGGCGATCGGCATGAACGACAAGAACGTGCGCACCAGCCGCGGAATCGGCTTCGGCGCGAACTTCGCCCAGCTCATTCGAACTTACGGAGCGCCGGACGGATACGAGATCAACGGCAACAGCCTCGTGGTCCGCTATCTCGTTCGCAACAAGGTTGCCTTCCGGCTTTCTCGCCTCGGCGAGAACAAGCCCCACGTCGTCACGGGCGTGGTGGTTGCCGGCGGCAAGATGTAGAATCGTTACGTGGCTGACGAGCGCGACGAGATTCGCTCCCGAATCAACATCGTCGATCTGGTCAGCGAGCGCGTCCAGCTGACGCGCAAAGGAAAAAACTGGACGGGTCTTTGTCCTTTCCATCAGGACAAGAACCCGTCCTTTTCTGTTTCGCCGTCGGTCGGAAGCTACCGGTGCTGGGCGTGCGGAGAGAAGGGCGACGTCTTCACTTGGGTGATGAAGACCCAAGCCGTAGACTTTAAAGGCGCACTCAAGATCCTGGCGGAAAAGGCCGGGGTCAAGCTCTCTCGGGAGGGAGAGAAGAGGGATACGACTGCCCGCGAAGCCCAACTGGGCGCGATGAGCCAAGCCCTTTCGTTCTTTCGCACGGCGCTCCTCAAGAGCGATGAGGCAATGGCGTACTGCGTCGAGCGAGGGCTAAGCCAAGAGACGCTCTCTCTGTGGGAGGTCGGTTATAGCCCCGACCAAGGCACCGCGCTCACCGTTCACCTCCAGAAGTCCGGGTTTTCCCTCGCGGCTTGCCGCGAGCTGTTCCTCGTGGACGCCGATGCCGGGGGCGGTTACTACGACAAGTTTCGCGGGCGTCTCATGTTCCCAATCCGGGACGAGCGCGGCGATCTGGTTGCCTTTGGCGGCCGCATCCTCGGGGCAGGGGAGCCGAAGTACATCAACAGTTCCGATACGCCCCTTTACAGCAAGAGCCGGGTGCTGTACGGGTTGGAGAAGGCGCGCGACTCGCTGTACAAGTCGCGGCACGCCGTCCTGACCGAAGGCTACTTGGACGTTATCGCCTGCCATACGGCGGGCGTAATGGGCGCGGTCGCCTCACTGGGGACTTCGCTTACCGAACACCACGCCAAACTCCTTAAGCGGTGGGCGGACAAGGTCACGATTCTCTACGACGCGGATGCGGCGGGCGAGAAGGCGGCGGACCGTGCCCTGCCGATTCTCGCGGAAGCCGGGCTTGACGTTCGGGTTGCGCTGATGCCGAAAGGCGAAGACCCCGACACCCTCCTGCGCACGCAGGGAGCGGCCGCCGTGCAGGCCGCAGTCGAACGAAGCCTGTCTCCGCTCGAGTTCAGGCTACGCTCCATCGAGCGCCGACTTGCCCCGGAGAGCAAGGAGTTCTGGGCGGCGGCGATCGAGGCTCTGGCATCGTGCGACGATCCTCTGGAGCCCATTGAGCACGTCAACCGATTGGCGGGGATGTACCCGGGAACGCGAGATGTGGTTGCCGCGCGGAAAGTGCTGAGCACAGAGATCAGCAAAGCACGACGGAAGGGTAAACGTCCCGCCCTTGCCGGCATTGAAGAAACGCCGGTGCAACCGACGCCTGTCGTCGAAGAGCCGCTGAAACTCGATCCGGGCGAAAGGGTGGTTTTCAAGGCGCTTATGGGATCCCTCAGGCGCGAGGACGCCTGGACCGCTTTGGCCGACGACGATTTCATGCTGACCCAGCACGGTCGGCGAGTCCGGGAAGCCGTCGTAAACGCTTTCCCCTTGAGGGCTCCTGAGGGCGAGCCCGTGGAATGGCTCGGAGAACTTGAAGACGAGCAGGCCCGCGAATGGTTGGTGGAGATCGAAATGTCGCCTTACCAAGGGCTGCCGGACAAGGAACTGGACGACGTGGTGGAGCGGCTCAAAGCCAAGCTTCGGCGGAGCGAGCTGAGGAAGCGCATCTCGGACCGTACTGGAGGCGACGCCGACCTAAAGGACATTTTCGATAACCTGAGAAAACAGCAGGGTCTTGACGAAAGTCCCGGCTAGATGTTGGCGTTGCGCGGTTTAGGATCGTATACTGCGATGCGGGACAGCATCATGGGACGGTGGGATGGGATCTTCGGGAGTTTTTGAGGGCATCGTCGCCCCATCTATGCGGGGCGTGCGCGAAGAGCACGCCGATTACGGCAACGCCGAGCTAGACGACTCTGTGCGTTTTTGGCTCAACCGCGTGGGCAAGATTCCCGTGTTACGCCCCGAGCAGGAACTTCACATTGCCAGACAGGCGCAGGCCGGCTGTCCTTCGGCTCGTCGAGCTCTGATCGAAGCGAACTACCGACTCGTGGTGAGTATCGCGAAGCACTTCGCAGGTCGCGGCTTGGCGATGCAGGACCTCATTCAGGAAGGCAACTTGGGACTGCTTCGCGCGGTCGAGAAGTTCGATCCGGCCAAGGGCTACCGGTTCAGCACCTACGCCACGTGGTGGATTCGTCAGGCGATAACTCGTGCCCTGAGTGACACGTCTCGCACGATTCGTGTGCCGGTCCACATGCTGGATGCCTTCAACCGGGTGGTTAAGGCGGCGAACCGCCTCCGGGCAGATTCCGGGGTCGACGCGACCGAACTGGAAATTGCCCGTACGGTGGGAATCTCGGTCGAGAAGGTTCGCCGATGCCTCGATCTGGTGCAAGACACCGTCTCGCTGGACAAACCCGTCGGCGACGGCAACGAACTCTTGGGCGATTTTCTCGTGGACGACCGATCCGAATCGGCTCACGATGCCGCGACCCGGTCTTCGACCCGCATGAGGTTGATCCAAGCCCTGAAGGATCTTACGGAGCGCGAGCGCGAAGTAATCCTCATGCGGTACGGCTTGGCCGATGGGGGGCCAGGCACGGCCGACGAGGTCTCAGCCGTCCTTGGAATCAGCGTACAGCGGGTCCGCCAGTTGGAGCTTCGTGCCATTCGCAAGCTTCGACGGCCCGGTTCCACAGCCCGTCTCATGAAGCTGTTGGGCTTCGAGAGCGAAGCGAAATAAGAAAATCCTGGCAATTCGCCGTTGAGTAACGGATTTCGGCACGCCGATAAACGTAATGTCGCGCCCGATAGGGGCGCCGGAGCTCAACGAACCATGCCGGTATTCGCCTACACCGCCCTCGACGGCAGCGGACGCACCGTCCGCTCTGTTATGGAGGCCGATAGCGAGCAGCTAGTCCTTTCTAAGCTGCGCGACATGTCGATGCACGTCCTTGAGATCAAGAAGAGCTCGAAGGGCATGCCCAAAGCTGGAAGAGGCGCGAAGCTCAAGCCAAAGAGCATCGTTGTCTTCTCACGGCAATTCGCCACCATGATCGACGCCGGTATTCCGATTCTGCGCTGTCTCGACATCTTGTCGGGCCAGACCAAGGACCCGGTCCTCAAGGTAACGCTGGAGGCGATCACCGCCGACGTTAAGGGCGGTCTGGCCTTGAACGAGGCGATGGCCAAGCACCCGAAGGTGTTTTCCAAGCTCTACATCAATATGATCCGCGCCGCCGAAGTGGGCGGCATTCTCGATCAGATTCTCGACCGGCTGGCCGGGTTCCTTGAGTACGAGAACGAGATTCGCGGCAAGATCAAGAGCGCGATGATGTACCCGGTGCTGGTGCTTATCTTCTCGATGGTGATGCTCTTCGCTCTGTTCTCCTTTGTGCTTCCCAAGTTCAAGGAGATCTTCAAGGGCATGGACGTGGAACTACCGCCGATCACTTCGGCGCTGTTCCGGATCGGCGACTTCTTCCAGGCGACCTGGTGGTTGGTGATCCTTATGGTCATCGGCATCATCTTCGGCATCAAGAGCTACGGAAAGACGCCGAAAGGTCGCTATCAACTCGACTACCTCAAGCTCAGGTTCCCGATCATCGGCGAACTGGCTCTGAAGATGAGCGTCGCCCGGTTCAGTCGAACCTTTGGAACGCTCATCAACAGCGGCGTGCCGATGATGCGCAGTCTTGAGATCGTGGGCGAGACACTGGGCAACCAGGTTCTTGCCAACGCCGTGGAAAACACGCGGATCAGCATTCGCGAGGGCCAGAAGCTCTCGACCCCGCTTACCGCCTCGGGCCTGTTCCCGACGATGGTCACTTGCATGATCGACGTCGGTGAGGAGTCGGGCCGTTTGTCCGAGATGCTCGTCAAGGTTGGCGACTTCTACGACAGCGAGGTCGAGCAGACCGTGAAGGGACTGACGTCCATGATCGAGCCAATGCTGATCATCTTCATGGGCGTGGTCGTCGGCTTCATCGCCATCTCGGTTATGACCCCGATCTTCAAGCTCGTCAACAGCGTGAAGTAAGGGCGTACCGCCCGGACGACAACTGAATATTTGGTCAGGGCCGCCAGGATGGCGGCTCGGACCGGTCGGCGACGGATCGCCGGCTCCATCAAAAACCTACGGAGTGGTTAATGACAGACAACAATGTTTCGCAGCTGGATCCCGAAATTCTGGTGCAGCGGTACCTGGACGACCCGCGGCCTGAACTCAGGGACAGCATCATGCTGGAGTACACGGGAACCGTGGAGCGCGTGGCCCGTCGTTACAGCGGCCTCGAGCCCTTCGAGGACCTCGTACAGGTCGGATTTCTGGGCCTGCTGAACGCGCTCACGAAATATGATCGCAACGCGGGCGTCAAGTTCGGCACCTACGCCAACTACCTGATCGCCGGCGAGATTAAGCACTATCTGCGCGACCGGGGCCAGACCATTCGCCAGCCAGCTTGGCTCCAGGAACTCCGCCACCGGGTCAACAAGGTTGCCGCCGGCCTTCAGCAGACGCTGGGCCGCACTCCCAACTACCGGGAGATCGCGGAAGCCGCAGGCGTTACCGAATCCGCGGTCGCCGACGTCTTCTCGACGCAAGAGCTTTCCCGAGTGGCTTCTCTGGACGCTACGGTTCAGAACGACGATGAGGGTGACGCCGATGTTGACAAGCTCGATGCTGCCGAGTTCTGCCCCGAGCAGCTCAGCCTGGAAGACCGGCTCCTTCTGGAGAGCGCGATGGCGCAGCTTCGCGACCTCGAGCGCCAGGTTCTCGTCCATTTCCACTTCGATGCGATGAACCAGACCGAGATCGCCGCCAACCTGGGCATCTCGTGCAATTACGTTTCGCACATCCTTCGCCAATCGCTCGCCAAACTCCGAAAAATCCTGAGCGAAGAAGCGGAGAAGGATCGGGTCCTCAAGCGCCAGGCCGAGGTGATCGACTACGACGTGATCGATTCGTCCGTCGGCGCCTATACCGAGGAGTACTTCCACGCCCGCTTCACCGAGGAGATGCACCGCTGTTCGTTCGACGACTCTTCGGTCGGGTTGGTGAGGCTTGAGTTCACCGGCCTCGAGGTTCTCGAGCGATTCTACGGCTCCGCCAGCGTGACCGACTTCCTGACCGACGCCGCCGACTATCTCCGCGAAAACGTCCGCCGGTTGGACATGGTCTGCCGAATCGGAGCCTCCGGGTTTGCCATCATCCTGCCTTCGTCCGGGCAGAACGTGGCGGTGGTCCGCCAGCGCCTCGTGAACCGCGTCGCCGATTGGATGGCGAGCCGCTACGCCAAAAACAGCCCCCTCGCCGTCAAGGTGGGCTATGCCAACTACCCTGATAGCGGCAAATCCGCCGCCGCCGTCTTCAAGGCCGCCACTCCCGTGCCTTTGACGGACATGGGCAAGGCAGCGTAGGCGAACGGTCGAGGGACTCCTTTCGTAGTTCACAATGCGAAAGGATGTCCCTCGTTCTCCCCATTGCCCACGACTTCAACTGCTCCTGGTGTTACGTGGGCCATGCTCAGGCCCTAAGGTTACGGGGCGAGTTCGGGATCAAGATCGAGTGGCGGGGCTATGAGCAGTATCCCGAGGGGTCGCCCATGCCGGTGGCAAACCTCGCCCCCAAGCCAGAATCGCCGCGACCGCCAACTCCCGGCCGCATGGCGCTCGCCTATGCGGCGGAAGGCATGGAACCCCCGCCAACTCCACCGCCCGCCATCCGCACCCACAACGCGCACGAGGCCGTAGAGCACGCCAAGATCCTCGGTGTAGCCGACGCTTTGGTCGATCGCCTGTACCGCGCCTATTGGCTTCATGGCTTGGACATCGGCAATCTCGGAACGCTCAAGATGCTGTCCGCGGGATTGGTCGATGACTTCGGCGAGATGGCGAGGGCGATCGAGGAGCGGCGGTACGCCCAAGCGATCGTCCCATTCGATGAGCCTGCGTACGCGACCGGGGTTTACAACATCCCAACCTTCTGGATCGGCGGCGAACGGTACGCCGAACAGCCTTATCTCGTGCTTCGGAAGGCGCTGCTGGCGGCAGTGGGGCCCCAAGCGGCAAGTCCACAGGTTTACGCTGGGCTTCAGCTTCCCGAGGGTCCGCCCGATCGGCCGTACGTCGCGATCAATATGGTTACCACCATCGACGGCAAAACCATCACGGGCAACCGGGATGAAGCGGTGATGGACCTCGGCTCCAAAGTCGACCACGCCACGATGCGCAACATCCAGAATGCCGCCGATGCGGTCATGCTCGGCGCGGGCTCGCTTCGCAGCACGCCCGGCCTCTGGTACCCGGCGCACCGGCCGCGCTTCGTGGTGACGCGTTCTGGGGACCTGAACTGGAAGTCCCGGTTCTTCAGCGACGCGCCCCACCACGCCTACGTGGTGGCGCCCGAGGACTACCAGTTGCCCGCCGGCAATCCCGGGATCCACTTGGCTGCCGGAAGCGGCGAGGTCGATCTCAAGCTTGCCCTGCGGAAGATGCGCACCGAGTTGGGCGTGCGGTCCCTTCTGGTCGAGGGCGGAAGCGAGTTGAACGCCCGCATGCTGGATGCGGACCTTGTCGACGAGCTCTTCCTCACGCTGGCGCCCAAAGTGAAACTGGGCAGAGAGACTCCCACCTATGCGGGCGGCCATCCCCTGCCGCGCGAAGCCGTACAACGTTACTTGCTGGTCTCGGAGCAACGCGTGGGCGACGAGGTCTTTTTGAGGTACCGCCGAGCATGGTGAGGAATCCGCTTTCTCCGGGGCTGTACCTGCGGCGCAATGCCGGCAAGACCGTTCCGCTCATCGCGGTGATCGTTTTGGCGGTTCTACTGGTGGCGGGCATCATCTCCCTGATCAACTCGATACCGCTCTCGATCCGGACCATCTACAAGTATTCGGCCCGCATGTTGGGCGTGGGTCCGCGGGGCGACGCCAGCTTGACGCCGAAGATCGTGAAGGTGCTGAACGAGAACTCCCCGGTGGAGTTGGACAGAGTCCTGCTCTGCCGAGCGACGCCAGCCCAGGTCAGAAGCATCGTGGGCAAGTGGCCGTTTGCCGTCATCGGCGTTAAGAAGGCTGACATGCCGTACTACCTGCGACGCATGGATGCCACCCTCGTTCAGGGGCGGCTACCCAATCGGGGCGCGGGCGAGGCGGTCGTTACCGAGCCCGTGGCGCGAAACCTGAACCTCAAGATCGGAAGCGCACTCCTCAAGCCCGACGACAACGAGAACTACAGCCCGCAACCCGTTCGGGTGGTGGGCATCGCCAAATCCGACCAGTGGCTGATGGCGGTGGATTACGACTACGTGCGGGACTACCATTTCCCGCCGATCGACATCGCGCTCGCCTTCGCAAAGAACCTGAACGAGCAGGACCGGTTGGATCGTTGGGCGGCGGAGGTGTTCGCCGGGCACCGAGCGCAGATATTCGCCTATTTCCAGGTCGAAAAGCAGACCAACGAGATGTTCGTGACGCTCTACAAGATCCTGAACGTGGTGATCGGCACCTTGGTCTTGGTGATCACCGTGATGATGGGGATGCTGATCAACATCTACCAGTCGCAACGGCTGGTGGAGTTCGGCCTCTTGCAGGCGCTTGGCTACACGAAGAAGCAACTCCTGAGACGGGTGCTCGTCGAAACGTCCACGGTGATCGTCTTGGGCTGGTCGATCGGGGTGTTTTTGGCGTTTCTTGGGCTGAAACTCGTGAAGTACCAACTGATGGACCCGAACGCCTATGCCCTCGACGTGACCGACCCCGTTGCCTTTCTTTACACGGCTGCCGTGCCGATCGCTATTCTGGTCGTGGCGTTTGCCACCGTGGCGCGAAGGTTTCAGGCTTACGATCCCGTGGGCATCGTCGAGCGGAGGCTCGTATGATCGAAGCCCGGGGGGCCGCCCTTATCTATCGCGACCACGGCCGTGAGGTGGCGGCTTGCCGCGACCTCGACGTGACGATCGCTCCGGGCGAGTTTGTGGGAATCCTCGGCCCCTCGGGTTCGGGCAAGTCGTCCCTTTTGTACTTGCTCAGCGGTCTCAAGCAACCCTCCCACGGCGAGGTCCGCTACGAGGGCAAGGTCGTTTCGGCCATGCCGGACGGCGAACGAGCGAACCTGCGGCTTCGTGATTTCGGCTTCGTCTTCCAGCAGCCCTATCTTCTCGGCTACCTTACGGCGCTTGAAAACGTTGCCTTGGCCGGTGGCCCGGACGGCAGCGCCGGGGGTAGCGATCCCGGCTCGCTCTTGGAGAATCTGGGCTTGGGGGACAAACTGCACCGCTACCCCCATGAGCTGAGTGGCGGCGAACGCCAGCGGGTGTGCGTCGCCCGCGCCCTGTTCGGCGAGCCGAAGGTGATCTTCGCCGATGAGCCGACAGCTGCCCTCGACCATCGAAACGGAGTTCAGGTGGTCGAGCTCTTGAACCGGCATCGCGGGCGGGGAGCCCTCGTCATGGTCACCCACGATCCGTCGATGCTGGAACACGCGGATCGGATTCTTCGAATCGAGGACGGAGCCGTCGTCGACGAGATAGCTCACTCTTAACGGAACCCGGCAAGAAAACTGCGCGTCACATATTGACGCGGGGGACCCGTACTGGTACACTCCCTCGTTGCGTCCACGGGTGACCGTGTGGCGGATTAGGCGGCATGCCGTCTTAGGAGAGATCCTAACTTTATGATGTAGCAGGAATGAAAAAACGGGTTGATGGGTGCGGCCTTCTCCGCTCAGGGTTTGGGTCACAGCTCATCGCGAGAGCGAATGAGAATCCTATCGCCACAGGTGCCTGTTCATCGTTTCGTTTCGTCGGGTTTCTCGCAGCCAGAGCTACGTCTGGTGTCTGCGCATTGGTTCTCAACGGAGGTTCGCTTGATTGACTACGTCACTGGTTTTGCTTAGCTGTGCCGCTTTCGCCGCAATCGCGCTCGAAGGCTCGGCCAATCCCTTTCGCCGATTGTGGCAAGGCATTTCTCGGCTGTTTGCCGCCGCCCCGCCCGTACCTGTTCCTCTGACTATCCGCGACCGCGGCTGGCAGTTCGTCCAGTGCGACGACGTTGAGTCGTTCGAAGAGTGGCTCAAGCGAGATGAGCACGGCTTTCCTTTGAAAGACGGAGGAGAGCCCTCTTTGGGCTCGCACCTTTTGATCGAGTTGATCGGATGCGACGGCAAAACGCTCGAGCAGGAGGCCTCGGTGGGCTCCGCCATGCTCGATGCCGCCGTTCGTAGCGAAGCAACCGTCGTGACCCAGTCCTTCCACGAGTTCAAGCCGTGGGGCGTGTCGGGCGCGGTGATCATCCAGGAGTCGCACTACACCATCCACACTTGGCCGGAGCACGGCTATGCGGCGGTGGACCTGTTCTACTGCGGCGGCACCATCCTGGTCCATGAAGCCGTGGAAGTCCTGCGAGAGCGCTTCAAGCCGGAAAGGATGAAGTTCCTCGTGGTTCGCCGCGGACTGGAAAGCGAAGTCGCCGTTTAAGGACGCTTGACAACAAAGGGACGGGCGATCGGTCTTCCGATCGCCCGTCTTTCGTTTAGCTGTTGGTGACGAACGGCAAGCGCTCGAAGGCAAGGCGCCAAGTGGTTTCGGTCAAGTACTTCGCCTCGAAGGGGATCATGGGCGGGTCTTGCCGCACTTGTCCCTCCCGAGAAGCCCACGCGTACGCCGAGTAGCCGCCGAACGAGGGCACGAGCGCCTGGTACCAACCCACCTTGGGGAACACGGCTCCGAAGTCCTTAAGCACGCCCTCCAGGGAGTAGGGACAGAACACGTGGTTGTCGGCTTGGGTGACCAAAAGCCCGCCTGGCTTGAGCGCCGCCATGCAGTCCCGGTGGAAGTCGGCGGTGAACAACTTCTCGCTCAAGGCGCCGTCCTCCTCCTCGTAGACGTCGGTGACGTCCATGATGATGAGATCGTAGGGTTCTTCCACCCTCTTCACGAACGCGAAGGCGTCCTCGATGAACAGGCTCACTCTGGGGTCGCCGAAGGCGCCGTCGCTAAGGCTGGGCATGTATTGCTGGGAGACCTCGATGACGCCGCGGTCGATCTCGACCATGTGGATATCCTGCAGCGTCCGGTTGCGGCACAACTCTCGCAAGACGCCGCCGTCGCCGCCACCCACCACGAGTGCTCGCTTGGGCTCGTGCATGCTCAGCAGCGGGATGTGAACCAGCGCCTCGTGGTAGCACGCCTCGTCCATTTCCGAAAGCTGAACGTGCCCATCCAAGAACAACACTTTGCCGAACGCGTGGGTGTCGTAGATGTCGATGGTCTGGAACTCGGTTTCGCGGTGCGCCACGTGCTCGAGCACCTCCACCGACATCGAGAGCTTGGTCGATCGGATGGGAAAGGACAGGAACTGCGCCGCCATGGGTTTGAGGGTACCCGCCCAAAAAGAAGGGGGCTCGCTTGCGGCGAGCCCCGTCGGAGGATGGGTGGAGAACTTGCCCGTGCCTACTTCTTCTTAACGAACTTGCTTGCTTCGGGCAGCCACTTCGAGGGGCCGCCCTCCATGTAACCGAGCTCGCCGAGCTTGTCGCCGGAGGCGTTCAGGACGAGCACCGTGGGGAAGCCCTGGATGCCGTACTTCTTCGCCAAGCCGTCGTTCTGCTGCTTCAGCTTCGCATCCTGCTTGGTCTTCTGCGGGAAGTCGAGGGTGAGCAGAACCACGTTCTTTGCCGCCCAGCTCTTGAACTCCTTGGTCGAGAAGATCTCGCTGTCCAGCTTCTTGCACCAGTAGCACCAGTCGCTTCCGGTGAAGTCGGCGAGGATGGGCTTGCCGGTCTTCTTCGAGAGCTTGGCGGCCTCGCTCCAAGAAGTGAGCCAGCCTTCGCCGGCAAACGAAGCGACGCTGAGGGCCGCAACGGCGGCGACGGCGAGAATGCGTGCTACTCGATTCATGTAAACCTTAATAACCGAAATTGGGGTTGGGCGGGTTCCCGCCAAGACAAAAGGGTTGGTGAGCCGGCTGGGACTCGAACCCAGGACCCACGCCTTAAAAGGGCGTTGCTCTACCGACTGAGCTACCGGCTCACCAAGCCGAGATTGTACCAGCGAGGGAGCCTGAAACCCCTAGATGGTAAAGTCTGCCCATGCCCGACGAGACGCTGACGTACGCTGCCGCAGGGGTGAACATCGACGAAGCCAGCCGCGCGTTGCGGTCGGTCTTGCCGAACATCCGGGCGACCTACAACGACCAGGTCGTCAGCGGTGTGGGCGGCTTTGGCGGCCTCTTCCGCGCTAGCTTCCCAGAGTGCGAGAGACCTGTCCTCGTGAGCAGTATCGACGGCGTCGGCACCAAGACAAAGGTGGCCGCCATGGCGGGCCGTTACGAAGGCTTGGGCGCGGATATCGTGAACCACTGCGTGAACGACATCTTGTGCCAAGGCGCGCGACCCCTGTTCTTCATGGACTACTTCGGCACGTCCCGGCTCTCCGGGCCGGTGTTCGAAGCGGTGGTCGGCTCGGCGGCGGCGGCGTGCAAGGACGTTGGAGCCGTGCTGCTTGGTGGCGAGACCGCCGAGATGCCTGGCGTGTACCACGATGACGAGGTCGACGTGGTCGGGGCCATCGTGGGCGTGGTGGACCAAGACCGAAAGCTGCCGCGCGGGTCGATGCAGGCGGGCGACGCCATCGTGGGCATTGCCGGCAACGGCTTGCATACAAACGGCTACTCCCTGGCTCGGCGCGCGCTTTTCGAAGTGGGCGGCATGTCCGTGCGGGACGAGGTGCCTGGGCTCGGAACGACGCTGGCGGACGAACTCCTGCGACCCCACCCGTGCTACTTCAACGCGGTCTACCCGATCCTGCAAGAGATGCCCGACGTGTACGGCGTGGCGCACATCACGGGCGGGGGTCTGTACGACAACGTTCCGAGGGTGCTCCCTGCCGATCTCCAAGCGGTGATCGAGAAGCGGACGTGGACTCCGCTGCCCATCTTCAGGCTCATCCAAGAAACGGGCTCCGTACCCGAATCCGAGATGTACCGAGCCTTCAACATGGGCATCGGCATGGTGCTGGTCGTGGCGCGGGAATCGGTAGCCGCCGTCATCCAGCGTCTCAACCAGGCCGGCGAGTCGGCGGCGCTGATCGGCGAGATCCAGCGCGGCGCCCGAGACGTTCAGCTCGTCTAGCTCAGGCGGAACACGAACCGCGCGTTGCCCAGGGCGAACTCCGTGCCGTCCTCAAGCTCGGCGGCTTCCACGCGCTCGAAGTCGTTTCTGAGCACGAACGTGCCGTTCGACGATCCCAGGTCTTCGATCATCCAAACGCCGTCGTCGCAAGTGATCTTTGCGTGCTTGCGCGAAACGTAGGAGCCCTCGGGAAGGTCCGCGAGGTCCACGTCGATGGGACCCACCGACGGATCGAACCTGCCGATGGTCGTGGGCGGGTTCAGGACGAAGACCGTGTCCGTCTCGGCGCCGTTGCGCTTGACGATGAGCCGCGCCTGCCCCTCTGTGGGCATCACGCCTTCTTCTTCGACGGGTACGAGATCGGATTCCGTCTCGATTTCGTTCGTCTCTACCGCGGTTGCTTCGTCGTCCGTATGCATCGTATTGTTTATGACACCCCTGGCAAGTTTATCGGTTCGAGATTTCAGAATCACCAATCGAGGGGTGGCGTGCCCTGGGTCTCCAGAACTAACATGGCGACGCCCGAATGCACCTCGAACTCGACCGTTCCCGACGTCTCGTTCGAGATGCTGACGAAGCCGCCGAGGCGAAGAGGCTCCGACGAAAGCGGCCACCGGACGCCGCTAAGGCTCACCGCGGCTTCCGGAAGGGGCAATACCGAACACCGGCGGCCCGCGCTCGTTTCGAGGCGTACCGAGCCCCCCGCGCCTCGAACGTGGCCGATTCCGCGCCGAAGCAGCAGGCGGCAGTCCGGCCGCAAGCGTGCGACGCTGCTGAGGGTCGACAGGACGTGGTCCAGCCGGTCGCCCTCGACCCCAGCGAGAACCATCGCAGCGGGGCCGAGCCCGTTCGCGTAATCCAGCAGCTTGTCGCAGTCCGTTCGGTCTTGGTCGGCGATCTCGACGATCTCGGCGGAAAGCCCTGCGCGGTCCGCCTTCATCGAGTCGAGGTCCCCGATCACCACGTGCGGCTCCACCCCAACGGCGAGGAGCCGATCGGTGGCCGAGTCGGCGGCGATGACGACATCCGCCGAACGCGCCCAGTCGGCCAAGGCCTCGGCTGGGAAGTCCCGGCCGCCCAATACCCCGAAAATGCGCCGCATGTGCGAAAGATTCTATCGGTTTTTCAGACCGATGACCATGGTCGGTAGACGCTTGTCTGACCACAATTCGGCCGAGACGAAATCAAGCGAAAAACCGTGAAAAAACTCGAAAATCAAGGTAGGCGAGCGGTGAGAGCTCATCGTTGGCCGCCAATGGGCGGGATCAGCCGGGAACGCGGCCGAAAATGCTGCAAGTCCCCGAAATTGCCTGTGTATAATGCTGTTCCCGCCCTGTGAGGGATCATGTTGGCGGGCTTTGATTTTCTTCCTTTTTTAGGGATTTATGGACCAGTATTCGTTCGACGACAACCCGGATGCAATTCGCCTTCGTGCAGCTCTGGAACAGGTTTTGAAGCGGCTCGCCCTCGAGGTCAACTCGGCTTGGTTTGAGCGATTCCTCAAGCCGATCCGAGCAGTCTCGCTCGATAACGGGTCCGCGACGCTCGCCGTGCCCGGCAGGTTCATCCTCGATTGGATCAAGGAGAAGTACCTTGCCACCTTGGAAGAGATGCTCTCCGACGAGTTGGGCGAGCAGGTAACGGTCAGCCTCCTTGCCGAGCCGAGGGAGCGCGAGAAGATTCACGCCACCGCCGACGTCGCCGTAGCCGTCACCACCGTCGAAGAGCCCAGTTTTCGGCCCATCGAGAAGTACCGCTTCGACTCGTTCGTGGTGGGCCAGTCGAACCGCCTGGCGTTCGCCGGCGCGAAAGCCGTGGCGGACAGCCCCGGCCAGAAGTTCAACCCGCTCTTCATCTACGGGCCCAGCGGTCTTGGCAAGACGCACCTGCTCCACGCCATCGCCCGCGAGATCCTCTCCCGCGACCCCAACTTCCCGCTCGTCTTCGTCTCGGCGCAGCAGTTCTCCGAGGAGTTCGTGCAGGCTCTCCAGACCAACAAGATCGAGCAGTTCCGACGGGCGCAGCGCAACGTGGGCGTCTGGCTGCTGGACGATATCCAGCTTGTGGCGGGCAGAGACCGAACGCAGGAAGAGATCTTCCACACCTTCAACTACCTCCAGACGCTGGGCAAGCAGATCGTACTGACCTCAGACCGTCCGCCCAAGGACCTCCACTTCATGGAGGACCGCCTGCGGTCGCGCTTCGAAGCCGGTTTGGTGGCCGACATCCAGCACCCCGACACCGAGACGCGGTGCGCCATCGTGCTCACCAAGGCGAAGCAGGAGCGGGTCGACTTGGACGTCGACGTCGCCATGGTGCTCGCCGAGAACGTGCCGGGCAACGTGCGAAAGCTCGAGGGCGCCCTCACCAAGCTCGTCGTCCATGCCAGCATGGACGACCTGCCCATCACCAAGAGCCTTGCCGAGGAGATGGTGGAGCGGTACTACCGCAGCGGCGTGACCGCCAAGCCCAGCTTCGACCGCGTGGTCGACAAGGTGGGCAAGCACTTCGACATCCACTCCGAGGAGATTCTGGGCATCAGCCGAAAGGCGCCCATCGTCCATGCGCGCCACGTGGCGATCTACGTCTACCGCGAGATCACCCACGACAGCTGGAAGCACATCGGCACGCTGTTCGGCGATCGCGACCACACGTCGATGATGCACGGCTACAACAAGATCGGCGAGGCGATGATCCGCGACCGCGACCTGAACAACACGGTGAAGTCGCTCATTAGGGAGCTGTACCCCGACGCATGATCCTTGCCCACGCGACCTGGCCCGACGTCGAGGCGTTCTCCCGCGAGGCGGTCGTGCTGGTTCCCACGGGTTCGTTGGAGCAGCACGGCCGGCACTTGCCGCTGTTCACCGACTCGCTCCTTGTGCGGGCGGTGGCGAAGGCGGTCGAGGCGCGCCTCCCCGATAAAGTCCTGCTGACGCCGCCGCTGTGGCTGGGCGCCTCGGGGCACCATCTGGCGTTTCCGGGCACGCTCAGCGCGTCGTTCCCAGCGTACATCGGGGCGGTGCAAAGCGTGGTCGAGTCGCTCATCCCGCACGGGTTCACCAAGTTCTATGTTCTGAACGGGCACGGGGGCAACACGGAACCTAACGGCGTCGCTTTGCGAGAGCTGAAGCAGCGCTACCCGAACTTCACGTTCGGGCACAGCGGCTACTTCGCCTTTCTGGCCGACCAGGCGAAGGAGATTCTGGAAGGGCCGACCAAGGAGATGCGCCACGCCTGCGAGGCGGAGGCGAGCCTGGCGCTGCACCTGTTCCCCGAGCTGGTGCGCAAGGACAAACTGCGCGACGATGGCTTGAAGCCCGAGCCCCCGATCCGCGGCGTCATCCACCACTTCGACGAGATGACCGAGGACGGCTCGCTGGGGCATGCCACCTTTGCCACCGCCGAGAAGGGCAAGCGGTTCTTCGATCTGGCGGTCGAAGGCGTCGTGCGGGAGCTGTCTGCCATCGCGGACGGCTACACGCTGGTCCAGGGCTGAGAAGCCGCGCTAACGCCGCGCCTGGGGGCTCGTAGAGTCCCTTATGGTCCTTACCGCGATCGCCAGCCTGGCTCTGGCCAACACGTTCGTCCTCTTCGAAACCGAACGCTACTCCTTCGAGATCCCCAAGGGCTGGGTGGCGGGGCGCGAGACGCCGTGGGGCGCCCGCGACATCACCCCCAACGAGGGCAAGGGCAAGCTGGGCGCCATGACCGCCGGCCCCACCCAAGCCGGGTTCGACGAGCTGTACAAGACCAGCCTCTTCTTCATCAAGCGGGAAGGCGAAGGCAAGGAGACGCCCTACCGTGTGGGCAAGACCAAGCAGGGCTACGACTGCATGAGCTTCGAGATGATCGACAAGGACGGCTTCGCCGACCGCCGCTACACGCTGCTGAAGAACACCAATGGCTTCGCGCTCGCCCTCTCGGTCAAGATCCCCGGCAAGGACCGCGAGAAGGAGTACGCGGCGGCGTTCCAGCGCATGGTGGACACAGCCAAGTTCAAGTAGGCCTCCGTTGAAGCGCCGGTACCTGGTGATTTGTGCAGGTAACATGGCGCGATTCGGAGGCGAGGTACTCCGAATGAAGGAGGAATATGAAGAAAACACTCATTTACGGGTGCTCGCTCGCGTTTGCGGGTGCGGTGGTCACGCTTGCGGCTCGATCCGCCCAGTCCCAATATGCTCCCGCTTACGTTGAGCTCCAGCCCACCACGCCGGGAACGCAGCAGGTGGGCAGCTCCAACATTTCGGGCGTCATGCGGGCGGGCAACTTCGCCGGCAACGGTTCGCTCATCACCAACATCGGGGCGCCCAACGTCACCACCGGCTTGCTGGCCGATGCCCGGCTAGGTCCGAACGTCCCGCTCATCAACCGGCTGAACACGTTTAGCGGTGTTCAGCGGTTCGCGTCGAACGTGTTGATAACCAGCACGATCGCCACGATCCTGTTTCCCGCCGTGAACAGCGGCTCGCCGAAGCCCATGATGACGATGTTCGCATCAGGGGAAAGCAACATCGACCGCATGGTGCTGGCTCATTCGCCCAACTATCCGAACTGGGGATTGCAGTACCAAGACGTGCCGGACAAATTCAACTTCCTGTCGAATGGCAATCCGGTCTTCACCGTCGACTTGGGCAACAACCGGGTGGGCATTATGAACTCCAGCCCCACCGCGTCGCTGGATATCGTTGCTCCTGCCGGCATCCGCGGAATCCAGGCTTCGCAGGCAAATAGCGATGCCGACACGATCAACTCCACCGTGGGAGCGGTTACCACGGTTTGGCCGTTTTCCGACAAGACGGCGGTTCGGGGTGAGGGCATCGGAAGTGCCCGTCCTGGCATCATCGGCATCTCCAAGAACTTCGTGGGCGTCTACGCTTACGCCACCGATGCGGGTGCCTATGGCTTGTTCGCCCGAAACGACGACGGCGCCGGCTATGCCGCCTATATTTCCGGTCGGGGCCAGGTCTCCGGCAACTTCGGCGTCAGCGGAACCCTGTCCAAGGGCGGCGGCTCGTTCAAGATCGACCATCCGCTGGACCCCGCCAACAAGTTTCTGTACCACTCGTTCGTCGAGTCGCCCGACATGATGAACATCTATAACGGAACGGTCAAAACCGACGACCGCGGCTACGCCAGCGTCACGATGCCCGACTGGTTCGAGGCGCTCAACCGCGACTTCCGCTACCAGCTCACCATCGTGGACGACGGCACGGACAGCGACCAGTGGGTCATGGCTCGCGTGGCGCAGAAGATGCAGGGCAACCGCTTCGTCATTCGCACCAGCGTGCCGAACGTGGAAGTCTCTTGGCAGGTCACCGGCATCCGCCACGACAACTTCGCCAACGCCCACCGCATCCCGGTGGAAGAAGAGAAGCCGAAGGACGAGCGCGGCTACTACCTCCACCCCACGGAGAACGGCCAGCCGAAGGAGATGGGCATCTTCTACGGTGAAGGATCGACGCCTCGCCGGCGCGATAACTCCAAGCCCTAAGGGAAATTTCGGAATCTGCCGAAGATGGGAGTGGCGCATGCCATTGGCGTCACTCCTGACAAACCAGGGCAACGGGTCGGGTTCCGCGAGCTCGGCCCGTCCTCAATTTGCCTGGTCTGGGTCAAGGCCAGCCTCGGCAAGAAGCTCACGATATTCCTGCTGCCACGTCACGGTGCGGTGGTGCTCCTCCTGGCCCTCGATGTAGGCGGTGATGGTGGGCACCTCCCGGTGCCCCACCGTGAACGCCGAGTAGCCTTCCTGCCAACCGAAGCGCTCGTATCGCTCCTTCGCCCAGACGGCGCTCGCCTTCTTGATTTCCCGCACCAGGCTGGAGACGTCTTGCTGCGGACGGAAGGAAAGGAGGATGTGGATGTGGTCTGCCACGCCTCCGATCACGATCGGGACGGCGCCAAGCCCGCTGATCGTTCCTCCGAGGTAGCGGTGGAGGTCGTCGCGCCAGGCGTCGACGATCATGGGAGCCCGATCGCGTGTGCTGAACACGATGTGGGCGTAGAGGCGGGAGTAGGACGACACGGGGCGGATTTTGGCACGGGGGTCGCGGTCCCCGACCCCGGGTCTGCGACCCGGGGCTAAAGCCTGCCACCCTCCGGGTGGTTCCGCGTCCAAAATCGGCAGCCCGAAAAGGGAAAGCTGCCGTCCTCCGGTCTCCCAATCTTAGATCCTCGCCGTTAAATCGCCGCATGCCGCGGACCACGACCCCGAACGGGGTCGCAGATTGTATCCGGGGGTCGAAGACCCCCGGTTCCCTCGGACATCCCACACGTTCCGCAAGCCGAGGCCCACGACCCCGAATGGGGTCGCAGATTGTAGCCGGGGGTCGGAGACCCCCGGTGACCTCGGACGTCCTTTTCCTAATGCACCCGGAGGGTGCCAGACCCTGTCGCCTCGCTGCGACCCGGGAGGGGTCGAACCTCGAGGGACAGCGTCTGCCACCCTCCGGGTGGGAGAAAGTGGAAGGGAAGCCCTCAAACCCCGGGTCTAGCGACCCGGGGCTACAGTCTGCGACCCTCCGGGTCGAAAAAGGAAGGACGCCAACAACCCCGGGTCTTCGACCCGGGGCTATGGTCTGCCACCCTCCGGGTGGCTCCCCATTCCAAATCCAGCGCCCAAAGAGAAAGCGAGCGCTGACCGCCACCCTCCGGGTGGTTCCGCGTCCAAAATCGGCACCCTGAAAAGGGAAAGTTGCCGTCCTCCGGTCTCCCAATCTTAGATCCTCGCCCCACGGGTTCCACAAGCCGAGGCCCACGACCCCGTATGGGGTCGCAGACGGTAGCCGGGGGTCGGAGACCCCCGGTGACCTCGGACGTCCTTTTCCTAATGCACCCGGAGGGTGCCAGACCCTGTCGCCTCGCTGCGACCCGGGAGGGGTCGAACCTCGAGGGACAGCGTCTCGCCCTCCGGGTGGGAGAAAGTGGAAGGAAGCCCTCAAACCCGGGTCTAGCGACCCGGGGCTGCAGTCCGCGACCCTCCGGGTCGAAAAAGGAAGGACGCCAACAACCCCGGGTCTTCGACCCGGGGCTATGGTCTGCCACCCTCCGGGTGGCTCCCCATTCCAAATCCAGCGCCCAAAGAGAAAGCGAGCGCTGACCGCCACCCTCCGGGTGGTTCCGCGTCCAAAATCGGCACCCTGAAAAGGGAAAGTTGCCGTCCTCCGGTCTCCCAATCTTAGATCCTCGCCCCACGGGTTCCGCAAGCCGAGGCCCACGACCCCGAATGGGGTCGGCAGACGGTAGCCGGGGGTCGAAGACCCCCGGTCTCCTCGGACATCCTTTCAATGCACCCGGAGGGTGCCGGACCCCGTCGCCTCGCGGGACCCCGCAGGGGTCGAACCTCGAGGGATAGCGTCTGCCACCCTCCGGGTGGGAGAAAGTGGAGGGGAAGCCCCCAAACCCCGGGTCTGCGACCCGGGGCTACTGTCTGCCACCCTCCGGGTGGTTACCCAAGCCAGATTCTGTGGCGAAACAACGGGTGGGGAGAAAGTGGAAGGGAAGCCCTCAAACCCCGGGTCTAGCGACCCCGGGGCTACAGTCTGCGACCCTCCGGGTCGAACAAGGAAGGACGCCAACAACCCCGGGGCTTGCCACCCTCCGGGTGGATCCCCATTCAAACTCTGCGCCCAACAAGAAAGCGAGCGCTGGCCGCCACCTGGCGAAACAACGCGGCCGCCCGCCCAACTCCCCGCGTTGAACCTGTCGAACTCGCCACGGACCCGCAATTCTGCAAGGTCTTGCATTTTTCCCCATCGCTTAACGTCTCGCGCGCGTGTGGCGTGTTATCATCCGCATCAAGGCTGACTGCGTCACCGGGGGGTGAGAACGCTGAACGAGGAAGAGGCACCCCCCTGGTTCTGCATCGCTTGAGGGAAACCAAGGCTTCGAAGAGGAGTTCTTACGTCCGCGGGCTGGCGCTCGCCTCGATTTCGCTGTTGGCGAGCCTGGGCTAAGCGCGCATGCCATGCGCCTTCGCGAGCTTCTTCGCGACGGGCGCGAACTGCGCGGTCTTCGATTCCAAAGAATAGGGCTCCGGATTCGTTCCAATATCGGCCAAGAGCCACTTAAACCACTGGGCCCCGCCAGACCATGCGCCATTGGCGTCCCGCGTGGCCAAGAGCGTGAATTCAGCGTCGGAAAGCGAGTCCTTGATAGCGATCCGCATCCTGTCGACAAGCAAGAAGGTCATGTGGTACATCGCGTAGAAGAGCTCGATTCCTTTGACGGACTTGCCAGACTCTCGGCGTTCATCGAGTTGAAACTCAAGCTCGTGGAAAGCTGACCTAAAGAAGTACCATTCCTGGACCACAGTCTTGCCAAGCGCTAATTCGTCGCGAACAATAATCGCGTGGATCTGGGCGAATATTGCCTGGGCGGCCTCGTAGTAGGGATTCTCCTCAACTTTCCCTGTGAGGCGATCGAGTAAAGGTGGCTCGAAGGTCTTGGTGCCGTGCGCCACGGGCGAAAGGACGCGCTCGGCGGCGGAGAGCGTTTCGAGAACCGCTTGGTTTGCTTCTAAGCGTTTCTCCGTCATCAGTTCCTGATAGCGCTTCTTTGGATGGGTCTTGTTCCTCCAATACTCAAGGCCAAACTGAATGACTCCGCTAACTGCTGCGCCAACCGACGCAGAGGTTAGAATCAGCGACGTGACAGATACCGGCTCGCTCGCTACCGCCATACCGGAGGGGACGAACTGGAGGGTTGATGCGATTCCCTAGGGCCGGAGCGACGACAGCCCCGGGAGAAGGGAGCGGTCAAATGGCAGATAATCCCCCAACCAAGGTAGACCCCGCAGCAACAAAGCAAGAAGTCTCGCCACCCAAGGCCAATTCCTCCCCGATGAAGGCCAATCCTCGCCAGACAAAGGGAGAAGTGCGCCAAAAGAAGGCATTTCCCCGCCGAGGAAAGAGAGAAGAACGCCGAACTTAAGCATTCTTTTCCCAATTGTCCCCTTATATTTCCGGGCTTTCCCAGTTAAATTGCCTGGAAATACCTCGTAAAACGACGGAACAACCTCGTCGAGATGACAGTAAAAAACCTGTACACCATGGCTGATGCGGCTCTTGCCGATAAGCTCACCTTCATTGCTGGCGTCATCACGGGCGCCCCGACCACCTTCGGTTTGACCGCGCTGCAGGCCACCGCGATGAGCGATGCCGCAGAAGCTTTTGCCGGTCAGATCACCGACAACGAATCCGCCCAGGCGGCGGCGGCCATTGCCATGGCGGCCAAGAACGACGGACGCGAGGAAGCGCTCAGCACGTTTGGCACCTACCTGAACCTCATGTACGCCTCGCCGGCGGTGACGGATGCTTCCATCCTCAGCCTCTCGCTCTCACCACGAGCCACCACGCGGTCCACCGTGGTTCCGCAAACGCCCGCCGATTTCATCGTGACGCCGTTCTCCGACGGCACGGTGCAGTTCAAGTGGAACAAGAACGGCAACCCGTACGGCGTGGTTTACGTCATCGAGGCAGCGGAAGCCGACGCGGCCGACTGGTCGGTCATCGAGAACACCACGAAAACGCGGATCACCTTGTCGGGCTTCACGCCGGGCACGGCGCGCTGGTTCCGGGTGAAGGCCACCAAGAACGGCACCAGCAGCCTTTCCACCGCCATGGAGGGAATCTACATTCCCATGCCCACGTCCACGCTGTCGCTCGCGGCCTAAGGAGGAAACCGCAAACAACCGAGAATGGGAATGCCGCGTTGTTGGAAGTCGCGGTGTGTTAGCCATAGCTTAGGAAGCCGGGGTGAAAGCCTCGGCTTTCCTGCTTTTGGGGTGCCGCGGTTGGGGGGTCTGAGGAAATACCAGGCACCTGCCGAAGATTGGTCTTGTATCGGCGAGAAGGTAAAGCTCGCGAATGTTCATGATGCAGGAAGCCGGGGCGCAAGCCTCGGCTTTCCTGTTTCTGGCCCTTCTCCCGCGACGCCCAGCTTTGCGGCGCCTGGGCTGAAACCGAGACCTGGCAAGGCAGATTCTTGCAAGGTCTTGGCGTTTTCCCCGAATCTTAACGCTGCGCGCGCGTGAGGCGTGTTATCATCGGCACTCAAGGCTGACTTGCGTTAGCCGGGGTCCACGCGCTCGACCATCGGAGGAAGAGGGATGTGCCCCCTTGGGCGATATCTCGCTTGAGGGAAACCATGGGTTCTGATGAGGAGTTCTTTCGTCCGCGGGCTGGCGCTCGCTTCGATCTCGCTGCTGGCGAGCCTGGGTTGGGGGCAGGCAACCATCGACGGCACGAAGGATGCGTCTTCTACGGCTCGCCGCTTGCCGTGTCAGGACACGTACACGGGTTACGGAGATGCCACCTGGGCAGACCAACAACTGCGACGGCTCCGAGCTCGACGCGGCGTATGCGAAGTTCATCGAACGGACGTCTGTACCTCTTCATCGCGGGCAACCTTCAGACGAACGGCAACAAGGTCTGGATCTTCTTTGACTACAAGCCGGGCGGACAGAACCGCCTCAGGGGCGACAATCCGTCGCTGATCG
Organism: Fimbriimonadales bacterium; assembly: GCA_046330155.1. Taxonomy (GTDB): domain Bacteria; phylum Armatimonadota; class Fimbriimonadia; order Fimbriimonadales; family Fimbriimonadaceae; genus CALMEF01. The sequence continues at coordinate 24,711 of JAXLTH010000012.1, read as the reverse complement.
TGAACATGGGCGACTCGGGCGGGGCGAACGGCAACCAGTTCGACTGGGCTTTGACGCCGACCAGGCCTTCTCGATCAACTGCGCTGGTGGGACCGGCGTCTTTGTGGACCAGTACCGCGCTCACCGGCGGCGGTGGCACGACGTATCTTGGGCACGGGCACTTTTCGCAGTGCAATGGCGCCCTCACGGGAGGCACCAACCCGTACGGCGTCAAGTACGCTCAACAACAGTAACACACTTGGCGGCGTACCGCACTGATCTCGCGGTTCGGGCGCATCGGTAACGACCGCTCGAGCTCGGCGATCCCGCTCGCATCGTTCGGCTGGAACGCTCATCGAACGATCTGCGCCTACATTACGAACGGCAACGCCGACACGTGTCGAACCAGGTTCTGGGGGCATTGGCGGCGGAGCGAACCTTGGCAATCCGTTCGCTCACCCAGATCGACTTCGAAGCGATTGCCGGCAACCAGTACTTCGTCGACTGCATGAACATTCCGAAAGTCGTGGCTTCCGGCTGGAGTTCGTCGTAAGCACCGCCGCTCCAACCGCGACTGCACGTTCATTGACGAGTTTCAGGCGATCAACGGCAGGGCAGACGGCGCCACTACACGATTGCTCTCCCGGCTTGCTTACGACAGTCGGTGGCTAACCGGAGCTAACGATGTCTCGGGACGGCGACGACTGAGGGCTTCGCTTGACGCGCTCCGCAGACGGGCGGTACCTTGGCCCTCTTGGCTGGACGACTAGACGCAGGTACGGCGTCGTATCGCTGCGACCACGCTGCCTCAAGCCGGTCGTTGGCAGTCATCAATCGCCTGAGGCCCTGTCATCGACCAACACATCATCTCCGCCTTTACGCGAACATTAGGTCGCACAACCCCTGTGGCAGCGGTGTCTCAACGGATTGGCGGAACTGGGATCGCTCTGGTTACACCACTCTCGGTTCAACGTTAACTCCGACGCAGCGTCAGCGTACCTCGCCCACCAACATGCGCGTTGTTAACGTGCAAGGTGGCCAGTCTACATCTCGTCGGCTTCAGGTGCCTTTCTCGGCGTGTGCAAGATTGGGAGCGGGCTTGCCTACGACTACAAGGCAACACCACGCTGCTCTGGCAGTCTCTCAGCATTAACGGGTGCCACTCGGGTTCAGCGTACGACTTCTGGTTCGCCGAGCCTACGCCTCTATGTTGCTGACGACCGACAATCGCAACGGCGGCGGCATTCAGAAGGTACACGCTCAGTGGATCAACGTGGTCCCTGGCATATACTAACCCTGAACAGGAACTGGGGGATCCATTTCCACTGGTCGTCACAACGCGGCTCTGGCCGGATATCGAGACGGCTCGGGAACCGTTCTTTTCGTACGCACAACCGCTGAGACGTCGGCAAACCGCAATTGTAGCGAAAGTTACCGACACGGGTCGGTACGCTCCCAGTACTACTCTTGCGACCGCGTTGCCACGAACACGGCTTTCGAGGCGTAGAGCTTCAGTGTCTCCGACTCAACCAAGCCCCCGTCCTCAACGCCATCGGCAACCAGGCGGGCAACGAACTCTCCAACATCGGCTTCACCGCCACCGCCAGCGACCCCGACGCAGGGCAGACGCTGACCTACTCGCTGGTGGGTGCGCCCGCCGGCGCCAGCATCGACCCCAGCACGGGCGTTTTCACCTTCACGCCCACCGAGGCGCAAGGCCCCGGCAGCTACACCTTCGACGTGGTGGTAACCGACAACGGCAGCCCCAACCTCAGCGACAGCGAGACGATCACCGTCACCGTGAACGAGGTGAACACGCCGCCCACGCTGGTCAACCCCGGCAACCAGGTCGCCACCGAAATGGTGGCGCTGAACCTGCAGCTGAGCGGCTCGGACGTCGACCTTCCCGCCAACACCCTCACCTACGCCAAGGTGAGCGGCCCCGCCGGCCTTACCGTAAGCCCTAGCGGCGCGGTGGCTTGGACTCCCGGCGAGAACGACGGCGGCACCAACCCCACCGTGGAAGTCAGCCTGAACGACGGCACCGCCACGGTGACCCAAACGTTCTCCATCAACGTCTCGGAAGCCAACCAGAACCCGGTTCTGGACAACCCCGGCCCGCAAAGCGCCAGCGAAGGCAGCGCGTTCAGCCTGCAACTGACCGGCCACGACGACGACCTTCCCGCCCAAACGCTGACCTACGCCAAGGTGGGCGGCCCCACCAGCCTCAGCGTCAGCGCTTCCGGCTTGGTCACCTGGACCCCCGGCGAGAACGACGGCGGCACCACGCCCAGCGTCACGGTCAGCCTGACCGACGGCGAGGCAACGGTGCAGCAGACGTTCACGATTACGGTAGCGGAAGTGAACGAGGCGCCCACCGCCAACGTGCAGAGCGTTTCGACCAACGAGGACACCGCGAAGCTGATCACCATGACGGCGAGCGACCCGGACCTGCCCGCGCAGACGCTGACGTGGAGCTACACCCAGCCTGCGCACGGCACCGTGACCGGTACGGCACCGAACGTGCTCTACACGCCAGACGCCAACTACAACGGGCCCGACAGCTTCACCTTCAAGGTGAACGACAGCGTCGCGGACTCGAACACGGCGACCGTGAGCATCACGGTGACGCCGGTGAACGATCCTCCCACGGCGGTGGACGACCCGTACAGCACGAACATGAACACGCCGCTACACGTGGCGGCGGCGGGCGTGCTGGCCAACGACACCGACATCGACGGCGGCGCGCTGAGCGCGGTCTTGGTGACGGACGTTGCGCACGGCACCTTGACCCTGAACTCGGACGGCAGCTTCGACTACACTCCCGCCCCGAACTTCCACGGCGACGACACGTTCACCTACAAGGCGAACGACGGCACCGCCGACAGCAACGTGGCAACCGTGACGATCACCGTGGTGCAAACGAACCAGCCGCCGGTGGCGACGAACGTGAACACCAGCACCCCCGAAGACACGGCGAAGCTGATCACGCTCACCGCGACCGACCCGGACAACGACCCGCTGACCTACAGCATCGTTTCCGGCCCGTCGTTCGGCACGCTGGGCACGGTTTCGGGCAACCAGGTGACGTACACGCCGAACCTGAACTACAACGGCAACGACTCGTTCACGTTCAAGGCGAACGACGGTACGGCGGACTCGAACGTCGCTACCGTGACCATTACGGTGACGCCGGTGAACGACCTGACGGTCGAGGTTTACGGCTCACCCGCGCCGAACGCCTTCGGCTCCTCGAACTGGGGTCCGTACCGCGACAACGCGATGAACAGCCTGGAGAACGGGCTGGGCGATATCGGCGACCGCACGGTGACGCCGGACGCCTACCAGCAGGTCACGAACATTCCGTGGCGCGACGTGGTGGTCTCGGGCTTCGTCTCGTGGCGCGGCGTAGCGGGCACGACGGTTCCGTTCAACGCGGAGTACGGCAACCGGCTGCACTTCGGCTTGCGCGTGCTGGGCAACGGCACCCGCTTCAGCCTCTCGCAGCTGGACTTCGACGTATCTTCGGACGATCCGACCAACAGCCTCGGCTTCACGGGCTCGTTCGACGGCACGGACAACTACTCGGCGTCGCGAAAGGGCATCGACTACGGCGCCGACCGCGTGAAGGGCGGCGTCGACGACACGATCATCACCAGCGGCCCCGCCACGCAGGAAGTGGACGAGCTGATCTACGTGGGCGTGGGCAACGCGCTCGACGCCACGTTTGAGCCGGGCTTGACCGACCAGGACAAGCTGAACTCGGTCCGCTGCTTTGTGGAGCAGCTGGCGCCGATCCACGTGACGGGCGCATATAAGATCCGGGACGGCTTGGGCGGCTATCTGGGCCAGGGCCAGACGATCGTGACGATCGTTCCAACCAACACGCTGCCGGTGGCGCAAAACCAGACGGTGACGGTTGCGGAGGACGGCAGCACGCCGATCACGCTGGTGGCGACCGACGCGGACAACGAGCCGCTGACGTACACGGTGACGAGCACTCCGACGCACGGCACTCTGACCGGCACGGCGCCGAACCTGACGTACACGCCCGACGCCGACTACTACGGCGCGGACAGCTTCACGTTCAAGGCGACCGACTGCGTGGGCGACTCGAACCTCGCCACGGTGACGATCAACGTCACGCCCGTGAACGACGCGCCGATCCTCGGCGCGGTGGGCAACAAGACCGTGGACGAGCTGGCGACGCTGAGCTTCAACCTCAGCTCCAGCGACGTCGACGGTGGCGCGCCCACCTACTCGTACTCGGGCACGGCGGCGGGCCTGACGGTGAACCCGTCGACCGGCGCGGTGACGTGGACGCCGACCGAGGCGCAAGGCCCCGGCGACTACTCAGCCACCTTTACGGTGGACGACGGCGCGGGCGGCACGGACACCGAGACGATCAACATCCACGTGAACGAAGTGAACGTGGCTCCGACGGCGGACGCGCAGAGCGTTTCGACGGACGAGGATACGAACAAGGCGATCACGCTGACGGGCTCCGACACCGACCTGCCGGCGCAGACGCTCTCGTACACGGTGGTGGACCAGCCCACGCACGGCACCCTCACGGGCACCGCGCCGAACCTGACCTACCACCCGGCGGCGGACTACCACGGTCCGGACAGCTTCACCTTCAAGGTGAACGACGAGGAAGTGGACTCGGCGACGGCGACCGTGAGCATCACGGTGGACCCGGTGAACGACGCGCCGGTGGCGGACAGCCAGAGCGTTTCGACCGCTGAGGACACGGCGAAGGCGATCACGATGGTTGCCAACGACGTGGACGGCGATTCGCTGACCTACACCATCGTGACCGCGCCGCAGTTCGGCACGTTGACGGGTACGGGCGCGAACCGGACCTACACGCCGAACCTGAACTTCAACGGCAACGACTCGTTTACGTTCAAGGCGAACGACGGCACGGCGGACTCGAACATCGCCACGGTGAGCATCACGGTCACGCCGGTGCAAGACGTGGTGATGACGGTGGTGGGCACGCCCGCCCCGAACAGCTTCGGCGGCGCCAGCTGGGACGGCTACCTGACGAACGCGATCAACAGCCTGCGCAACGGGCTGGGCAACGTGGGCGACCGGAACACCGACCCGACGGCGTACGAAGAGGTCACGCAGATTCCTTGGAAGGACATCGCGGTGACGGGCTTCGAGTCTTGGCGCGGCGAGGCGCATCCGGCGGCTCCGTTCGACCAGGAGTTCGGCGTGCGGCTGCACTTCGGCGTGCACGTGCTGGGCAACGGCGACCGCATCAGCCTGGCGCGGCTGAAGGTCGACATGAGCTCGACCGATCCGATCAACGAGCTTGGCTTCAGCCAGGACTTCGGCACCCTCGGCACCCCGTACAGCACGCGCCGCACGGGCATCGACTGGGGTCCCGACCGCAAGCGCGGCACGGGCGACGACATCGTTCTGAACAGCGGCGAGCCGGGCACGACGCTCTGCGACGAGCTGGTGCTGGTTGGCTTGGGCAACGCGTTCGACACGTACTCCCAGTCCGGCTTCACGGATCAGGAGATGCTGGACGAGCTGCGCTGCTACATCGAGACGCGCGCTCCGTTCGACGTGACGAGCGTTTACACGCTGCGCGACGGCTTGGGCGGCACGCTCTCGACGTCCTCGGCGACGGTGAACGTGATGGCGACGAACACGCTGCCGACCGCCCAGAACCAGACCGTGACGACGCCGGCGAACACGCCGGTGGACATCACGCTGGTCGCCACCGACCCCGATAACGAGACGCTGGCGTATCAGGTGGTCACCGGTCCCACGCACGGCACCCTCACGGGCACCGCGCCGGATCTGACCTACACGCCGGACACCAACTTCGTGGGCACCGATAGTTTCGTCTTCAAGGCGAGCGACTGCATCGGCGACTCGAACCTGGCGACGGTGACGATCATCGTTGGTTCACCGCTGTCGGTGAACTTCACGGTTCGGCAGAAGGGCGTGGACGCGGACGTGAGCCGCGTGATCGAGTTCACGGTGGGCGGCACGGGCGGCGCGAACAACCGCATCACGTTGCGCAAGGTGGTGAACTTCACCACGCCGACCACGGTGGACGGCGTTCCGAGCCGCGAAGGCACGCTGACGCTGGCCTACGCCGATCTCGACCTGGCGGACAACAACGCCCTCGACAACTCGGTGCCGGCCAACGCGGTCTTCACCAAGGCCTACGTGAAGGATCCGTTCTTCTCGCTGGGCAAGTCGGTGGGCGTGACCGGCAGCGCCGGCACGTACTCGGCCACGGCGGACCTCGTGATGGGCGACCTCACGAACAACAACGTGGTGAACGTGGCGGACCTGGCGGTGTGGGCGGCTTACAACGGCACCGGCCAGAGCCCCAACACGGGTCTGACCCAGCCCGCCACGCCGCGCCAAGCCAACCTAGACGGCCAGGGCGACGTCGACCTGAGCGACCGCCAGCTTGTTCTGGCGGCGTACCTGACCGCTGGCGACGGAAACGACGTCGGCCCCTTTGCCGCCGGCAACGGTAGCAAGCGGGTGATGGACATCGTTCTGGAGACGGGCTTGAACAAGGCTCTGGTCCGCTCGATGGACCTTGACGGCGACGGCTGGGTGACCCGCGAGGAAGTCCTCACGTGGTCACGCGGAAACCGCTAGCCACCCGTTGAACCTGAGACCCTCTGGCATTTTTGCCAGAGGGTCTTTTTATTGGGCTACCCCGCAAGAAAGTACTTGGAGATATCAGTAATTTGTGTTATCACTCTAGGACGCTCCGTAGGCTTGCGGCTTTTGGGGCGCATTGTTTGGAGAGGGAGTAGGGCGACAGGAGGGATTTTCTCGTCTTGCGTTTGCTTCATTGCCCCTCTCGTCGAGGAATGATCTAAATGAATAACCTTACACGGGCTCTCCGAGCGCCTTTGGCGGCTCTGGGGGCTATCCGCATTCGCGGCAAGACCACGGGGGCTCTGGCTTCGGCGGTCGGCCTCGCCATGCTTGGCATGGCGGGGTCGGCGCAGGCTCAGACCACGTTCTCGAACACAACCAGCATCACGATTCCCGGAACTGGCACGACGTATCCCAATCCGGCCTCCGTCTACCCGTCCAATATCGTGGTTTCCGGCATGACGGGCACCATCACGAAGGTGACGGTGCAGTTGATAGGCTTGAACCACACGTGGCCGTCCGACGTGGACATGATGCTTGTCGCACCGACTGGCGAAAAGTACATCTTGCTCTCCGACACGGGTAGCAGCACGGACTGGGTAGCGGCGACGATTACCCTCGACGACGCGGCTTCTGCGCTGATGGGCACGAGCAGCAACCCGACCGGCACCTACAAACCCACTAACTACGGGACGGGCGATACCTTCCCGACGATCGGTACAACCGGGGCGTTCAATGCTGCCTCCGCCGGAACGGCGACGTTTGCGTCGGTGTTCAACGGAAAGAACCCCAACGGAACTTGGAGCTTGTACATCGTCGACGACTCAAGTGGCGATGCTGGCACGATGACCGGCGGTTGGAGCATCACGATCACGTCGGCGGGCGATCCTGCCTCAACGACCAGCGTGGCTTCTTCGGCGAACCCGTCGAACCCCGGCGACAACGTGACGTTCACGTCGACCACCACGGTGGGCGGCTCGCCCGTGACCTCGGGAACGATTACGTTCAAGGAGGGCACGACCACGCTGTCCGGACCGACAAACGTCGACGCCAACGGCCAGGCGAGTTTCTCGACCAGTTCATTGTCATCGGGATCTCACAACATCGATGCGGTTTACAGCGGCTCCTCGGGCATCGCCCAAGGCAGCACGGGCACCGTAACCCAAGTTGTGCGGACTCCCGTAGTGGCGTTCGTGTCGTCTTTGAACCCGTCGGCTCCAGGTGACAATGTGAGTTTCACGGCAACGGTGACGCTCAACGGCGTGCCGGTAACTTCGGGCACGGTGACGTTCCTTGAGGGCGTGACCACCCTCTCGGGTCCCACGAACGTTGACGCCAACGGGCAAGTGGCGTTCTCGACGAACGCGCTCTCGGCGGGCGTGCACGTCATCACGGCTGCATACAGCGGCCAAGGTACGGGTAGCGCTGTCCTGACGCAGGTCGTCAACCCGTTCGGCACCAACTACACACCGATCAGCATTCCCAGCTCGGGCGCGGCCTCGCCGTACCCGTCGGTCATTCCGATCACGGGCATGTCGGGCTCGATTCAAAAGGTCACGGTCTTGCTTCGGGGTCTGAACCATACGTTCCCCGACGACCTTGACATTCTCCTTGTCGGCCCGCAGGGCCAGAAGGTCATGCTGATGTCGGACTGCGGCAGCGGCACGGACGCGGTGAACGCCGACCTCACTTTCGACGATGCGGCGAGCGCAGGCCTCGGCGATAGCACGGCGGTTGTAACCGGAACCTACAAGCCCACAGACTTCGAAACCGGGGACACGATGGCGGCTCCCGCCCCTGCTGGGCCCTATGGCGTCCTGCTCTCGGCCTTCAACGGCACCGACCCGAACGGCAACTGGAGCCTATACGTCGTCGACGATGCGTCGGGCGACTTGGGCAACATCGCGGGCGGATGGACGATCACGATCACGGCCAACTCCGAAGTGGCGTCGACCACGACCATCGCGTCGTCGCTCAACCCGTCCACTTCAGGACAGAACGTGACGATCACTTCGACCACCTTAGTGGGCGGCAACCCGGCTTCGGGTGGCTCGGTCACGTTCTGGGAGGGCGTCAACGTCCTTTCCGGCCCGACCCCGGTCGATGCCAACGGCCAGGCCTCGTTCAGCACGAGCGGCCTGCTCGACGGCAGCCACGTCATCAAGGCGATGTACAGCGGCGTGTCCGGCTCCATCGCGGCCAGCGAAGCCAGCCTTACCCAAACGGTCAACCCGGAGGGCGGCAACCTCGCGCCGATCACGATCGTGGACTCCTCCACGCCTCCGACCGCGGCGAATCCGTATCCGTCGCAGATCAACATCTCGGGCCGCACCGGGCTCGTGACCAAGGTCACCGTAGACGTCTACGGCCTTGGCCACACCTATCCGGACGACATCGACATGGTTCTCGTTGGACCTCATGGCCAGAAGGTCATGCTGATGTCCGACGCAGGCGGCGGCACCGACGTGACTGGCCTGAACTTCACCTTCGACGATGCGGCAGCCTCGACGTTGCCCGACGAGACGGTGCTTTCGAGCGGCACGTTCAAGCCGACCGACTACACGACGGGCGACACCATGGCGGCGCCGTGTCCGGCTGGGCCTTACGGCACGTCCCTCGGGACGTTCTTTGGGTCTGACCCCAACGGCACTTGGAGCCTCTACATCGTGGATGATGCGAGCATCGACAGCGGCCTCATCACGGGCGGCTGGAAGCTCACCATCACGACTGGCCATGCGCCGGTGCTCGACTCGATCGCCAACCAGACGATCGACGAGTTGGCGAACCTTTCGGTAGACGCCAACGCGACGGATGCCGACAACGACACGATCACCTACTCTCTGGAGAACGCTCCGGCGGGCATGTCGATCGACTCGGGAACGGGTGTGTTCACCTGGACCCCCGACGAGACCCAAGGTCCCGGCACGTACCAGTTCGACGTCGTGGCGACCGACAGCACCGGACTCAGCGGACGGCAAACCGTCAGCGTGTCGGTGAACGAGGTCAACCAGCCGCCGTCGATCAACAACCCGGGTGCCCAGAGCGCCAGCGAAGGTTCGGCCTTCCAAGTGCAGCTCTCGGGCTTCGACGCCGACGTTCCGGCGCAGAGCCTGATCTTCGGCAAGGTCAGCGGCCCTGCCAGCCTTCTCGTGAGCCCCTCCGGTCTCGTGACCTGGACTCCGGGCGAAACGGACGGCGGCACTTCCCCCAGCGTTGAGGTCAGCCTCAGCGACGGCGTGGACACCGTAACGACAACCTTCACGATCAACGTGCAGGAAACGAACGAGAACCCAGTTCTCGACAACCCGGGCAACCAGAACGCGAGCGAGGGAACCCAGCTGAGCGTTCAGCTGACGGGCCACGACGACGACGTTCCTGCCCAGACGCTCACCTATGCGTTGGTGAACGGTCCTTCCGGCATGTCTGTCAGCCCGAGCGGCTTGCTCGAGTGGACTCCGGGCGAGAGCGACGGCGGCACCAACCCGACCGTCGAGGTTAGCCTGACGGACGGCACGGCGACGGTTAGCCAGACCTTCACGGTCACGGTTGCCGAAACCAACGAGCCCCCGGTTCTGACGGTGGGCACGAGCCACTCGGTGAACGAGGGCGACGCGCTGAGCTTCACGGCGACGGCGACGGACCCCGACATTCCCGCCAATAACCTCACGTTCAGCTTGGTGGGCGCGCCCGCCGGCATGTCGATCAACCCGACGTCCGGCGTGGTGTCTTGGACTCCGGGCGAGGCTGACGGCCCGAACTCGTACACCTTCACCGTGAAGGTGGAGGACGACGGCAGCCCGGTCCTCTCCGACGAGGAGCAGGTCACGGTCACCGTCAACGAGGTCAACGTGCTTCCGACCGCGGACGACCAATCGGTCTCGACCGACGAGGACACCGCAACGACGATCACAATGGTCGCGTCCGACCCGGACCTTCCGGCGAACACGCTGACATACTCGATCGTTGACGGCCCGGCCCACGGAATCCTGTCCGCGATCAGCGGCAACCAGGTGACGTACACGCCGAGCGCGGACTACAACGGCGCCGACTCGTTCACGTTCAAGGTGAACGACGGCACCGGTGACTCCAACGTGGCCACGGTCTCGATCACGGTGAACGCGATCAACGACGCCCCGGTGATCACCATCCCGGCCCCGCTCACGACGACGACGTGCCAGCCTTTGGCGATCACGGGCGTCTCGGTGGCGGATGTCGATGCGGGCACCGGCCAGTTGACGGTGGAACTCGACAAGGTGCACGGAAAGATGACGCTCGCCTCGACGGCGGGGCTCACCTTCCTGCTTGGCGACGGCACGGACGATGCGCAGATGGTCTTCAACGGCGATCTGGCGTCGGTGAACGCGGCTCTGGCCACCGTCACCTACGTGTCGAACACGGGCTACACGGGTACCGAGCGGTTGCACGTCCACGTTTCCGACAACGGGAACAGTGGCGCGGGCGGCCCGCTCACCGACCTCAAGGAGTTGCAGATCACGGTGACGGCGCCGGTCGAGGAGGAAGTCCTTCCGTCCTCGTACACGGCGACGATCGGCGAAGACCCTGATGGCGCGCTTGACGCGTTGTTCGCCTCCGACGACACGTACGTCAGCGTGTTCAACAACCCCGAATCGTTGACCGCCGAACTCGAGTTCACCGGCCAAGCCTCCACGGGCAACGGCTGCGAACTTCGATTCACGCTCGAGTCGAGCGTGGACCGCGGCGGCCTCGCGCAGCGGATCTACCTGTGGAACTGGGACACGTCCTCGTGGACGGTGTTCAACGGTTCGACGGGTCCGACGACCGACACGGCCGTTACCGTCACGACGACGAACATGTCGTACCTGGCAAACGACGGCACCGTGAAGGCGAAGGTCCGCTGGTCGCCGATCAACGACGAGAATCCGTCGCAAGACGGCTGGCAACATCGCGTCGACGTGGCGAAGTGGACTTTGCTCCGCTAGCCTAGGCGCGCTTCACTCCTCGGGCCCCCGCAAGGGGGCCCTTTCTTTTGTCCGGGTACCTCTGGGTGGATAGCGTGCCTTCCGCCGTGCCAAACTTCGTCATGTTCCGAAACACCCGCGTCATTCACCGGTGGCTGGGCGTGATCAGTTCTCTCTTCTTGATTGCGCTGGCCATCACCGGTCTGCTTCTGGCTGTGAAGAAGCGGTTTGCGTGGATTCAGCCGCCCGCCCAAAAGGGAACCGAGCTATCGAGCATGCACGAAGTGGTGTCCCTGGGCCAGGTTGCCGAAGCTGTGTTCGACCAGAAAATCCCCGAGCTTCAGAAGCACGACGACTTCTACCGGTTCGAGCTTCATGCGGACAAGAACATCTTCAAGGTCATGAGCAAAGAGGGCTACCACGAGGTTCAGGTGGACGCCAAGACCGGCAAAGTTCTCTCGGTGGCCAAACGCAACGACAACCTGATCGAGAGCATCCACGACCTGAGTTGGGTTCACCCGACGTTGCACGACTGGGGGCTGCCTGTGGTGGCGCTCAGCCTGTTCGTGCTCGGTTCCAGCGGCATCTACATGTTCTCGGTGCCGGTAGTTCGAAGGTGGCGCTACGAGCGGTCGAAAACGGGAAGTAAATAGGGCGCCTTTCGGGGGGCGAGATCGCCTCCATGCTGGTGCATACTAGCGAAGAAGGCCATGAAGATTTCGCTTCAGCTCTACACCGTTCGCGACCAGATGAACGCCGACCCGGCGGGAACTTTGAAGGCCCTGGGCAAGATGGGCCTGAAGTGGGTTGAAACCGCCGGTACCGCCGGCAAGTCCACGCCCGAGTTTGCCGCGATGCTGAAAGACGCCGGCCTTAAGGTGAGCGGCATGCACGTGGGCCTCGATGCCTGCGAGAAGGAGCTCGACACTGTTCTAAAGGATGCCGAGATTCTGAAGTCGCCCTACATCGTCGTGCCTTGGGTGCCTGAGAGCAGCTATAAGGACGGCTGGGACAAGATCGGCTTGCGCCTTCAGTCGATCGGCGAGAAGGTGGCGCGCGCGAAGCGTGGCTTCGCCTACCACAACCACACCTTCGAGTTCGTGGACGCGGGCGGTAGAACTGGATACGACGCGCTTTTCGAGGCGGCGTGCCCCGATTACGTGAAGAACGAGATCGATCTGTGGTGGGCTCATTGTGGCAAGCAGGATCCCGCCGAACTCGTCCTCAAGTACGGCAACCGCGTCCGTCTCGTCCACCTGAAGGACGGCAAAGGCTGCCAAGACCCCACGCAAATGGAAGCCGGCCGCGGCGTTATGGACTGGGACAAGGTTCTCAAGGCGTGCGAGAAGGCGAAGGTCGAATACGGTTGCATAGAGCTCGACACCTGCCCGAATCCCCCGCTTGAGTCCGTGAAGACGTCGCTCGACTTCTTCCGAAGCAAGGGCTATCGCCAGTAGGCTAGTTTCGGGGCTGCCGAAGATACTCGGCAAGCGCCTTTCGGTCTTCTTCGTTGAGGTTGGGGAACTGGGGCATGGTGGTGCCCGGCTTGATCCGACTCGGATTCTCCAGAAAGTCGATGTAGAACTGGGGATTCGGATACTTCCGGTTCACCCCATCAAGACGGATGCCTTTTCCGGGACCGTCGATGACATGGCACTTGCGGCAACCGACCGAGTTGAACAACTCCTTTCCCCGGGCCGCCAAAGCGGCGTCGATGGCCTTTGTGGGCAAGCCTTGGTCGGCGGGTTTGTAGTCTGAGGGGTCTTGGTTGCCGGTGATCGGTGCGCAAGGACCGGCGAAGATGAGTCCGCAGCCGAGGAGTGTTAGCCCAAGTCCCATGCCCGTTTTGCGGAGCGGTTCGTCACCGAGGCGGGCGTGCAGCTTGGGCAGCAGAAACAGGTAGGCGACGCACAGGCCGGGAAGGAGGGCGAAGCCCAACCACCCGAGCGAGGTGGAAATCGACTCCGCGCCGCGGAGGGCGCCGTGCATCGGCCACACGTACCAGCCCGGCAACGCGTCGAAAGACGCGGCATCCGTTGCGGTCGCCCCGCTACCCGTTGGCGCTTTGAGGATTACTGCCAACGCCAGAGCGGCAATAGTCGGCGCGGCGAAAGTCCACGTCGGGTGCCGCCGCTTGCCCAGACCCATCAGGATCAGCACGCAACCGCCCAAAAGGGCGGCGGGGATCACGAACTGGTGGACCGCGAACCAGCGGGTGAGCGTGTTCTGGCCGACTTCCGACCCGCCCAGCATCTGCTCGCTAAGCGTCGGTCCTACGATGGGGGTCCGGGCGGCGATAGATGCCTCGACCGCCACCGTCTGAACGTCGTGTCGATCCCAGGGGAGGAGGTTGCCCGTGATCTGTGCCCCGAGACTTCCGAGAAAGACGATCAACAGGCCGTACCAAGCCTTCGACAACTCGGCGTACCGGGCTTTCGCCACCATCGCAACAACCAGTGCCAAGGAGCCGAGGATCAACACCGCCGTGCCGGCATAGTGAAGGTCGAGCTCGTAGCTGGGCCGCATGGCGGCGACATCAAAGTGGGCGTTAGCCACCGTTGGCCGGTAGGCGGACCCGATGACAAACCCCAGCGCAGCCTGAACAGCCACCAAAACGACCAGTCCTCGAAGGTATCCGGCGAGATGGTCTTTGGGGCTCTCCATGGGCAGAAAGGTCCTTAGTGGAACCTAGGGCAGGGGCGGCGAGTACAATCTTTCGCACTCCTGTGGCTGGATTGAACTCTACCCCCGCCAAAGGCATCGAGCATAGCGAAGACAACGTTCGCGAGATGCTTTTGTTGGCCGAACGTCTCCGCGAGTCTCACGGCTCGTTGGACGATACGGTAATTCAGGCGGTTAGCGAAGCCACCGGCGCCCCCACGGAGTTTGTCCGCCTTGCCATGCGGATGCTTCCCGAGAAGCGGAAATCCATCTGGCAACAGATGTCCGGGGCGGTGCTCTCGCTGGAGCCCGAGGTTCGTCGCCACGTCATCTCCGGCTTTGTGGGCACCATCTGCGGCTTGCTCTCGAGCGCGACGCATCGGACGGGCCAAGAGCTCTTCCAAACCTTGATGCTCATCGGTATCGGCATCGGCCTGTGGAATGTGAGCGTCAGCCGCGACTCGCGTACCGCTGCCACTTCGGGCGCCATCTTCGGCGGCGTGTTTTTCGTCGCCACCTCGCTCTTCGAGTTCCTGTTCAAAACGGGCCGCGATCTACCTTCGCCCATCCTGATTTTGGCGGTCGCGGGAGGCGCCATCGGCGGTTTGGTCCTTCAGCGCATCGTCTCGCGCAACCGAAAGCGCTTGGGCATGGGCGACCCCGTGCAAGAGCGGCAGGAACTGCTCCGCCAGCTCGTCGATCTGCAAGATCGGCTCCGATCGGGCGAGCAGCACATGACGTTCCTTTGCGTGGACATCGTCGGCTCGACCAAGTTGAAGGCGTCGGCAGATCCCCTTGCCGTAGAGTTCACCTTCACGGAGTACCACCAGTTTGTTGACATGATTGCCCGCCGCTACGGCGGCAGGGTGCACTCCACCGCGGGAGACGGCGTGACCTGCGCCTTCGAGCACCCGCAACAAGCGTTTGGCGCAGCGAGGACCATTCAGAGCGGCCTGGTCGAGTTGAACACGTTCCGAAACAAGATCGGCGTGCCGTTGCAACTGCGTATCGCCGTCCACGCGGGCGAAGTCGTCGCCCCAGACGCGACCGATATCACGTCCGTGAACTTCGCCCATGTCATCGACATCGCCTCTCACCTGCAGCGAGTCTGCCCGCCCGGCGGCATCGTGGTGAGCGATGCGGCGGTAACCCACCTTCCCGGTGGCCCGGCTTCGGTCGGTACGGAGAAGGTCACCGCGATGGACACTTCCGGCTACGTATGGCGGCCTCGTTCCGCGGTTTCGCAAAGCTTGAGCGAGGTGCCTCCGCCCCCGCCGATGGCTCCTGAGGGAGTCTAGAAGGTATCCTTACGGGACTTCCCAGGCGCCTTGGCTAGCCCAACTTGGTGCCTGCGGCCAGAGATTTGAAACCATGGAAACCACTTTTGTGATCATCAAGCCCGGCGGCGTGAAGCGCAACCTGATCGGCGAAATCGCCCGCCGCATCGAAGCCCGGGACCTCAAGATCGTCGGCCTTCAACTGGTGAACGCCGACCGCGCCACCGTTGAAGAGCACTACGCCGAGCACCGCGAGCGTCCTTTCTTTAAGGACGTGTGCGACTATCTCACCAGCGGTCCCATCGTCCTCATGGCGGTTCGCGGCACCAACGCCATCAAGGCGATCCGCACGATGATGGGTGCCACGAACCCGCTGGAAGCCACTCCGGGCACCATCCGCGGCGACTTCGCCCTGAGCATCGACGACAACCTCACCCACAGCAGCAGCGACGCCGAAGCCGCCGAGCGCGAGCTCGCCCTGTGGTTCAAGAACAGCCTCGCCGGCTAGATCATTCGGACTGCCGGAGAGGCACGGCCTCTCCGGCAAAATCCTGCTCAGTCAAGCAACCACTGAAATTCGTCGATGCCAACGAGCCAGCCGTCCTGGCTAGGGCTGTCGTCATTGATCGGCCTCCATGCCAAGCGGGCTCTGAGGCTGTTCACACCATTCAAGTTCACGGTTTCGGGAACGGGGTACTCCCTAACCGAGTCCGATGTGCTTGCCGTTTCCGAACCAAGAAGCGTCCAAGTAGTGCCATCGGAGTTTCCGATCCACACAACCTGGGCAACACCGCCTCGCGCCGAGTACCCCTCGACGCGAACCCTCGCGTTGATGTGGAAGGGAACCGTGCCATCAGCCCAAAGATTCAACTCGACCTGGTCGAAGAAGCTATCGTTGAACACGTCGATGCGTGAATCGTCTGAATCGACCAGAGAGTCCAAATCCCCACCAGACAACTCGCCCCTGACCAACTCAAAGCCGGTGGGAGAGACTACTGTAGTATCCGCGACAAAGTCCAAGTAGTTCTGGGTCATCTCGTTCTCTCCGGTCGTGCGGGTCACGATGACATGGCGCGGATCCACGATCGTACCGACTGTTGGGTAGAAATCAATGTCTGAAGACACGGGTCCGACCATGTACCCGCCAGGAAGGGTGGCGCCGTCCAGTGTTCCCACAGAGTAGACCTGTCCGGAAACCCCAGAACGCTCCAGGATTGTCACGGTGCCGCCTTGATTGAGGAAGGCAACCCTCATGACCGAATCACTTGCCAACGGGTCGTATCGCTCCCAGCGCATCCCCAAAGTCGTTGTGTCGTACACCCGCTTCAACAAACCGGCGGTGCCCACCGGACTGCCTGCAACCGCAAGATGCCCTGCTCCAACTACCTGCATGGTCGTCACCAGCAGATCGTTGACGGTCAAACTCGAACCTAAAGTACCATTTGATGTCCGAATCTTCTGGACCGCGAACCCACCATTCCCTTGCTTGCAAGCTACAAACAGGTAGGAGTCTCCGGTGAGGCCCAGGCAGGTCAGTTGGGCCACATTCGGGCCGCCGATGAGTCTGCTCCAAGCTTGAGTATGCGTGGCTAAGTACTTTCTGACTTGGTTGCCGCCATGGAGAGCATAGAAGTTGCCTGAGTCTTCCAGAAGTAGATCCTGGCAAAGCAAGGTTGCGGTGCTGGAAATGGCCCGAATCAGCGCTCCCGTCGATAGCGAAAGAACCCGGTAGAGTGTTCCGTAACCTAGCACGACGCGCTGGCACGCCGTATTCGCGCGAATCGCGCCCGCCGGTGTCGTGCTCGCCACGACATCCTGCCAAACTACGGCCCCGGTGCCGGCATTGAAGGCACGGGTAATGATTTGGCTTGACGTGCTCAAGCTAAGTAGGATGAGCCCAGACCCGTCGGTCGTCGCCACTGTCGAAACGGTGTCTGGCGACAACGCTTCCTCCCACATCGCATGGCCGCGTGGGTCGATCAATCGGAGCAGAGTGGTCGTCCCATATTGCGACCGGGATTTCATTTTGACCATGCACGAGCCCGTTGGCAGTGAGGCCAGAACTTGAAAGCCGTATGTGGAGGCTTTCGGGAGATGATAGTGGGTGGTCTCCACTGCCGATCCGTCGGAGAGTCGGTAGCGATAGAGGAAGCCTTCGCTCGTTAGGAAGTTCGAATCCTCTGCGTGGCTACCGGACAAGGTCAAGAAGTTCTCGTCAAGAGAAAAGCTAGATGCCCTCCATAATCCTGGGTTCGCTTCGGGAAAGTTGATGACTAGGGTTCCCGTCTGGCGGTCGAATACTCGGATGGAATCTACACCCTGAAACGCAACGTGGGATAAAGTCGAAGCACAAGTGCCGGAGGCGCTGAACGTCGCCTCAGACAGAATCTGGCCATCGCTTAACCGCACTCGCCGAAGGGTGGTGCCACCATCAACCCCCGAGGCAAAATCAAAGGAATCGGATCGGGTAGTTACGATACTGCCAGTAGGGAGGATGTTCTCTCGGGGTAGGGCTTGATCCCACAACAAGGTTCCGTCCTCATTAATGGCCGCAAGCCGGATGGGCTGTTCGCGGCTTAGGAGGACCAAGTCTCGGCCAACTGGGATGCAAACGCTATACAGTGAATCTTCGTTGAACCTGTTTCGATCAAAGGGCACTGTGCGATCCCATAGTGTCCTCCTTAGATTGAGATCGTAAGCGGCGATATGATAGGCAAGTCCGTTGTCGGTACGGTCTACTCGCCAACGGTACATCAGCTGATCATCGACGAATACTGAGAACCAGTAATCCCATTGCTGCTCGCTATTCGAAATGCACCACGACGTAATGTAGCCAGTAGCAAAGGAACTTCTGGTTAGCATCGCATCGAGGACCGGATGATCTGAGTACCAGAGGATCTCATCTGGCCCTGTGCTGATGTATGATTTAGCGCCTGGAGGGTAGAAAAGACGGGCGCCGATGGAACCCGTATCCGTAGCAATCCGAGCGAGAATCGGTTCGCCGGTGCTCGGGTCTCTGTACCTTAGGAGGATACGGCCGAGAGGATCCCACCGCAGGTCCTCGGGAGGGTTTGGGAACCAGGTCCTCCACAAGATGAGCCCAGCCGCATCGAATTTCACTAGATAGTTGTTGTGCGAGGCGAAAACAAGGACGTAGCGGTTGCCAGAAGCATCGGCCAGGAAGGTCTTTCCTTCGTTTGTCGGTTGGTAGTTTGGATTGGTCGGGGTCCAGTTCCATATTGACCGGGCTTCCGCATGAGCGATGGTCGCCAAGAGGAACGTGACGAAGAGGAGGTACTTCCTCAACATGCCTCCATGTTACTGGTCATCCGGGGTGGGGGAAATGGTAAAAATGCTGGGCGAGTCGGGGTTGTTCGCGAAACCTAGGCGGCAGACGTCTCGTACGAACCGAAAACAACCCCTTGGTTCGTCCTCTCTGGTAGCAGTCCGCCCATGCCCGTCGCTGAAATCCGCAACCTATCCGTCGCTTACGGGCGGTTCCTCGCGTTAAACGACTTCTCCGTCGACATTCCCGAGGGCTGCGTCGGCTTGCTCGGTCCGAACGCGCAGGCAAAACGACGCTTCTCAAGACCATCCTCGGGTTCATCGATCCCGTAGGTGGTTCGGGTACCGTGCTCGGCCACGATATCCGTCGCGACGGCAAGCTGATCCGGCAGAAGATTGGCTTGATGCCGGAGCAGGACTGCCACATTCCCGGCATGAGCGCCGTGATGTTCGTCGCCTATGTCGGCGAACTGGCCGGAATGCCCAAGGAACAGGCGTTGCGCCGTGCCCACGAAGTATTGGAATACTGCGGACTGGGCGAGGCCAGGTATCGAAACGTGGAGACCTATTCGACTGGCATGCGCCAGCGCGTCAAACTGGCGCAAGCGCTGGTCCACGGGCCCAAACTGCTCTTGTTGGACGAGCCGACGAACGGCCTCGATCCCGCCGGTCGGGAAGACATGCTTGAGCTCATTCGCTCGGTCAGCCACGGCAAGGGTGTGAACGTGCTGGTGAGCAGCCACCTTCTCCCGGATATCGAACGCATCTGCGACGACGTGGTCGTCGTCATGGGGGGCCACCTTCGCGCCCAAGGCAAGATCAAAGATCTCAAGCGGCTAGAAGGACATCCCGTCGAAGTAGAACTGAAGGAGCCGAGCGAGGCGTTCGTCGCCGCCGCATCCGCCAAGGGCGCGGAGATGATGGAAGCGCCGAGGAGCGGGACCTACCGCATGAGGCTTGCGGGCACCACGCCCGAGCAAGCCTGCCACATGCTCATGGTGGCGGCACGAGAGAGCGGAGCCCAGGTTAGAGGATTTAAGCTCGCCGAGCGATCGCTGGAAGACGCGTTCCTGGAGGCCATCCGATGAGTTCGCCCATTGCCGATCTCACCTACCGCAACTACGACGGGCCCATCGAGCCGCCCATCTACCGATGGTGGGGCATCGCGAAGATGATGATGCGGCTGTCGATCAAGAAGAAGGGCTTCTGGGTCTGGTCTTCGTTCTCCGCGTACTTCTATCTCATCCTGGGCGCCATCTTCTACTTCGCCGAGGCGCTCTCGCCCACGGTGAGCGCACAAGCGGGGCAGGGCGTGCCGATCCCCTCGATCTTCCGGAACATCATCTGGAAGGACCAGTTCCTCACCGCGTTCAACACCGGGCAGATCTTCTTTCTCATCATCACGCTACTCATCGGAGCAGGTGCCATCGCCGGCGACAACAAGGCGAACGCCCTGCTCGTGTATCTCAGCAAGCCGCTGAGCAAGCGGGATTACATCATCGGCAAGTGGTTCGGCGTCTTCATTCCGCTTGCCATCGTCACGGCGGCGCCGATGCTGCTGTTCTTCGCCTACTGCCTGCTGAGCTACCGTCAGTACGGAGTAGTGTCGCAGGACCCCTGGCTCGTCGTGAAACTGCTTCTCCTGGCCCCGGTTCCGGCTGCTTTCCACGCCAGCGTGATCTTGGGCATCAGTTCGCTGTTCAACCAGGGCCGTTTGGCGGGAGCCGCCTACGCGGGCGTCTATTTCCTCACGAACTTCCTAACCATTGCGGCGTCGGCGATCCGCCTTCACGGCCCGGGGCAAAGCGAGTCGCCCTTGCTTACCACGCTGTACTACTGCTCGGTCGACGGCATCCAGCAGGCGATGGCGAAGATCATTCTGGGCACGCGCGGGAGCACGCCTTTCGGTCCGCAGAACAGCGACATGTTGCCCGACATCCCGAGCAAGCCGTTGTTCATCGGGCTGTACTTCGGCATCTGCGCGGCGTTCGTGTTGCTCGCCTGGCGAAAGGTGAGGGCGGTGGAGGTGATCGGATGATCGAACTCCACAACGTCTCCCGCTGGTACGGCCAGGTCATTGGCCTTAACGACGTGACGTGCACCATTCAGCCGGGACTTACGGCGCTTCTCGGCGTAAACGGCGCGGGCAAATCGACCCTGATGCGCCTGGTGACCGGGCAGATCAAACCGACAACCGGTGTGCTCACCGTGTTCGGCCAAGAGCCGTTCGCCAATCCGGAGGTCTATCGAAAGCTCGGCTACTGCCCCGAGATCGACACCTTCTACGAGTACATGACCGGACGCCAGTTCGTGCGTTTGCTGGCGCGTATGGCGGGCTACGACACCCGAGAGGCGAACGACCGGAGCGATCGGATGATCGAGCGCGTCGGGATGTCAGACCGCTGCGATCGGCCCATCCAGGGCTACAGCAAGGGCATGCGGCAGCGTATCAAGCTCGCGCAGGCGATGGTCCACGAGCCGGACATCATCTTGCTCGACGAGCCGCTGAACGGGCTTGACCCGGTTGGGCGACGGGAGTTTATGGACCTCCTTGCCGAGCTTGCTCAAGAGGGGAAGGCGATCGTGGTGAGCAGCCACATCTTGTATGAGGTGGAGCAGATGACCCGGAACATCCTGCTCTTGCACCGGGGCAGGCTCCTCGCCACCGGCGACCTTCGGGTGATCCGCGAGCTGATCGATAAGCACCCGCACCAGATTCGGGTGGAAACCGACGAGCCGCGCCGTGCCGCCGCCCTGTTCGCCGCCATGCCGAACGTGGTCAGCCTGAGCTTTGCCCCGGGCGGAGGCGTGCTTGAACTCGAGGTTCGCGAGCCCGACAGCTTCTACAACCGGCTCAACGAGGCAGTTGTGGACGAGAATCTCAGCGTTACCGGCGTCAGCAGCCCCGACAACAACTTGGAATCGGTGTTCCGATATCTGGTGGGACCCTAAACGATGTTCGGCTTCCTTTTCCAAAGCGCTCTTGCGGACTTTCTGCGGCCCCGTCGCCTCGCGCCGTGGCTCGCGGTGCTCATCGCGGTCTCGTTGGTCGGCGTTGCCTGGAAGTACGTGACGCCTCGCGCCACGACGGCCGAGGTGTACACCCAAGTCGCGTCGATCCTGCTGTTCCGCATCCTCGCGTTGATGTCGGCGTTGTTCACCACCGCCATCGTCAGCCAAGAGGTGGAACAGCGCACGATTTCGTACCTGCTCACCCGGCCCATCCCTCGCCGCAACTTGCTTATCGCCCGGTACTTGGCGTCGGTTGCGGTCGTTGTGGCGCTAGGTGCCTTCGGCACCGTGGCGCTGTCGGTAGGCGTTTTTGGCACGCACTTCCTGTCAAACGAGTTCCTCGTTAAGGACATCGTCGCCATCGTGTTCGGTGCGTTCGCGTACGGTGCCGTTTTCCTCTTGGTGAGCCTGCTCATCAACCGGGCGATGATCGTGTGTTTGCTCTACGCGTTCGGTTGGGAGACCGCCATCCCCAACATGCCGGGCGAGCTGTACTACACATCTATCTTCAGCTACGTCCAGGCGATCGCGGAACACCCGTCGTCCACCGTAGCGAACCGGGGACCGAACTTGTTGGGCATGCTCAGCGGCGAACTCGGGTTAAACACACTCACCCGGGGCACGGCGATCACGGCGCTCGTCGTTCTCACGGTTGCGGCGGCGTCGCTTTCCGCATGGTGGTTCACGCACTTCGAGTACGTGCCGCGCGAAGACGCGGAGTAGCCGCTACGCCAGTTCGCGCCGGCCGATGACCTGATACTTCAGGTCGAGTTCCACCAGTACGCGCGGCGAACCCTTCATGCCAAGCGCGGCGCGCGGGTTGAGGCAGCAGAGCCGAATGGCCGTCTCGACGCCAAAGTCCTCCGCAAGGTTCGTGAAGGCTTCGAGCAGGGTGATGGCGCTGCCGGCGAGGGCGTCGTTGGCTTTGAGCCGGACGCTGCCGCGGTGGGTGACGCATTCGTGCCCCCACATGTTCAGGCTCAATCCCGAGGGCATGCCGGTGGCAAGCGTGCTGTCGCTCACCGCGATCACCCGGTTCGCCGGCTTGTTCTTGAGCAGAATCTGTGCGGCCTCCTTGGAAACGTGCAGCCGGTCGTAGATCAGTTCGCACGTCAAGCCGTCTTGCACGAGCGCGTAACCGAGCATGCCCGCCTCTCGATGGTGGAGGCCCCGCATTGCGTTGTACGTGTGCGTCGTGTGCCGAGCGCCAAATTCATAGCCGAACCGGGCCTCGTCGTAGGTGGCGTTGGTGTGTCCCATGCTGACGATGACGTCGCGCTGGAACAGGCGGGCGATGAGCGGGAGAGCGTGCGGAACCTCGGGAGCGAGCGTGACGACGCGCAACCGGGGATCCTCCAGAATCTCGTCCCATTCCGAAGGAACGGGCGGGGGCGGAACGATCCTGGATGGTGGCTGGGCGCCCGGAAAGACGGGGCTGATAAACGGCCCTTCAAGGTGAAAGCCGCCGATCATCGGATGGTCGGGCAAGTTCTTCAGAGCGGCCTTGACGTCGTCTGCCGAAGCGGTGACGGTGGTGGGAAGGAATAGCTCGTAACCGCACGCTTCCAGCCGCTTGCAGAGTACGCCCATGTCCTCCGCCGAGGCGGACATGAAGTCGATGCCGAAAGCACCGTGGAAATGGAGGTCCACAAAGCCGGGAATGAGGATCGCTTCCGGCGCCCGGGCAACCCGTTCGAACGTGACGGTATCCGACGACCAGTCGACCTGGTAGTTGCCGAAACCCTCGGGCCCAAAACAGGCCGCCACGTATGCCATCGACCTCACAGCTTAACTCATCGGTTCGATTTCGAGCCGACCGTGCGCCGGGAGTTGCGAAAATCGCCGCCGATTCGGCTTCTCGACTCGTCGAAACGATCCTCCGTTCGAATCCGTCCATCGCATGCATGCTACGAACCTTGCTTCTCGCCACGCTCCTTTTCAGCCAGACCGAAAGCCCGACGCTCGGGATGACGGACGAACAGGTGTTCCGCCTGGGCGGAGTGGAGTTTGTGAACCGGTACTCGGAGAAGTTCGGCTCGAGCACCGCCGCCATGTGCGACGGGTGGGAGACCTACGCGAAGGCAGCGAGACGGCTGAACGATGCCGCCCTGCGCAAGAAGCCCGCCGCGCTGCAGTCGGCGGTCAAAGCCCTTCGGAACCACCTCGGGACGTTCCGCAACGAGATGTGCGACATCGGCAGGGCGTTCAGCGGCGGCGGCACCATCTGGAACATCGCGTACTCGGAAACCGCCGCCGACGTGGAGGACACCGTCAGCCTGCTTTCGCAGCTGCGCATGGCGAAGCTCAAGCCGCTGAAGGTGTCCGCCGGCACCCAGGCGATGTCCCGCGTGGAAGCCGTTGCCAAGGAGAATGCCAAGGACATCGACAGTTACAAGGCGAGCGGCGGAGGCATGGACGAAGTGCGATCCAGCCTGAAGGCGGCCCGGGAGGAGTACGCGAAGATCGTCAAGATCGCGGCGAAGCTTAACCGGGCGCAGAGCGACGCGGTGCTTGCCTTCTGCGTCGAGGCGGCGCAAGTTCCGCTCAACCAGTTCGAGGGCGGCTAGCGTATCATGAATCCATGAGGCTCTGGGCGACTATCATGTCGTTGCCCTTCCTGCTCGGAAAGGGCAGGCGATACTTCGAGTGGCAGGCGGCGACCGGGCTGCTCACCGTGTTCGTCGCCCTGGTGTGGCTTGCCGCCCCGTTTGCGGTTTGGAAGGCGTTCGGCATGGCGTGGGTGTTGGCTTGGTTGCTGCCCACGGCGATAACGGTTTGCGCCTTTGGCGCGGCGCGGAGCTTCGAAGGCGGCGGGTGAGCCCCGCCCGCCGATGCGGACCGTGAGTTCGCCGAAGAACCCACCGAAGGCGAAGCTCAAGATTCGCCCGATCAAGAGTGGGACCCGACGA
>JAXLTH010000011.1:0-92725 GCA_046330155.1 Fimbriimonadales bacterium | reverse complement strand
TTCCCTCCCCAAAGGTGGACGGCAACTTCGCGGTTGCGCCGGACTCCGTTATTGATGATCCAGTTGTCTCGCCCTTGCTCGATGGCGATTCCGTCTGCCGAGTTGTCGTTGATCTCGTTGTAATCAATATAGGTTTCTGAAGAAAAACCTAACCAGAATCCGTAGTTTGAGAACTCTGCCCAGTTGCGAAGATACTGGTTCCGGAATGAGAACGTGCCCTCGAACGCATTGTGCGGTGACCAGGAGCCGTCGTTGTAGGCGATCGTGTTATCGTTGCTGGAACCTTGAAAATGGAAGGACTTCGTCGCGCTGTCGTAGCCCCCGTTCACCAGGTCGGTCAGGAAGAACCCGTCGCCCCCATGGGTGAACGAGTTGCCCAGAATCATGTTCTCGTTGCTCCCGTTCACCACCGCGAACCCGGCGGCGTCGCCGCCAGTGCCCCCGCCCCAAGGGCGGTTACAGAAATCGAAGTGATTCCACGAGAACGAGCCCTTGGAGGACGACCACAAGGCGATGCCCCAACCCGAGTTGTAGGACCCGTCGCACGCGCGCACACTTGCCTCGTCGCTTGCTACGAGGACGAAACCGTTCTGGGCAAACCTGGCGTTGGTGCTGGAGAACGTCGCCCGGGGGCTCTTCTCGATCCATGCGCCCGCGCCGTAGTCGCGCCAAGCGTCCAGGCTGCGCAGTTCGAGCCATTTCTCCAGCGGCTTGCCTGCTTCCCCGATTCGTTGCGCCCGCGAATAGCTTAGGTCTCCCCCTTCCACCCTTAAGCCCGGCGCGTTCACAGCGACGAGGTTGAATCGGTACCCCTGTACCACCGGGTTCTTCACCACCACGTCGCTAAAGCCGTCGATCACCAAGCCCTTGCCCTCGAACCCGTCTCGGGCTCCAGCTTTGGGTTCCTTTACGGATAGGATCTTCGCCCCGTTGAAATCGATCGTTATCCCTTTAGCCCCGACCCGAATGACCCCGTCTCCGCCCTTGTCGGCGAGCACGTAAACACCCGGTTTGAACTTCACCGAGTGCGTGAGCACCATGCCGTCGCGAGGAATGACGAGTTCTTGGGGCAAGGCGGGCTGCATCATTGAATCAGGCCCTGCACGAGAGAAACCACGTTCTCGACCGTGAATCCATACTCGCGGAAGAGCACGTCGGCGGGCGCCGAGGCGCCGAAGTGGTCGATGCCGAGGCTTGCGTCGGCGTACTTTGCCCAACCGAGGGTTGCGCCCGCTTCGATCGAAAGAGTGGGAACGCCGGAAGGCAAAACGGATTGGCGGTAACCAGCGTCTTGCCCCTCAAACAGGAGCCAGCTGGGCATGCTCACCACCCGAGTGGGCACTCCTTGCGCCTCCAGTGCGGCTCTAGCTTCAACGGCAAGGGCGACCTCGGAGCCAGTCGCCACCAAGATCGCCTTGGGCGACGCGCTTGCCTCCGCCAGAACGTAGGCTCCCTTCTGCGCACCATCGAAACTTGCTCCGACAGGCGGCAGGGCTTGGCGGCTCAAAATGAGGGCGGTCGGCGTGTGGTTCGACTCCAGCGCCACGACCCAGCCCGCCGCCGTCTCTACCGAGTCGGCGGGACGGAAAACGTTGAAGTTCGGTATCGCTCTCAGCCCGGCAAGGTGCTCGATGGGCTGGTGGGTTGGACCATCCTCTCCCAAACCGATCGAATCGTGGGTGAACAGGAAGATCGACGGAACCTCCATGAGTGAGGCAAGTCGAAGGGACGCCTTGCAGTAGTCGGCAAACTGGAGGAAGGTGGCGCCATATCCGCGGCAACCGCCGTGTAACGTGATTCCGTTGACCGCCGCCGCCATGGAGTGCTCACGCACGCCGAAGGCGATGTTCTTGCCTGCCGGCGTTGCGGCTTGGAAGGGTCCGCTGTCCTTCTGCGTCGAGTTGTTGCTGCCCGCCAGGTCGGCGCTGCCGCCGATAAGCGTCGGCAAAGCAGAAGCGATCGCGTTCAAGATCTTCCCGCTCGCCGCTCGGGAGGCGACCTTCTCTTCGACGACCGGTACCAAGCCTGCCCAGTTCGCGCCGAGGTCGCCGGTGATCAGCCGCCTGAGCGTGGCGGCCTCTTCCGAGTAGTCCGCTTCAAACGCCGCCATGCGGGCTTCCCACTCGCTTCGCAGGAGTTCACCTCGCCCAACGGCCTTACCGTATTCGGATCGCACGTCGTCCGGAACGTAGAACGCGGGCTCGGTGGGAATGCCGAGCGCCTCTTTCGAGAGCTTGACCTCGTCCATGCCAAGCGGCTCTCCGTGGCTCTTCGAAGTGTTGGCTCGGTTCGGGCTGCCAAACCCGATGATGGTGCGACAGCAAAGGAGCGAGGGCTTGTCGGTAACGTCTTTGGCGGCACTGATCGCCGCATCCACCGCATCCACGTCCATGCCGTCGACGTGGAGGACGTGCCAACCAAGAGCCTCGAACCTCCCGCTTACGTTCTCGGTGAACGCCACTTCGGTGGTTCCGTCGATGGTGATGTGGTTGTCATCGTAAAGGTAGATGAGCTTCCCGAGGCGAAGGTGCCCTGCGAGCGACGCCGCCTCGTTTGAGATGCCCTCCATGAGATCGCCGTCGGATACGATCGCAAAGGTGTAGTGGTCCACCACTCGGTGGTTACCCAGGTTGTAAGTCGCGGCGAGAAACCGTTCCGCAATCGCCATGCCGACCCCGGTGGCAAAGCCCTGTCCAAGCGGACCCGTGGCCATTTCAACGCCGGCCGTCAGGGTGCTCTCGGGGTGGCCCGGAGTCTTGCTCTGCCATTGCCGGAAGTTGCGAATATCGTCGAGCGATAGATCGTATCCGGTCAGGTGGAGGAGGCCGTAAAGCAGCATGGAGCCGTGGCCGGCGGAGAGCACGAAACGGTCTCGGTCAAACCATTTCGGGTTTCGAGGATCGTGGCGAAGATGTCGCGTCCAAAGCGCGTGCGCCATGGGAGCGGCGCCCATCGGCATTCCAGGGTGGCCGCTGTTGGCGGCTTGCACCGCGTCCATGGCAAGGCCGCGGAGCGTGTTGACGCAGAGTTGGTCGATCGAGGTCGAGGCGGTGGGCACGGCGCCAATGAGGGTACCCGTCCAAGGCGTCACAATCGGGGCATGAGCTTTGCACAAGTGGGACGGGTTGCCCTGATGTACTTCGTGCTGGTCGTCCTGCTCATGCTGCTCATCACGCATCGGCTAGAACCGCGGAAGCTCGTTCTTTCGGGAGTGATGTGCCTCCTTCTCGCGATCCTCAGTTGCGCCCCGAAGGCCGCAAAGCGTCGCGGGTCCGACAAATAGCCGGACCCGCGCTAAGGAATAGACCGAGCTTCGGGCTTAGACGCCGCCGCCTCCGCCACCCTTGCCACCTTTGCCCTTGGCACCACCGCCAGCACCGCCGGGACCTCCGGGTCCGCCGGGAGCGCCCGCACCGCCTCGCTCCTTGCGGAACTGCTCCATTCGCTCCTTCATGAGCTTCTCGAACTTGGCCTTTTGCTCGGCGGTAAGGATCTTGTCAATCGCCGCGCGATGGTCTTCCATGATCTTGCGCATCTTGTCGCGCATGGCCTCGCGGTCAGAGTCCTTGGGCCGGCTGCCGTCCTTCGGACGAAGCGCCTCCATCTGCTCACGAGTCTTCTTCTGCAGGGCTTCGACCTTCTTCTTCTGGGCAGCGGTCAGGTTGAGCTTGTCCAAGATCTCTTGGCCAGCTCGCATCATGCCCATGCCCATTCCACGGCCGCGGCCTTGTTGCCCAGCAGCGCCGGGACCACCAGGACCTCCAGGGCCACCGCCCTTGGGACCGGCTCCCTGGCCAAAGGAACTGGCGATGAGCGCGCTTACCGCGAGAGTAACGAACAGGCGAACGATGTTTTTCATACTTCGAGTCTCCATCCGAGATGTCAAGGAGTTGATACGCACGGAGCCGATCAATGTTCACCCGATCGTTCAAAAGACGTCGCGGCTGCCTTCTCGACAAGCTCTCGGATGGCGGGTCGACGACTCTCCTCGAACTCCTTGGCTCCTCCCAAGAACGTCACTTCGCCCGCTTCGAGGAACGCCACCTGGTCCGCGGTACGAAACACCGACGACACGTCGTGGCTCACGATCAGACTGGTCATGCCGTACTGATCGCAGAGATTCACCATAAGCTGGTCGACGGCGTAGGTGGTGATGGGGTCCAAGCCCGTGGTCGGCTCGTCGTACAACATGACCTGCGGCCGAAGCGCAAGAGCGCGCGCTATGCCCACGCGCTTCTTCATGCCCCCGCTCAGTTCGCTGGGCATGAGTTTCTCGGTTCCCTCCAGTCCGACCGAATGGAGCACTTCTTCCACGAGTTGCTTCTCGGCGCCCTTGCTCAACCGCTGGCGCCGGCGTGGACCAAAGAGGATGTTGTCGCGAACGTTCAGGTAGTCGAAGAGAGCCCCCGACTGGAAGACCAAACCCATTGCCTCTCGTGCGCGTTCGGGCTCCTTGCGAACATCCACCCCCGCAACCTCGATCTCGCCCTGCGAGGGAATCAGCAAGCCGCTGATGCAACGAAGAAGCGTGGTCTTGCCCCCGCCTGAAGAGCCCATGACGGCGAGGATGGCGCCCTTGTCCACGGTCAGGTCGACCCCTTTTAGCACGGGTTTGCCCCCGAAATCATGCGATAGTCCGCGCACTACGATCATTGCCGAGTGGCAGTATAGTGCGGGCGCGCAATCCCGTGTTAAAGTACACGGGTGTTCGGAGATCGAAAGGAATCCCCCGAAGAGGCCAAACCGCTAATCGATCCGCAACTTGCGGCTCTCCTCGCGGCGGTCACGGACACGGTAATCCACGTTGGCCCAGACCGAAAGGTCATCCGATGCTGGCCCGGACAGCTGTCCCAAGACCTCAAGGTGCCGACTTTGGCCGGGATGCATCTCGGGGAGATCTTCGCCCGATCGGGCGGCGACGTCATCGAAGCGAGCCTCGCCGAGGCGTTCCGCACCGGCGAAACCCAAACCGTTGATTTCTCGTGCCAGCAATCCAGCCAACCCACGAGTTGTCGCGCCCGGATCGCCCCGTGCGAGGACGGAACGGCTATGGTTGTTGTCAGTAAGTCGCTGTCCCACTCCACCGACTCCGACTGGCGTCAACTTCTTCTGGAAGCCATCCCTGACCCAATTTTCCACTTGGACAAGGATGGCCGCTATCTTGGCTACAACTTCCACGATCCCGGAAACCTCTACGTCTCGCCCGAGCATTTCATCGGGCGGCTGGTTTCCGAGGTCATGCCACCGGATATCACCGAGGCGAACATGAACGCAATCGCCGCCGCGATCGAAACCGGCATGGTACAGACCTTCCGGTACAAGAGCCCCTTAAGGGAGAAGTACTTCGAGGTGCGGGTGGTGCCGGCGCCAGATGAGCAAGTGGTTCAGATCGTGCGCGACATCACGGGGATCAAGCAAGTCGAGGACGAACTCGACCGGCGCGTGCGAGAGCGAACCAGTGAACTGGAAGCGGCAAACCGCGAGCTCGAGGCTTTCTGCTATTCCGCCTCCCACGACCTCCGCACCCCGCTCCGAAGCATCAACGGTTTCTCCCAACTTCTTGCCCAAGAACTGGGGCACTACCTCACCGAAGACAGCGTGGACCACCTGCGCCGGATTCAGCGCGCCACCTTACGAATGGACGCGATCATCAACGACATGCTCCGCCTCGCTGGCGTCGTACGGGCGGCGATGTCGATCGAGGAGGTTGACCTTTCAGGCCTGGCCAAAGAAGCGCTTGAGGATCTTCATGAAGCCGAACCCCAACGAAGGGTCGCGGTCGAAATCGAGCAGGGCTTGAAGTGCCGCGGCGATGCGGCCTTGCTGCAGCTCATGCTCGCCAACTTGATCGGTAATGCATGGAAGTTCACGCGAACCGTGGAGCAACCTCGAATCGCCTTTGGATTTCGCAACGGTGCGTATTTCGTGGAAGACAACGGGATCGGCTTCGACCCGAGCTTTCTCGGCCGGATGTTTCGGCCGTTTGAGCGACTTCACACCCAAGAGGAGTTCCCAGGCAATGGGATCGGCCTCGCGACGGTCAAGCGGATCATCGAAAGGCACGGAGGGCGGATTTGGGCGGAAGGGGCGCCGGGCCGCGGTGCCACTTTCTGTTTCACGCTCGAACGCTAAGACGCTCCCTGACCAGGGTATCGAGCCCCCGAGCCGGGGTTCGGCGGTCTTCCCATATCCGCTCCTCAAAGGGAGCCGTATCCCCTTGCTCACGTTGGGGGTCGATACTGAGAGCCAAGCTTAGGGGTCCCGTGGCAATCACGTCAAGCTGGTGGCGACGAGGATCGATGTGGCGGAAGAAGTGACGGTCGAACTCGCCCAAGAGCCAAATCGCTTCGTCAAGTTGGCCCTTGCCTCGAAGTCGCGCGAAATCATCGAGGACTACCACATGCGGCGTTGGCGCCTCCAGTGTAGATCTTAGGTAGCCCCAGTCGGGCCTCATCAACGGGCCGAGTTGCCCAACGTCTCCGTGGCGGTAACCCACCAAGCGGGCAAGGCCCCGAAGCCGCAACGAACGGCTATGGACGTGCGCGGGAATGCCCCTCTGCAAGGGCAATACGGGCATAGGGAACCGGAAACCTTGGCCCCAGGGCCACAGAAGGTTGATGGGCAGGTGACCCTCGTCGATCCGGCGACGGTTCAGCTCAAGCTCGGAAAGCAGGTTGACTGAATCGTCGATGAACCGTCTCAGCTTAAGCTCGCCATCTCCCTCGGGCAGGCAGGCTTGGATCGGCTGGCCGAGCGCTTCTTCCGGCGATCGCGTTTGCATATCCACGGATCCTTCTTCCCAAACCAGCCCGTGCTCGAGGTGATGGCCCTTCACGAAGGTCAGCTTCGAATCGTTTAGGCGAGAAGCCTCGCGCAAAACGATCGCCAGTTCTTCCGTCGTGGGCACGGGCGTGATGTCCTGCATCGTTTCGTCCAGGACCGACCGTAGCGCCACCGCAAAATGCACTGAGGACGCGGGGGGGTCGGCACCCAGCGCCGCTACGGTGAGAATGCCCTGGGAGGGGCACGGGATGGAAGGTTCGAGCCCGAGCCAACCAGGCTCCGGAGGATCGAAACTATCGACGATGCGATAGACCTCACCGCAGGCGGCAATCCGCCGAAGCTCTGAGCCCGCTTCCGCGAGAATGGAGTCGGACTCACCCCCTGCCAAGCCGGGGAGGACCAAGACCAAAGGACCCATAGGAGCATTATGGCTCTGCCTCAGCCAGCGTCAAAAGACCGCAATTTTCGGGGAAACCCTACACTTTTGTCCGATTTTGCGTTATCGTATAGCCTATTGGATGCCCTGCGCGTCCTCTTTTTGTTAGGAGTGAACAATTGAAGTCGAGGATATCTAGGGCATTTACGCTCATCGAGCTGCTGGTGGTGATCGCGATCATCGCGATATTGGCGGCGATTCTCTTCCCTGTCTTTGCCCAGGCTAAGGAAGCCGCGAAGAAGACCCAGTGCATCAGCAACCAGAAGCAGCTGATCATGTCGACGCTCATGTATTTGGGCGACGCCGATTCGATGTACCCGATCGGCGTGAGCGGCGAGCGCGGCTCGAACATCGTTCGGTTCGTCCACGATGCCACCGCCCCGTACCGCAAGAACGCCGACCTACTCCGCTGCCCCAGCTACCCCGCCGACGGCCAAGGCCAAGACTACACGGGTCCGAACTGGCAGACCAACAACTACGGGCAGAGCCTCTTCGCGTTCATTCGAACGCGCTGCTCCCAATGCCGACCCGCGGGCAACTTCCGATACAGCGCCTACAACTTCAACCTGGGCCTCTTTGGCATGGTGACCCAGAACGGCCCTGCTGGCCTGGTCGCGCGCAACTACCTCCCGATGGGCGAATCGGGTGTTCCGGCTCCTGCTGACACCATCGCCTATACCGACGGCTATTTCCCGCGCCGCTTCAATCGCACGGAAACCACGGGCGGTTGGATCGACTACTGGTTCAAGTGGGAGATCTGGCCCCGCCACACCGAAGGTATGGTCTTCGCCTTTGCCGACGGCCACAGCAAGTTCTACCGATACAACGGCCTTCCCCACGGCGGCGCCGTTCCGGCGACCTGCACCAACTACTACGACCGCACGGCACGCCCGTTCTACTACGACTGGAAGGTGCGCGTTCCTCAAGGCACGCTCAACTCCTGCGGCATCGACAAGTACCCGAAGAAGGAGACCGACTTCGAGTGCGTCGGCCACCCGGGTTCCAGCCCGAACTTCGGCGACATGCATGGTGTTCCCGAGACCTGCGTCGCCGACATCAACGATCTCTAAGCTAGTCTGGCAAGAGAGCGCAACGGGCTCCGAACGATGTTCGGAGCCCGTTTTTCGTCTCGTGCGCTAGAATTCAGGTTCCATGCCTTCCACTGCCGTCACCCTGAGCCGCTCGGAGAACCAAGCCCTCGGCATCGGGCAGTACGCCATCGACTTTGTTTCCGGCCGTCTGGGCTCCGGTCCTTCGCCTGCGGTCATTGAGCGAGTCAAGCTCTTTCATACGGACGCCGTTCTTTGCGGATTGAGCGCTCTGGCACTGGGGACCAACGCCCCCACCCTGCTTCGAAACGAAGCGCTCGAGTACCCGGACGAAGCCGGCGCAACGGTCTTCGGGTCTGCCGTCCGCGTTAAGGCGGAAAAGGCGATCGTCGCGAACTCCTCAGCCGTCCGCGAGTGGGACAGCAACGGAACGAACTTCGGGTTCAACCCTGCCTTGGGGCATACCGCTGGCGAATTCGGGCATAACGACTTCTATCCCGTGGTCATCGCCGCTTGCCAGCAACGAGGACTGGACGGTGCCACAGCGCTCCGCGCCATGGTTTGTTTGGACGAGATTCGCGGCCGGCTGGCGGAGGTGTTCAGCCTCAAGACTTACAAACTCGACCACGTCGTCCACGGCGCAATCGGTTCAGCAGCGGTGTACGGGGCCTTGATGGGCGCCACGGCGGAGCAGATTGAAAGCGCGATCGGCATGATGGTGGCCCACTACATTCCTTGGCGAGCGATCCGCGCGGGCAAGCAGCTCAGCGACTCCAAGGGTGCGAGCGCGGCGATCTCGACCGAGGCGGCCATCCTCTCGGTCAAGCGGTCGATGAAGGGCTTCATGGGACCGCGGGACATCTTCCGAAACCCAGAAGCGATCTTCCGATTTTTCGAGCCAACGACCTCCGGTGCCGAGCGCTGGAAAGAATCGGGCGACTCCCCGTTCGACTTGGTCCTCTCCCATTCGGGCGACGACTTTGCGGTCATGGGAATGCACTTTAAGCTCGGCTTATACGAGCACCAGTCAGCGGGTGCGCTCCAGGGCATCATCGACTTGGTCGCCGCAAACCCTGGCCTCCTTGACGATCCCTCCGGGGGCAGGATCGCCTCGATCAGCGTCGTCGCCTACGAGCCGGCTTTCGGCATCATCGGCAACCCGATGAAGAAGGACCCTAAAACCAGGCAGAGTGCGGACCACTCGATGGCGTACATCGTGGCGACGCTCCTGCGCAAAGCACTGGACTACCGGGCCGTGCACGGATCGTTGCCTCAGGGCGGGGGTGCCAACGATGCTCTTTGGAAAGCCCTCATGCTCTCACCCTACGACTACCAAGTTGCGGATACGGCGATCTTCCATCCCGTGGCTCGAGAGCTGATGGCGAAGATCGACTTCCGCCATGGCGGCGCGGCTTATGACGAGAAGTACCCCGACGGCATCCCAACTTCGCTTGTGATCACGGACATTGAAGGCAAGACCTACGACAGTGGGTTCGTCATGTATCCCGCTGGGCACGCCCGCAACACGACCGCAAACTTGGCAGACATCCTCGACCACAAGTTCCGACTGTTGGGCGAGCTGAGCGTGCCACAAGGCGGAGATGTCGACGCTTTGGTCGCTCGCTTCCAGAATCTTGGCAGCCTGAATGCGGCCGGAGTCGCCAACCTGTACGACTTCGACTTGGGAAGCCGTCCCGGTTACGAATAGACCCTCAGACGCAAGAGCGCCCTTTCCCAGCGGGAAAGGGCGCTCGATTACTTCGCGCGATCGGCAATGGCGCGACGCACCATGGCTTCGACGATGTCTTCGCCACTGACGTTGTAGTTACCGGCGTCGATCCTCGCCTTGAGTTCCGCAATGCGGTCCTCGCGGTCGGGAAGCTCGTCGATTTTGCGAACGAGGCGGGCGATTAATGCTCCATCGGTTGCGCGAAGACGCGCGGACGGGGCTTCGTCCGAGTTGATCTGCTCGGCTACTTTGATCTCATCCAGCAAACGCTGAATCTGTTGGTCCGAAATCTGCATGTCTACTCCTTGCCGACTCCAGACAGGTAACCCGGCGGTCTCTTGGGAGTGCCCTCCTGCCGAGATCCGTGGCTTTGCGTGATCGGGGTCACCCCCGTCGTGCCTTTTTCTGCCCCTTTTGGGCTTCTAGGATTGTTATCGGCACGTTGCCGCGATTTCCTCAGGGTCTCGCCCGACTTTTCTTGAGAATTTGGGACCGCGCCCACGAATCGCCCTTCGCCTAGAAGCGAAGTCGATAATCCATGCGGATCGACCAGTTCGAGCGGTTCTCGCCATCCGGCAAGCTGTGCTCGTAGCTGACGTTGCCCAGATAGAAGCTGAGGAACTGGTTGGCGCCCGGTCGCTGATCGAAGCGGAGGAAGTAACGGTCCGTTCGCCGCTTGATCCGCCCATCGACCTCTTCGATTCCGTAGAACAAGCTCAACGGGGAACCTGACTTCTGGAACAGCGTCAGGTTGAGGCCGGTGGTTCGAGCAAAGTCCAGCGTCAAGTCGTTGCGGCGCTCTTCCCAAGTCCCGCCCAACGTCGTGTTGGCGCTTTCCTTATAGTCCAGCTTCCACCGGTTGACCCGCCACGGATCCGTGGTGGAGCCCAGGATGACGTCCCCGCGCGGAATCTCCGGGTTAGTCAGCAACTCGTTCGAGACGGTCAGACGCTTCGTCGGCCGGCCAACGAGTTGGACGTTGCGGATCATGACCTCGTCTCCGTTGGACATCTGCCGCGCTTTCACCGAAAGGTTGGCGGAGAGGGCTTGACCCTTGTCCGGTCCGGTCGAGAGCGATACGCCGCGGTCGATCGCGTGGAAGCCGTCGGGAGCGACCTGGCTTCGATAATCCAAGCCGAACGTCGCACCGAAGAGGCGGCCGCTAACGCTGGTCTGCTTCCCTTCCTTCATGAACCGCTCATAGTCGGCAGCGGTGTCTTGGCTGTACGAGACCTTGAGGTCGCGGAACATGCCGAAGTTGAAGGGCTTCGAAGAGCTTAGTTGAAGGTTGCTGAACGCCTGCGTGTGGATGCCGTCCCAGCGGTTCTCACCGTAGGTTGCATTGTTGACCTGCAGGAAGCCAAGTGTGCCCGGCGAAAGCGCCCAGGTGCCGTTGAAGGTTCCGTTCGCCCCCACCATGGCGCGGTTGTAGCCATAACTGAGCTTGAGACCCTTGCCGAGGTCGAACCAGAAGCCGTAGTTGCGCTTGCGTTCGTCCCGCTCGTCCCCGCCACGGTCGATGCGCACGTCGGTCACGCTTACGCCCGCCCGCTTACTCAGGTCGGTGCTGATCGTGTTGGCGCTGATGTCTTCCTTGTCGCCGTTGTCGAAGCGCGTGCGTTGCTGCTCCGTCTTCACCGAGGTCGTCTTCGTGAGTTTTGCCTCGTACGACATGTACTCACGGTTCGAGTCGGGCGCGTTGGTTTGGGTGCCGTCGAACTCCACCGACTCTTTGAAGTAGCGAAGCGCGCCGAGCTTGCCAAGGTCTCGGGTCAAACTGATCTTCTCGGTCGCCTGCGCGAAGAGCACCTGCAGCGGGTCGTTCGACTTGTTGTCGAATCGCTCGTAGGACAAGGAGGTCTTCTTGTCCGGCTTCCAGTTCAGCGCCACGTTCTGGAGCATGCGGTCCTGGTCCAGCGCGTCGCTATCGGCATCGAAGCGGAAGACGTCGATCGTGAGGTTCGGGGCGATATTCCATTTGCCCTTCACGTCGCGCTCCTTGAACCCGCGCAACGAGGTTAACAGATCTCTCTCGGGATCGACGAGACCGTTCACCTGGTTGAACGCCGTGTCCACTTCGCGCGTGTTCACCTGAACGTCGATCTTGGAGCCGTCCGAGTAGGCAAAGTTGGATCGGCTTGCGCCAGCGTCGCCGACGTTCGCGTTCATCGTGTTGTAACTAAGCTTGCTCGCCTTGCCGAAGTTCATCGCCAAGCCGAAGTCGGACCGTTCTAGGCCGGCGACCGTGCCAAGCCGTTGCCGTTCGAACTCCATGAGGGAGCCGATTTCGTTGAAGGCGCTACCCAGTTCTTGCCGGCGGAACTTCAGCGCGATCTTGGAGCCGTTGATCGTGATCGTGTCGACCTTCGCTCCATCGTTCTGGCCCTTCAAGTCGAGTTGCTCGAAGCCAACATTCCAGTTCTTGAACGGTTGCGCACCAAACCGCGTTAGCGACCGGGCAATACCCGCGCTCTGGAAGAAGAAACGACGCTCTTCGGGACGCCACAGGTTGGCCGTCTTGTCGTACATGCCGGCGATAGCCCGGATGTGGTTGTCCATCTCGCCCTCGGCGAGCGCTCCGAGACTACCGAAGCCGGCATCGACTTCGCGAGACGAGTGCTCCAGGCTCCACCCCTTACCGCCCATCGAGGCGTCGAGGGCTTGGAACTCGCCCACGGGCGAGCGCAGGATGTTTTGGCTGAACTTCAGACCGAGAGCCTGAGCGCCCAATACCGAGGTGTCCAAAGCCAACCATTGGCGCTTCAGGCCCGCCTCGCGGCCCCACTGGCCACGCTCGGGCTCGAAAAGACTGCCGAAGCGGTTAAACCCGGCGTCGATCGTCTGGTCGCCAGCGGTGAGGAAGCGGACGTTCTTTACATCGAGACCCAGCTCGCGGCGGTAAACACCGTTGCCCGCCTGGTCTTCGACCTGGTTCGAAGAGTAGTTCAGGTTCGCGAGCTTGGACTGGTAGCCAAAGCTCATCTGCTCTCGATCCAAGCCAGCTTCCTTGAGAAGTTGCTCGCGGTCGCCTTCGGCGAGGTCCTTGAAGCGCTTAAAGTTCTGATCAACGTGCTGAGACTTCCAGTTCAGCGTGAATCCGCCGCCCTTGAGCCCGAAGCTTCGCCAGTCCACGGACTCGTCGCCGTCCTTGACCGTTCTAAAGCCGTTGCTGAACTTGAACCCGCCGATGTTCAGATCGGACAGGTTGAAGCCCATGCGCTGAAGGCCGCGCTCCTTCTTGAGCTGGTCCGCGTTGAATCCAGCGTCCTTGACCGCGCCGAACCCCGTGAAGTTGGTGCTGATGTCCTGGTAGTCGGCTTGGACCGTGCCGCCGGCAAACTTCGTCGCGAAGTTCTGCAAAATCGCCTGAGAGCTGCCGGTCTCGGTCGTTCCGGGCGCCCCCTGGTATTCGAAAGCGCTACGGGCGTCTTGCTTGTTCCGATCGCCCACCAGCATCAGGCCGTTCACCTTGACGCCGCTAAAGTCGAAGGCATTTTGGATTCCGTACAGATTCGACGAAACGACGTTACCGTCGGCAAGGCGCTCGGTGAATCCAAATCCACCCAAAATCTTGAGGCCGCCGGGCAACAGGTCGAACTTGAACGTCGGCATGCCGCCGAACTGTTTGTCGGCGGCGCTCTTCTGCGCCGATTTGTTGTAAAGGTACGACACGAGCAGGGATTGACCCGCCCGCTGAGCCCGCATCAAGTAGACGACGCCGGTCTCGTAGTCGATCTGGTAGTCAACGCCCTTCTGAAGAACTCGGCCCTCATGCTCCACCCGCTCGCTGCCCGGGATCACGGCGCCGAACCGAAGCGGAACGCCGGGGCCCATGGCCTGAAGGCGGATGAGGTCGATGGTAGCGGTGCCGGTGAGGGTCTGCAACGGCGGTTGGACAACCCCCGGAGACTCGTTGAAGGAGCTTTGGGCAGGCGCAACGACGGGCAGAATGCTACTGATTCCCAAACCCAGTCTTCGCCAGCTTCCCTTCATGGCCGTGCCTATCTCTATTTTAGTTCGTTTTCACTCAGAACTTGAGCCGAAAACTACGGTCTTTTCAAATCCCCGAGCATCCTTGCCCGGCCTTCCTTCAAAAACTCAAACGTGCGAATCCTCGAAGGGTTACCTGAATTACGTTCGCGAACCTGTAGAAAGTTCACCGAGAGCCAAATATCCATACCGATATGCTCAGGGAAGAGTGCGTCACCATCACGCTCACGCGCACGGAAGCGTGGGACCTGCTTTCAAGGTGCCTGAACAGCGCCGAAGCCGACACTGCCGAAAGTAAGGAGGCGATGAGGAAACTCGCCGACGCTTTGCGGGACCAAAACAGCGCGCCGCCCCTCCGCCTTGCCGGTTGACTGACGGGGCCGGGAACCTCCAGTTGAGGGATACTGTAAGTGTTCCTAGCTAACGGAGGTTTATGAAAGCGATCAAAATCACCACTCTCCTGGCGGCCGTTCTCGCCGCTTCCTTCAGCATGGCCGGCCTCGGAGTCGGCGACAAAGCCCCCGCCCTCAAGGTGGCCAAATGGTCCAAGGGCAATCCGGTCAAGTCCTTCGAGCCGGGCAAGATCTACGTGGTCGAGTTCTGGGCAACTTGGTGCGGTCCCTGCAAGCAGAGCATCCCCCACCTCACCGACCTCGCCAAGAAATTCAAGGGCAAAGTCACCTTCACGGGAGTCAGCGTCTGGGAGACCGACCCCAAGAACCCCGACAAGACCTACGTGGCCAAGGTCGACAAGTTCGTGAAGGACATGGGCGCCAAGATGGACTACAACGTAGCCGTCGACGGCCTCGAAGGCACCATGGCGAAGACCTGGATGGAAGCCGCGAACCAAAACGGCATCCCCACTGCGTTCGTCATCGACGGTACCGGTTCGATCGCCTGGATCGGCCACCCGATGGCTGAACTAGAAGAGGTTCTCGACCAGGTCGTGGCGGGCAAGTACGACGTAGCCGCTGCCAAGCAGAAGGCCGCCGAAGCCGCCGCCAAGCAGGCCGAGATGGAGAAGCAGCAAGCCGCCATCCAGAAGGATATGGGCGACGTGATGCAACTTCTGCAGGGCGGAAAGAAGGGCGACGCCCTCACCAAACTCGACGAGGTCATCGGCAAGTACCCGATGTTCAAGCAGGGCCTCATCCCGCTCCGCTTCAACCTCGCCCTCGAGGTCAATGAAGCCGACGCCTACAAGTACGCCAAGACCATGGGCGAATCCGAATGGAAAGATGACGCCCAGATGCTGAACCAGGTCGCGTGGACCATCGTGGAAGGCAAGGCCCAAGGCGTGGATGGCAAGGATTTCGCGCTCAAAGCCCCGGACTACGACGTTGCTATCGCCCTCAGCCAGCGGGGCGCCGACATCACCAAGGACACCGAGGTGCTCAAGCCGATGGTGCTCGACACCCTTGCCTTCGCCCACTGGAAGAAGGGCAACAAAGCCAAGGCGCTTGAGATCCAAACCCGGGCCATCGAACTCCTCAACACCGTCAAGGGCGTCCCTGAGGACTCAGTCAAGGACATGAAGGAGCGCCTCGAGCTCTTCAAGACGGGTTAGACCGCATCATCTGGCGCATGACACGGCCCGAGCGGATTTTCCGCTCGGGCCTTCTTCTGTTCGAGAAGCTTAGCGTTTGGCCTTGTAGGCACCCCACCTTCTCTGCAGGAATCCCTCGTAGATCCGGTAGCGGTCCTTTGTCTTGATGTCGCCGCCCAATCCATGGCTGCCGGTGGGATCAAGAACTAGCTCGACCAACGGTCCCTTCCCCGCTTGGAGCAGCGCCTGGTAGACCTTCACCGTGTCCTGGAACAGGACGTTCGTGTCTTCCATGCCGTGCAGCAGCATGAGCGGACCCTTCAAGTTTTTCGCCAACTTCGTGAGCGAATACTTGTCGAGATCGTTAGGATTCCCAAGTCGAGAGAATCCGATGACACCGCCGGTGTACCACGTGTTGTAGTTCTGCCATTCGGTAGGGCCGGCACCGGCAATCCCGAGCTTGAACACGTCGGGCGCGGTGTACATGCACATCTGGGTTTGGAAGCCGCCAAAGCTCCAGCCATTGATGCCTACCTTATCGCGGTCGATTCCGTAGTTCTCTTCGAACCACTTCACGCCGTCCGAGAGGTCTTGCACCTGAGCCTTGCCAGGAGACTCCCAGTTGGCGCTCTCGAACTTGCCTCCGTACCCGCTCATGCCGCGAGGGTCGATGGTGCAGGTGATGTAGCCGTACTTGTACGCCAGGTACATGTTGAAGCTGTTGAAGCCCCCGTCGACCACGTCTCGTCCGCGCGCGTTCAACGGTCCGCCGTAGGTATAGATCCACAGCGGCCTCTTGTCGCCCTTCTTGTAGTCGAGCGGAAGATACATGTAGCCGTATACGGTGTCGCCGTAGCGGTTCTTGAACGAGAACTCGGTCGGCTTGATCTTCTGCAACTTCCAGAAGCCATCCGGATGGCTCGCCGTAATCTTCGAGTCCGTTTGGCCATCGGACAAGTACAACTCGACCAGTTCGTTCCACGAGCGGAAAGTCGCGGCAACCTTGGCCGTGTCGTGCGAGACCGACTCGCTGTCGTAGTTGCCGGGCTTGACCGCGAAGGGCGTTAACTTGCCGTCCGCCATCGACGCCTTGTAGATGCCGACTCGCGCGGCGTTGTCCGGATTGGCGCTCACGAAGACCGAGGTTCCGTCCTTCGACATCTTGATCGGCTCCACCTCGAAGTCGCCCTTGGTGAGTTGCGTGGCGGTCTTCGCCGCCGGATCGACAACCCAGAGGTGCATATAGCCCGACTTATCGGTGTTGATCACGATCTTGCTGCCGTCTGGCGTGAACGTGGGAACCGCTCTGCCAGGCGTCGTGTGCCCACCCTTCAACGTCTCGGTGTAAACCGTGTCGGTCTTCTTGCTGACAACATCCGCGACGACAACCTGGAACTCCTTTTGGTCGCGCTTCCAGGTGCTAAACACGAACTTCTTGCTGTCCGCAGACCACGGCTCGGGCGAAAGGCTCGTTTGGCCATACTCCTTGCCCGCGGGCCAGAAGTAAATCTGCCACGGCTTGCCGTCGTTGGCGGGATTCTTGACTGGGTCGTCGTTCAGGTCATAGAGGTAGAGGTACGACTCCTCGTTGAACACGTCGTCAGCCACGCCACGCGGCGTCGTCCTTGCCTCGGCGAACCGCCCCCGATACACGATGTAGGTGACCTGCCGATCCTGCCCGGTGGTGCGGCCGCTGGCGATCGCCAACTTCGTCTCATCGGGCGAGATGCTGTACCAGCCCATCTTCATGTTCTGGGGCAAGTCGGGGTTCAGCTGCTCGATAACCGCGCTGTTGAAACGAACTCGGAAGACGTTCTCGCCCCGTCGGAAAAAGAACCCATCGTCGGCGTTGGTCCACTGCAGATTGGATTCGGGGTCCTTGGTCTTCGTCAAACGGACGGGTGTGTCGCTGCCCACGGTGAGGCGATAGACGTCGCCCTTGAACGTGAAGAGCAAATCGTGGCCGGTGTGCGACCATTCGAACTCGGAAATGCCGGAGTAGTCGCCGGTGCGTTCCTCCTTCTCCTTGCGCTTTTTGACCTCTTCCTCGAACTTCTTCAGTTCGTCGCCGCTCAGGCCCCGGCGCTTGTTCTCGTCGTCCTTCTCGCGCTGGTAGCGCTCCTTGGTTTTCAGGGTGTCGCGGTCGAACGGCGCCATCATGTCGATCGAGGTGATTCGCGTCGCCTTCTTCTCCACGGTGTCGTAAACCCAGATGTCGGAGCCCTTGTCGTCGTACGGGTTCCAGACGTAGGCCACGTAGCGGTCATCGCTGGACCAAGACATGCCGCGAGCGGTTTTTCCGGTCAGAGGTTTTTCGGGGTACAGGTCGTCGAGTGTGAGATCGTCCTTCTTGTTCTGTCCCCAAGCAAACAAGACGGCCGGCAGGGCGAGCGCGCCCCAAACGATGGATGCCCTCATCGCCTGAAGATACCGGTCACGGCGCTATGTTAGTGCCGACAAATGGGCGGTCAAGAGTAAATCTTGCGATCCTGCGGACACCTTTGGTCTAGCTGGCCAACCCGCCTCAGAGTACGCACCAGAATAAGGTTGGCGGGACGTTCCTCGGTTCTCCCACGGGAGAGCCTCCTCTTCCTCCCATTGGTACGCTCCCGCCGTTTCCATTTTCCCGCCCCAATGGGACCATACTGG
This sequence comes from Fimbriimonadales bacterium, assembly GCA_046330155.1. GTDB lineage: Bacteria > Armatimonadota > Fimbriimonadia > Fimbriimonadales > Fimbriimonadaceae > CALMEF01. The sequence goes on along the minus strand of JAXLTH010000011.1, from coordinate 74,543 downwards.
GGCATGTTGGCGCTCGCCTTGCTCGCCACTTCCGTCACCTCGGGCATCACGCTCGCCCAAGACGGCAAGACCTCTTGGGTAATCGTCGCCGCCGACCAACCTCCCGCCCTTCATCACGGGGCTGAGGAACTGCAATCCACGCTGAAGGCGGTAACCGGGGCAATTTTCGCCATCGTTCAGAAGCTGCCTAGAGGCGCTAAGGGCATCCGAGTCGCCTTCGAACCGAACCTGGGAGAAGAGGAGTACACCATTCGGACCGACGCCCAGGGCATGGTGATTCGGGGCGGGGGGAAGCGCGGCGCCATGTACGGCTGTTACGGATTCCTGCAGGACGTCGTCGGTTGCCGGTGGTTCACCGCCAAGGCGTCGTTCCTACCCCTCAGGAAGACCCTGACCATTCCCTCGCTTAAGGTTAGAGAGAAACCGGCTTTCGAATACCGTGAGCCGTTTTTCACCGAGGCGTTCACCGCCAAAGACTGGTGCCTGCGCAACCGCGTGAACGGCAACAGCATGCCCCTGGACGACGCCGTGGGTGGCAAAGTCTCGTACGGCAAGTTCGTCCATACGTTCTCCGAACTCGTTCCCCCCTCTGTTTACTTCAAAGACCATCCGGAGTACTTCTCGCAGGTTCAGGGTGCGCGTCAAAGCGGCTATGCGCAGCTCTGCCTGACGAATCCCGACGTCCTCAAGATCACCATCGCCAAGGTCGAAGACTGGATTCGGGAAAACCCGAGCGCCACGATCTTCTCGGTTTCGCAAAACGACACCTACTACCAATGCGAATGCGATGCTTGCCGGGCGGTGGAGGCAGAGGAAGGCTCGCCCTCGGGCCCGCTGCTTCGATTTGTGAACAAGGTCGCGGACGCCATCGCGGTCAAGTATCCGAAGGTACTGATCGATACCCTCGCCTACCAGTGGAGCGAGAAACCACCGCTCAAGGAGAAGCCCCACAAGAACGTGCGCGTGCGGCTCGCCCCGATCTACGCTTGCTTCTCCCATCCCCTCGACGGATGCGATAAGAACAAGCTTCCGCTTTCAAACCTACAAACTTGGGCGAAGGTCACCAACCAGCTATACATCTGGCACTACTGCACCGACTTCGCCAACTACCTTCAGCCGCTTCCCTGCCTCGACGAAATGGTGGGCGACCTTCGGATATTCAAAGCCAACGGAGTGGTCGGTGTTTTCGAAGAAGGCGCGTACCCTCCGGGCGGCGGAGCCGACATGGCGGAGTTGAAGTCCTACGTGCTGGCCCGGATGATGTGGAACCCTAGCCTGCCCGCCAAGCCGATCATCTGGGAGTTCCTTACGGGCGTCTACGGAAAGGCGGCGCCGCAGATGCAAGCCTGGTTGGACCTTACCCACCGGGGAGCGCGGGAGCAGAAGTTGGACGCCACGATCTACGATCCCCCCACCGCTCCGTACTTCCCCGACGACCTACTCGTGAAGGGTGAGGCCCTGTTCAACGAAGCCGAGGCCGCGGTCGCGAACGACAGCAACGCGCTCTGGATGGTCCAGAAAGCCCGAATGGCTTTGGAGTACCTGCAAGTCACGCGGATTGCAGCCGACGATCCGCGACGACCGGCTCTGGTCAAGTCCTTGGCGGCCAAGATCCGGCGCTTTGGGGTCACCCAGACCTCCGAAGGCGGTCCCGCGGAGAACTTCCTCCAACGAATCGGCGGCTAGTATCCTTGGGCCTCCTCGCCCCCTCCTTATTCTTGTTCGGCACCGCCGAGCGGAAAGGAGAGGATTGTGAACTTGAAACTTGCGTTGATTTTGGGCGGAGCAACCGCCGCAATGGCGGCGTCCGCCCAAGTGCTGGACCAGAGCCAGACTTTTTACGACGGGGGCATGAGCGCTCGCACCTTGCAGGGCTACTCGTACTGGCAGTCGTTTACCGCCGGTCTGACCGGTGATATGGTCCGAATCGACTGTGCCTTTTTCGGAAGCATGAACGGAACGGCGACGCTCAAGGTGTTCGCCGGCGAGGGCACCGGCGGCCAGTTGCTACAGACCCAAACGGTCTCCATCTTCAGCAACAGCAACCTCACTTGGGACACGTGGAACGTGAACGTCCCGGTCGTGGCCAACAGCAAGTACACCTACGAGTTCAAGCCGATCGCGGGCTTGCCCGACCCCTACGGCGTCTGCGTGGGCTCGGGCCGGTACAACCGTGGCAGCCTTGGCTTTACGGATCCCAGCCAATCGAGCAAGTGGGAGCCGTTCGACATGATGTTCAAAACCTACGTCGCCGTGCCAGAGCCGTCCACTGGAGCCGTGGCCCTGCTGGGTGCCGCTGCCTTGTTTGTGCGCCGAAAGAGGCGCTAGCCGGCCTTTCGGATCACTTCGGCCCGATACTCTTCGGTCCCTGCCTTGCCGCCCAAATCGACGGTGAGGCAGTGGCCGTCCGCGCAGATTCGCAGCACCGCGTTCATGATGCGGTCGGCTTGCTCGTGACGCCCAAGGTGGCGAAGCATCATCACCCCGCTCAAGAAGGAGCGCGGTGGGATTCGCCACGCCCTTGCCGGCGATGTCGGGAGCCGAACCGTGGACCGCCTCGAACACCGCGCATTTCTCGCCGATATTGGCCCCCGGCGCCAAGCCCAAGCCACCGACCAAGCCCGCGCACAGATCGCTAATGATGTCGCCGTACAGATTCTCGGTGACGAGCACATCGAACTTCTCCGGCCGGGTGACCAGCTGCATGCAGCAGTTGTCGACGATGATGTCGTCCGCTTGGATGTCCGGGTTTTCTTCCGCCGCCTTGTAGAACTCCTCGAGGAACAAGCCGTCGCTGAGCTTCATGATGTTGGCCTTGTGGACCACCGTCACGCGCTTCCGTCCCTGTTTGCGCGCCATGTCGAACGTGTATTTAAAGAGCCTTGCGCTTCCCTGCCGGGTGATGACCTTGATGGATTGGGCAACGTCGGGGTGCGGCTTGTACTCGATTCCCGCGTAAAGGTCCTCGGTGTTCTCGCGGACGATGATCAGGTCGATCTTCTTGTCTGCGAACGGGCCCGCCAAGCCCGGTAACGTCTTCGCGGGCCGTACGTTGGCGAAGAGATCCAGCGCCTTGCGCAGTTGCACGTTGGCGCTTTGGTGGCCGCCGCCGCTGGGCGTCGTCGTCGGACCCTTGAGGGCAACCCCGATTTCCCGAATCGCCTCGACCGTCTCGACCGGCATGGGAGCCTTGCCCTTTTCGACGGCGCTTAGCCCGGCATCGAGCGGAACCCACTCCGCTTCCAGGCCGGTCGCTTCGAGAATGCTGATCGTGGCGTCCATGATCTCCGGGCCGATTCCGTCGCCGGGGAGGATGGCAATTCGAGGTTTCGTCACGACGGACATTGTGGCATTTTGAACTCCGTGTCGAAAGACCTCGACGGGAAACCCCATAATCGCACCGTGTCTTTGGCCACGCAACTTCCAGGAGATCAAGACGCCCTGGTGGCGTCGACCAAGCCGAGCCGCGAAACGACCACCACCCGGTCGTTCGAAATCATGCTCCACCCCACCGACCCGCTTGTTTGGCTGAACTACGCGGTGCCCGTTTCGGAGCCCGACGAGAGCGACGTCCGCGAGATGATCGCGGTGTTTGAGACGGCAGATCGAGTACCCCGATTGGAGTTCTTCCGCGACCTGTGGCCGGCGTTGCCCTCCATGCTGGAAGCCCAGGGAATCGAGCTTGAGAAGGCGATGCCCGTGATGCTCCTGCCCAAGGCCGACTACCTTCCCCGTCCCCTGCACCACGATGTTCGCGACGCGACTGCCGCCGAAGCGATGCTATGCCGTCGTATCGCCGACGTGGCCTTCGGCATGCCGCCCGGGCCGGACGACCCGGAGGCGCGACGAGGCTTCGAGAGCGGCAGGAACTTTGCCGCCTATGCCGTTCACAACGGCGAGCCCGCTTCGGTGGGCTACGCCATCGGCACGGACACCATCCGCGAGATCGCCGGCATCGGCACCCTGCCCGAGCATCGACGCCAGGGGCTCGCCCGCGACGTCATTGCGCGCCTTCTGGAGCGCTTCTTTGGCGACGGCGGCGAACTCGCCTGGCTTACGCCGGGACGACGGCGCCGAATCCCTTTATTCGAGCCTGGGTTTTCGAGGCGTGGCAACGCAGGTGTGTTGCCGAAAGGCCCAAGGGACGTAACTTTGGGCCCCGCAGCGCGTTTCAGCTATAGAATAGTGAGTGAGGAACGTTCGATGAAGAAACTACTTCCCGTCCTTGGTTTGGCCAGTTGCTTGGCCCTTTTCGCCTCTACCGGCATGGCTCAAGGTGAGCTGGGCAAATCGAAGGGCAATAAAGGCGGCGGATCCACGCAAACCGGCGGAGGATCGTCCAACGGCGGCGGAAGCCGCGAGCGGGGCGGCGGCCAGGGCGAGCTTGGCAAAGGCGGCGGCAACCGCGGCGGAGGCACCCAGGGCGGAGGCTCCGGTGGAACCTCGAACAGCGGAGGCGGCGGCAGCCGAGACCGTGGAAACGGCGGCGAGTTGGGCAAAGGGGGCGGAAACCGTGGCGGTGGCAATCAAGGCGGCGGCAACCAAGGTGGCGGCAACGGCAGCCTTGGTGGCGGCACGTGGAACGGCGGCGGGAGCCAAGGTACGAACGGCGGCAACGCCGGAGGACCGCTCGGGCGCGTCGGGCGTCCCGACTCCGGCGGCCAGCAGTCCGGCGGCGACCTGATCAACCGGCGCGGCAACCAGTCGGGCCGGAGCGGCAGTTCGAACTACGGAGGCACGAACAACGCCTATTCGCGCGAGCGCGGCGGACGGCCCTTGGAAATCGGCGGCGCCCCGATCGATCTTCGCGGCGGCACGCTCCAGTACCAAGTTGGACGAGAGGACAACCCCAGCGTCCACTACCGGTCGGGCTACTACCAGTACAACTCGAACTGGAACGACAACTGGTTCTGGTATCCGCACTACACGTTCAGCTACGTGAACGGCTGCACGATCTCGCCTTGGTACTACTACACGAACCTCCCGGCGTACATCCTGGGTTCGAGGATCGTCTTCATCGACAACTACAGTTGTCAGTGGGGCGTGGGCGACATCTACAGCTATCGCCGCGGCGGCGGCTGGGACGACTGGGGCAACTGGGACCGCAACAGCCGGCGCTCGGACCTCGACCTTGCACTTGACGACCTGGTCGACGCCTGGGAGAACAGCGACCGACGTGCCCTGGGCCGCATCATCCCCCGCAACGGCAGGGTCGGCATCTACATGGACGGCCGCTACTGCTACAGCATCGGCGCGGACGACTACTACGACCTGATGGTCGACAACATCTACGGCACGCGCACGGCGCGCTACGAGATCCTCAGCGTTCGCAGCAGCCGCAACGACGCCCAGGTTGCCGCGCGGCACGATTACATCGACGCGTGGGGCCGGCGTTGCACCGTGTACCACCACTATCGGTTCCAGCGGGATCGCGGAGATTTCTACATCACCGACTTTCTCGTCAGCAACCGGCGAACCGGGTTCTAAGCGACGGCATGGGAGCGGTAACCTAATCGTTCCCATGTCTTCCCGCCAGAACCACCAAGACATCCGCATCGGCACCCTCGCTCCCATGGACAAGGGTGCCGATTATCTTCGGCAAGTCGTCCCCCACGGCTTCGAGTCCTTCGAACTCACGCTGTGGCAATACGTGGGCGGCGTCGACCTCGAAAAGACCGCCAAGGAGTGCCTCGACGTGGTGGCGGGCGAAGCCGAGATCAGCAGCATCGGCATCTACGGCAACCCGCTGACGGACGAGAAGACCGCCGCCGACTGGGCGCGGGTCATCCGGTCGGCCAAGCTGTTCGGCTGCAACGTGGTTTGCGGCTTTGCGGGCGCCCTGGAGGATCGGCCCATCGACGAGTCGATGCCCAAGTTCAAGGAAGTCTTCGGCGAGCTCGCGAAGGTCGCGGCGGGCGAGGGCGTGAAGATCGCCTTTGAGAACTGCGACATGGGCGGCACCTGGTCCGCTCCCCGCTGGAACATCGCCCACTCGCCCCGCGCCTGGGAGATGATGTTCGACGCCGTTCCGGGCGACACGCTCGGCTTGGAGTGGGAGCCCTGCCACCAGATGGTCTCGCTCATCGACCCGATCGCCCAGCTTCGCAAGTGGGTGGACCGCGTCTACCACGTGCACGGCAAGGACGCCACGATCGCGTGGGACGTCATCGAGTCCGAAGGCATCCGGAGCGGCAAGCCCTACATCTGGCACCGCACGCCCGGCTTTGGCGACACCAACTGGACGGACGTGATCACCATTCTGCGGCAAGCGGGCTGGCGCGGCGCCATCGACATCGAAGGCTGGCACGACCCCGTTTACAAGGACGACCTCGAGATGACCGGCCAGGTTTTCGGCTTGCAGTACCTGCAGGGCTGCCGCGGCGGCGACTACATACCCAACCCGGTGTAGCGGCGCTTTCGTTGGTTCGAGCAAGGCGGTTCGGCACGCGCGGCAATTGTTGCCGACGGGGGGTCGCACTGACCCGTTTTCGCCGTCAGCAAGTCGGGTTTTGAGTCTGGGCTCTGGCGGTTTGGGCGGTTTTCGGGTCTTAGAACGCAACTTTATCAGCAAGTGCGCCTCGGGCGGAAGTTCTCCGCGCGAGGTGCACGACTCCGCCGGGAAGCGGGCGCGACGTCAACCGCCGGGAGTACGCGCCGCGAAAAGGTGCGGTCCCGCTCGTCACCTGCCTGTTTTTAGGTGGCGGCAACCTGGACATGGAGGTGTCTTTGCCCTCCTACCCGGCGTGCATCCTACGCGCCGACCGCGTGGCGTAGGGTGCACCCAGCTTCACGCATGCCGCTGCGACAGGTCAGCAGGCGTCGTGGCTTTGGCCCTTGGTTACCATCTTCCCGCCAAGTTGCATATTTAAGTAACCTGTGTTAGAATGGGTATGGAAGTGATCCGAAGCGGCCGACTTGGCGGCAGATCGACTAATGCCGTCCTTCTGGGACTTGGACGTCGAGACTTCACGACGTGGGATGCCGTTTCGGACTACTTAGGGCACTCTGGGGCCATGGATTCCCAAAAAGGGCGACTTAGAAAACCATGAAGAATCTTAAAACTGTTATGGTTTCTCTGCCTTTGTGCTTTGGCACCACAGCAAGTGCCACTATCCTGGACGCCTTCCAGCCGATTGATCACAGCAACGACCTCTCTTTTGGAGGCGCGTTTGAAGGAGGACACTCGTTAGTCGGTTCCTACCGTGCAGACTGTGCAGGCGGCGAACGGGATGTGGAACTTTCTCAACTAGAAAACACTTCATTGCCGGGTCCAGTCTTCATGGCGCGGTTTTATGATTACACTCCGGCCCCATTCCGGCTGGGTGGAGACGGAAATGGGACGCCCGGTTTCTCGAGCGTTGGGCATGCGATCCTGCAGTACGATGGAATCGGGGACGAGAATGGAAACCTTGGCTATGACCGTCACCTAAACAATATGGGTGCTGGGACGCCCTTGTTCAACGCAACGGATGGGGGTGTGCGAATATGGTACCGGCAGCTTGGTTCGACCGAAGGCGTGCAAACAACGGTGACGTTGCGGAGGCTCAGCGCAGTCATTGCGAGCCAGACCGTGGTTCTGGGAGGAGGCGGTGACCAGGTTCGCCCTGCCAACTTTGCTTTTGCTCCTGAGGTTTTTGGGGTGGCTGATTCGCTCACGATCGACATCTTCTGCAATCTCATCGGACCTAACTCAGACCAGTCGCTCTACCTCGACCACATCGACACGATTCTGCCCGAGCCGTCGAGTTTTGCCGCGTTTGGTCTCGGCGGGATGATGCTGGGCTTCTGGTATCGAAGAAGGCGCAACACATAGCGCCCAAGTACCCCATGAGCCGGCTAATGCTTGGCCTTGGTGAAGAGGTTTGATGAGTGAAAAGTGTCTTTACAGTCTTGTTGCTCGGACTTAACAACGTGGCAAGTGCCACACTCGTTGATTCGTTCCAACCATTTAACCACTCACAAGACATCACATTTGGGGGCGCGAACGAGGGTGGGCACTCATTCGTGACCGCATTTCGCGGTGACATCCTTGGTGGAGAGCGCGACGTTGAGCTATCTCAACTCGACAACACTTCGCCTCCTGGCCCGTTGTTTATGGCTCGGTATGAGGAGTTTAGAGGTCCTTTTTATCGTGTTGGTGGCATTGGAAACGGCGCACCGGGCAGTTCATCGCCCGGTCATGTGTTGCTGCAATACGATGGCTCAGGCGATGAAGACGGTAATGAGGGATACGATCACCATTTGTCGAACTTTGGTTCCGGTATGCCGCTGTTCAATGCAACAGATGGTGGGATTAGAATTTGGTATCGTCAGCTAGTAACATCGGACGTCATTAGAACTACGCTCACCCTTCGGCGGCTTGGTGTCGCCCTAGAGAGCAACACGAAAGGGCTCGGTGGCTTTGGGGCGGATTTGCACTTTGATAGTTTCGAGTTTTCCCCTGACAATTTGGGGATTGCCGACTCGCTTACCGTCGATATCTATTCCAACCTAACGGGTCCCAATAGCGACCAAACGTTGGAACTGGACCACATCGACACGATTCTGCCCGAGCCGTCGAGTCTTGCCGCACTTGGTCTCGGCGGGATGATGCTGGGTTTGGGAATGAGAAAGAGGCGCCGATCATAGAGGCGAAGTGTACGAGCGCATCTTGTGCGGGCGCGCTTGTCCCCGAAAGCGATCGACGGGCCTGAGCCCGACGTGCGCTTGTAACGTTAGGTCGTCCGAGCGGCCAGGTCGCAGTTGTAATCATTGCTCTTCACCTCGGTGCTTTGTCGGCAGTCTCACATACAGCTCCCCAACTATTTCCGAGCCCGCTCTTATCCCGGCTCTTTGGACCAGGCGTTTGGCTTGGATCGCCAACCTGGCACATGTTATGTTGTTGAGAGTGGAGCCTACCAGCGGACCGTTCACGGCGCGCGTGCGCTTGTTATGAGGACCCACATGTCCCCCGTCGTGCCCCGCCGTCCCTTCCAAAGCAAAAAACCCACCCTCGGAGGGCGGGTTTTGAACCTAAAATTATGGCTGCCGCAATAGGACTCGAACCTATGACCCGCTGATTAACAGTCAGCTGCTCTACCGACTGAGCTATGCGGCAGCGTGGAAGCACGATTGTACCAAAGATGATCGGGAGAATCAAGGAGCGCCCTCAGGGAAGGAGACCCGGCAAAGATGCCGAAACAGTAAACTGAGCCTCGTTCGCAACGAAGGGAACCCGATGAAGCAGCAAACCAACCCCGATTTTCTCGCCGTAACCGAAGCCGCCGCCCTCAGTTCGGCAAGGTGGGTAGGCAAGGGCGACCGCAACTCGGCCGACCAAGCCGCCTGCGAGGGGATGCGCCGCACCCTCCACGACATGGCGATGGACGGCACGATCGTCATCGGCGAGGGCGAACGGGACGAAGCGCCGATGCTGTACATCGGCGAAAAGGTGGGCACGGGCGACGGCCCCAAGATTTCGATCGCCGTCGATCCGCTGGAAGGCACGAACCTATGCGCCAACGGCACGCCCAACGCCATTGCCGTCCTTGCCGCCTGCGTCGACGGCGAGGGCTTCTTGATGCACGCGCCCGACTGCTACATGGACAAGCTGGTGGTGGGCGCCGAGTGCGCGGGCGTGGTCGACATCACCCTTCCGCCCAAGGTCAACATCCGCCTGATGGCGAAGGCGCTGGGCAAGGACGTGGACGAGCTGATCATCGGCATCCTCGACCGACCTCGCCACGAGAAGCTGATCGACGAGATCCGCGCCGCCGGCGCCCGGGTGCACCTGATTCCGGACGGCGACCTTTCGGTGGCGATCGCGGCGCTCGACCCCGATGCCGGCATCGACGGCTTGATGGGCATCGGCGGGGCTCCCGAGGGCGTCATCTCTGCGGCTGCAACGCTTTGCTGCGGCGGCGAGATGCAAGCCAAGCTGGTGTTCAGCAACGACGACCAGCGCAAGCGGGCGGAAGCCATGGTGGGCGGAGACGTGGACCGCGTCTTCCGGACCGAGGACTTGGCGAACGGCAACGTCATTTTCGTCGCCACTGGCATCACGTCGGGCGACCTGCTGAAGGGCGTCCGCTACAAGCGGGGCTTCGCCCTCACCGAGTCCATCGTGATGCGGAGCGGAGCGGGCACCATTCGGCGCATCGAGACGATGCACCGATACGCCGAACGGTACGAGTATTGAGCTAGCGCGGCCGGGCGTTCGGCCCGAAGTTCGCGGTGTAGTAGTTCAGCACGTTCGAACCCGGGGCAACGACCTTGTCGATCTCGGCGAGCACCTTGTCGCTCAGGCGGGTGCAACACGCCTGGGCGGATTCCTCAAGCTGCGCGTGGCTTCGCGCCCCGATGATGGGGCTCGTGATGCCGGGCTGGTTCGCCACCCACGCCAAAGCCATCGTCGTTAGGCTCATGCCGTTGCGGTCGGCGATGCGCTTGAGCTTCTTGACCGCGTTGGTCGAGGCCTTGTTCACCCTTCCCATGGGGTCGGATTTGGCGTAGCGCCCCGCATCGGGCTTGTCGAGGTATTTGCCGCTGAGCTGGCCGCCCGCGAGAGGCGACCACGGGATGACGCCGTAGTGGTACGTGCGGCAGAAGGGGAGCAGTTCGCGCTCGATCCGGCGGTCGAGCAAGTTGTAGGGCGGCTGCTCGCACACGAACCCTCTTGCCCCCAGTTCCTTCGCGACGTAGTGCGCCTCGCACACCTGCCACGCGGCGAAGGTCGAGCATCCCGCGTAGCGGATCTTCCCTGCCCGGGTGAGGTCGTCTAAAGCGCGCAGCGTCTCGTCGATGGGGATTTCGGGCTGCGGGCGGTGGATTTGGTAGAGGTCGATCCAGTCGGTGCCAAGCCGCTTTAGCGACGCCTCGCAGGCTTCGACGACGTGCTTGTAGGAGTTGCCCCAGGCGTTGGGGTCGTCGTCCGCCATTCGCCCGTGGCACTTGGTGGCGATGACCAGCTTGTCCCGCTTGCCCTTGATCGCCTTGCCGAGAATCGTCTCGCTGACCCCGCGGGCGTACACGTCGGCGGTGTCGAAGAACGTGATGCCCAACTCGAGCGCTTTGGCGTTGATCTCCAACGCTTCCTTCTCGTGAGAGCCCCAATCGTCCGGCTCCCAGCCGTAGGTCATGGTGCCCATGCACGCTGCCGAGACCATCATTCCGGTGCTTCCCAAGGGACGATAATCCATAAGTTCACTGTACTCCGTTCGCGGACGGTAATCTTCGGAAATGCCCATCCGCGTCGGCTTTCTCGGAGTCGCCCACATGCATGCGTGGGGCTACGTTCACGCCCTCCAGCATCGGAGCGATGCCCAACTGGCGGGGGTATGGGACAGCGACCCCCAGCGCGCCGAAGCGTTTGCCTCGAAGTCGGGGCAAAGCGCCTTCGCCGATGCGGACCAGTTGCTGAGCGAGGTCGACGCCGTCGTCATCTGCAGCGAGAACCGGCAGCACGCCGCGCTCGGCGTGGTGGCGGCGCAACACGGCAAGCACATTCTCTGCGAGAAGCCTTTGGTGACCAGCAAGGAGGAAGCCGACGTCTTCTTGGGCGCCGCCAAAGCCGCCGGGGTCAAGCTCATGACCGCCTTTCCCTGCCGGTACTCGCCGGCTTGGACTCGGCTGAAGGAGCGGGTGAAGGCGGGGGATGTCGGGAAGATCAAGGCGATTTGCGCCACCAACCGCGGGCGATGCCCGTTCGACTGGTTCGTGGAAACGGACAAGTCGGGCGGCGGAGCGATGATCGACCACACCGTTCACGTCGCGGATCTCCTCCGCGACCTCTTGGGCAAGGCTCCCGAGCGGGTCTTCGCCCAGACAGGCCACAACATGTACGAGAAGGCCTGGGAAGACACGGCGATGCTGACCTTGGACTATGGCGACGGCGTCTTCGCCACGCTCGACTCCAGCTGGTCCCGCTCCCAGAGCTTCAAGACCTGGGGCGACGTCACGATGAGCGTGGTCGGCGAAGAAGGCGTGATCGAAATGGACATGTTCGGGCAAGCCATCGACCGCTATCAGGACGCGAACATGCAGCACACGCTGATGGGTTGGGGCTCGAACCTCGACGGCTCGTTGGTGGACGACTTCGTGCGGTGCATCCTGAACGATACGGCGCCGACGGTTAGTGGCGAGGACGGTTGGGAAGCGGCGCGGGTGGCTCTCGCCGGGTACGAGGCGGTGCGGACCGGCCAGCCGGTGGCGCTGGCTTAGCGTCCTTCTTCCACTGGGCGATCGGCTCGAACCGCTCCAGGGTGAGGAGCTTCGCCTCAGCCGGCTTGTCGGCGGGGCGAAAAATCAGCACGCCGCCGAAGGCTCGGACCACCGACTCGTCAGGGGCCAAACCAAGCACGATGCCCGACTCGAGGTTTTGGAGTTGGCGCTTCTTTGCCCTCGCGACGACGGCGAGCGCCGGCTCTTCCCCATCCACCAGCTTCACTTCACCTGAGGAATCGAGCAGGATTCGCCGGGTTAAATTGACTAAATCCACGCTCGCCACGACCGACGTGGAGTACGAGGTTTGCTCGAGGGCGATGATGCGGCCCGCCTTGGGGAGACGGTAGTCGACGAGTCCGGTGCCGAGCACGTCCATCGAGAACTCCTCGGCTTGCGGAGCGTAGCGGGCAACGCCCCAAGTTGCGCCGGTGCGCACGATGGTGGTGAGCGCGTCGCCCGACACCATCAGCCGATCGTCGATCGGAAGCCTCGCGGTGGAGATGCCGTCGAACTTGCCCACCAGTTCGGGCTTGGAGTCTTTCTTCTCCAGGTTCACCCTTACCAGGGCTTCGAGCCAGGGGGTTCCGGTTTTGTCGTCCCAACGGACCAAGAGGTACACGTCCGAGCCCAAGCGCTTTGCCCCCGAGAGGGCGCTCGCTTCTTGTGAGCGGCTGCCCGCCGCGATCTTCTCGCGCGTCGCCAGAATCTCGTCCTTGGAAAAGAGTTTTGGCGTAAGGCTGATTTCCGGCAGGCGGGTGGTGACCACGCGCTTTCCGTGCCTGACGCTCAATCCGCGCGCATCCCAAACCACGAACGTCTCGTCTTTTCTGAACACGACCCGGTCGGCACGTTTGGGCGCGGGAGGGACGTAGGAGACCTTTTCGGTCTTGCCATCGTGAACCCACGACGCCACGCCATCCGCCAGTGTAAGCTGGGCGCCGAGAAAACGAGAACCAACGAGAACTGCGACAAGAACCATGGATTGCAAGGATTGCCCCCGATTCGACGGCGAGGCTTGGAAATGCCGCGACGCGAAAGTCAACCCGTCTAAATGGGAAGACGCGGTAAACGTCGCGAACGTGTTGGGAATCCGCGCCCTGTGCGTGTTCAACGACCATCGGGAGCGACTCGTTCGGTCTCGGGCGCAAAACGCAACGAATGCGGCGCAACCGCGTCCATAAATAGCGCATGTCGGAAAACCGCTCTTCCCGTCGCCGGCGCTTTCTCGGCGGATGTTTCGGCGTCTTCGTGTTGATCGTCGCCGGTTTGGCGATCTTTGCCGGGGACACGGTCCGCGATCTGTGGGGCGTGATTTCCGCCTATCTAGAGCGCGATGCGAAGCACAGCTACGTCGGCACGTCTCGGGACAACCTGAAGGCGCTCTACACGGGCATCATGCTGTACCACGAGTCGGAAGGCCAGTTCCCGGAGGCCGCCGGTTGGATGGATGCCGTGAAGCCGTATATCAAGACGAACGACCTCACCGACGAGGAAGCGATGAAGAAGTTCGTCCGGCCCGACTCGGGGGGCTACGGTTACGGGATGAACGATTCCGCCGGCGCGAAGTACAAGGGCGACCTCGAAAAAGGCACCGTGCTCATCTTCGAATCCTCGGACACCAAGTGGAACGCCCACGGCACGCCGCCGTCCGGCGTTTTGGGAATCCAAGTGGACGGGGGACTGACAAAGCCATAGAAATTTACGGGCAAATCCTGGCGTTTGCCCATAGAATGATGTTATGCGACGGGCCTTCACACTGATCGAGCTGCTTGTGGTGATCGCGATTATCGCGGTCCTGGCCGCCATCTTGTTCCCCGTCTTCGCCCAAGCGAAGATGAGCGCCAAGCAGGTGGTTTGCGCCAGCAACATGAAGCAGCTTGGGTTGGCGTTCATCATGTATGCGGGCGACAACGACGACGCGTGGTGCCCGAGCGCCATTTACCAACCGATGACGGGCTACGCCCCGCAGCAGATTTGGATCGGCTACGACAACAACAACTTCGGGATCGACGGCGGGTTCTACGGCCACGTCTACGAGCCGGCGCGCAATCCGATCCGTCCGGGGGGCCTCGACCCGTACATCAAGAATCACGGGATCAAGAAATGCCCGATGATGCCTCCGCAGTGGCAGAGCGCCTACGCCTACAACTTCTTCAGCCCTGCCTACTACAGTTCCTACTACAGCCGCAACCCGGGCGCGCAGGGGAACGAGTTCGGGCCCGGAAACAAGGACTACACGTTCGTCGGGGGCGTGTTCAACATGATTGCGGCAAAGGGGACGGACATTCAGGAACCCGCGACGACGCTGGCGGTTTGGGAGCACCTTTCGAGGGTGCCGATGTGTAACTTCCTCCAAACCGACGACTGGTTCAACGGTCCGCCCAACCGGCAAGACCTCAAGGACCACTTCCATTTCCTGCACCGAGAGGGAGCGGTCACGCTGTGGTGCGACGGCCACGCCAAGCGGATCGCCTACGGGGAGCTGCGGCGGCCCTGGTTTTCGTGCCGAAAGGACATTTATCCTCAGTAGCCCGTCCTAACGTACGGATTTCATGAGCGACAGCACCGCCGCACCGCGCGAGCGCACCTTCGATATCGTCAAGGGGCTCTGCATTCTGGCGGTTATCTTCCACCATTCGTCGTCCTACAGTGCGCGCAAGCACCTCGACGACCATTCCGGGGCGTGGTGGGCGACGATGTTGCTCAACCGGTTCAGCCACTTGGCGGTGCCCATTTTCTTGTTCGTCTCCGCCCTGCTCCTCGCGCGCAGCGTCTCCAAGCCGGGCCGAATCGATTGGGTGCGGTTCTACAAGAGGCGCACGGCGGGTTTGGTGTGGCCGTTCGTGGTTTGGAGCGTTCTTTACGTTCTCTTTCGGCTCTACGTGACCAAAACGGGCGCCGACACCGGCATCGTGACCCGGGATTGGCCCCTGATAGGACCGATCCAAGGACCGAACCTCATTGCGAACCCCTCTTCGTGGGTGAATATCTTGCTTTGGGGCAAGGCCTACTTCCACCTCTACTTCATGTCGGTGAGCTTGCAGTTGTGCCTGCTGTTTCCGCTGGTGATTGGCGTCCTGAAAGTCAGAGTTCCGTTGGGTTGGTTCGCGCTTTTGAGCGTCGTGCTCCAAGCGGCATGGTATCTGGCGCAGCGCGAGGTGGTCCACTTCTTCGCCCCGGCTTCGCTGGCATTCGCGTACCTGGTGCCCATCTTGGTTGGCGCGTGGCTCGGATATCGCTGGAAGGAAGCTCCCGATGTCATGGCGAAGGCAAGGGTCTGGGCGTGGCTGGCGGCGGTCGCCGGAGTGACGACCCATCTGCTCTTGGCCGTTCAGCTGTTCCGGGGAGGGAGGATCTCGACCGAGCTGTACAACGGCTCGTTCATGGTCGCGAGCGCGGCCTTGGGGTGGATTCTGGTCGCTGAGGCTCCCAGGTGGCAGGAACGGAAGTGGGCGGCAGCCATGGCCAGGGTTGGCGACGCCTCGCTTGCCCTCTATCTGATCCACCCGATGTTGCTTTACGGATTTGGAGGAAATCGGGCAACGGCGCTCTTTCGGTCCATGCCGTTTCCGCCGGCTTTCGTCTTCCTGGCCCTAACTTTCGCCAGCCTTCTCGCGGTGGCAGCGATCGTCGCGCTTAGGCTGGACCACCCGCTGTTTGGGAGGAGGTTCGCCGGGTTCGCCGCCCCTCGTCGCCCCAAAAACGTTGAAGAGCCCGAAGGTTCAAAGGAACCTTCGGGCTCAGATCGTTAGACGTTAGTTCTGCTGACTTACCAGCGACGTCCGCCGGAGCTGCTTCCGCCCGACCGACCGCCACCGTAACCGCCGCCGCCCGAGCGACCGCCGCCGCCGCCGCCGTAGCTACCGCCACCGCCGCCGCCCGATCGCGGTTCGCGCGGTCGAGCCTCGTTCACCGTGAGGGTGCGGCCATCGAGCTGCGAGTTGTTCTTGTCGGCGATCGCCGCTTCCAACTGGTCGTTCTCGATGTCGACGAAGCCGAAGCCGCGTCCTTCGACGATGCGGACGTTACCGGCACCGTAGGCGGAGAAGTGGGATTGGAGCTGAGACTCCGTGATCGAATAGGGCAGATTGCCCACGTATAGTGTTTTTGCCATTTAAGTTGGCCTCCTAGTTTTAGATTGTCCCGGTTCCTAAGGCAAAGAGATCGAATACGGGAACCGGCCACTAGGCCCAACTCGCGATACGAAGGCTAAGACTTCCGAATGGTAACCCCAGTACTATACCCGATTTTCATGATCCTCCCCCGTGGTCGTCGAAGTGGAGTTCCAGGTCATCCTTCGCCGTCGGACGCCAGTTCTTTCGGATGAACGTGAGCATCGTTCCCTTCACCGTGGGGGCGCCGATTCCCGAATAGGCGACGGTGGAGCGCGGGATTGGCCCAAGCCCGCCGTGGGCGTCCTTTTTGATCGACGATGCCTTGACGGTTTTCAGGTTCTTTCCCATGCCGGGTATCGCGAATTCGACCACGATCTTGGTCTCGCCGATGTTGCCGTGCCAAGACGATCCCGTGTGGACGATGTAGGACGCGGCACGCATGAACGTGCCGTGGGAAGTCATCGAGCCTCCCGTCGTCGTCGTGTAGGTGTCCCTTACGACGGTCGTCTTGCCCCCGGCAAACCGGACCACCTTGGCATGCCAGTAGGCGTGGCCGCCTTCGGACTTACCGCGGACGATCTCCGTGGGCACCTCTCGGCCGTTGACGGTGGACCGAAAGTTCTCCAAAGAACCGGGCGGAACCTTGGAATCGCCCTCTTCTTCCGGATCGTCGGCTCCGTAGGCCTCGTCGGGGAAGCCCATGCGGACGTCACAGGCCTTGCCCCGATTCTCCATCCAGAAAGTGCAGTCGACCCTCACCTGATTCTCGTCGATTCGCATGCGGATGAGCTCTTTCGCCATCCGAACCGTAGGATGCCCTCGCAGCAACTGGGGCGAGCCTCCAAGGGAGATGCCTCCATCGTTCCAGAGGGCGGCGGCAAGAATCCAAGGAGTGAGCACAAGTAAGGGACGCTGAGGACCGACCGCCGATGCGGAAACATTGGCATTCGGCTCCAAAAATGTGGCCCGATTCCAGATCATTCCGCCTCCCGAGCCGTCAAACCAATTAGAAGGGCGAAACGACCCTTGTCTGTTTGGCGCAAGGACTTTCGCCGGAGTGAGGATATGAACCTACGAACGAGCATCTTCTTTCTAGCCTGGGTAGGCGTTGGCGCGATGGCGTCGGCGCAATCCCAGGGTCCCGGCCACTACTTTGAGCGGCCCGGCATCAACGAGTTTTCCGGCGAACTGATCGTTCGTCCGCTCCAACCTGAGATGCTCGCGAAGCGGGGTATGACCGCCCTTGAGCAATCCTTCGTGCTGAACCGCGCTCGCAGCCGCGTTAGCCAGTTGGCTCGCGAGTACGTCCCGGCGACCGACGAGTTCATCGTGACCGTTCCCAGCGGCACCAACGAAAACTCCCTGTCGCTCTCCTTGATGGCCACCGGCGACTACCAGTACGCCGAGCCGAACTGGATTTGCTACCCGACCCGAAACCCGAACGATCCCCAGTTCGGGCAGCAGTGGCACCACACGACCGTCAAGTCTCGACAAGCTTGGGATCTCGTCTACAAGAGCGCCTTGCCACAGATCGTCGCGGTGGTCGACACGGGAATCGACATCAATCACCCCGACCTCAAGGCAAACCGGGTTCCCGGCTACAACTCGGTCGACCGAAAGGCGGAAGCCGACGGAGGCCAGGTTAACGACATCAACGGGCACGGCACCCACGTTGCGGGCGACGCGGCGGCGATCGGCAACAACTCCACCGGCGTGGTCGGCATGGGCTGGAACTTCAAGATCATGATGGTCCGCACGTCCAACGACAGTTCGGGGGGCGCGGCACTCGACGACATCATGGCGGGCGCCCGCTGGGCGGCCGAGCATGGCGCCAAGACGGTGAGCGCGAGCTATAGCGGCGTCGATGCCTCCACCGTCGGCACGACGGGCACGTACATCAAGAGCATCAACGCCCTATTCTGCTACGCGGCGGGCAACGACGGACGCGACCTGAGCGGCTTCTCCTATCCGGACACGATCGTCGTCGGCGCTTCCGACCAGAACGATGCGCGCGCCGGATTCTCGGCGTACGGGCGCGGCGTGCACGTCTTCGCACCCGGCGTCGATATCCTCAGCACCACGCTCGGCGGCGGTTACGGAGGAGCTTCGGGAACCAGCATGGCGACACCCGTCGCCAACGGTTGTCTCGCGCTGATCTTCGCCGCAAATCCCACGCTTAAGGCGGCAGAAGTCCAGAGCATCCTCGAGGCGAACTGCGACAACATCGGGCCGAGCGCGATCTTCGGGCATGGCCGGGTCAACCAGTACAAGAACGTGGTCGCTGCCCTAGCCCGCTTGGGCAAGGACGCCCCCGTCCGATCGGTGACCACCACGTACGGCACCTGGCTGAGCGGCGGCCTCTCGAATATCGTGAACCCGAACACCGGCGGCCAGACCTACGACGTGGCGAGCACGCCAATCGTGCGGGTGGGACAGATCGCGGGCGTCGAAATGACGTACACGGTCCCGGCGAACCCGGCGAAGCTGATTTCGTTGGAGTTCGTGAACCAAGCGGCGGCAGACCCCGGCACGCTCGTTTCGGGATTCGTCTTCGCCTGGAACTTCCAGACCGGAGCCTACGAGAGCCTCGGAGCATTTCCGCTCAAGACGACGCAGACCACGCAAACCAAGAAGGTGACTTCCAACATGGCCAGGTTCATCGGAACCAACGGCTTGGTGAAGGTCCTCTTCCGGCCCGTCTCTGCTACTTCGGGCGGCGGCGCGCCGCCTTACGCGTTCACATTGCGGCTCGGCCACAGCAAGGTCAAGTACGCAGCGACCCCGTAGGACTCGCCTGACTGGCAAAGAGGGGCGTCACCGCATGGTGGCGCCCCTCTTGCTTTACACGTCCTCGCTGAATCCGCCGGCAGCGGCGTGCTCGTGAATGTAGATCGAGCCCACGACGAACGTGATGGCGGCGATCCCGATGGGATACCAGAGCCCGGCGAGGCTGTTGCCCGTCGCTCCGACCATTGCGGTACCGATGAACGGCACGAGCCCGCCGAAGACGCCGTTGCCGATGTGATAGGGCAGCGACATCGAGGTGTACCGGATTCGAGTTGGGAAGAGCTCGACCAGGAACGCCGCAATGGGCCCGTAAACCATGGTTACGAAGACCACTTGGAGGAAAACCAGCAGCACCAGAGTCCAGAACATGGACGGGGTCGGAGCGATTTCGACCTTGGGCTTCTCGCCGGCTTTGGGCTGGGCTCCGCTCTGGTCGGCCACGGGCGTCTTCTTCACCACCGAAAGTTCGCCCTCGGTCCAGGTGTCGACGCGCGTGTAGACGTCCTTCTTGGTCACCGGGTCGGTCGTCTTCTCAATCACGGACTGGCTGGTTGCCTTGCCCTCATAAGCCGCCGCCGAAGGCACGGTGCCCTGCATCGCCTTGTAGATCGGGATGTAGCAGAGGGCGCCGAGCAAGCAGCCGGCGACGATGAGCTTCTTGCGTCCGATGCGGTCGCTGAGCCAGCCGAAGAGGATGAAGAGCGGAGTGCCGAAGACGAGCGCCCAGGCGATGATCTTGTTGGCGGCGGGCCCCTGCACGTTCATGACCGTCTGCAGGAAGTAGAGCGCGTAGAACTGGCCGGTATACCAAACGACACCCTGGCCCGCCGTCGCGCCGAAGAGCGCGATCAGAACCAGCCGCCGGTTTTCGGGTTTGGCGAAGCTCTCTTGGAGCGGGTTCCCGCTCGTCTTCCCTTCCGCCTTCAACTGGGCAAACAGGGGGGATTCGTTCATCTTTCGGCGTATAGCATAGGACAAAACGACCAGTACCGAAGAAACGAGGAAAGGAATGCGCCAGCCCCACTCCGTAAACGCCGCTTCGCCCACCGCGCCGCGAGTGACCAAGATGACCATGAGCGACACGAACAAGCCGAGGGTGGCGGTGGTTTGGATGAAGCTGGTGAAGAAGCCTCGCTTCCCTTCGGGGGCGTGTTCGGCGACGTAGGTCGCCGCGCCGCCGTACTCGCCGCCCAACGCGAGCCCTTGCACAAGTCGAAGGACCAGAACGATCAGGGGGGCGGCGACCCCAATCATTTCGTAGGTCGGGATGACGCCAATGGCAAAGGTTGAGAGGCCCATCATCACCAGGGTTAGAAGGAAGGTGTGCTTCCTGCCGACCAGGTCTCCCATGCGCCCAAAGACCAACGCGCCAAACGGGCGAACCACAAATCCCGTGGCAAACGTGGCGAGCACGAAAAGCAAGCCGGCGGTGGGGTTATCTTTGGGGAAGAACTGGCCAGCGAGGATCGTGGCGAGCGATCCGAAGATGTAGAAGTCGTACCACTCGATGAGCGTGCCCGCCGATGAGGCGAGAATAACGCTCCAGATTCCACGGCCGTTGGCTTCCGGTTGCATTGCGGCATTCTATCGCAAAGCCGTCACGAAAGCGAGGGGGCAGCCCGCCGAACGGTGGCATGGAGTGACCATGTTCGACTTCTGGAGCCTGTTTCTCCAGCTGGTGGTCTCGGTTGTCTTGTTTGCCCTGTTCCGTTGGGCAAAGAGCCTGCAGAGTTAGTCGGCTAGTCCCTCGAAGC
The DNA here is from genome assembly GCA_046330155.1 of Fimbriimonadales bacterium. Lineage (GTDB taxonomy): Bacteria > Armatimonadota > Fimbriimonadia > Fimbriimonadales > Fimbriimonadaceae > CALMEF01. Next base: position 53,686 of record JAXLTH010000011.1, on the reverse strand, counting down.
GCCGCTGGTTGCGGAGAAAGTCCACGCCGCAGCGAAGCTTCTTGGCGATCGGGTCCTTGGGGCCGATGATGCGCCAAAAGGGCGTGATCTCCTCCAGTTCCTTCCCGGCAAGGTGTTCATCCCATGCCGCTTCGGCAACGATGCGCAGGAAGATCGACGTGGTCAGCTGGCAAGTCGCGTCGGCGCCATGGCGCCGCGCGAGTTCAGCCCGAAGTTGCGGAATCGTGACCGCTCGTCCCGGCGGCAGTCCCGCCACGAGGCTCCTGACCTCCACGGGGGTCGAGATCAGCAGCTTAGCGCCAGCCGCAAGGCCCATCATCGGCTTCTCGATCACCTCGACCTTGGGCGAGGCACCATTTTCGAGTTTCTCGAGCCATGTCTTGGGCATAAGCCCATTATCCCATTGAAATCTCCTGGCAATACTGCCGAAGTCGGGTTATGATGATTCCATGTCGAGAGCAAACCGACTGATCGCCCCGCTCCTATTGAGCTTTCTCGTCGCCTCTTCCGCCCTTGCAAGCGACCCCACGGTGTACGTGACCGAGCAAGGCAAGAAGTACCACCAGAAGAACTGCCGCCTAAAACATGGCTCCAAGGGCATCAAGCTCTCGGAAGCCAAGAAGAAAGGCTACAAGCCTTGCGAAGTGTGCAAGCCGCCGAAGTAAGCGGACCTTTGCAGGATTGAACAGGGCGGGCTTCGGGATTTCCCGAAGCCCGTCTCGTTTTGTCTAGCGCGCCTCGAGGAGGAACGTGTCGATGTTGAGGAGCCAGCCGTCAAACGCGGGGGCTTCGTCGTTGATGACGCTCCAGTCGATCTTCGCCTTCACGTCGCCGTTACCGGCGATAAACGACTGCGGATTCGGGACGCGAACCCGGGCGAAAAGGTCGATGGTGGGTCCGACCCTGCCTGCCATCGTTTGGTAGGCGTTCGTGTTCACGTTCCAGAGCGAGATGCGCTCCGCGAGGGCAAGCCGCGCCACCGAGGTCTCAGCCACCACATAGAAGTCGGTCGGCGTCGTCACAGGGGTTGGCGCCGTGATCTCGACCGCTCCGCCCAAAGTTGCGGCATCGTTGAACAGGGAGAAGCGGTAGTCGTCGCTCGACAGGAGAGCGCTCAGATCGCCGTTGTTCTCCTCGCCCTCTACGATCACCGCCGAGGTTGGGCTGGTTTCAACGTAGTTGCCGAGGAACCCGTCTTGAGCGTTGATCCTCGCGCCGTGGATGTCGACGCTGCCGGTGGGGCCGTTGCCCCAAACCGCCATCGGGAAGCGTCGAGCGCTCACGGCCGTCCAGAGCCGGCTCTTCGAGTCCACGATGCTGGAAAGGAACACGGGCGAACTGGGACCACCCCAGAGAACGTTGCCGTTGGGATCGAGCCCCGCCCCAAAGACAACCCCGGTCAAGACGGACCTGGCATCAAACCCGACAACCGTCATGCCGTTTCCGATCGTTGTTGCGTTGACAAAGGAGGGCTGGTTGCCGTTGGTCGCGATCACGGTCACGCCTCCATCGCCCCACAGGCGCGTGCCGGTCGGGCCCGTCGCCTGAGCCAAGACGCGGTACTGGGACTGCGTGCTGGAGTCCGTTTCGACCGAGGTCGAGTACACGATGTTCGCAACGGGATCGTAGGCTGCGGAACAACTCACCCGAATGAGACTCGACCCGGTGACCGAGTTTGCCACGCCGTGCAGCGCGAAAAGGGGAGTGCCGTTTCGGTCGATGTGCTGAACGTAGGCGTTGCGCGGGCCGCCCGTTTCGTACCAACCGCAAACCATGCCGCCATTGCCGTCCGCGACCATGGTCGGAAATGCCCCGTTCTGAATGGAGCCGCCCTGGCTTCCGTAGGGCGAGCCCGTCGGAGCGTAGACGGGAACCGGCTGGCCACCGTTCCACTGGGGCAAGCCTGCTGCGTTGTACTTTTGGCACCACAGGGCTTTGGCCGACGTGAACGTGGAGCTAAATCGGCGCACGAAGAGGATAATGGCGGTGCCGTTGTCTCCAGGCACGATGTCGGAAAGGGTGTACGGCTTGCCGGTCTCCGAGAAGGTCCAAGATCCGACGACGGCGCCCGCCGGACTGATTCGGCTGAAGGCGTAGGTGTTATCGATCGAGTAACCGACCGCCAAATAGCCATCGGTGAGGACGGCAACGTGGGGGAATCCGAGGAAGCCGGTGCTGGGAATCTGAACGCCGTTCGTTCCCCACAGCAGATTGCCCGAGGGGTCCACCTTGTTCACACAGATCGCGTTGCTTACGCGATCGTCGTTGAACGTAACCACCGCGTTCCCGGCGGCATCGACTTCGAGATCGTAGTCTTGCGTCGAACTCACGCCACGGTTGGCGACCAGCACGCCGTTGTGGGGCCATAGCTCGTTGCCGCGGGCGTCCAGGCGTTGAAGGTACACGTCGTAGCCGCCGGTCGCGTTGTCGAACCAAGCCACATACGAGCCGCCGTCTGCCGTTGCGGCGATCTTGGGCTGGACCTGTTCGCCCGACCGATCGGCAATGACCAAAGGACTGGCTGACGAACCGCTCCACTGAGCGAAGGAGGCACACGCCGCCAAGCCGAGACCTGCGATAAAAATGGGCTTCATGCCCTTACGATACTGGACGATCTCGCTAAAGGCGGCTTGGGGGGCGCGATACCCCGTACTTTCGCCTGGTCCCTGATCGGATAGCCATCATAAAGTACAGTCTTTACAAAACGCGTTGGTGGAAGAGCCAACTTGCCGGCGCGTCCGTGATGGCACTCCCTCTACCTCCCATAGCCTCCGGCGCGCCGTGCTAATCCTCGTCCAGTTCGGGATCGAACAACGAAGGAGCGATGAGGTGATCGACCTCTTCATGGTGCGCCCCGATTCGGCAGCCGGGGGGCATGCCGAACTCGTCGAGTTCGACTCCCGGTACGACCAGCTCGTAGGGAGCGGGGGGCGGCAGGATCGCCTGCTGGATGGTCCGGCGCACCAAACTCTCCCCCCTCTCGGATTCCCACGAGGGAGCGTGCTCCGGGTTCAGGAAGTAGACCGGCTCGAAGCCAACCCAGCCTTCTGGCTCGTACCGCTCGATCCAAACCGCCGCGAGGGAGCCCCCCTTGAGCTCGTGCACGATCCGGTAGTACGGCGTGAGCAACCAGAGCGCGCAGAATGCCGCGTCAAGCGGGTCCTCATAGTGGGTGTGCCATCGTTCGGCGGCGATCATCGTCTCGTCCCCCTGATCGTAGAGGGAGATGGCGAAAGAGCCCGGCTCGGTCGGCGTCAGGACCAGCGACGATACCCGCCGCTCGATGTTGATCGGTGCATCGGGGAATGCGGCGAGCCGTCGCATCGTTTCATCGAGAGCTTGGGCGCCCGCGGTTGCCATGAGGCAATTGTATTCGAGGGCGGTGGTACGATTCGCAAACCATGATCGGTAGCTCGCTTTCCTGGCTTGCCCTTGCGTCGTTCGCGCAAACCCCAGCCTCGTTCCACAACATCAAGATCGCCGACACCGGGCCGGGATTTCAGCCCTGCGAGCCGAGCATCGCGGTCAGCCAGAAAGACCCGAACGTGATCGTGGCGGGCGTCATTTTGGATCGCGCCATTTTTACGAAGGATGCCGGGAAGACTTGGAACGACACGCGGCTGACTTCCCCGTTCGGCGTGTTCGGCGATCCGACCTTGATTTCGGACAGCCAAGGCAACTTCTACTACTTCCACCTTTCGTCGGGCAAGACCTCGGATTCGTGGCTGGACCGCATCGTATGCCAGAAATCCACCAATGGCGGGCTAACCTGGTCGGACGGCGTTGGGATCGGACTCAATCCGCCGACGGACCAAGACAAGCAGTGGGCCACCGCCCATCCCTCCAAACCGACGCTTGCGGTCACTTGGACCCAGTTCGACAAGTACGACTCGAAAGATCCGCTGATGCACTCGAACATCATGTTCAGCACGAGCACCGATGCCGGGGCGACGTGGTCGAAGGCGTTGCGGATCAACGACATATCGGGCGACTGCCTTGACGACGACGGAACCACGGAAGGCGCCGTGCCCGCCATCGACAAGAACGGCCACGTTTATGTCACCTGGGGCAACCAAGGCGTTATCTGGTTCGACCGCTCGCTTGACGGCGGCAAGACTTGGATGAAGCACGACTATGCCGTCGCCAAGCAGTACGGGGGCTGGAACATGGACATTCCGGGCATCAATCGGAGCAACGGCATGCCGATTTTGGTGGTCGACAACAGTCCGAGCCCGCGTAACGGGAACCTCTATCTGGTTTGGGCGGATCAGCGCGGAGGCGCGGCAGACACCGATATCTTCTTCTGCTCGTCTTCGGACCAGGGCGAGACCTGGACTGAGCCTCTCCGGGTCAACAAGGATGCGCCCGGCAAGCAGCAGTTTCTGCCGTGGCTGACGATCGACCAGACCACGGGCTACCTCTACGTTGTTTACTATGATCGCCGGGCGTACGACGACCTAAGAACCGACCTTTACGTGGCGACCTCGGTGGACGGCGGCAAGACCTTCATCGAGTCGAAAGTGAGCGAGTCGCCCTTTACGCCAAGCCCGAACACCTTCTTCGGCGACTACAACAACATCTCCGCTAACAAGGGGATTATCGCCCCCATCTGGACGCGTTTGGACAACGGCAAGACGTCGGTATGGACGGCGGTGATCAAGCACGCCGACCTCATGAAAGGAAAGTGACCGATGGCCCCGTCCTGCCTCTTTGAGAGTTGTGGCCTGGCGTTTAGCCGAGTGCGATCCTAACCATGACCAAGGGACGGCTCGAGGCGTTTAGCGACGGCGTGCTCGCCATCGTGATCACCATCATGGTGCTCGAGTTCAAAGTGCCCCACGGCGCGGACTTTGCCGCGCTGGCACCCCTCTTGCCGAAAGGATTGAGCTACTTGCTCAGCTTTGTGTTCGTGGGGATCTACTGGAACAACCATCACCACCTCTTCCAAGCGGTGCATAAGGTGAGGGGCGGGATTCTGTGGGCGAACCTCCACCTTCTGTTCTGGCTCACCCTCGTGCCGTTTGCCACGGCATGGATGGGCGACTACTTTGCTCCCGTGCCGGTCGCCCTTTACGGGGTGGTTCTCCTCGGAGCGGCGATCGGGTACACGATCCTGGTTCGGTTGCTCATCAAGCACCATGCGCCGGATTCGGCGTTGGCGAAGGCGATCGGTTCCGATGCCAAGGGGCTCGTTTCGCTTGCCTGCTACGTGTCGGCAATACCGCTTGCCTTCGTTCAACCCGCAGTTTCTTGCGGGCTGTACGTCGTCGTCGCCATCATCTGGCTCGCTCCGGACCGCCGGATCGAGCGGGTGCTGGAGGACTAGCCTCCGTACACGTCGCGCTCACCGTCTTTCAGTTTCTGGTCCGCCGTGTTCGCGACGTCCTTGGCGCGTTCGATATCGCGCTTGTACTCCCCTTGCTCGCCCTTGGCGCCGACGCGGACCACCTCGTCATGCCCACATCCCGCAAACAGGGCGAGCAAAGCTAATCCGAACCACCGAAGTCTCATGGTTGGTTATTCCACGTTGGCGACCAACGCGGTCCGTAGCCTTAACCCCCGATGAGCGGTAGCGTGCGGGGCCGATCAAAACACAAACCCTAGATCAGGGTTGAATCCCGCTTCACGTACTCCATCTCCATGCTCGCAAAGCGAGTCGGAATGGTTGGATCTCCCATACGCTCGAAGAGCCAAGTCCAAGCCTGATCAACAACTCGTCCTATTGGGATTCGTAGAGTCGAAACGGGCACTCTCGAGTCTTCACCTTCGGGGTAATCGCCAAATCCCAGCACTTGACAGTCTTCAGGAACCCTAACCCCCTTTTGCGTCAGCGCTCGAATGGCCCCAATGGCTAGCGTATCGGTGAATGCGAAAATGGCATCGGGTACAGGATTCGATTCCAAGTACAGAGCAATCGCATCGGCCGCAGCGGAACTCGTCTCGCCGGCAGACGTCGCAAAGCTTGGCTCGAAGCTGGCTTCTTCCATGGCCTCGCTGTAGCCCCGACGCCGCTGTTCTCTCGGAAAGTCGCGATAAATCCAATCAAGAGTCAGAAACACGATTCTCTCCGCTCCGCTCTTGATGAGCCTGGCGACCCCGTTTCGCGCGGCGCTAGCCGCATCCCACGTCACGGAATCCGAGTTCTCTACAGATTCATAGCCGAGGATCGAGATGGGGACGCGGCTATCACGGGTCGCACCCCGAAATGTCTGCACAGCCTTGCCAGCGTCGAGGGAGATAATTGCATCAACGGGCCATAAGCTGGGGACAGGACCATCTGGGGTCAAAGCGCCCAAGGTATCGAGGCCCGAAATCATGACTTCGTAGCCTGCTGTCCGAGCGTGCTGGTACAAGTGTCTGATGGCCCTGCTGTACGTCACCACAGGGCGATCAACGGGCATCCAAATGCTGACAACATTCGTCTTACCGCGCTTCATGGCCTGAGCCAAGCGGTTTGGTATGTAACCGACCCGATGCGCTGCCTCCCTAACCTTGGCGCGCGTAGTTTCCGGGAGCCGCACCGTGCGGTTATCGGCGAGAACGTGGGACGCGGTTTGGATCGAGACGCCGGCTTCGCGGGCTACGTCAGCGAGAGTCACCCGTTTTCCGACCGACCTTGCGCTCATTGTTGACGGCTCATTCTGACAGCCAATGTCAGTTCGAATCACGGCTCTATCAGAAACGGGTTCCTTCACTGCATCATAACGTTATCACATCTCTCTGTGCATGTGCCCGTTTCGAGGCGAAACCACGCGATTTTCCTAGGTGAAGGCCTGATTCTTTGAACTCAACTGATCCACGGCAAAGCCCTTGCCCGTCACATCCAGCAAATTTTACAGTCCTCATCTGTCAGAGTTGTGATAACCTTATTGCAAGCTAAATTCCGATTGGGTTTAGAGGAGCACAATGAACCGTATCACCTTCCTTCCCCTTCTGGCGGCTGCGGCGACGATCAGCCAAGCCCAGTTCTGGCACTTCTCCAACGCCTATGCGCCGACCGGTGCTAGCGCTGACGGCAGCGTGGTTTGTGGAACCGACGCCAGTGGATTCTTCTTCTGGACAGCGGGCGGCGGTCCCGTCAGCGTGGGAGGCAACAACTACGCCGGCTGGCCCCAAATCTCGGACGACGGCACCAAGATCAACGGCAATATGACGAGCACGTTCGGTCACCCGGAGATGGCGCGTTACAACATCACGACCTCTACCTGGGAGCCCTTTGGCAGTCTTGGCTTCTACAGTACCGGCACCGGAACCCCCGCAGCCAGCAGTTGGGGCATTTCCGGGGACGGGTCCAGGGTGGTGGGGCAGGCCTATTACAACACCACAGGTGTTACTGGCACTCGGGTTAACCCGATCGTGTCCGATGGCACGACCGTCACCAATCTTTTTCCGAACACGAGCGGAAACGGCCGGGTCACTTGCGCCAATGGGGACGGATCAATGGTCGGCGGCTATAAGTCGAGCTCGTCTACCGGCTCGATCTGGATCAACGGCACGGAGACGCTCTTGAGCGGACTCTTCAATGGCAACACGATCTCCTTTGGCGCGCCGTCGGACATCAGTTACAACGGACGCTGGCTGACGGGCAACGGAACGAGCGCGACCACGTTTCGTCCCTATGTATTGGATAGGGACACGAACATGTTTACGGTCCTCGAGAACCCGTTCACCGTCGGTGATCGAGCTGTCGCAACGTCGATCTCGAACGACGGACAAACCATTGTGGGGCGTTACCTTCGTTCAGGGGGCAACCTCTACACTGAAGGCAAGTGTTTCATCTGGACGCCGCAAACCGGGGTCATCCTTCTGAACGACTACGTTGATTCGCTTGGAATTGATCGGGCCGGTCTTTCGCTGAACAACCCGTTCGGCATGTCGGGCGACGGACGCACGATCGTCGGAATCGGCACGCCGGTCGTCCCTCCCACCGAGGCATTTGTCCTTCGGTTGCCTGAAGTGCGGTACGCCACGGCGATCACCCTTCTGGAGGGCGAAGAAGGCTCAGGAGGTCTCAACGAGCTCTTGAAGAGCGACAACTCCTACTACTGCGCTTTCAACGATCCCGCAAGCCTAGCTTGCCGGGTGCAGTTCGATAGCTCAACGACCGTGACCGGTGCATCTGAGCTCCGGTTCGACATCGAGTCTAACGTGGCACGAGGCGGCTTGGCGTTCGGAGTCTCGTTCTACGACTTCGCCAACTCCAACCTGACGAGCCAGTATGGTGCCGTCGCTTCAACAACGGACTCGTCTGTGGCCATCGTCATCTCCTCGAATGCGGCCAACTATGTTGGCGGCAACGGTGAGTTGCGAGCCGTCGCCTCCTGGAACCCGATCAACGACGAATCCCCGGCCTTCGATGGCTGGCTCCATTGCGTTGACTTCGTTCGCTGGGCGATCCGTTAGGCGCCACCAAAAATCAGTGGGCCCCATCCAGTGGATGGGGCCTTTGTTCTTGGCGGTTTTGCACCAAGGGACGACTCGAGCCCTTCCCTACTTCCAAAGCCAGGCGAAGGTGCCTGCCGTGAGCAGCGCATACACCACGCTGTCGAAGAAGTTGGGCCAGAAGCGGCCGTATCGGAACCAAATGAAGTACGACATCCAGCCCAGCCCGTGGGCGCAAAAGGCGATGGCGCCGCACATACGGAACCGCTCAAGATACGGCGCTCCGGCTTGGATTCCGTGCGACCCGATGTACGCCACGAACACGCCGACCAGCAGATAGAAGAGGAAGGTCATGCCCAGGTTCTGTCCCATGTTCACCGAACCAGGCCACACGACGACCAAGCCATTCGGTCCTTTCTTGACCTTCTCCATGAACTCGGGCGAGTTCATGCCCTGCGGTCCTGTTGGGCACGGGAACATGTACAGGTCGGCGGGCACCGAGGAAAGCGCCCCCATCATCTCCTCCTCGTTTGGAAGCTTCTTGAACTCCGATTTGTGGTGAGGCAACACCATGTGGGTCAAGAAACTGGCGATGAACACCAGCACCGCAGAGACGACGATCGGCATCCAGAGATTTGCTAAGAATTGCATTTGAACCTCTTGTGCCCATCAGGACGGTTCGCCCGCTTTGAAAGTCGCAAACTGCTAAAGTTAGGTAATGGAAGGCATCCCGCTTCGGCCCACCCACTATCGCGTCGATGGCTTCCTGATCCGCGCCTACCGCGAGGGCGACGGCGAACCTCTGTACAAGTCGGTCCAAGCTTCTCGCGAGCATCTCCGCCCTTTCATCCCTTGGGCGCGCCAAGACATCGACTTTGAGACGACGGTGCGGACCGTCGGCGAGATCATCGGGCGGTGGGAGCGAGGCGAGGACTACACGGTCGGCATTTGGGATGGAGAGGAATTGATCGGCGGCACGGGCTTCCACCTGCGGGTCGGCGGGCCCGAAACCGGTAACGCCGAGATCGGCATGTGGATCAACGTCGACCATGCTGGCCGAGGATTGGGCACCAAGGTCTTGGCGGCGATGCTGGACTGGGGATTCACCGAGTGGGGATGGCAGCGGTTGGTGTGGAAGTGCGACGTCCGCAACGAAGGCAGCATTCGCGTGGCCCAGAAGAACGGGCTCGTGCTCGAAGGCACGTTCCGGAGCGACCACATCGCCAACGACGGCTCCCGTGCGGACACGCACGTTTTCGCGATTCTCCGCAGCGAGTGGGAAGCCCGCCGTCTACCCAAGTAGACTCGCAGGACGATGGTACCGTTGATCAGCCTCCTCGTCTTGGGCACGCAGGGCTCAACCCTGGACCGCCACATCTACCCGCTCGCCCCTGCCATGAAGTGCCCACCCGTCGTGGTTGATGCCTCCGACTTCCCCGAAGACAAGCCTTGGGGCGACAAGGCGAAGACGCTCGTGGAAATGTGGTTTGGGAAGCTCACCGAGTTGCTTGCGACCGACGGCCGCGATCCCGTGACGAAGGAGTCGAAAGGCAGGGCGTTCTCGCCCCCCAAAACCCTGAAGCTGGTGATCAAGAAAGAGATCAACGTGCCTGCTTACACTTCGGGCGGCACCATCACCATCAGCGGCAAGTGGATCACCGACCATCCTGAAGACCTGGGCATGGTCATCCACGAACTGGTGCACGTCATCCAGAACTACCCGGGCGCCCGGACGACTCCGGGTTGGCTTGTGGAAGGGATTGCCGACTACATCCGCTGGTGGCGGTACGAACCCGAACTTCACGCCACGACGGGACGAACGAAAGTGAACCCGGACAAGGCGAAGTACACCGACTCCTACCGGACGACCGCGGTGTGGCTGGCTTGGTGCGCACGCAAATACGATATGCGCCTCGTGCCGTGCTTGGACAAGGCGATGCGCGACCGGGAGGACCCCTTGCCCTTGTTTGCCAAGCTCACCGGCAAGACTCCCGACGAACTCTGGAAAGAGTTCGTGGCCGCCCTCCCATAGGCCCTCAGGAGGCGTCATAATGGGGGCGTGGAACCCGCGAGTTTATCGCGTCCCTCCCGCCCCAAAAGAGTCGTTACCTGGCTGATTGCGGGCGTCCTGACCCTCGGCATGCTGGTTTACCAGCGAATGACCGGTCCCACCTATCCCAAGTCCGTCCACGAGACTTTTGCCGGAGGCGTCGTTTCTGGAAAGCTCGTGCGGACCCACGCGGGCGATGGGGGAGCGGTCGTCGAAGTCGGCGCCCCAGCCCCCATTGAAGGCACTCTCGTGTGGCGGCGATATCCCACCCAGGACCCGTGGACAACCGTGCCGATGCGCCGGGAGGGGGATCGGTTGGCAGGAGAACTGCCCCACATGCCGATCGCGGGCAAGCTTGAGTACACCGTACGCCTCGCGTCGGGGCCCGCCTTCCTTGCGGTGCCTCAAGACGGCAGCGCGATCATCCGCTACCGCAACGACGTCCCGGTGTTCGTGCTCATTCCGCACATCCTCTGCATGTTTCTGGGATTGCTGTTCGGCATGAGACTCTTGTTCGGCGCACTCGCCAAGCAGGATGACCTGATGGGCTATTTCCCGTGGCTTATGACTTTCTCGCTGGCAGGCGGCTTGATCTTAGGCCCGTTGGTGCAGAAGTACGCCTTCGACGCCTTTTGGACGGGATGGCCTGTCGGCGAAGACCTTACCGATACGAAGACGCTCGTTGCCTGCGCGGCTTGGGGCGTGGCTTGGTGGGTTAGTGTGCGCGCGTCGGAGTGGCGTCGAACGGCGATCGTCGCCGCTTCCATCGTCATGCTGGCGGTCTATCTGATCCCGCACAGCGCGAGGGGGAGCCAAATCGACTGGTCGAAGGTTCCCGCCAACGCGGCTTCGTCTCGGTAGCCTCCTCAGGCGGCGCGTTGCGACGAACCACTCGGTAGCACCACGCTGGCCACGTCGGAGGGAAGGCTGAGCTGGTTACCCCACTGCGCAATCACCCGGAACATCCTCGACTCCATGGCGGCTTGTCCCACCAACGTCACCGACGTGTTTTCGGTCGTGCTCACCGTCGTCCAAGATTCCCCGCTCCGACGGCTCTGCACCAGATAGGTGGTCTTGGCAGGATTACGGTTTCGCGCCCAGGAGAGCTTGACTTCGCCACCCGGCATGGGCATCGCCTCCAAGCTGCTCGGCGGTCGAACCGCCCTCTCCTTGGCTGGCGGGGCAACCATGCCGGCAGCCGCCTTGGTCTGTTCATCAATATGCGGCAGACCATGCACGAAGTTCGCCGCGAGCGTAAGCCTGTCCCAAAGTGCGGACCACGCGGCATCGCGGGTCGACTTCGCGTCGGCAAGGGCAGCCTCAGCAGCCGCAACCGAGTCCTCTGCTCGAGCGAGCCGGTTTGCGGCCTCCGACACGGCTTCTCCGTGGCGGAAGCCCAAACCATTGATTCCCGGTGCCTCGGCGCAAGCGGCTAGGAGCCGCTCCGCAGCTTCTATGAGATTAGTCGAGTTCGTGACCGCAGCTTGCGGCACTTGGTGGATTTTGCCTCCCATGGTTTAGGCTTCGGCTCAATGGCTGACAATCCTCAGCCTTCTACAACAAATTTCATGCTTTTCTGATGTTCGACAAGCCGATACAATATTGGTCAACTTGCTGAGCCCCGCCGAACCCGCCTTGGTCCTTGCCCCGATGGACGGCATCACGGATGCCCCCATGCGGGCGTTCCAGGGAGCGTCGGGAGCTTTCAGCTATGCCGTCTCCGAGTTCATCCGGGTCAGCATTCAGGCGCTTCCGGCTAAAGTGTTCCTTCGGGCCGTGCCCGAGCTGGCCAATGGCGGGCGCACCCCGACCGGCTTGCCGGTCCAAGTCCAGATACTGGGCGGCGACCCCGGGCGCATGGCCCAATCGGCGGCCAACGCATGCCGGGCGGGCGCCACCGCCATCGACATCAACTTCGGCTGTCCGGCACCAACCGTGAATCGGAACGATGGAGGCGCTTCCCTGCTGAGATGCCCCGCGAGGATTCGCGAAGTCGTGGCGGCGGTACGGGAAGCGGTGCCCGACGAGTTGCCGGTTTCCGCCAAGCTCCGTTTGGGATGGGACGACATCAACGCGATCGACGAAAACGCAGAGATGGCGGTGGCGGGCGGCGCGGCATGGCTCACCATCCATGCCCGAACCCGGGTCCAAGGCTATCAGCCGCCTGTGTACTGGGAGCCGGTCCGCAGGGTGCGGGAGACACTCGGGGTTCCGGTGATCGCGAACGGGGACCTTTGGAACTTCTCGGACTTCGAGCGTTGCCGCGACGAAACGGGTTGCATCCACTTCATGGTGGGGCGAGGAGCATTGGCCAACCCGGCCTTGCCGGGCCAGATCGCGCGCGCCTTAGGTATCGGTTCGCCGACCGAAACCGCCGTGGACTGGACGGCGCAAATGAAAGCGCTGATCGATTTCATCGACCTGTACGGCGACTCGGTACCCAAGCGGACCGTGCACCGACTTAAGCAGTGGCTGAAACTCGCGCACTCCTACGGCGACTTTGCCCACTTCGACCGCGCCAAGCACGCGCAAACGGTGGAAGAGCTCTTCGAGTGTCTTGCCGTGGCTGCCTAGGCGGGAGCAAATCGCCAGACGATCTTCGCCTCGTCCGAGAACCCCGGATAGCCGTCTGGCTCGACAACCAGGGGAACCGCGCCCATCGACCAGTACAAGCGACATGCCGCGACGTTGGTGTCTTGGGTTTCGACCAGAAGCGGCGATCGATCTTGAGCCAAGGCCGCTTCGAGAAGTAACTTCCCCACTCCCCGGCGTCGCGCGTTGGGCGCGACCCGGAGATCGACCAATACACGGTCCCCCAGACAAGACCCTGAGATGGGATAGTCGCTCGCGGGAGCCACGATAGCCCCGCCTACTCGGAGTGCCCCGTCATAGGCGACGATCGACCAGCAAAGCTGGGATTGGACCGGGGCGCGATTCGAGCGGGCCACCGAGGTCTGGCGTCGTAGTCTCCTCGGTGCAAGCGGTCGTTGCCCGCCACCGTTCCTCGCTCGACTTGTCGAGGTTGAGGCGGGCAGCTAGGAGCACCACGGGGGCTGCCATCGGCAAGCCCTCCGGGCCTTCCACCACGATCTATCGGTTCTTCTGCGGCCCAGGGTCACCAGGACGGCAGTTCGGCGCAGCATCTTGTCGTCCGCCGACGGCGGTGAGGTCGTTGGCCTGGCGACCTCTGGCGGCGGAGCACGGTGATCTGCTCACCGTGCCAGCTGCTGTGGTCATGGTGGATGCGATCTTCCATGTGGGCTACACCTGCTGGAGAACTGCGGTATTTCGCCTGATGAAGTCTCGGCGGTGCTCGGCGAGGTTATCCAGTATGCGGCTTCGCCGTCGAGATGCTGCTGCGGTCAACTGGCCTGAATTCGTCCAGCGCCTGGGCAGCCAAGTTCGCCACCGACCTGTACGGCAGAACGCGCAACTACCGTAGATGAACTTGTCGGCGATGTGCAGGGTGGTTCCTTGAATGGACGCGTCCGTATGAAGATAGTCGGGCCCAAGGTTCGGCAAGACGGCCCAAGCCTGGCCCTCGCTCACTCCGTCAAGGGCTTCGAGAAGCGAACGGTAGGCTCCGTCGGCTTGGGTTCGGGCAAGTTGCACCGCGTTCATCTCTCGCATTATGCCGAGGTGCATAATGGGCGATGTCCAACTGGCCCGCTGAACTTGACGCCGTGATTGCCGCCCCGAAGCATCATCGACTGGCGCTGGAGAACGAAGTCGTGAGAGTTCTGGAGACGCGCATCGAGCCCGGAGAGACGGTGCCGCTTCACACCCACGAATGGCCCGCCGCTTACTACGTCTCTTTCTGCGCCGACTACCGAGGAGATGGCGAACGGGGAGGTTTTGCTGGACACCCGTGCAATCGGAATGTCGCTGGACGCGGGGTTCTCAATGTGGTCGCCCCCGTTGGGACCCCACACGCTGGAGAACGTGGGCGAGGGGCCGATCCACATCATCAGCGTCGAAGTGAAGCCCTCCTAAAACAGAAGCGGGTTGCGGCGGTGCCGAACCCACTCGATGAAGGGATCACAAGTGCCTACGGGGTGACGGTGACGACCCTCGCCCGGTAGACGCCGTTTCCGGGTTGGTCTGGATGGAGACGTTGGTGGTGGACGCCACGGGGGACGTGGTGATCGCGAACGTCTTGCTGGTCTGGCCTGCCGGAACGAACACCACGCTGGGGACGCTCGCCACCGCCGGGTTCAGGCTGAGCAGCTGGACGTTGGCCCCGCCCGCCGGCGCCGGCAGCGTCAGGTGGACGGTGCCCGTCGTGGCGGTGCCGCCCTTGACCGTGGAGGGGCTGATCGTGACCGAGTCCAAGGTCGTCGGGTAGAGGAACAGGATCGCCGCCCGTTGCACCGAGGAGCGCCGCGCCACGATCTGCGCCTGCACCGGGCCGGTGACGGCCTGGGTCTGGATGTCGAAGGTCGCGAACGTCGCGCCTTCGGGCACCGTGACGGAGGCCGGGATGTCGATCAGGCCGGTGTTCTTGGTCAGGGTGACCACGAAGCCGGCGGGGGCGGGCCCGCTCAGGTTCACCCTTCCGACCGAGGGCAGGCTTCCGGCCTGGATCTGGGGGTTGAGGGTGAGCGAGGTGAGGATGGGCGCCCGGACCGTGAGGGTCGCGGTGCGGGAGATCGCGTCGAGGGTGGCGGTCAGGGTGACCGCGGTGGGCGACGAGATCGGGACCGTCGTGATGGCGAAGTCCGCCGAGGCAGAGCCCTCGGGAACGAACGCCGACGCCGGCACCGAGACCGCCGCGTTGCCGCTGGAAAGGGAGACGATGACGCCGCCGGCTTCCGCCGCATCAACCAAGCTAACCGTGCCCGTAGCGCCCGTGCCGCCCGTGACCACCTTCGGGTTCACGGAGACGTTGTCCAAAGTGACGGGACCGAAGCGCCGGGCGAAGATATCTTCGATCGCGTTGGTGTCGCCGCCCACGAGGTTCGTGGCGTCGGATCGGAACGCGACAAAGTTGCCATCCGAACTGATCGCGGCTTCGTTGCTGCCAAGGTCGCCCTGCGCACCGGCGTTGGAAACCGACGCCCGAATCGTCTCAAGGGTCTGCAGATCCGTCACGAACACGTCGGATTGCCCGTTCGTGTCACCCGCCACGAGATCCGTAGCGGTCGACGAATAGGCGACGTAACGGCCGTTGCCGCTGATCGAGGGTGCGCCGCTCGGCCCGGTAGCCTGAACGCCGCCCGAGGCGAAGGACGCCCGAATCGTGGTGTTCGTCTGGCGATCGCGCACAAACACGTCCAAGAAGCCGTTGGTGTCGTTGGCAATGAGGTCCGTTGCCGAGCTCTCAAAGGCCACGTAACGACCATTGTCGCTCACGCAGGGGAAGAACTCGGTAAAGCCGTTGGAGTCGCCGCCCAAAGTGGAAACGGATACGCGCTCGGTCGTGCCCGCATTTCGGTCACGCGCGAAGACGTCGTAGGCGCCGTTGGTATCGTTGGCGACGAGGTTGCTGGCAAGGGAAATGAAGGCAACGACCGAGCCGTCGCCGCTGATCGCGGGAAAGTCGCTCTCGTTGTCACCCTCACCGCCTGCCGTCGAGATCGAGACACGCTCCGTGGTACCGGCGAGCCGGTCGCGGACGAAAACGTCTCTAAGAGCATTCGTGTCGTTCGCGACCATGTCGGTGGCATCGGAAACGAAGGCCACATATCGGCCGTCCAGACTGATGCTCGGGTAGTCGCTGCTGCCGTTGGCCTGCAAACCGCCGTCGGTGAGCGATACGCGCGTGGTCGTGTGCGCCGTCCGATCGTAAATGAAAATATCGCGGGTCGCGTTCGTGTCGTTGGCGACCAAGTTCGACGCGTCGGAGACGAACGCCACGTAACGGCCGTCGGCGCTGATCGAGGGGTAGTCGCTCCAGCTGTTCGCCTGGGCGCCCGCCGAGGAGACCGAGACGCGCTCGGTCGTGCCCGTAATACGGTCGCGCACAAACACGTCGCGTTGTCCATTGGTGTCGCCGGTTACGAGGTTCGTCGAGTAAGACATGAACGCCACGTAGCGCCCGTTGGCGCTCATCGCAGGTTCGCGACTTGGGTTGTTGCCCTCGGCTCCCGCAGTAGAAATCGACATGCGCCCGGTTGATCCCGTCTGGGCGAGCGCGGAAGTGATCATGCACGCGCCAAGCGCCAGCGTGCCCAAGCTACGTCCAACAAGGTTAAAGAAATTCATGCGTAGTCCTGCCGTCCCATCTCATGCTAACGCAGAGATCGAGCCAAATCGCGCCCGAGCGTGGCAAACCCGGCACTCATCACGGCTCAAATCCCTATCGCATAATAAGTTAGATGCTCCTTCGACGCCTGTCGTTCGCCGTAACCCTCCTTGCCGCTGCGTGGGCGGGCGCTCAGTCCAAGACGTATGTCGCGTTGGGCGATTCGGTGGCGTGGGGATACCAACCCAACAGCACAAGCCGCGGAAGCGGCGACAAGGGTTACGTTAAGGTTTTCGCCGATTATCTTGGAACGATCCAAGGCGGCGTCCGGCCTCGGCTCATTAACCTGGGCATCCCTGGTGAAACCACGGCGAGTTTTTTCGACACCTCTGAGATCGGCGGGCTTCTCAACTCGAACTATCCCATTCTGTTTAGGCAGAGCCAGGCAAACACCTTCCACGCGAAGGTGCTGAGCGAGCGAAGCGCGGGCCGAACCATAACCCACGTGACCTTTGCGCTCGGGGCGAACGACCTCCTGGATCTCCAAACCACGGAGTTCTTTGCCCTCCCGTTCGATCAGCAAACCGCGACCGTCGATGCCACTTTGGCGGCAGCTTGGACCAAGCTCGATGCGGCGTTAACGCTCGTCCGCCAAGACTGCCCGACGGCGGTGCTGAAAGTGCCGGGCTACTACAACCCTTACGGTGCCTACCCCGGCTCCCAAGAAGACCTCATCGGCAAGTACGCCATCCCGCGCCTGAACAACATGCTGATTGTGCTGGCGAAACGATACCGGGGTTCGTTTGCGCTCGTGTATCCCTTGTTCGCGGGCAACGAGCTCACGCTGACGTGGATCGGCGAGAACGACGTGCATCCACGCGACCCGGGATACAACGTGATCGCCCAAGCCTTGATCGGCTCGCAACGATGGGCGGGCGCCCCGCCGATCCCCTAGGGCCTTCAGGCTTAGAGTTGCTCCATGACGCCGCGCTCGGACCAGATCCACCGAGCGTGCCGTTCGATGCCGTGTTCGGCCGCCGCCTTCTCAAACGGGCCGTTTGGTTCTTGCACCAGGCGTCGGTAGGAGTCCTCGTCGCGGTAGCCGACGATGGCAAGAACGTAGCCGTCGCCGGCTCGCACGTTGTAGGCAAACGCCACCTCGGGCCAACTCGTCAGGGCCTGCATCATCATGCTGGCCGAGGCGCGAACTTCGGCTTCGTAGGCGGGATCGTACTCCCACTTGGAAACAACCACGTACATGACCTGCATTATAGAGCAGGTTTTATGCAACTTCTGCTCGTTTGAGAAGTTGGCGGTACCGCTACTTCAACACGACGACCTTGCTGACAACCTTGGAGCGGTCGCCGGTCACTCCGTAGGCGACCCCTTCGACCTTCATCTTGTCCAGGTCGGTCAATACGGTTCCGGAAAGCGAGACCACGCCGTCATTGACGCTCACCTCGACTTCCTTTGCGTTCAGGCCGTTCACGAGTTCGAACCCGGCGAGCACCTTGCCTTTGAGGGCGGCATCGCTGAGTTTGGCGCCGGCGTCTTTCACCGCCACTTGCCCCTTGGCGGCAGCCTCGTCATAGGCTTTCTTCGCCGCATCTCCGGCGCTTTCGGCCACCCGTTTGACCGCGATAGCGGCGTCGCCCGCCTTATCACGCACCTCCTGGTCCGGCATACCGCAGCCAGCGAGGAATGAAGCAACCATCAAGAAAGGCACCCAACGAAGCATCAATTCTCCAATACGACAACATCGTTGCGGTGGATGCAAGGGACTGTGATGTCCGCTCGCGAACCCCGTGGTACCCTGTATTTGGAGGTGTGCCATGGCGCGCATCGAACTAGAAACGCAACAACTAGAGCTCCTCATGGAGCTGGTCAACGACGAACTGGAGCAACTTCGCTCCGAGTTGCGAAGAACTGAGAACCACGCCTTTCGCGAGCGGCTTCACAAAAGGCAGGCGGCGCTCAATAGTTTGAGCAACCGCCTGCAAGAGCTTGGGGTCCCGACGGCCGTCTAACCGCCGACCTCGAACACCTTCGGATCGATCTTGGGGTCGACCTTGGCGGACTTGAAGTCCATGATCCACTGTTCGCCGCCGGCGAACGACAGGACCACGCGCATCGGCGTCTTCACCCCGCCGACGTTCTTGTAGTTCTGATAGTCGATGGCCGTCACCACCGTGCCCAGCGAGCACCGGCGCACGTTCACCAGTCGCATCAGGAGCCCGGATTTGGCGTCAAACGAGAGGTCTTCGGTGGACATGGTGCTCGCACGGTTCCCACGGACCGAAAGGGTCGCCGTCTTACCAATCTTGTCCTTGCCGCTCACGGTGGTTCGCTCCAGACCCGCGAAGGCGTTCTCACCCTGCCAGGCGCGGCCGAGTCTCCCGAAGATGGCGGCGGGCTCGTCGAACATCGGATTGTTGCCGTACCACGCCTGAGTGCCGTTTGAGCCCACTTTGCGCTCGCCCGAGACGAGGCGGAACTTCCCGCCGTCCGCTTGGATGAACTCGAGGGGCAACGTCTCCGGCTTGTGGGTGGCGTCGTTCGGCGCGGTCAGGGTCCCGGTTCGCACGATGGCGCCACTCGGTTTGCCGACGCCCGCGATGTGCTTGGCGAAAAGATCGGCTACCGGCGGGGCGTCTGCCGTGCGCTCATGCCGCAACGAAACGCCTTCGGGAATCGGGAGCGCGTCCGGGTGCTCCTTTCCGTGGTGGCACGTGTAGCACGTGACCTCGGGCCGGTTGTTAAAGTGCTTCTCGTTGATTTCACGCTGCATCAAGATCATGCGCCGGGCGGTGTCCTTGGCGCGCGTCTCCGCCGCGTAGTCCTTGGGGTCGTGGCAACCCGTGCATTCCATCTTCATCGACGCCGCCATGAACTCCATCGACGGAATCAGGTCATTGGCAGGCACGCCCTTGAACACCTGGATGTTCTTGAACACCTGCTCGCAGTTCTGGGGCTGGGCGGGCGCGGCATCCTGGAACCCGACCATGCAGAAAGAGGCGGCGCCAAGAGCCAGCGCAACGGAGAAAGGGAGGCGGATCGACATAGTCGCTATTTTAGCCACAAGCGCCTCTCATGAACGCCTCGTGTAATGGACCTTCATGAACTGTTGCCACACCCCGTGCTCGTCCTCGCCGAACGAGGTCATCGTTCGATGGTTATCGTCGATGATCTCGATGACGTCACGATAGTTCGCGGTTTCGCCGTCCTTGACCATGTTCGGGCCCACGCAGTTCAGGGTCATGATGCGCCCGTCAGAGCTGAGCTCGCCCACGTACTTCCAGAGGTGAGACGACATGGTGGCAAACCAGCAGCCCCGATACTCCTTGAAGGAGACGTCATAGCCAAGGGCAACCTTGTACTCCATCGACTCGCCGCCTGGCGTGCCGGTGCGGCCTTCGGCGAAGGCCCAGAGACCTCCGAAGTCGGTCACGGTTTCCGTGCCGGTGCTCCGCATGGTGTCGCCATCGGGGCTCATCTTCATTTCGCTCTCGGTCGTCCACTCGCCGATCAGCTTCTTCAGCCAGTTGTGCGCAGCGACGGGCTTCGTGCCCATTTCCATCGGTTCTTGCGTTTCGGTACTCATTTCGATACCTCCAGTATTTGCAATTACGCCTCAATACAGCCGATGTCGCCGCCTTTGCGTCCGCGAAACAACCGACTCGCAGAAATCCGGTCGGAGTGGCAAACTCTTGCCAGGAGGGCGTCATGAAAGCCTATTCGACAGATATCGAGCATCAATCAGAGGCGAACACGGCGTTTCGCCGGGTTCTCTTTACGGGTCCCAAGATGCAGTTGGTCGTCATGTGTCTGCAGCCTGGCGAGGAGATCGGAACCGAAGTCCACCCGGACACGGACCAGTTCGTCCGAATCGAGAAGGGCACCGCGAAAGTCGTTTTCGACCAAGAGATCGTCGAGTTGCACGAAGACCAAGTGATCATCGTTCCCGCCGGCACTCGGCACAACGTGGTCAACCCGTCGGTGCGCAAGGAGCTAAGGCTCTACACGATTTACGCGCCACCCCAGCACCCCGATAAGACCGTCCACCTGACCAAGGAGGAGGCCGAAGCGGCAGAAGGGGTTCTCGCGTAAAGGCAGGAGAGGAGAGTCCCACGGCGAGGGGGTCTAACAGCCCTCTCGCCTTTTCTGTTCAGGAGTTTTGGGCGACGTCGCCCGGGATTCGCAAGTACAGGTGAACCTGGCTCTCGTCTTCGAAGCCCAGTTTCCGGTAGGTCGGGTAACCCGCTTGCGATGCTTGAAGCACCCCAACCTTGCAACCCATGGCGCGCGCGGCATGGAGCGGCGCGGCGGTGAGCGCGGCGCCAAGCCCCTTTCGGCGGTGCGATTCAAGGGTAGCGACGCAATAGACCCCGGCGATGCCATCGACGTTCGCCAAGGCAGATACGGCAACGGGCTGCCCATCGAATGTCGCTTGAAAGAACTGAATCGGCGCGTCTTCAGCGTCGTTCCGCGCCGCGTGCATCGGGCTCATCGATTGCGCCGCCAACAAGGCGACCGGATATGCCTCGGACAGCACTTGCGCCCAGGCTTCTCCGCTCTCGTCCGAACTGACTCTCCCGACCTGATAACCGTCCGGAACCTGCACCGTCGGGACCTGATCGAGTTCAACGACCATGCCGGGAATGGTGCCGTGGTGCGCGAAACCGAAGGGCTCGATGAGGGCTTCCAGTTTCGCGTCTCGGTCCGCCGGCACGAGCATCATGGCGGGAACGGGTTGGGAAGCGAGAGTACGCGCCGCCTCGGCAAACTCTTCGACCGTGGCACCCGCGGCGAAGTTGCCGAACGGGTCGGATTCCCCGGTGTTGAGCATGACGCCGCCGCTCGGAAACCAGGTGAGATTTGGCGCCGTGCTTCCGGCATAGATGGCACAAAGCGCGGCGGGCATGTGGTCGGCGGCGAGGCGGGAAACCGGCATTCGGCGATCTTACCTACCAGGATCGCCTTCGCCGATCTGAAGGCGGACGGTGACTTTGTCCCCCTCGTCCAGCCGCTCGGCTTTGCGAACGGAAGCCTTGACGGGCACCAGGTAGAGCCCGTCTTTTGGCCAGAGCGCCGTGTACCATTCGGTGCCGCCGAGGCGGGCGTTCACCGGGATCATGCCCCACCCGTAGGTCACCATTCGCTCTACGGACTTGATCTGCTCCGCTTCCTTCTTCGGTACGACGACGAAGTAGAAAGGCGCGGGGCCGCGCCAGTACCAAATCTCTCCTTCGAACTCGACGGTCATTTGCTCGACCGGGCGGCAAGGGGATCAGAGCCGTGCCAAGTGCCTTCGTGGTGGAGCGCTTGGAACCGCGTGAACGAGGTGCGGTCTCCGTAGGGACCCTCTCGCTGAGTTTTCACTTCCTTGCGGTGCAAGCCAGGCCCGTAGGCGAACGCCATCGCCGAAGCGAGCTTGTCCCAGAACGTCACCGTGATGCCGTCGGTGACCAGGCCGCCGGGGAAGCTGAAGGTCTGTTGCGAATGAAGCCCGGGCAAACCCGTCATGCCGATGCGCACCGCGGCGACGCCCTCGCTGAACCGCATGATGCGCTCCATCGCTTCGCCCTCGGTGCTCTGCCAACCGACCGAGGTTACGATGACGATCGGCGTGTCATCCGTCGGAGGCGCGGCGGTCACGTGGAACACGGGGCCGGGCTCTGAGGGATCGAGGAAGTTGGCCTCGCCGTAGTGGCGGAACGGGCGCAAAACCGCCGCAAACACCTCGTCGGCGTCCGCCAACCAGGGAGCGATTGCCAAGCGCGAATCGACCGCCGAGCGCGCCGATTCTTCGGTCTCGTGGAGCCCGTAGATGGCAAACTTGAATGCCTGAAGATCCTTGAAGTTGGAGCGCGCGGCACGCATGTCGCCCGCAGAGCCGAGGAAGAGCGCGGGGTGCGGCCGGACCGGCTTGAGGACGGTCATTTCGTCGAACCGAGCAAGGACTAGCGAGGCGAATGCGGCCTTCGGCATGCGGCATTATGACCCGAACCGCCTAAGGGAGCGGCATCCAGTCGCGCAACGGTTTGACGGTCGCACAGCAGGGCAAACCGTCCTTGGCTCGGCCCGGCAACAGAATCGCCAGCGGGTGCCCCGAGTCGACCATGCTCTGGTCGATGGTCTCGACGTAGATCTTGGCGCGGCGGGCGACTCCCCCGTCTTCGCCGCGCCACACGATGTAAAGGAACCTTCCCTTGCCGTCCTTCTGGATCGCCTCGCCGCGAAGCGGCAGCACGCCGTCCCGCACGTGGACGGGGGCAACGAATCTAGCTTCCCCGCCCGTCATCTGCTGCCATTTCGTTACAGTGGCGGCGGAACCGGATCCGAACTGCACTCCGCCCCATGCTCCGGGCGTCGTGGCGTCCAAAACCAGGTGCAACTCGATTTCGCGCATCTCAGGCATTTCTGTTCATTCTGACGGTACGCTCCGCGAACTTCGCAGGTTCATATGAAACGAGGCTTCACTCCCATCATTCTCGCCCTCGCGCTCGCCGGCGTTGCCGCCGCCGTCCCCGCTTCGTGGCGCGCCCGCTACGACAAGCTCGAAAGGGTCTATGCCGCCAAGGACATGGCGGGATTGAGCGCCCTTTGCGCCAAGGACCTGGTTTGGGTGCAGGTGGACGGAACGAAGAAGAACCGCGCCGAAACGCTTGCCGAGTTCGCCGGAATGTTCAAGTCCGACAAAGTGCGCGTGCACGAGAAGCTACTGAGCGTGAAGAAGAACGGCAACACGGTCGACGTCAGTTGCGAGGTGTTCGCCGTGTTTAGCGTGAAAGGCAAGCCCGACGCCCGCATGCACTCGTTCTGCGTGGATTCCTGGCAGAAGATAGGCGGGAAATGGCAGATCGTGAAGACCGTGGACACCAAGGTCGAAATGACCGGCGGTTGATGGAAAGGGCGAATCAGCCGTAGTCTATAGGGCGATGCGTTCAGAACGGAAGCGAGAGCCGGAGCAACTCCTGTTGCCCTGCCCGTCGCCCTGCGTCAAGCGTTGCGGCATCGACGAGACCCTGCGCTGCAGCGGATGTCTGCGCACGGGCCGAGAAGTGGCGGCGTGGCTCCACATGTCGGACGCCGAGCGCTGGAATCTGCTGATGGACGTGAGCGAGCGCACGCGGTAAGGACCGTGATCGCCGCATAGTTCTGGCGGCAGTGTAACCTGTGCGTCACATGGCAGCGGCTCTCGACCCAAGTCTCGACGGGGACCAGTTACGTCAGGTACGGCGGCTCCGGTTTGATCCTCCGCTGGAAACCGCATTCTCCGATCAGCACACTACCTCGACGTTGGGGCGGGTCCGCATCGTCTTCGGTATCTTGGTCGTTTTTGGCATCCTCGGCCTGATGCGCCCCCCGAACCCAAACGACTCGGGCGCCGCGCTAATCGACTACGTCTTCACCGCCATGTACGGGGTGCTGTTTGGCCTCGCACTGTCCTACCGTTTTAGGCACCTGGCCGCGCCCGGGCTTGCCGCGTCATCCGTACTGAGCCAGATCGCGTTCGGCTTAACCGCCAAGAATCTCGATGTCGCCCTGGGCATTGTGATCAACGTGATGTACGGCATTGTCATCATTTCTGCCCTTCAGGTTCGATTCCGAGTTGCTCTGGCATTCGGGGTGTCCATGCTGTTAGCCCGGGCCTGGACGCTCACCTACCGGGGGATGTGGGGCAATGAAGCCGCGATGTTCTTCGTGTTCATGGTCGCTGAGTTCACCTTTCTGTGTGTGGGTTCCTACCTGAGCGAGGTGCGCGACCGGAAGAGCTTCTTGTTCCAGCAGCAACTCAAGGTTGAGCAGGCGCGCACTCACGCATTGGTTCAAAACGTGTTACCGCCTACCATCGCCGACGAGCTGAGCAAGCATCCAGGCACGCTCGCCCGCTTCCACGAGTCTGCGACCGTCATGTTTGCCGACATCGTGGGTTTCACTCCTTTCGCCGAAAGCCACTCGCCAAACGAGGTGGTGGGCATGCTGAACGACCTGTTCTCCAGGTTCGATGCCCTCATCAAGGACACGGCCGTGGTCAAGCTCAAAACGGTTGGCGACGCCTACATGTTGGCGGGAGGAGTTCCCGACCCCGACCCTTGCCATGCGGCAAACGTCGCCAATGCGGCGCTGGAGTTGAGGGGCGCCGCCAACGCGGCGGGTATCGCCATGAGGATCGGCATCCATACCGGTCCTCTGATCGCGGGAGTGTTGGGAACCGAGCGACTCATGTACGACGTTTGGGGGCCGACGGTCAACCTCGCCGCGCGATTGGAATCAAGTGCGGAAGCAGGTCAGATTCTGGTGTCTCAAGCCGTTCGGAACGCCCTTGCAGACACGCACGACTTCCAAGACTTGGGCGAACGCGACCTGAAGGGACTGGGTCCCACGGCAACCTACGCGCTACTTCGGCGCAAGATCGCAGGCATCGAGCTTAAGGCGCCGCATAACGGCTAGAGCGAGTTGAAGCGCCGCCACGCCCACCAGGCGGCGAGCGCGACGACCAAAAAGATCATCGCCTGGCTGCCCACGCGGGCGATCACGTCTCGGTTTCCGGAGAGCAACGCGAGCCCGGCGAAGCCCAGGCAAGCCGTCAGCACCATCGCCATCTGACACCCGAACTCATCGCGTTCCATGGTTGCCCTGTTCAGTCTACGCCGGTGGGTCGGGCTTGCGGAAACAACCGATGAGCATGATCAGGCTCAGTCCGATCAACACCCAACCTGCCGAGCAGCCGAAGAAGAAGGCTAGCGGGGCCCACTTCTTCTGCAACTCGTGGGCTTCGGGCGTTAATGGGTCGCCCATCATGAAGCCAACGCCGCTCCCCACCAGGAGAACGCCGCCAAAGAACACCATTACCGTCACAGCCAGCCTTGAGAGCGTTGGCAAGGACCCGAACCACTTGCTCACCTTACGTTTCCTCCATCGATCACTTAGTGTCTAGGATTGCTCGAAAAGCCCAAGGCAATCCGCGCCCCCCAGACAGAGGGGCAAAGGGAGAACTCCGCACATTGGCGTCGGCAACCGCTACTTCACGCGGCGGAAATCGAACTTCGCCTTCTCGCCCGGCTTGCCGCCTTGGTACGAGAGCCAGTCGGCGACCACGTGGTCGGCGCCGTCGAACGTGAACGTCACGCTGTGCATGTGCATGTCGGTCGGCTTCATGTTCGAGCCGCGCACGAAATCGAAGAACAGCGAGTTGGCGTTCTTCCCCGGCTTGAGCTTCATGAACGGCTGGTTCCCCGCGCCGCAGTAGTGGGTCATCACCAAGCTGCCGTTGTCCATGTGGTACACGCTGACCATTTCGTAGGGCGAACCCGGGCCCAGCGTCTCGACCAAAGCGGTGCCGCTCCCGGTCAGCTTGTATTCGACCGTGGCGGGCATTGCGTCCTTGCCCCCGCCCATCGTCCCTTTCCACTTGCCGACGAGGGTCTTCATCTTGGCGAACGCCTGCTTGGCGGCATCGTCGCGGCTCGCCAGCGAAAGCGCGGGCACGGAGAGCGCGAGAACGAGAGCGATAACGGGTGCAGTT
The DNA here is from genome assembly GCA_046330155.1 of Fimbriimonadales bacterium. Classification (GTDB taxonomy): domain Bacteria; phylum Armatimonadota; class Fimbriimonadia; order Fimbriimonadales; family Fimbriimonadaceae; genus CALMEF01. The sequence continues at coordinate 27,541 of JAXLTH010000011.1, read as the reverse complement.
TTCATGCAAATCTCCTGAGGCAGCGAGGCTACCCGATGGTGGTCGCGGTATCGTTCGGCAATGATCGCATGGTGTCTGGCACTCGCTTGGGTAGGTCCGCAAACCCCTCCCGTGACCAAGTTCTCGGTGAAGCCGAGCCTCACCGATGCGGCGATCACGACGTTCGACAGCGACCACACCGTGTACATCGACCCCTCGGTCGCCAAGAAGAACGAGCTGGTGCTTTACCTGCCGGGCACGAACGGCAAGACCGCGAACACCAGCGGCTTCTGCGGGACGGCGGCGAGGCTGGGCTTTCACGTGGTGAGCCTGATGTACCCGGACTCCATTCCGGCGACGATAGCGCGCAACAACCCAGACCCCAATGCGTTCCTGAACTTCCGCCTGGAAATCATCGAAGGCGGCGACCGTTCGAAGTACCTCGAGGTCGACCGCGCCAACTCGATCGAGAATCGCCTGGTCAAGCTCCTCGCCTACCTTGCCAAAGAGCGGCCGACCGAAGGCTGGGGCCAGTTCTTGCAGGGGGCAAACCCAAACTGGGAGAAGATCGTCGTCTCAGGCGGTTCCCAGGCGTGGGCATGCTTGCCTGATCGCGATTCGCCACCGCGTGGCGGGCGCCGTGCTCTTCGGCGGTCCCGCGACTTCAGCCGAGCCCTGAACCAGCCCGCTGCTTGGTACACGAAGCCCAAACCCCGACGGACCGGATCTTCACCTTTAACCACAAGCAGGACAAGCAGGGCTGCGACTACGAGGAGCAACGGTCGATCTGCAAGACGCTGGGCATCATCCCCGAGGCCGATGTCGATACCGTGAAACGTCCGTTCGGCGGCGCGCACGCCTTGTTCACCGACTTCCCGGGCGGCACCCTCGAGTCGGTACCTGCCCACACTTCCGTGATCGGAGACGGGGCAACGCCCAAGTTGCCGGACGGCAGCTACCGATTCGCGCCCGTCTGGGAGTACATGCTCACCGGAAAGTGACCGAGGGTTCCGTGATGCGAAAGGGGATTGTTCAGTGGTTGGTTTTGCTCGCGCTGGCGATTCTTGTGCTGCCTGGCGGTTGTCATAGCGGATCGACATCGTCCGCATCGAACGCGACTTTGGAGAACGTTCAAGCGCGCGGACCCGAGTTTGGGTTTGCTTCGGAAGACCACCTGAGGGAGCACTACTCCAAGCACGGCGCTGAGTTCGGGTCGATCAGCTTGGAGGAGTATCTTGCTCGCGCCCGGGCGCTCCGCGACGCGCCGGTAGGCGGTCCAATCTTGCAGGTCATCCGAGCGGACACGGTGCGGACGAGATTCGATCAAAGTAAGGGCGATTTCATCGCCTTTGGGAAGGACCTAACCATTCTCACGTTCTTCCACCCGAACGACGGCGAGCGGTACTTCTGGCGGCAGGCTTCGAGACCGCGTTAGTATGTGGCATCGACGTCTCGTCGATGGTCTTCATGGGCGTCCCGCCAATGAGAAAGGTCTGCGGTCCGAAGAACCGCAGACCCAGTCAGGACCGAGACGGTCCTGAAGACCTCGGGCGAGACGCCCGAGCCACGCCAAAGCCCGAGCCACTTCTTTTCAGAAGGCCGTTTCTGCCCGAGTATGATGCGCGGATGGATCACTTTGGCGATCAAGCGCGGCCGTGGCACAGCCAGGGGCTGACTCAGTTCTACAACTGGGGCACTGCGCCCGCCCGAGGCGAGGTCCGTTCATGACGCCCGCCATGGCTGCCCTGATCGTTGGAGTCGTTCTCGGCGTGGTCGTGTGGCTCTTTGGCCGCTTCGTCGGGCTGGACCGTGATCGTGCCTACTATGCGACGATTTTGGCGGTGGTGGCGCTCTACTACGCCTTGTTCGCGGTGATGGGCCAATCGATGGACGCCCTGCTCCGGGAGTCGATCGCGATCGTGATCTTCTTCGTTCTCACGGCGCTTGGGTTCAAACGCAGTTCGTGGATTGTGGTGGCGGGATTGGCCGGCCACGGGCTTTACGATTGCGTGCACGGTTCTCTCATCGCAAACCCGGGCATGCCGGAGTGGTGGCCGTTCTTCTGCGGGAGCATCGACGTCACCATGGCGGCAGGGTTTGCTCTGATTCTCAAGAAGAATGAGCGCGGCGGCGAAGGGTTGTCGAGACCCTAGGCCCGTGGCATCGACGTCTCGTCGATGGTCTTCATGGGCGTCCCGCCCATGAGAAAGGGCTGCGGTCCGAAGAACCGCAGCCCCCGATCAGGACCGAGACGGTCCTGAAAACCTCGGGCGGGACGCCCGAGCCACTTCTTTTAGAAGTCCATGTCGCCCATGCCGCCGCCGGGCATGGCCGGAGCCGCCTTCTTGGGCTCGGGCTTCTCGACCACGAGGGCTTCGGTGGTGAGCACCAGGCCCGCGATCGAGGCGGCGTTCGTGATGGTCGAGCGCGTGACCTTGGCGGGGTCGACGATGCCGGCCTTCACCATGTCCACGAACTCGCCCGTGGCGGCGTTCAAGCCGAAACCGGCCTTGGCGTCGCGCACCTTCTCGACGATGACCGAACCCTCAAGGCCCGCGTTCTCCGAGATCTGGCGAAGGGGCTCTTCGAGAGCGCGCTTGACGATGTTGAGACCGGTGGCCTCGTCGCCTTCCGCCTTGACCTTGCCCAGAGCCGTCGCCGCGGCGAGCAGCGTGACGCCGCCGCCGGGAACGATGCCCTCTTCGACCGCCGCGCGGGTCGCCGAAAGGGCGTCCTCGTAGCGGTGCTTCTTCTCCTTGAGCTCGGTCTCGGTGCTGGCGCCGACCTTGATGACCGCCACGCCGCCGCTCAGCTTGGCCAGGCGCTCCTGGAGCTTCTCGCGGTCGTAGTTGCTGTCGGTCTTGTCGATCTGCGACTTGATGAGGTTGATGCGGCCCATCACGTCGTCCTTGCTGCCCGCGCCCTCGATGATCGTGGTCTCTTCTTTGGTGATCACGATCTTCTTGGCGGTGCCCAGCATGTCGATGGCCACGTTCTCAAGTTTGACGCCGAGGTCCTCGCTGATGAACTTGCCGTTGGTGAGGATCGCGATGTCCTCAAGCATGGCCTTGCGGCGGTCGCCGAAGCCCGGCGCCTTCACCGCCGCCACCTGCAGCACGCCGCGGATCTTGTTCAGAACCAGCGTGGCAAGGGCGTCGCCCTCGATGTCCTCGGCAATGATGAGGATCGGCCGGCGAGCCGTGGCGGCCTTCTCCAGGAACGGCAGAAAGTCCTGGGCGCTGCTGATCTTCTTCTCGTGCAGCAGGATGAGCGGGTTCTCAAGCACCGCCTCCATGCGCTCGGGGTCGGTCACGAAGTAGGGGCTGATGTAGCCGCGGTCAAACTGCATGCCTTCCACGATCTCGAGGGTGGTCTCGCGACCCTTGCTCTCTTCGACCGTGATGACGCCGTCCTTGCCGACCTTGTCCATCGCCTCGGCGACCTGCTTGCCGATCTCGTTGTCGTTGCCCGCGATGGTGGCGACGAACTCGACCTGCTCCTTGTCCTTGATCGGCTTCGCGATCTTCTTGATCTCTTCGACGACGGTGTCGACCGCCTTGTCGATGCCGCGCTTCACCGCGATGGGGTTGCCGCCGGCGGCCACGTAGCGCAGGCCCTCGTTCACGATGGCCTGGGCGAGCACGGTGGCGGTGGTGGTGCCGTCGCCGGCGACGTCGTTGGTCTTGCTGGCGACTTCCTTGCAGAGCTGGGCGCCCATGTTCTCATACGGGTCCTCGAGCTCGATCTCCTTGGCGACGGTGACGCCGTCCTTGGTGATGGTGGGGCTGCCCCACTTCTTGTCGAGGACGACGTTGCGTCCCTTGGGTCCGAGGGTGACTTTCACCGCATCGGCGACCTTGTTGACGCCGCGCTCGAGCGCGCGACGCGCGTTCTCATCGTAAAGTAGGTTCTTTGCTGCCATTGCTTTCTCCGTATGGCGGCGCCTGCGTTAGCAGAAGCCGCGTCTGAGTGCTATTTTGGCACTCAGACGCGGAGAGTGTCAACTAACGAGATATCTACAGATGGAGAAATCGCGGCTCGGGCTTTCCAGGTCACTTGGCAGCTTCCTCCGCGTGGGCGAGCACGAAGCATGCCCGAGCAAACGCCGCCTGGTCGAGGATTTCCGGGTTCTCGGGCACCGCGGCCTTTGCCCAGTGCGGGGGAGTGAAGCCGCGCGCCGAGCGCCGGGCGCGAACCCACGCCACCGGCTGGGCAAGCGCTGGCTGATACCCATCCGTCTGGAGCCATGCTTCGAGCAAGAGATGGGCGAAGCGGCCCGGATCGGCGACCTTTCCGCCGCGGAGCCAGCGCTTCCTGGATGCCTCGACCAACGCCGCCAAGCCTGCGGCCTTGAGTTCGGCGTCGCACCGGATCATGAGCGCCGTGTTGTAGGTCCACTTGGTCTTCTCGATCTTGCCGCCGTTGGCGAGGTTGTCCCAAAACAAGCCGTCGGCGGGGTCCTCCAGGTGCAGGCGCGTCCAAGCGACCAGTTCTTCCGCCTTCGCCTCCAGTTTCGGATCGTGGGTATGGCGGGCGACCGCCAGGCACGCCGCCGCCGTCGGCGCGTTGCTGCAGGTGTTTCGCGAGGCGCGATCGCTCTCGCGCCAGAAGATGCCGCCGTCGGGGGATTCGCCGCTCAGGGCAAACGCCAAGGCGCCCTTCGCCCAATCCAGGTACTTGGCGTCGCCCAAGATCTCGTGGGTTTCCACCAACGCCAAGGCCATCCAGGCGTTGTCGTCGTAGTAGCGGTCGAGCGGCTTGGGCGCGGGCAGAACGTCGTAGCCGCCTTTGTTCCAGTAGACGCGGCTGGCGTCGGCGTATTCGCGCAGCCACGGCTTGAACTTGGCGTCGTAACGGGCGGCGGCGTTCAGCGCCGAGAGCATGACGCCCACCCCCCAGTTGAAGCAAGGCTGCTTACGATCGGGCCGTTCGGCGTACAACTTGGACTTTGGCAAGTAGTAGTTCCGCTGGATCGTGTCGAGGGCTTCCCCTTGCCCCAGGCGGCAAAGTCGGGGGTTTGGGAGAGAGGTCGAACATGGCGACCGCAGGCATAAGTACGAGAGCCAACGCGGCGGTCAACATGTCCGATTATGGACAAGATGGCGCCAGAACAAAACAAAACGGGAAGATGTGCAACACATCTTCCCGTAAACCAACTCGTTCGTTTGGTTAGTTCAGAACGGCGTAGATCTGGTCCTCGTCAAGGATGGTGTAGTCCTCGCCCTCGATGGTGACCTCATTTCCGCCGTACTTGCTGAAGATCACCTTGTCGCCGACCTTGACGGTCAGGGCGTTGCGCTCGCCGTTGTCGAGCACGCGGCCGTTGCCCACGGCGATGACCTTGCCCTCTTGGGGCTTCTTCTTGGCGGAGTCGGGAAGGTAGATGCCGGAAGCGGTTTTCTCTTCGGCCTCGACGAGTTGAACGACGACCTTGTCGCCGAGCGGTTTCAATGCTGCTGCCATGTGTGTGTTTGTCCTCCTAGGTGGATATTGGCACTCATGGTGCCGGATTGCTAAATTCTACGCTCCAGGGGGCTTCCCGGTCAACCCCGTGCGCGGAAATCGAGCAGCTCGCGCACCACTTTCGGCACCCCTTCCGACGCAGGCAACGCAACTGGGCGGCAATCGGGGTGCGGCTCCCGCGTTGCGAAGCGGCCGAACTCGGTTTGGGGGATCCAGATGAACTCGGGCGGCTCTGGATCGACAAGGAAGACCGTCTTCGCCCTCGTCTGAAAGGCGCACAGGTTGGCGGGTCCAACTTCCAGGGTGGTGCCAACCACGATCAGGACGTCCACGTCCGGCGCCGTCGCCAAATCGTGGGCGCGCTCGAACTCGGGCAGCCCTTCTCCGAACCAAACCACGTGCGGGCGGAGTTGGACACCCTCGTGAACGTCGCCCAGGTTCAAATCCTCGCTCCACGGGAGGATAACGCTTTCATCGTTTTCGGGGCGAACCTTTAGAATTTCGCCGTGGAGATGAACCACCTGACTGGAGCCCGCCCGTTCGTGCAGGTCGTCGATGTTCTGGGTGATGACGATGACCTCGTGCCCCGCCGCTTCCAGTTCGGCGAGAGCCCGATGCCCGGCGTTCGGGCTCGCGCCCCTTACTTCCTGACGGCGCCCGTTGTAGAAGTCGAGCATGCGCTGGCGGTTCTCGTCGGTGGTCCACCAACGGTCGACATAGGCGACCTCCCTCACGTTGAGGTTGTCCCACGTTCCGCCTTTGCGGAACGTGTCGAGCCCGCTCTCCTTGGAGATGCCGGCTCCGGTAAAGGCGACGACTTTCATGCGGGTTCCTTCCTTGTACGCTCTCGCATCGTCTGCTTGATCGACTCGGGCAGCGATCCCGGCAGAATCCACGACCCGAGGAGTCCTCGTTTCAGCACGAAGTAGTGGGGTTTGTCCTCAAGGATCTGCAAGGCCGACCAAGGCACAAACACGGCTCCTCCGTCACTTGCCTGCGAATGGAGCCCATCCTCTTCCAACCTTAGCCGGAGGGACCCGATCGACCTCATACCCGCGCTCCATGACCTCCAAGACTGTTCGAGGGAGCCCAAGCCGATCCCTGCCGCGATCAAGACCGCGACGACGGCGCCGGAGCGGGCAGCATCGGTGTTCACCTGGCAGCCCGGCAAAGGCGGTGTCAAAACGGCCGAGACTAAATAACCGATTCCGGCAACGCCCAAGGCAGCCACAAGGAGCACAAACCACAACATGGGCCTGAGAGCGGTGGCGCCCATATAGCTCCACCAAGCTCGGCGAATCTCAGGTTCGGTCCAGGAATACTCGAACGAGTCGTTCACCGCCCAACGTTACCGCCTAGCCCTTCTTCTTGAGGCGGTCGGCGTACTTGGCGCGGAACTTCTGCACCTTCGGCTCGATGATGAACTGGCAGTACCCGGAGTTCATCCTCGATCGGGTTGCGGCATCACCCTTCTCGTACTTGGCATAGTAGTCTTGGTGGTAGTCCTCGGCTCGGATGTAGTTCTTCAGGGGCTCTAGCGTGGTCACGATAGGGTTCGGCCAAATCCTCTCTTGTTTGACGTGGCTGATCACCTTTAGGGCAAGTTCCTTCTCGTCCTCGTTCGCATAGAAGATCACCGACCGGTACTGGGTGCCCACGTCGTTGCCCTGGCGGTTCAGGGTGGTCGGGTCGTGGATCGTGAAGAAGATGTGCAGGAGGTCGCTCGCCGAGATCTTCGCGGGATCGTAGGTGATCTTCACGACTTCGGCATGCCCGCTTCGTCCCGAGCACACGTCTTCGTAGGTGGCGTTCGGGCTGTCGCCGCCGGCAAAACCGCTCTCCACCTTCACGACCCCGATGAGGTCCTCGTACAGGCCTTCGAGGCACCAGAAGCATCCGCCGCCGATCACCAAGGTCTTGGTGGACGGCTTGGGCTGGCCGATAGCCGAGGCAACCACCCCGAGCAGAAGAAACAAGAGCGCAAGTTTCACAAAATCGTCTACGTACTTTCTGAGCGCAATCGTCGCATTTTCGCGGGCGTGCAACCGTCACTCGGTTATGAAGTTGGGAATTTTGCTCGCCGTCATGGCCTTGTCATCTGCCGGGTGCATCAACGGCGATCTGCGCGAAGCCGCGGCAAAGTTGCCCGAGCAGGAAGCCCGGATGCGCGCCCTTGGGCTCCCCATGACCGCCGCCGAACTGGTGCCACCAAGGAAGACGACGTCGGGGAAGCTCGCCGCACCCCTGGTCGAGCAGTTCAAACTGACGCGATCGAAGGACATTTCGAAGGCTATTGCGGACCCCTTTAGGGATCCAGCCACCCCAGATTGGAAGGCCTTGGAGACGACGCTCACTCTGAACGAGGGAACGTTGAAGCTCATCGAGCGCATCGCCGCCTGCGATGCTCTGGGCATCGACCACGACTGGGACCAGAATGTGTCGCTTCTGTTTCCGGAGTTCGCCGCCATCAAGGAGATGAGCAAGGTGCTCGCGGCGCGAGCCGAACTTCGAGCCCATCAGGGTCAGATGGATGCCGCAATCCAAGACCTTGATCGGATCGGCAAGCTGGCAGGATTTTGCAAAGAGGAGCCCGTCCTTATCGCAGGCTTGGTCACGGTGGCCATGGTCTCGATCCAGAGCAGTGCCGCACGCTACTGCGCCGCTTATTCGCCTCAGCGCGAAGCCGATTTGGCAAAACTGGTGCAATGGCTACGCTCGAAACCGGTACAGCCCGACCTGGTGCAAGCACTCCGGGGCGAGTTCTACTTTGCGCTTTCCCTCTGCCGCAACATGGATTTGATGGGAGATATCGACAAGGTGCTCGGCGTATCTCCGGATTCAGCTCCCTCGGAGCCGATCCCAGCGGGCCAGCTACGACGATCCGGCTTGCCGGAGGCGCTTATCCAACGCGCTTACCTGGCCCGGTTCTTCGAGTTCTGGGGCGACGTCTTTGAGGCCATCAAGGGCACGAACGACCCGGTTGCCATAGGCGACGCCCTTAAGTCGGCCCAGCAGAAGTACGCCACCAGGAAGGAACCCAGCTACCGGATGCTCAACATCCTTCTGCCCGTCTTCGACCAAGCCTCGCTGGCCTACCTGAGGCCCAAAGCGTCTCGGAACCTGGCAACGGCATACGCCCGAGTTTTGCTGCACCACTCACAGTCGGGACAGTGGCCGCGCAATCTGATGTTCCAAGACTCGCTCCTCGACGATCCTTACTCCGGCACCTGGCTCGGATACAGCTACGACCAGAATGCCGGGTTCAAGGTGTGGTCGGTCGGCCCCGATCGGAAGGACGACGGAGGCGTCAGCGTCAGCAAGCCGGGAGGCACGCGCGACGACGTCTACGCCTATCCGCCCGGATCGCGCTAGGCTTCCATGAACTCTTGGATGAGGCGGTGGAAGTGGTGGACTCCCGCCTCTCGTGCCGGCGAGTACCGGCCGCGGTCGTAAAACCGCGATCTCAGCCCCTTCTGGACCAGCTCGACCACCGCCTCGTCTTCGCGCTCCACCCGATCGAGCGCCCCGCCCGCGCCACGGTCAAGCCGGTCGGGATTCCAAACATAGGGCAAGAACGTCACCTTGGTGAGATCGGGCGCGACGGGCCGAACGACGTTTACGGATAACCCCCAAGGATAAAAGTTAAACATAAGGTTCGGAAACACCCAGTAGTAGTAAGCCGAAATGTGGCGGCCGTAGTCCGGCGAATCCTTGGGGAGATCAAAGGCGTCCTCGCCACCTTTGCCGACGGCGAGTTGGAGGTTCAGATAGCGTTCGAGCTCGTTGGTGTAGTTGCCGTAGTCGATGACGGCGTTGAGATCGGCGTGGATGAAGGGGATGTGGAAGCCCTCCAAGTAGTTGTCCACATACAGCGCCCAATGGGCGCGCACCATGTACTCCCGGCTTCGAGCAGGCTCAAAGACGAACTGGTCAAAGGGCATCCATCCGACGCGGTTCAGCATGGGCTCCAGCCATTCCGCGAGAGGGGCGGCGGGCTTGACGCCCGCGAACAGGAACTGCGACCACTGGGCAAAAGGCACGGACGGCAGATCGTCGGCGGGCGACGGGAAACCGCAGGCTTCTTCAAACTCAGGCATCGCTTGGAACTTGCCGTCCAAGCCGAAGCGCTTGCCGTGGTAGCGGCACCTCAGGAACCTTTCGTTCGAAGCGCCTTCGCAGACCAAGTTGCCTCGGTGGGTGCAGACGTTGGAGACGCAGTGGATTTGGTCGTCCAAGTCTCGGGTGAGCACGATCGGCTCGTCGAGGCATCCTTCGAGCAGGGTGAGCGGCGTCACCTGGCCCGGCACCTTGACCATGTTCGAATCCCCCAGCCACTGCCAACTCCGGGCAAAGATCTTCTCTTTGGCGCGGGCGAACACATCGGGCGACGTGTAGAACTCGGAGGGCAGGGTCGAGGCTTGCCTCACATCGGGGTCGATGCCGTAGATCACGTCTGATTATGGGGGATATGCGATCGCCTACCCGCAATCAGAAAGAGGTACAAACGCTCGGTGCGTAGCGGGATCGCCGTCTTCTTCCTAACCCTGCTCCTGCTTGCCCTGCTCAGGGTGGCCATGGGCTTCGTGGGCGCGCCAATCGCCCTCGTCGGTCCCTTGACGATCCTCGCCACCATCGTCTTCATCGCGGGGCCGATTTTCGCCTTGTACCGGGCGGCGAGCCACGAGTGGTCGGTGCGGTTGGGCTTGGGATTCCTCGGGTCGGGCCTGCTGGTGCACTTTGGCTTGTTCTTCCTGGTTCGCTCAGGCGCATTCGGCACGGGCATCGGCGCCGCCGTCGCGGGCGCGATTTCTCAGCAAGGGCTGATCGTCTGGTGCGTCGGATTGGGCGCCCTCCTGGCCGCGCTCCTGAAAGACAAGAACCTCCTGATCCCGGTCTCGTTCTTCCTGGCGGGGTTCGACATCTTCCTGGTCCTCACGCCGATCGGCCCGACGCAGCAGATCCTTCAGAAGGCGCCGGAAGTCCTGCCGGCGGTCGGGTTGAGCATTCCCAAGGTGCAGGCAACTCCCACGATGGGCCAAGTTGCGCCGTTCGCCTTTATCGGACCCGCCGACATCCTGTTCATGGCGATGTTCTTCATCGCAATCTACAAATTCAACATGCGGAGCCGTCAAACGCTGATCGCGTTGGTCCCCGCCATCTTGGTCTACCTGTGCCTTGCCTTCTTCCTCGGGCCGATCCCGTTGCTCGTTCCGATCGGGCTCACGGTACTCCTGGTGAATGCGCCTGAGTTCAAGCTCAACAAAGAGGAGATCGCCTCCACCGCCCTGGTGGCGGCCATCGTGCTCGGGCTTATTGCGTGGGGGGCAACGCGGCCAAAACCGCCTGCTGAGCCTTTGCCGCCGGGCGCCGTCCAAGAGCAGCAAGCACCGGCAGGCTCGCCTGCGCCAGCCGGATCGGGTCCACGTCCGTAGGCACGCCGTTCCTCTCGAAGAAGTAGACCAGGTCGTCGGTGGCGAGATTGCCGCCCGCGCCCGGGGCGTAGGGGCATCCGCCAAGCCCGCCCGCGCTGGCATCGAAACTGGTGACGCCAAACTCGTACGCCTCGGCGACATTGGCGATCGCGGTGCCGCGCGTATCGTGAAAATGGTAGTTCAGCCGTTCGATGGGGATCTCGCCGATCACGAGTTTGGTCAGCGTGCGCACTTCGCGCGGCACCGCCACCCCAATCGTGTCGCCCAGGCTGATCTCGTCGCAGCCCAGTTCGAGGAGCCTACGGGCCACGTCCACCGTTTCGGCAGGGTCGACCCTCCCAGCGAAGGGGCACTCGAAGGCGGTGCTGACGTATCCACGAACCCAGCCGGCGGGCCGCGCCTCGCGGAACCGCTCCACCACCTCTCGAAAAGCTTCGAGCGACTGGTCCACGGTCATGTTGATGTTCTTCAGGGTGAAGGCATCGCTGGCGGCGGTGAAGACGGCGATGCGTTGCACGCCCACCTCCAACGCACGCTCCAACCCCTTCAGGTTGGGCACGAGAGCAGAAAACTGGGCACCGGCGAGTTTCGGCCAAAGTTCGGCGGCGTCTCCAAGTTGGGGCACCCATTTGGGCGAGACAAAGCTGGTCGCTTCGATCTCCTTCAGGCCGGCAAGAGCGAGGCTCTGAATGAACGCCGACTTGGCGTCGATCGAGATCGCGACCGACTCGTTTTGGAGACCATCTCGGGGGCCAACTTCGACAATTCGTAGCATCACGACTCCGCTGGCGTCACCACGACCAGGACGGCGCCATCGACCACTTGCTCGCCAACCTTCGCGCCGAGCGCCGTGACCGTCCCGTCGAACGGAGCCACAAACGGCTGCTGGGTTTTCATCGCCTCGAGAACCAGAAGGCGGTCGCCCTTGGCCACGCCCTGCCCCACCGCCACCAGGACGTCGACGATAGCTCCGGGCATGGGCGCGCGGATTTCCCCGCTGGCGGCGTGTCGGGATTTCGACGTCCGCGTCGCCTTCGTCACTTCGTAGACTCTTCCCCGATACGAGACATGCACGGTGTCGCCTTCGCGCACCGCCACCGCCGTGTGAGTCCCGTCCGACGACCGCACGGCAAGTCGATCATGGAGAGGCGTGATCGGCACTCCCGTGACCTCCAGTTCGACCTCGTTGCCATCGACAAATCGTTTCATGGCTTGCGTGCGGCGTACCGCTGGGCGGCGTCGATGAACGCCCTGAACAAGTTCTGCGTGGCGGGATCGTCCGGCGTGCGCTCGGGGTGCCATTGCACGCCGACCGTCCACGGCCGATCTTCCGCCTCCAGAGCCTCGACCGTGCCGTCCTCGTGATGGGCGACCACGCGCAGTCCGGTGCCCACCTTGCCAACCGCCTGATGGTGGTAGCTCTTCCCTTCCACTTCCGTGCCCATCACGGCGGCAAGTTTCGCATCGCCTTCGACACTGACCTTCTGCAAGGGGCCGCCGGTGTGCTCGACGGGAGTGTGGTCCGGGAGATGTTGGACCAGGCTTCCTCCGCGGGAGACGTTGATCAGTTGGCAGCCATAACAGATGCCCAGCACCGGCATCTCGGGCGGGAGAGCCTTGAGAAGACGGAGTTCAAAGTTGGTGCGTTCCGGGTTGATCAAGACGGTTTGCGGGTGCGGCTCCTCGCCCCAGTGTTTCGGGTCGATGTCTGCGCCGCCAGGGATCATCAGCCCGTCGAGCTTGGCGACGACCGTTTCGGGATCGGCTTGGGGCGGCAACAGCACGGGAACTCCGCCCGCTTCGGCGACGCGTTGCGCATAGTTCCAGTTCAGCTCGAGCGTGCCGTTGGTCCGGTCGTTTTCGGGGTTTACCTTCGAGTCGACGGTGATCCCTATGAACGGCTTCATGACTCCAGCGTCGTTGAGATCGACTCCACCAGTTCCTTGATCCGGTTCTGGAACTCGGCGGCACCCACGCCGTTGATGAGGCGGTGGTCGAAGGTGATGCCGAGGTTCGCGCATCGTTGAGGCACGAACTCGGTCGTGTTTTGCGCCAAGCCGTTGTGCGGCTCGCCCAGAAAGACGGTCGCCACGGCAGGTGGAACCACAACAGCGACGGCATCGCGGATGCCGTACGCCTGCATGTTGGTCAGGCTGACGGTCATGCCCTCGTGCGCCTGATCCTGTCCGTTGCGGGCCAGCTCGATCCTCTCCCGCATCGTCTTGGCGAACTCGGGCCAAGACAAGGTCTCGGCGCGATCGACGACGGCGAGCACCAGCTCGTCTCCCGGCAGGGCAACGGCAATCCCCAGGTTCACGTGGTCATAGGTTCGCACCGTATCGTCGCCCCGCATGGTCGAGCGGAACGCCGGGAACTCGCTCAAAGCCTTGACGGCGGCATAGGCGAACATCGTGAAGGCCGAGGGTTGGAAGTCGCCGCCCTTTGCCTTGAGGTCTGCGCGAAGCCGCTCGACCGGCTCCCAGTTCATGGCAACGGTCATGGTTCCCGGCACCACCAGTTGGCTGCCGCGCACCAGGCGAGACGAAAGGAGTCGTTGCTTCTGGGTGAGCGCCCGTTCGCTGAACGAGCCTCCCGCCGACGCCGCCGGCTTCACGCCGCCCGCGACGGGAGCCGCTCCTCCTGCCAAAAAGGCGTCGAGATCGGACGGCAACAGCTTCCCGGTAGGAGCCGGGATGCTTGCCAACTGGCTCTCGGGGATGCCCAAATCTCTCGCGTAGGCCCGGGTTCTCGGCGGAATCGCGAGAAGCCCCCGTGTTGCCACTACCGGCGCGGCGCCGGGCGCTGCGGCAACAGCCGCGACGGCGGCTGCCGGTGCGCCGTGGGCAGGGGCGTGGGTAGCGGCTTCGACCGCACCCTTGACCTTCATCGAGGCCACGTCGGCGCCGATCGCCAAAACGGTGTCGACGGGCGCGAGCCACTCGACGAGCGTGCCCTCGTAGGGAGACTCGACGTCCATGACCGCCTTGTCCGTCTCCATTTGGTAGATCGGCTCGTCGCGCTTCACGTGGTCGCCGGGCTGCTTGAGCACGGCAACGAGGCGGGCCTCCTGAAGGCCTTCTCCGATTTGAGGGATGGTAAGGGCTACGACCGGCATAGGAACAGAGTCTCCAGGCGAAACAAGACATTTTGGCACGGAGCGTAGTGATCCGACGGATAATGGGTCATGCGATTTTCAGCTTCCCTCCTTCTGGCGGTCGTTGGAGCGGTGTCCCCCGCCCAAACCTGGAACGCCACCCAGCAGTTCGTAGAGCGGAGCGGCGAACTCGAATTCACGGGGACGATGATCGCTCGACCGCTACCGGGCAAGGATGCCAGCCTCGCCATCGGGTTGGTATCGGACCAGATCCTGCGCACGGTCAAGGAAACCAGCGAACTGATTCTGGAGGTACCGGCTGGATCCGATGAAACGTCGTACGCCGCCGCTCTCTTGGCAACCGGTCGATTCCAATACGTCGTGCCGAACTGGATGTGCTACCCGTTGCGCACGCCGGACGACCCTCTGTTTGGCCAACAGTGGCATCATGCCCAGATTCGCTCGGAACTCGCGTGGGGGATCACGACAGGATCCTCCAATTTCATCGTTGCGATGACGGACACTGGCGTGGACCAAACCCACCCGGATCTTGCTTCGAGCCTCGTTCCCGGATTCAACTCCGCGTCGGACCTTGCCCAAGCGAACGGAGGCGACGTGAGCGACATCCACGGGCATGGCACCCATGTGGCAGGATGCATGGCAGCGATTGGCAACAACGGCACCGGCGTGAGCGGTGTCGGTTGGGGATTCAAGATCATGCCGATCCGGGTGACCAACTCCACGGGCGGCGGAGCGACCTACGAAGACCTGATGCAAGGTGCACGCTGGGCGGCAGAGAACGGCGCAAGAGTCATCAGCGCAAGCTATAGCGGTATCGACTACGAACCGTTAGAAACAACCGGGGCCTACATACGAAGTGTGGGAAGTCTGTACCTTTACGCTGCCGGCAACGACAGCCGCAACCTGAGCTGGTTCGACTGGCCTAATGTTATCGTGGTGGGCGCGTCCACTTACGGGGACGCTCGCGCCTCATTCTCGGCCTACGGCAAGGCAGTCGACGTCTTCTCGCCGGGCGTGGGCATCCTGAGTTCGGTCGTTGGGGGCGGTTATGCGGCGTGGAGTGGCACGAGCATGGCGACTCCGGTGGCAAATGGGCTTTGCGCTCTTATCTGGTCTTGTAATCCCCCGCTGACGCCCGCGCAAGTTGAGAATCTGCTCGAACGAAACTGCACCGACCTCGGGCCTGTGGGAAACGACGATGCCTGGGGATGGGGACGAATCGACGCTTTTCGGGCGGTGAAATACGCCAGCCTCAGGCGTTAGCTTGCCGATCAGCCCTAAACGCCGGACGGTAACCTCGCGGCATGAGCGACTTCACCCCTGCCGACGTCGACGAGTACATCGTCGGCACGTTGATTCCCGCCGACCCCGTTCTTACGGAGACCCTTCGACTCAGTAGCGAAGCGGGCCTGCCGGATATCGCGGTCTCCGCCGCGATGGGACAGTTGCTGAACATCCTCGTCGCAAGCGTCGGCGCAAAGCGGGTGCTGGAAATCGGAACCTTGGGAGGCTACAGCACCACTTGCATGGCGCGCGCCCTCCCGCCAGACGGCGAACTCATCTCGCTCGAATACGAACCGAAACACGCCGAGGTCGCGAGGGCAAACCTCGCTCGAGCGGGGGTCGCGGACCGGGTCCGCGTGATCGTGGGACCGGCAATCGAAACGCTCCCAACCCTGTCGGGACCGTTCGACTTCATCTTCATCGACGCGGACAAGCGGAGCAACCCCGATTACTTCTTGGCGGCGGTCGGGCTTTCCCGTCCCGGAACGCTCATCTACATCGACAACACGGTTCGCGGCGGCAGAATCTTGCAAGCCGACGCGGACGACCAGGACGTGCAGGGCATCCGTCGGCTCCACGACCTGGTTGGCTCCGACCGAAGGGTAACGGCCACCGGAGTCCAGACGGTGGGCTCAAAGGGCCACGATGGGTTCATCCTTGCGCGGGTCAACTCGGCCTGACGGCGGTTAACCTTGCCTTAACCATTTCGGGATACGGTCTTGCCGAAGTAAACTCTCCCTTCTTAACATTCGTTAAGCGAGGAGGACACGAGCTTTTGGCAAACGCATACACGCCCGGTTTGACAGTCAGCGGGGACATCATTGTCCGACGCATCCGACGCCTGCCCATCAAAGGTGAGGTGTTGGTGAAGGTCGGCGAAAAGGTGAGGCCCGACACGGTGCTTGCCCGTGCCCTGCTTCCCGGCAACTTGCAGACCATCAAGCTCGCGGAAAAGCTTGGAGTAGAGCCCAAAGACGCTCCGGGGTTGTTCCAGCTCAAGATCGGTGACCCCGTCGAGAAGGGCCAAACCGTGGCGGCCTCCAAGGGCTTCCTGTTCTTCAAGGGGCAGAACGCCATTTCGGAGTACACGGGCACGATCGAGTCGGTCTCTGAGATCACGGGCAACGTTTTGGTGCGCGAGCCCTCGATTCCGGTCGACCTGACCGCGTACATCGAAGGCACCGTTGCCGACATCATGCCGGATGAAGGCGCCATCGTGGAAACACGAGGCGCGATGGTCCAGGGCATTTTTGGCGTCGGCGGCGAGCGTAGCGGCAACATCCGCGTCGCCGTCTCCGGCCATGAAGAGGTTCTCCACGCCGATCACATCCATGCTTCGGACGCGGGCAAGATCCTTGTCGGCGGCTCGGGAATCTCCTACGACGCCATCATGAAGGCGTCGGAGTGCGGCGTGGCAGGCATCATCGCCGGCGGCATCCGAGATGGAGATCTCGTCAAGTTCCTCGGCTACGACATCGGCGTTGCCATTACGGGCCAAGAAGCCATCAATCTCACCCTCATGGTGACGGAGGGCTTCGGATTCCTCAACATGGCGCACCGCACGTTCGAGCTTCTGAAGTCCCTTGAGGGCAAGTTTGCTTCGATCAACGGCGCCACCCAGATTCGAGCGGGCGTCATCCGCCCCGAGGTCATCGCCCACCTCGACCTGGCGGGAACCCAGGCTGCCGTGGCGGCAAGTGGCGGCGAACTCAGTATCGGTACCCCCATTCGGGTCATCCGAGAGCCCTACTTCGGCATGCTGGGAACCGTGACCGAGTTGCCGTCGCAGCTCATGGTCGTTGATTCCGGCACCGAGGTCCGCGTTTTGAAGGCGAAGCTCGAGGGCGGCGACGAGGTTCTGGTACCTCGCGCCAACGTCGAGATCATCGCCACTTAGGTTTCGCGCCCTTGTGCGGCAACGCATGCGGTGACGCGAAGTTGTTTGGAGCCGAGAGGCCGCACAAGGGAATATGAAACTGCTGATCATCGACGACGAACCGACGCTCGCCGAAACGGTCGACATCCGCCTGAGGAAGGAAGGCTACACGACCTTCGTGGCGGACTCTGCCGAGGAGGGAATGCGCCTCTTTAGGCGGGTAAAACCCGACCTGATCGTGCTCGACATCATGTTGCCGCAGCGGTCGGGCTACGACTTCTGCCGGGCGGTTCGAAAGGAACACTCCACGCCCATCATTTTTATCTCCGCCAGGGGGGAGGAAGGCGATCGGGTGAAGGGCTTGGAGCTTGGCGCGGACGATTATCTGGTGAAGCCGTTCAACTTGAGCGAGCTGGCCGCGCGCGTGCGCGCCGTTCTCCGCCGTTCCGGCGCCGAGCAACCCACGGAAATCGTCGAGCGCGGAGACCTCCGCGTCGATCCGGTCGCGCACGAGGTCACGTTACGGGGCAAGCCCGTTGCCTTGTCGGCCAAGGAGTTTGCCCTGCTCTACTTCCTGGCGAGGCACCCGGGACAAGTCTTCACGCGCGATACCTTGCTCGATCGAGTTTGGGGTCCTGACGCCTTTGTGTCCTCGCGGACGGTCGACGTACACATCCGATGGCTCCGGATGCACATCGAGGACACGCCAAATGAACCGACCCGCATCGTTACAGTACGCGGGGTCGGTTACAAGTTCGTGGGCTAGCCCGGATTAGTTCGGGCTAGGGGTGATCGTGAAGCCCTGGGCGGTCAGTTCCTGACCGATGTGGCGGAGCTTCTTCATCGCCCGGAGCTCGATTTGGCGGACCCGCTCGCGGGTCACGTTCAGTTCCGTGCCGACTTCTTCGAGAGTCCGCGCACGTCCGTCGTCCAAACCAAAGCGCAGGCGTACGACGTCACGCTCTCGGCCCGTCAAGCGGCCCAAGATGCCGTCGATCTCTTCGCGTCGGATCAGCGTCCAGGTCACATCGCCCGGATTCGGCATGTTCGTCGAGTGGACGAAGTCTCCGATGGAGCTGTTGTCCTTCTCGCCGACCGGCGTCTCCAGCGAAATCGGCTCGACCGCCACTCGCATCATCTCGCGAACACGATCGATGCTGAGGCCCACCTTCTCGGAGATTTCCTCCTCGGTAGGTTCGCGCTGGTACTGCTGCTGAAGCTGGGAAGCCGTCTTGACCACCTTGTTGATCAGCTCAGCCACGTAAACCGGGATTCGGATCGTGCGGCCCTGGTTGATGATGGCGCGTGCGATCGCACGACGAATCCACCACGTCGCGTAGGTGCTGAATCGGAAGCCCTTTCGCCAGTCGAACTTCTCGACGGCACGGATCAAACCGAGGTTGCCTTCCTGGATCAGGTCGGCGAGCGGAATGCCGCGCGCGTTGTACTTCTTGGCGATCGACACCACGAGTCGCAGGTTCGACTCGATGAGGTGCTGCTTGGCAGCTCGGCCGTCGCGCCGCACCATTTCGATGTCGAAATCGGTGAAGTTCTTGTGGTCGCGCTTCAGGAGCTTCAGGGCCTCGACGTGCTTTCCGCTGTTCACGAGGTCCCAAGCCTGGACGCGCTTGGCAAGTTCTTCTTCCTGGCCCGGGGTCAACAGGTGGGCGCGGCGGGTCTGCCGCATCCACATCTCAAGCTCTTCGGAGTCGTCGTGATGAGGCTGTACTTCAGCTTCATCCCCATCCTCGTCGGCAGCTTCAAGATCGAGCAGATCGTCGTCTGCCGGTTCGCCCGCGACGTCGTCCAGCGCGGGTCGGGAACCCGTATCCACAAACGAGTGCCGCCCCGGCGTCCGGACCGTAATCGCGCGTCCCCTTCGCGGGGTCGCTGGCAAACCATTTTCTACAGGCATCCTGCTCAAAATCCTCCTATGTTATAACGAGCCATCTTCTCGTGGTGTGTCCAAGCTTCGATAATCTTCGTCGACATTCCTACTTGGGCACCGAAAATGTCCGCTCGATGGCATGAGATTGCAGACATTTCGGATCCATGAACCATTTCAAGGTAACACAGATTCTTCGGAGCGACACACGGAAACGTTGCCTATATCGAAGAAAAAGTGTGGGCAACGAGCGTTTAGGCAAGGCGCACCGAAGGTATATGACGCGCGAGGCGGCGCGAAACGTTCCCTTAATCTGCCGAACCTAGCATCATCCGCAAGTTCGCCACCGTGCGCGTGAGCGCGCGCGCCAGACCAGCCGTCGATTCGACCGTGTTTCCACGGCCAAAACTGATCCGAATCGTGCCGCGCAACCACGGGTCGGGGAGCCGTAGCGCGGTCAGCACGTGGCTCGGCTCCGTCGACCGGCTGCTACACGCCGCGCCGCTGCTGATCGCGTAGCCCTCTCGATCCACCTCGAGGACGACGGTCTCACCTTGAACGCCATGAAAACTGAGCGAGAGAATGTACGGGCTGACCTGCCCACCGCCGATCACCCGGTGTTCAGGAACGCGCTCGATCTCCTCCAGCAAGACCTCACGCAACCTCTGAGCGTGGAGGAAATCCTCCTCCATCCTCGCTTGGGCGAGGGCTGCTGCCGCGCCGAACCCGACGATGCCCGGAACGTTCAGCGTCCCCGCCCTCAAGCCGTTCTCCTGCGCTCCGCCGAGCAGCAAGGGCTCCAAGGGCAACGTCGGATCCTTAAGGTAGACAGCGCCGATTCCCTTCGGTCCGTACAACTTATGGGCGCTGAACGTAGCGATATCGATCCCATCGAGCGGGATCGGCAGTTTGCCCAGTGCCTGCGTGACGTCCGAGTGAAAGGTCGTCGCGCTTCCCCTTATCGAGGCGAGGTCGAAGAGGGTCCCCGTCTCGTTGTTCACCAGCATGTGGCTCGCGAAGGGAGTTCGGGCGGGCTCGACGTGGAAGTCCTCGTTCTCCAACACTGAGAATCCCAACCGCTCGGCTGGCTCCCGCACGGAGCTATGCTCGAAGGGGCCAACATCTCCCTCCCCGAACGAGCGCAAAATCCAGTTGTTCCCTTCGGTGGCTCCCGAGGTGAACACGATTTGGGCAGGGTCTTCAGCCCCCAAGAGGCATGCCACCTGGGCACGGGCGTTCTCGACCGCCGCCATCGCAGCCCTTCCTGCGCTGTGAAGAGAGTGCGGATTGCCGTAGAGAGCCTCTGCGTCGCGTATTGCCGCTGCCACCTCGGGGGCAAGAGGCGTGGTCGCGGCGTGGTCGAAATAGCGCTCGATCACGGACACATTGTGCGGCATCGGGATAAAATCGCGCCCATGAGGCGCTCTCTGCTCGTCCTCGCCGTTGCCGCTCTTTCGTCGGCTTCGCTGGCTCAACTCGACCAAGAGTCCTTCCTGACCCCGCCCAAGGCGATTGCCGACTTGGTCACGGCTCCGCGCCACCTGAACGTGACCCTCACCAATCTCTCGCCCGACGGCTCGACGTTTCTGATTTCCAGAAGCTCGGGAATGCCCACCATGGCGATGATGGCGCAACCTTACTTTAACTTGGGCGGCGAGATGATCGACCCCGTGGCGATGCGGGACCGGAGCCTTAACACCCGGCCGCTCGCGGGCTACGACTTTTACGACTGGAAGACAGGTAAGCGGTGGTCGGTGGAAACCCCCGCCAGCGCAGGCGTCTCGGGGGCGGAATGGTCTCCCAGCGGCAAACAGATCGCTTTTTGGGTTCATTTCCCGGAAACGAGCCGACTCTTTGTTGCGGACGTAACGACCGGCAAATCCAGGCAGGTGGGACGAGCCGCCGGCATGACCACCTTGACCGCCAAGATCCAGTGGGTGGACGGCGGCAAGTCGATCTTTGCGGTTACGGTTCCGGGCGGGAAGCGAACTCCTCCCGCCGAGCCAGCCGTGCCCGATCAACCGGTGGTAAGGGTTGCCGACCCGAAGAAGAACTCCTTGCGAAACTACGCAAGCCTGCTTCGAGACAAGCACGAAGCCGCGATGCTAGAGTACTACACGACCGGGCAACTGGCGCGCATCGATCTCTCAACAGGTTCGGTGGCCGAGTTCGGCAAGCCCGCGATGATCCGCAGTTTCGACGCCTCTCCCGACGGCAGGTATGCCCGGGTGACGACGACCCTCAAGCCCTTCTCCTACATCGTCCCCGCCAGTTCCTTCGGCCAGAAGGAGGAGCTTTGGGACGACACCGGCAAGGTGATCGCAGAGCTCAGCAAACGCGAATTGACCTTCGAAGACACTCCTGCCCCCACGCCCAACCCAACGCCGGGCGCGGGGCGCGGACAAGGACGGGGAGGAGCCGGGAGGCCCGATGATAAGCGGAACCTGGCTTGGCGTCCCGACGGAGCCGGGCTTTCCTTCCTCCAAATCGAGCCTGCGCCGGAGCGAAAGGAGGGCGAGCCCGCTCCCGAAGCGCCAGCGGCGCGGAAGGACCGCGTGATGCTGTGGAAGGCGCCTTTCTCCGCGAACGACCTCACGGTCGTTTACGAGACGGCGGATCGCATGAGCAGCGTCCGCTACTCCGCCGATGCCAAGACCCTGTTCATTTCGGAGTCCAAGGCGGGATCCGAGAACCTTTACGCGATCCAGTTAGACAACCCGGGCAAGCGGCTGAACCTCTACAGCCGCAAGACCGACGACTTCTACGGCAACCCAGGCAACCTGCTTGGCAAGCCGTCGCCGCTTGGCTTGGATGCGGTTCAAATCACCCCCCGAGGAACGGTCCTGCTCAGCGGAACCGAGTTCGCGAAGAACCCTGCCGAGACCGCGCCACGCCCGTTCTTGGACGAGGTGGAGATCGCCTCCGGCAAGAAGACCCGTCGATGGCAGAGTGCGGCGGACGTCTACGAGAACGTCGCCACGGTGCTCGATGCCGACGCCGCCCAACTGATGTTGACCCGGCAGTCCCGATCGATGATTCCGGCTTCGTATGTTCTCGACGTTGCGAGCGGCGGGCTAAAACCGACGATCGCGAATACCGATTACGCTCCCGACATCACGCAGGCGCCGAGGTACCGCGTGCAGATCACGCGCGCCGACGGCCTTAAGTTCTGGGCGAACGTCGTCATGCCCAAATGGGCGGCAAAGGGCATGAAGTTGCCGGCGTTCTTCTGGTTCTATCCCAGCGAGTTTCGCGATCAGAAGGGCTACGACGAAGGTCTGCGAACCTACAACAAGAACCTCTTCCCGGCGATGGGCGCCTCGACCAAGGACTATCTCATCACGCAGGGATACGCCGTGATCGAGCCCGACTGCCCGATCATCGGCACCGCCACCGCCATCAACGACAACTACGTGAGCGACCTTCGCATGAATCTGGCGGCGACCATCGACGAGCTCGAAAAGCAGGGGTTCATCGACCGCGAGAAGCTCGCCATCGGTGGCCACAGCTACGGCGCCTTCAGCACCGTGAACGCCATGATCCAGACCCCCTACTTCAAGGCGGGCATCGCAGGCGACGGAAACTACAACCGAACGCTCACCCCCTTCGCGTTCCAGAGCGAGAACCGCAAGCTTTGGGAAGCCAAATGGACCTACCTCGAGATGTCGCCGCTGCTTTATGCGGAGCGAATCACGGGAGCCCTGTTGATGTACCACGGCTTGGACGACCAGAACGTAGGCACCGACCCCATCAACTCGCCGCGACTCTTCGGTGCGCTGGAGGCGCTGGGCAAGCCCGCCGCGCTCTACATGTATCCCTATGAGGACCATGGACCGTTGGCAAGGGAAACGCACCTTGACCTGTGGGCAAGGTGGGTGGCTTGGCTTGACAAGTATGTGAAGGGCGAATCCAAGCAGTGAGGATTCTGGCGTGCTCGTGGAACGCCTACGTCGATCCGGCGGACGGAGCTTCCCGTAGCCTGCGAACGCTCTGCCGCTGGCTTGGGCAGTTTGGGCATTCGGTCCATGCCGTCACGTCGTCCAGTACGGCGGGTCTGCTTCGGGGCGATATCGCCGCCCTGCTCACACCCTTTGAGGCGCATTGGCGAAACGAACGGCGCGATCCCGAACGAGGGGTTGCCCGTTGCCATGTCGACGGCGTGGACGTTCGCGTTGTACGCACTTCGGATTCGACCGAGGGAACGCCTGCCGACGTCCATGCCTTCGTCGAGCGCGCGACCGGACTGCTCAAGGAACACCGGCCCCACCTGGTAGTTGCTCTGGGCGGGCACCGGGGTACCCACGAAGTGCTGCGAAGAGCCAAGGAACGGGGTTCCACCACGATGCTTGCCGCCTTTCAGTACGGCATGGAGCGCCCCTTCTTCTTCCAGGACGTGGACTACGTCTTGGCCCCTTGCGCGCACCTTGCCGAGCACTACCGGGCACCCGCCCGAATGCAGCCGCACGTCATGTCGCCAGCCGTGGATTGGATCGACGTAATCGCCAACGATGGAGCCCACGATCGGATCACGGTGGTCAAGCCAACGCCCTCTCGCGGCGCCGCCTTGACGGCGGCATTGGTCAAGGCTTTCGCGGAGAGACGCCCCGACATCGAGTGGCTTTTCGTTGAAGCGGACGAGCGTTTCAAGGCGCTGGCAAAGGTCGACTGGAGTTCGCCAAGGTATCGGTTCCTGCGGGCGACCCCCAACCCTCGCGACTTCTTGGCTCAGACCCGCATTTTGCTCGCGCCTTCCCTTTCGGAGCCGTTCGGAAGGACCGCGTTGGACGCCACCCTTGCGGGACTCCCCGTCATCGGCGCCAACGTTGGCGGATTGCCTGAAGCCATGCTGGGAGCGGGGGTGAGCCTGAACGTACCCTCATCGCTCGCCAGGAGCATGCACGCAACCCCGACTCCCGAGGAACTGCTTCCCTGGTCGGACGCGATCATCAGGATTTGGGATCACGACGGGCAGAGAGCCGATCTTTGTGCCCGCGCCCAGAAGGCGGCAAGCGGCTTGGTGCCCGAGTCTGCCCAGAGGGTGCGGTACGAGAACTTCTTCAGTTCTTTGCGCGTTTGACCCGCTTCTCGAGGCCGTGCCCGAGGGTCGGCACCCGTTCCTCCCGTCGAGGGTCTAGCAGCGTCTTCTGATCTTCGTAGACCCACGGCGTTTGCCAAAGGAGTTGTAGCGCTTTGAAGATCGACATCTCGTGGTATCGGTCCGGCCACATCTCCTTGGCTTTGGCATCGATGGCGCGGCAGTGTTTGGGCGACGCCTGCGGGAAGAGATGGTGCGCCACGTGGGCGCCGAACCAGTGGTGCCAAGGGTCCAGCCACTTCAAGCCGCGCGGCATGGTCACCGAAAGCGAGGTCGCCAGTACGTCGCTCTCGTCGGCGAGCGGGTTCAAAAAGTGGTTGGTGGCGATGTAGCTGATCGCGATTGCGTTTGCCACCAGAAGCGGAACGAGGTATCCCCAAATGAACACCTGGGAGCCCAGCCAAGCCGTCAGTCCGATCCAGGCGCCAAGTTGCGCCAGCGTCTGGACAGCCATGATGGCCTTCTCGCGGCCAGAGACCTTGTTGCCCAGGAGGTACGTCCACAGCATCCGCTGAGTTTGCTGCGTCATGCGGTAGCTGAACGAACTGAAGATGACGACGTTTCGAGCCAGTGGCGAGAGACGGTACAACGCACGCAAAACCGGGTTGTTCTTGTAGTGCTCGATGGTGAAGAGGTGGTCGGGGTCGACACCCTCGATCTGGGTGTGGCCGTGGTGCTCGGCGTTGTGCCAGCGCTTCCACAGCTTGGGAGAGATGGCGAACGCGGAGAATGCGATTCCTGAGAGGACGTCCCGCCAGAACGGGCTTCGGACGGCGCCGCCGTGGTTGATGTCGTGCGCCAAGAAGCCTAAACACGCCATCGAGTGGCCGATGACGAGCGAGAGCAGCGGGGCGAGCCACCAGGAGAAGTGGGCGGTAAGAAGCCAAAGCGACGTTCCCACGATGGCGATGTGGGGCAAGAACCACAGCAGTTGGGCGCGGTCAGGCTGGAAGTACTCGGCGGGGAGTGCCTTCTTGAGCTGCTGGCGATAGTTGGGAATCGACCTTTCAGGCTTCGGGGTCGCAGATTCGGGGGCGGCAAGGCTCGACATAGCGTTCGTTGGTTACTACGCCGCAGAAAGGTCAAAAGCTTCAGCGTGGAACCCGCGCGGGTACCCTCTTGGGGCCGATGATCGACCGCTATTGCACTCCCGCCATGACCGCCATTTGGGCGCGCGATGCCAAGTACCAGCGGTGGTTGGACGTGGAAGTAGCGATTTGCGCGGCGTACGCCGAAGCCGGCGTCGTGCCCGCCGAAGACCTGGCCGCGATCCAGTCCAAGGGGAGTTTCGACATTGCCCGATGCGACGAAATCGAGAAGGAGACCCGGCACGACCTCATGGCGTTCGTGCGCAACGTCTCCGAGAACGTCGGCATGCCGGCATCACGCTGGATCCACTTTGGGGTCACCAGCTACGACGTGATCGACACCGCTCTGGGCATGATGATGCGCGACTCGTGCGACGTGCTGACCAGCTCGGTTCAGGGGCTCATCGCAAGCATCGACAAGTTGGACGCCGAGCACGGAAAGCATCCTTGCATCGGACGAACGCACGGCATCCACGCGGAGCCGATCACTTTCGGCCACAAGCTTGAGGGTTGGCGCGAGGAGTTGAAGCGACATCTGGTTCGGTTGGGCCACGCCCGAGCCGACATCGCAGTCGGCAAAATCAGCGGGCCGGTGGGCATCCACGCCCACGTCGATCGCTCCCTGGAGGCCCGCATTTGCCAGATGCTGGGCTTGTCTCCCGATCCGTCGTCGACCCAGATCATCGCCCGCGACCGGCACGCCTCGCTCATGGCGGAGCTTGCGGTTCTCGCCGGCTCGCTCGAGAGGATTGCCACCGAACTTCGGAACCTCCAACGCACGGAGATTCTGGAGGTGCAAGAAGAGTTTGCCAAGGGGCAGACGGGCAGCAGCGCCATGCCCCACAAGCGCAACCCGTGGAACAGCGAGACCGTCTGCGGCCTCGCGCGTCTGGTCCGTGGCAACGCCCACGCCATGCTGGAAAGCGTGATGACCTGGCACGAGCGGGATCTCACCAACTCCTCTCTGGAGCGGATCGTCTTCCCCGACACCTTCCAACTCGTGGACTTCATGCTGGGGCGCTTGACGCGCATCCTGTCCGGGCTGGTGGTGATGCCCGAGAACATGAAGCGCAATCTGCGGCAGATGGGCGACCTGGTGTTCAGCGAGCACGTTATGGTGGCGCTCATCCGCAAAGGGCTTTCTCGCGAGGAGGCCTACAAGGTCGCGCAACGCAACGCCGCCAAGAGTTGGGAGGGCGAAGACTTCAAGACGAGCGTGGCGAACGACCCCGACGTGGTCTCCAGGTTGACGCCCGACGAAGTGGAAGAAGTGTTCAGCTTGGAACACCACCTGCGCAATGCGCCCTAGTCGCCGATGACCGACGAGGAAAGGCAAGCGATATTCCGCGAATGGCGGATCGAGCAGGCCAAGAAGTGGAGCAGCCTCTCGCTCCTGCTTTGCGGTCTCGGTGTGATGGCGTACGGTTCACTCTTGGACAACGGCAATCCAGCACGTCCCAAGATGATGTTCCTCAGTCTTGGCCTTTGCATTCTCGGGATGACCATTGGTCAAACACAGCGTGCGCACAAACGGATCAAGGAGACGAGGCAATACCAGCGGAGTGGATTGAGGCGGAGTCCGCCCGTGTCGCAAGAACAGCCCCAGCCGAAAGGGCTGCTCGCTGACCTCGGATCCAACGACACTCCACCTTCGGAGCGGAACTAGTCGCCGAGCTCCAGCATCGTGACTCCACTTCAGGCATAGAAGACGGGCTGGACAAGGACCCAGCTCAGGAGCAGCAGGGCTAAGAAAACGGCCCACGAGAGCGTGGCTTCCCGCCGTCGTCCGAAGATCAATAGCGCCAAGAGTCCCGTGGTAACCAATGCCCAGTACACCGGCATGAGTCGGATGGCCGCTTCTCGGAACTCCGTCTGAGCAATCGGGTTATGCGCCACCGGCTGAGAGAAGAGGGACCAAGCGCGCGGCGAAGGCAGCTAGCCCGAAGACGGGCCCGAAGCGAAACCACTTCGAAGACTCCTTTCCCATCCCTTACCCACCGAGCCTACGGTCGATGATCTCCGCCGCCTGATCTGGCGTGAGCGCCGAGGTGTCGACCTCAAGGTCGTAGCTCCTGCCCTGGTGGATGGCGTCGTGCCACCGAAGCGCACCTTCCTCGTGGGGAGGAGCCCAACCGGTGGCTTCGCGACGGCGAACGATCTCCTCGACCGGGCACCTGAGCCCCACGGAGAGAATGTCCACTCCTTGGAACCGGACGAGGATCTCCTCCCACAACTCAGGCTCGTAGACACCGATGTCGGCCACCACGTTGAACTCCTCGGCGCAAAGGGCGAGCACCGCAAGCGCCCAAGCCCGGTAGCACGCC
>JAXLTH010000010.1:0-97411 GCA_046330155.1 Fimbriimonadales bacterium | reverse complement strand
CTTTGTCTGCGACCACCACTCGAAGCTGTCTGCCGAACTACACTGGGGCATCACGGCGCCAGACGGCTCCCTTCAGGCGAGCCATCTCGAAGTCCTCACGGAGGAGATGCACCCACTGATGGGACACGGCCTCTTCTTGAGGCTGAAGCTTCCGATCAAGATGTCTCCCGAGAAGTGTGCCCACGCTGCGGTCGAACTGAACAACCTAGAAAGGAAGGAGTGGTTGCGCTGCCACTTCCTCGGTTCTTGGTGCGTGGACGACGGAGCTCTTGAGTTCGAGACGTTCGTTCCGAATACAAGCTACCACTCCGACGTGCTCGAAACCCTTTCGCTCAGCATGGCGATTCGCGCTGAATGGGCAAGCGAGCAGTTCCTCAAGTGGCTCTCGGCGGCGAGAGGCTGATCTAGTCCGAAATTTGGGGTTTTGCGGAACCTGCGTTAAGATGAAACGAAAGGCGAATGCCTCGTGCGGCGTTTGCCTTTCGTCTTTCGTCAGGAATCATCAAGCATGGCGCGAAGAACCCGCAGGCTATCGCGATATCTGAGCCACCCGCCTTCATGGCGGGACTCCATGATACGGCGGCGCACCCCAAGACCCGACGGGGTCCGCGTGCGTGTGCACGCGGGCCCCTTTTTCGTTACGACGGCCGTGCGTAATCAACCCAAAGAAAGGAAATCTGGAGTTACGACACCATGGCCCTGCCCGAAGTCCTGTTGCTGAACAGTAACTACGAGCCGCTCAACGTGTGCAATGTGCGGCGCGCGATCTCGTTGCTTGTGCTCGGTAAAGCGGATGTGGTCCACCACCACGAAGAGCCGATCTTGACCACCCGCGGAGGGTTACCCGCGCCCTCGGTGCTCAAGATGCGCTACCAGGTAAAGCGTCCAATCACCGAGCTGCGCCTTTCCCGCCATTCCGTACTTGCTCGCGATAACTTCACATGCCAGTACTGCGGGGTGAAGGGCCGCGATCTCACGATCGATCACGTGGTCCCTCGCTGGGTGGGTGGACCCCACACTTGGGACAACTTGGTGGCCTGTTGCCGGCGATGCAACCTAAAGAAGGGGGACAAAACTCCTGCCCAAGCCAGCATGCGGTTGGCAAGGCGCCCGAAGCGGCCGCACTTCATCCCCTACCTTTCCTTGCCCAACTACCTGAAGGCGCAGAACAACGAGGATTGGCGGATGTACTTGCCGGTCTTCGACGAGTTCAGCGCTTAGCGTCACAAACGAATCGGGGCGCCCCTCCAAGTGGAAGGGCGCCCCGATCTTGTTGTTCCGCCTAGCGGCCCATCGTGGCCGAGATGTCCTCGACCCGGACGGAAGTGATGTAGTCCTTTCCGCCGACGGTCAGGGTTACGCGGTAGTCGCCCGTCTGTAGCCGGCGGCGAGATCGCCCGGCGTTCCAGTTGACCACGTTCAATCCCTTCTTCGCGGTAGCCGAGAGGTCCGCAACGGTGTTCCCTTCGGCGTCGCTCACCACGACCTTGGCATCACCCGCATCGGCCTTGGAGTAGAACATCACGTTCGTTCCCGGCTGGGTGTTCTTGAAGATGAGGTCTTGGTCTCCGGACCAGTCTCCCACCGTCACGCGGCCAAGGAGGTAGACCGGATTGGGCTTGGTTAGAACGACGTCCTTGGCCAAGTTCTCAGCGGTCATGTCCTCAAGAGCGCTCACCGGCATCGTCCAGATGGAACGTCCGTGCGTGGCGATGACGGCTTCGCCGTCGCGAGGATGAAGGACGATGTCGTTCACCGGAACCGTGGGCCAGTCTCCACCCTTGTATTGGGTCCAGTTCTGGCCCCGATCCAGCGAGACCCAAAGGCCCTGCTCGGTGCCCAAGAACAAGAGGTTCTCGTTTCTCAGGCCTTCGCGAACGACGTGGACCGTGTGGTTGACCGGCAACCCGTTCGTGAGCTTCGTCCAGGTCTTTCCGAAGTCCTCGGTCACGAACACGTACGGGTTGTAGTCGTCGCGTCGATGGCCGTCAAAGGTCGCGTAGGCGCGTCCCTCAACATAGCGGCTGGCCACCACTCGGGTGCACCACATGTCGCGGGTAGCGTCGGGCGGCGTGACGTTGGTCCAAGTCGTACCGTCGTCTTGCGAGACGTGCACGAGGCCGTCGTCGGTGCCCACCCACAGAAGGCCCTGCTTGCGAGGAGACTCGCTGATCGTGACGATGGTGCAGTGCGCTTCCGCGCCCGTGTTCTCGGGGCTGACGCTACCGTCTCCAGGCTTCTGCTTGTTCGGATCGTTGGTCGTGAGATCGGGGCTGATCGCCTTCCAGTTGTCTCCGCGGTTCACCGACTTGAAGAGGCGGTTGCCGGCGAAGTACACGGTCTTGGAGTTGTGGGGCGAGAGCATGATCGGCGAGTTCCAGTTGAAACGAAGCCGCGGTTCTCCCTGGGCCGCTCTCGGCTGGATGAACTTCTGCTCGCCCGTCAGTTGGTTGATTCGCGTGATGGCGCCGCCTTGGCTCTCGCTGTAGAGGTTGGTCCAATCTTCGGGGTCCACTTGAACGTAGAAGCCGTCGCCGCCTCCCACGTTGTAGTAGTCGTACCAGCCGATGCCTCCACGAAGAGTTTGCGTGGGGCCTCCCCAGCAGCCGTTGTCCTGCAATCCACCATACACCCAGTAGGGCTTGCGCATGTCAAACGTAGCTGCATAGAACTGCCCGATGGCGAGGCCGTTTAGCATCTGCCACTTGGCGCCTTTGTCGCGCGTTTGACCGAGGCCGCCGTCTTCGCCGATGATGATGTGGTTGGAGTCGTTCGGGTTGATCCAGAACGCGTGGTGATCGACGTGGACGCTCGACGGGAAGTTACGGAACGTCTTGCCGGCATCGTCGCTGAACAGAATCTGCACGCCGGGAATGTAGATCCGGTTCTCGTCGCTCGGATCCTGGCGCGGGATGCTGAAGTAGAACGGTCGTGGGTTCTGGTTGCTCACCTTCGCCCACGAATCGCCGCCGTCGGTGCTGCGATAGAAGCCTCCGCCGCCCTTGTTTTCGATCGTCGCGATGACGATCTTCGGGTTCTTTCGGAAGTAGTTAAGACCGATTCGGCCGAGATTGCCTTCGGGGATGCCCTTGGTGATCTTCTTCCAAGTCTTCCCGCCGTCGGTCGTCTTCATGAGGGCGCTCCCCGGGCCGCCGCTAATCCAGTTCCACGGGTACCGCATTCGCTCCCAGCACGCGGCAAGCAACGTTTTCGGGTTCTTCGGATCCATAACGAGGTCCGCGATTCCCGTGCGCTTGTCGACGTACAGCACCTTCTGCCAGGACTTTCCGCCGTCGGTGGTCTTGAACACGCCGCGGTCTTCGTTTTCTCCCCAAAGGTGGCCCAAGGCGCCTACGTATACGACGTTCGGGTCCTTGGGGTCGATGACGATGCGGCTGATGTGCTTCGTGTCAGCCAACCCAAGGCTGGTCCAGGTCTTGCCACCGTCG
Organism: Fimbriimonadales bacterium; assembly: GCA_046330155.1. Taxonomy (GTDB): domain Bacteria; phylum Armatimonadota; class Fimbriimonadia; order Fimbriimonadales; family Fimbriimonadaceae; genus CALMEF01. The sequence continues at coordinate 93,962 of JAXLTH010000010.1, read as the reverse complement.
GTGGTCTTGTAGACCCCGTCGCCCCAAGAGGTCGAGTTTCGGCTGGTTCCCTCACCGGTGCCGAGGTAAACGATGTCGGGATTGGTCTGGCAAACGGCGACCGCGCCAAGCGCAGCCGTCGGTCCCTTGTCGTAGACCGGGGCGAAGGTGATCCCTCCGTTGATGGTTTTGAACAAGCCTCCCGCCGCCGAAGCGACGTAGAAGATGCGCGGTTCTGCCTCGTACACGGCGATGTCGGTGACGCGGCCACCCATGGTGGTCGGGCCGACGCAACGTGGCGGTAGCGGATTGATGATCGACGCGACGTCGGGGGCGGCGTCCTGAGCCAAGGCTAATGTTGGCAACAGGAGGCCAAGCGATATGAATGCCCTCATAACACCGCTTTTTACCCAGGCATGGGCTTCGGGTGTTCCCTTGGCGTTCACGAAAGCCGAACGATCGGATAAAGTGGCGTCATAAAGCATTGGAGCCTTTGCTCAACGGGCTCGGAGGTGCAACGATGAAATGGCAACGAATCGCCCAAGCGGCGGTCCTTTTGGGGGCAAGCGTCCTCATCGGCGGATGCTTCGGCATCGAGTTTTCTCCCGACGGCAAGTGGATTGCCTTTGTGTGGCCGGACACCGAGAAAGTCGGCATCATGCCTGCGGAGGGAGGCACCGTGCGCTGGCTCTCGAGCATCAAGGAAGGCGTTTGGCCGCATTGGTCCCCAGATGGCAAGCATCTCCTGGTTGCCTTGGACAAGAAATCTGCGGTGGTCAACGTCGAGCAAGACCGGGCCGTCGATCTGAACGTGTCGGATGGGTACGGAGTGTGGAGCCCCAAGGGCGACCAGTTTGCGATCGTCAACGCCGACCGCGTCAACTGGTTCCAACTCGGAGTCAAAGAGCCCTCCCATAAACTAGCGCTGAAGGGAGGAGTCACTCCGTGGATGCCGACTATGGCTTGGGTGCCAGACAACGACGCGATTCTCTTCTTGGGTAGTGCAGGAAAGGATGAGAAGAGGGCGGGAGACGTTTACTTGGCGGAGCAAGGTGAGCTGACCAAGCTGACGACCATGGGCAATGCGATCGGTTTGGCGCTTTCCCCCGGCGGAAAGTCGGTGCGCTGGTGTACCTCGGTGCCGAGCGGGCGCTCACTTCTCTTCTCCGTTTACGAGATGGACCTCCACCTGCGAACCGCCCAGAGACTTCGCGTCATCGAGCTTGCTCCCTCGGAAGCGGGCTTGGGACCGAAGGCGACGCAGAAGGCCAACTTTGCGATCTTCTCGCCCGACGCGGAATCCCTGGTCGTGGCAACGGAACAGGAGAGCCAAAGCGTCAAGGACAGCGTTCTGACCTATCTCGGATCGAACGGCGCAATCAAGATCCTGGACCGATCGCGCTCGGTGACGGGGTTCGTTCTCCCTGCTTTTCACCCGAACGGAAGGTCGGTCGCGTTACAGAAGGTGATGGACAAGAACTCCATCGAGTGGATCGACCTAGATACCGCGGCACGAAAGACTCTCTACAAATAGCCTGAACCCTACCGGCGGTTTCAGACACCCAAGGACTGCAACCGCACACGCGAAGGAACGGAATGGAAACGACCCTGAGGCGCGCGGCTATGGGCGATCGGGAAGCCATGGCGGATATCGTCGGCGAGCACTATGCCGCCGTGTACCGCTTTTGCGCCCGCCGAATAGGACCCGAACTCGCCCAAGACGCCGCCCAGGAGACTTTTCTGACCGCGCAGCGCAGTCTGCGGAAGTTTGACGAGCGTTCGAAGCTCAGCACTTGGCTGTTCGGTATCGCGCACAACCATTGCCGAGCATTGGCGCGGAAGCGGAAGATGGAAATCGACTTCAGCAACGGATGCGACTGGCTTAGCGAGCCTTCGGAGGATCGATCAGCCCAGTTGGTGGACCGCGAGGCCTTACGATGCGCCATGTCGAGATTGACCGCCGAGCACCGCGAGGTGATCGTGCTTCACGAAGTCGAAGAACTCACCTACGAAGAAGCCGCCGCCGTGATCGGCGTGCCGGTCGGAACGGTGAAATCGCGCCTCCACGCTGCCTTCGTCAACCTCCGCCGACTGATGGGGGTCACGGCATGAACGTAAGGGACGATCTGAAGGCCTATCTGGACGGCGAACTATCGCCTGAACGCGCACGCGAAGTCGAACAAGCCATCGCCCAAGATGCGGAGTTGCGCCGAGAGGTGGACGAGATGAAGCTATTGGGTCTTGAAATTCGAAGAGTTGCGGCGATGCCGAACGTGTATGGCGCTGAAGTGGCGATGAGTGCCGTCAGAGGGCGTCGGCCCAGATTCCGACCCCTTGCCTTCGCCGGAGTGGGCCTCGCCTTGGCGGTTATCGTGATCGCCGCGTTCCCTACGTTCCAGCAGGCGAAAATGGCGCAGATGGAGACCGCTTCGGCAGGAGAGGCGGTGGCTCCCATGGACGGAGCGATGGCGCCGAACTCCGATTCGACGTTGAAAGGCGCCCCCAGCGCGCGGACGGGGCAGGAAGACCAGGGGTTGTCCTATGGTGGAGGAGCTGCGGCGGGAGGCAAAGCGGCTCAGACGGAACCCGCCAATGGAGCCGGCGGTTTTCGGGACATGGCCAAGACCGAAATCGAACGGACGCCGGTGGTGCCCACCGACGACGTTGCGGTCGGCCGGCGGGTCATCCGAACCGCGAATATCGGCCTCAAGGTGAAAGAGGCTGCCAAGGCGCAGAGCGAGGCGCAGAGCCTGGCCACTCGCCTCGGCGGGTTTGTCGCGTCGAGCTCTCTTTCCGAGGATCAAGAGGGGCTACCTTCGGCAAGCGTTGTTCTCAGGGTGCCTGAGAAGGCGTTCGACGCGGCGATGAACACTCTCCGTAAGCTTGGGGAGCCGACGTCGGAGGTTACCGACGGCCAAGACGTCACCGCGTCGATCGCAGATACCGCTGCCCGGCTGAAGGTGATGCGGGCGGAAGAAGAAAGCTACGTGACGATGCTGCGCGGAGCCCGCAAAGTGGGCGAACTGCTGGAGATCAAGGAGCGGCTGAGCGCGGTGCGCCAAGAAATCGAGAGCACCGATGCCCAGCGCAAGGCTCTTCTGGATCAATCGGCGCTTTCGACGATTTCGGCGACCTTTGAGCAGCGCCCCGACGCCGATAAGCCGAAGGCTCAGGTGGGCTGGGCGGACGACGCCTGGGGTAGCGCCGTGAACTCGCTACGCGGAGTGGGCCGGTTCTTGGGTTCGGCGGCGATCAACCTGTTCGTCTTTTCCCCCGTGTGGCTTCCCATCCTGCTCGGTTCCCTCTTCGTCTTGCGGCGAAAGGCATAGCTTGCGTGTAAGATGAGCCATCTATGCTCGGATGGCTCATCCCTATGCCCGACTCTCCCGCTCGCATTGCCGAACTCACCTGCGACGGCTTGGTAGCGCCCTTGGCGGTACGAAGCGAAGCGCCCCGCTTTCGCTGGAAACTGGACCCAACGCGGCCCGATCTTCGCCAAGGCGGTTGCCAAATCACCATTCGCGACCTTTCGGGGAAGGTGCTCTGGACCAGTCCAAGGCAAGAGGGAGATCTCAACGAGATTGCCTACAAGGGACCCAAACTGCCTTCAGGTAGCCGCTTCTTGGCCCAGCTGGCGCTTTGGGACTCGCAGGGAAAGACCCTCGGTTCGGCCGAGTCCCCGTTTGGCACGGCGGCTGATTGGACGCCTGTCTGGGTTAGAACCCCCAACGAGCCACCCCAACCTGACCCGTATGAAGCCCTACCCGTGACCATGCTTCGAACGGAGTTCGGAGTAACCAAGCCCGTGCGCTGCGCCACTCTCTATGCCAGCGCGCTAGGGGCATACGAGGCGCGTGTGAACGGAAAGCGGGTGGGCGACATCGTGCTCTCGCCGGACTGGACTGACTACCACACTCGGGTTCAGTATCAGGCGTATGACGTCACCTCCCAAGTGAAGAGCGGCTCGAACGCCATCGGCGTGTTGCTGGGCGACGGCTGGTACGCGGGCCACCTTGGTATGGCGCAAGCGCTGGGCGAAGCCAAGAAGCCGCGAGGAGTTTACGGTCGGGTTCCGAGCTTTGCCGCCATGCTCCGCGTGGAGTACGCCGACGGCACCCGGGAGGACTTCTCCACGAGCGCCAACTGGCAGAGCACGCAGGACGGGCCATGGCGATCTGCCGATCTGCTCGACGGAGTCTCGTACGACGCCAACCGGGAGTTGCCGGGTTGGGATTCGGCGGGATTCAAGGCCGATGGTTGGGTGAAGGCCGTCGTAACGGCCCCCAACCCTGAGCCCGCCCTCGAGCCGCAAATCAACGAGCCAATCCGGGTCGTTGATCGCTTAAAACCGGTTTCGATCACGGGCAACGTCATCGACTTTGGCCAGAACTTGCCGGGTTGGGCAAGGCTCAAGATCAAGGCGAAGAAGGGCGAGACGATCGTGGTCCACCACGCCGAGATGCTCCAGGACGACGGGAAGGTCTATCTGGCCAACCTTCGCGGGGCGCCGCAGGTGGACACCTATGTTTCGGCGGGAGGCACCGTGTGGTACGAGCCCAAGTTCACCTACCACGGATTCCGGTACGTCCAAGTGGACGGAGGCGAGATTGTGGACGCGGAGGCAGTGGTCTTCTGCACCAGTGCGCCAGAGACGTCAACCTTCGAATGCTCCGACCCGATGCTAAACCGCCTCTGGCAGAACATCCGATGGACGGCGCGAGCCAACCTGATGTCGGTGCCGACGGACTGCCCACAGCGCGATGAGCGCCTCGGTTGGATGGGCGACATCCTGTCGTTCGGGACGACTTCGGGCTATTTCTTCAACCTGGACACGTTCTTCGACAAGTGGCTGCAGGATACGCGCGACGCACAAGCCGACGACGGTAGGTTCCCCGACTTTGCTCCGCATCCTTACGGGAAGAACCGCCACTTCACCGGCGTCCCTGGTTGGGGCGATGCCGGCGTTGGCGTCGCTCGAGTGGCGATGGAGGAATACGGCAGAACGGACGTTGCCAAGGCTCAACTCGGAGCGATCGAAAAGTACCTTGCGTGGCTTGAGAAAACGAACCCCGACTACGCCTGGAAGAACGCGCGCCACAACGACTACGGCGACTGGCTGAACGGCGACACGATCGTTCGCGACGGCTGGCCCCGAACGGGCGGCGAATGCCCCAAAGACGTCTTTGGCACGCTGTGCTGGTATCGAAGCGCCCGTGACGCGGCTGCCATGGCGCGCGAAACAGAGGGCGTAGCTGCCGCTGCTCCCTACCTAGCGATGGCGGACAAGGTTGCCGAAGCGTTTATGCGCGAATACGTGACTCCGGACGGCAAGATCAAGGGCGATACGCAGGCGGGATACGCGCTTGCGCTCTGGCTCGAGATCGTTCCCGAATCGATGCGGTCGGCCATGTTCGGACACCTGCTGGCCAGCCTGGAGCGGACCCAGAACCGGCTTACCACTGGTTTCCATTCGACCTTGCCGATGATGGAGATTCTCGCAAAGTACGGCAGAAGCGACTTGGCTTACCACCTGTTAACGGCGACAGAGTTCCCCAGTTGGGGATACACGATCAAGAACGGCGCGACCACGATTTGGGAGCGCTGGGACGGCTTCGTGGCTGGTCGCGGCTTCCAAGATCCCGGCATGAACAGCTTCAACCACTGGGCGTTCGGTTCGGTTGGAAAGTGGATGTATGAGAACATCGTGGGGATTCGCGTCGACGGCTTCCGGAAGGTTCGTATCGAACCGAACCCCGGGGGAGGGCTTGCCTCGGCTTCTGGGAAATGGGAATCGCCCAATGGACCGATCCACGTCTCGTGGCGAACCACCAAGAGCGGGTATTCGTTCGACATTTCGATTCCCTCCGGCCTGGTGGTGGAAGAGATTTCCCTTCCCGGAAAGGTCGTGAAGGCCGAAGGCGCCTCCCTAATGTTTGGCGAGGGCCGGTCGTCGGCTCGGTTTGTCGGTGCGGGCCGGTACCATTTCGAGACCGAAAGGTAATCCAAATCAAGGCAATGAGAGTCCTGGGACGATGGCTACTTTGGGGTTGCATCCTTGCCGGGTGCGCCCTAGGTTGCGGCAAGGATACGGGTCCGTTTGCCGCCGCCGCCGCCGATCTGGAATCCGCGCGCAAGGACGCCCGAGAAGCGGGTGTGCCGTTGAGCCGGACCGATGTCGACGCTCGTTTGGGTGACTCCGCACTCTACGCCAAGGCGCGCGCGGCATTCGACGATGCCGCCGAAGCCGTGGGAGAAGGTTGGGTCCTTCCTCGTGATCGACGCCTCTACTCGAAGGAGGAACTTCCGCGGGTGGAAGCGGCGCTTGGCCGGTTCCGGGTGGCGGAAGGGCTGTTGAAGCGAGCGCTTGCCACGGGACCGTGGGCGTCAAGTCCCGGCGCTGGGCCCGCATTGCGCCGCATTGTTAGAATCTATGTCGCCGAAGCTCGGCTGGCCGTGGCAAAGCACGATCCGCCCGGTTTTGCCGAGTGTCTGGGAGCCATCATCGAGCTTGCCGAGCACGTAGCCCAACAACCGGGGGTGACCGCGCAAACCACGGGCTACGACATTGTCAACGAAGCCTTTCGGCTTACCGAGAGTATCCTCGGGGTTACCAACGGGGACCCCGCCCTGGCCAAAGCCGCCTTGGGCCAGCTCTCGCGTCCGATGATGCCTCTCGATCTTCGGCGTGGATACGCCACCTTGCCGTTAGAGTCTCTCGATACGTTACGGAAGAACCCGATTAGCGCCGGCATCCAGGCGAACGTCGCCTCTTGGGAACTCCCAAACGGAAGTTCGGTACCCGACAAAGCCCAGGCGGCGATCGACGAGTTCGGCGGAATGTCCCAAGACCTTGCAGCACGTGCCATGGAAGCCCGTCACTGGCGGTTTTGGCTTTCGGTCTACGGGGGTCTCGCTCGGGCGAAAACGTTTGAGGAACAGGCTCAAGCGTACGACATGGCCGTCAAAGAGCTGGAGACCGATGCCCAGACGAACCCACTTTCCTTGATCTACCTCGCAAGCTGGCTGCCCACCAATCCGCTAACTTTGGAGTACGTCGCCCAACTGGAGGATCAGCGAGTGGCCTCGATCATGGGCGTCAAGATTCTTGCCGAGGGCAGGCGCAAGGCGAGCGATACCGAGTTGTCCCAGCTAAAGGCACGGGGGCTTGCCTGCGAAGAGCAGGACGGCGGGTTTGTGATCCAGCGGAACTTGGACCCAAACGCAGACCCGTTCACGAGCGTTGATCCAACGTTGTTCGCTTTCCCAGAGCGGCGAAGGGTCAGTTTCGTTCGGCAGGCGCTCACGCCTCGCTAGGCCGCCATAATTCACGGTGGCTCTCGTTTTGGGCCGAGCCCGTTCTTCCCGTCATGAGTTCTCCAGTCGTTGTTGTGGGTGGTGGTTTCGCCGGCGTTGAAGCCGCCTGGGGCCTTGCTCAGCGGGGCTGCCGCGTTCGCCTCTACGAAATGCGGCCTTGCGTCAACACGCCCGCCCACACCACCTCTCACCTTGCTGAGCTCGTCTGTTCAAACAGCTTCAAGTCGCAATCCCCAACCAGCCCGGCAGGGCTCCTAAAGTCGGAGATGGATAGCTTGGGCTCCCTTGTGCTTGAGTGCGCCCGAGCCACATCGGTCCCAGGCGGCGAGGCGCTTGCGGTGGACCGAGACGCGTTTGGCAAGATGATCACGGAGCGAGTCGAGGCAAACCCTCTTATCGAGGTGGTCCGGGAAGAATGGACGCCTGACCGGTACGAGTCGGGGCAGACTTTGGTCCTGGCGACGGGCCCCTTGTCTTCCCCTTCCGTTTCAGAGTGGCTTGCCCGGCTTACCGGGCGAGATCATCTGTACTTTTACGACGCGGTCAGCCCGACGGTCGAGGCGTCCTCCCTAAACCGTGAAATCGTCTTTGCCCAGAGCCGGTACGACAAGGGCGAGGGCGACGATTACTTGAATTGCCCGTTCGACAAAGAGTCCTATGAGGCGTTTGTGGCGGCGCTCGTTTCCGCCGAACGTGCCCCGGTGCATGCCTTTGAGGCAGGCGGCAAGCGCGATCTAGGCGACGCCGAAAGCAACGAGGCTGAGTTCCTCGCGAAGGTTAAGTACTTTGCTGGATGCACTCCGATCGAGGCCATCGCGGAGAAGGGGGCGCGTAGCCTTGCGTTTGGCAACTTTAAGCCCGTGGGTCTCACCGACCCTCGGACCGGTCGACGCCCGTGGGCGGCGCTCCAACTTCGCCCCGAGAACAGGGAGAAATCGCTTTACTCTTTGGTCGCGTGCCAGACCCGGCTGAAGTGGGGCGAGCAAAGGCGGGTCTTTCGGATGGTTCCGGGGCTCGAAAGCGCGGAGTTCGTCCGATACGGAGTGATCCACCGCAACACCTTCGTCGAGGCGCCCAAGGTGCTCACCTCTGCCCTTGAACTGCGGGACTTTCCCGGCGTCTATGTCTCGGGCCAGTTGACGGGCGTGGAAGGCTACGTCGAGTCCGCCGCCATGGGCATTTTGACGGCAGTCGTGATCGCTCGGAGGTTGCGTGGACAGCACGACATGCCGCCGCCGAGGGCCACCGCATACGGTTCCCTGCTCGCCCACCTGAGCGACGACACGCCTCGGGAGTTCGCACCCATGAACATCAACTGGGGAATCCTTCCCGACCCCAGCGATCCCACCCGAGACAAAGGCGTCCGCCGCGAGAAGAAACTCGCGGCGGCGCACGCTGCGTTTGCCGAGTGGCTCGAGGCTACGGGCGAACCGTCAACACCCTCGTTTTGATCACGCTGTTGCGGCTGGCCTGGATTTGAACGTTCGTGTTGGCCACAACGGGGGTAGTGGCAACCGAGAAGGTCTTGCTAAGCTGTCCCGAGCCGACGGTCACGAAACCAGGCACGTTGGCAACGGCTGGGTTCATCGAGACCAACACCACATTTGCACCCCCGGTGGGGGCGGGTCGGGTGAGGTTCACAGTGCCCGTCGAGGCGGTTCCGCCTTTCACCGTGGTCGGCGAAAGCGTGACCGAATCGAGGGTGGTTGGATACAGATAGGTGATTGCCGCTCGTTGAACGGTTCCTAGCTTGGCGACGATTTGCGCCTGTACCGGTCCGGTGACGGGAACGGAATCGACGGTGAAGGTCCCGAAGGTGGTTCCCTCGGGGATGAGCACCGAAGCAGGAATCGAAATCGAGGGCGACGATTCCGTGAGGGTGACCAGCAAACCGCCAGCCGGGGCAGGGCCGCTGAGGTTTGCTCGTCCGGTGGTCGTCATGCCTCCGGCGATGATCTGGGGGTTGAGTGTCAGGGAGGAAAGGATCGGCGCCCGCACCACCAGCGAGGTCGTTCGGTTGACCCCGTTCTCGCTTGCCGTCAACGTCGCCGTCAAGGTGGATGCCACCGCTGTCGTGGTGATCGAGAAAGTGGCTTGGCTTGCGCCCTGGCCAACATTGACGCTTGCGGGAACGTTCACGGCGGCTTTGTCGCTACTTAGGCTTACGGTCGCCCCTCCCGTCGGCGCTGGAACGTTTAGCGTGACCGTCCCGGTGCTCGCTGCGCCGCCCGTGACCTTCGTCGGATTGCACGAAACGCCCTGTAATGAGAACCGCTGGAGCTCGAGTTGGGCGCTCTTTGAAATCCCGTAGAGCGACCCCGAAACGGTCCGTGAACCCGTGGCGTTGACGCTATTCGTTTGAATCGCAAAGTTCGCGGAAAGGGCACCCTGACTTACGGTTACCGAAGGTGGCACTGTGACGTCGGCGTCGGCGCTCAGGGAAACCGTTCTGCCTCCCTCCGGGGCCGCGGCGTCCAGAGTCACCGTGCCGGTGCTTCCCTTTCCTCCGATCACCGATGCTGGATTGAGGGAGATCGCCTGCAGGTTCGATGTCGATTGCCCTGAGACGGCAACGGCAAAGGCTTGAACGCCGTTAGGCGAGAGAAAGCTTCCTTTGTGGCTGATCCGAACCGTGTAGATGCCCGCCGCCGGAGTGGGAATAAGGACTTGCTCGACGTTATCGCGAATGTTGTCCCCCGTTGTCGCCAGACTCGCCGGATTGGCAGGATCAAGCACATAGGGCATGTAAGCTGTGGTCCCCTTCTCTACTCTCAGATCAAGGTCGTTCACCAACTTCGGCGTGGGGTTGTTTAGAGCCGGCGAGTTGGCGGAGGCGGCGGGGTCGGTCCACACCAGGGTGACCCTCAGGGGTGCGCTTCCGTCGCTCACAACCGTGAACGCCACCGGGCTGTTACTCGATAGGTTCATTTCCGCCAGCGCGTAGGGACGGCTGACGTCCTGAGCGACAAGTTGGGCGGCGGCTTTCACGTTTAGCAACCCCCAGCCGAAACTGTAGTCCGGACCGGCGTTTCCGCAATCGTCGGCGGTGTCGATCATCAGCGCCTTGAGTAGCGCGGCAGAGGGGTGCGGGTTCGCTGGGTGGGTCTGCGCATAGTATTGCGACAGCAGCCCTGCCGAGCCGGTCACGTTGGGGCATGCCAACGAGGCGCCGCCAAACTGGGTGTAGCCACTGCCATTCGCGGTCGTGCGGACATTGCCGCCGCAGGCAACCAGGTCCGGCTTGATTCTCCCGTCGTCTGTCGGGCCCCAGGAGGCATTGCTGAGCGAGCGAGCGGAACTCCCGCTCGTCCATCCGCCGAGAATTTGGTCGACTGCACCAACCGTGAGGACGTTCTTCGCGCACGCCTGCTCCATAAGCGTGTCGAAGCCCGTGGTGCCGCCATCCTTGTCTCGAACATCGCTGGAAAGAGCCCAGTTGCCGTTCGACCACACCCAATGCTCGACCGGCTGGGTCGTTGGTGCGTTCGCGCGCTCGTTGCCGTTCGCTTGGCAGATCAAGTAGCCCGGGGCGTTGTATGCGATCGTGTCGAGGGCCGCCGCCTGGTCGCCGTAGAAGCCGAAGGCGTAGTCCTGGGTTGTGCTGATCGAGGTTGTGCCCAGCCAACCCCACTTTCCATCGCCAAGTAGATTGCTGTACCAGCCTCCGGGGGTGCCGTAGGAGTGGTTTGAGGCGAGGTAACCGTTGTTGGCCACGACGGCGGCGGCCATTTCGCTCCAGTCGTTCGTGAAGCTGAAGCTCTGGATGCTGCCGCCAAAACTGAACCCCCGGTAATCGGGCGACAGGCCCGCACAGGCGATGACGCCTCCTACGGCGGTCGCGTGGAATGTCACCGACGCGGTTCCGTCACCGTTGGTCACCCTTCCGGCAAGTTCTGGGTGGTCGGTTTGCACCAGGCCGTCGTCCCAGAGCGCCAAGGCAACTCCGGCGCCGTTCAGGTTCAGGCCAAGCGATCCGCCGGGCCACACTTCGTCTGCGCTGACCGTATCGGCGGCTTCGATGCCGGTCGTAAGGTAGAAGACCGGCCTGCTTTGGCTCAGGCGAACCAAGCAGAGCGTGTTTCCGCCACGTTCGGTGGTGGTGGGCCATCCGGAATGAAGGGACCAGCGTTCGACTTGTGCCTGATAACTCTGGAACTTCAGGTTCTGCTCGAAGGAGAATGCTCGGAGGTCGTCGAATCGGGTGATGATCTGCGCCGAAGCGACCGTCCCCGCCCCCGTCAGCATGAGGGCTATCGCAGATTTCACAACTTGCGCCACCCCAATACGATACAACAGGTCTCCGGGCTCGCGAGCGTCAACTGGTAGAATGTCCCGTTGGCATCTGGCTTCAATGGCGCAGCTCAGTCGCTTACTCGTCTACGTAGAACTAGATTAGAAAGAGGATAGAACTTGGCCAAGCCTGCAAAACTCGAGCCCGGCCTCACGCCGGCGCTCCTAGAAGATTTCTTTCGCCAGATGGTCTACATGCGGCACTTCGAGGAGAAGTGCAACTTCGCCTACCGACAAGGCAAGGCGGGAGGCTATCTGCACGTTTACATCGGCATGGAGCCGATGGCCGTCGGTTGGCTGAACGCCATCCGTAAGGGCTACGACTACGTCATCACGGCGTACCGCGACCACGGTCATGCGCTCGTGCTCGGTTCCGACCCTGTCGCCGTCATGGCGGAGATCATGGGCCGGTCCGGCGGACTTAGCCGCGGCAAGGGCGGCTCGATGCACCTTTACGACATCGAGCGGGCCTTCTACGGCGGCTGGGGCATCGTCGGCGCCCACACGGCCCTCGGCATGGGCTTGGCGTTCGCCGCGAAGTACCGCGGCGAGGATCGTGTCACGCTCTGCTACCTAGGAGATGGCGCAGCCAACGCCGGCGTGTTCTTCGAGTCGCTGAACATGTGCGGCCTGTGGGACCTTCCGATCATCTTCATCATCGAGAACAACGAGTTCGCGATGGGTACCCGGCTGGAATACCACGCGGCTGACCCTGAGCTTCACAAGCGCGGCTTCCCGTTTGGCATCGAAAGCGAGCGACTGGACTCCATGGATTGCATCCAGGTTTACGAGGATGCCCAGCGAATCATCGAGCACGTGCGCAAGACGCAGAAGCCCTTCCTGGTTGAGGCGATGACCTACCGTTTCGCAGGCCACGGCGCCGCGGACAACGATCAAAGCCTTTATCGCACGCCGGAAGAGGTCGCGAAGGCGAAGGAGCGAGACCCTATCGAGCTCATGCGCAAGTACTTCCGCGAGCACAACATCATGACGGATGAGAAAATGGAGGCGATCGACGTGGAGACCGAAGAACTCGCTCAGAGCGCCTACGATGCCGCCGACGCTTCTCCCTTCCCGGAGAAGGAAGAGGTCTACGACCATGTCTACACCGACATGAAGCCGGAGGTGGGACACTAATGAGCAGCGCAGTGATGACCTATCGAGAGGCGGTTCGCCAGTGCCTCATCGATGAGATGGAGCGCGACGACGACGTCTTCCTTATTGGCGAAGACATCGGAAGGTATCAAGGCACCTTCCGCGTGACGCAGGGCCTGTTCGACCACTTTGGAGGCCGGCGGGTCATCGATACCCCGATTACCGAGCCCGCGATCGTCGGACTTGCCAACGGTGCGGCCATGGCGGGCCTTCGCCCCGTCGTCGAGATGATGACGATGTCGTTCTCGATCCTCGCGCTGGACCAGATCATCAACCACTCCGCGAAGATCCACTACATGACGGGTGGACAAGCCAAGGTTCCGCTGGTGGTGCGTGGCCCGGGCGGCGCTGCGAACCAGCTGAGCGCCCAGCACAGCCACTCGGTCGAAGGCTGGTACGCCCACGTTCCTGGTCTCAAGGTCGTGGCTCCGGCGACGCCGGCGGATGCCGTGGGTCTGCTCCGAACTTCGATTCGCGACGACAATCCGGTGATCTTCACCGAGAACCCGGGTCTGTACTCGATCAAGGGTGAGGTGCCCACGGACAAGGAGTACGCCATTCCGTTCGGCAAAGCGAACGTGATCAAGGAGGGCAAGGACATCAGCTTGATCGCCTATAGCCGCATGGTCCACGTTTGCCTGAAGGCAGCGGAAGAGTTGGCGAAGGACGGCATCGACGCGGAAGTGGTCGATGTTCGCTCGCTGCTTCCCTTGGACACCGAGACGATCTACGCCTCCGTTGCCAAAACCCACCGCGCGGTGGTGGTCTACGAAGACTGGAAGAGCGGCGGTTTCGGAGCCGAAATCGCGGCGAGGATCGCGGAGGATTGCTTCGACGATCTTGACGCGCCCATCGGGCGTGTCGGCGGGCTGAATGTGCCCATGCCGTACACGCGCAACCTTGAACTGGAGTGCATTCCCAACGAGCAGGACGTTCTCAACGCCGTACGCAAAATTCGGTAGGAGAAGCTCTTAGGGGCGGGGTGCTTTGGCACCCCACCCCTTTTGTTTATCGGTCCCGAAATCCAGGCGACTTTGAACAAAGCCTCAAGAAGTCGCAGTCCTCGCACAAGAGTTTCGGTCTGGCTTCGTACTCGTCCCAGTTTCGACAGATGATCTCACGCCCGATCTCGTTGAGCGAGAATCGAAACTCCTCCGCTTCCTTGTCGGAGAACCCGAAACTGGCTTTCTGTCGACTTCGTAGGGCAAGAATGCTCGCAAAGACCCGTTTCCCGGGGTACGCCTGGCGAACCAGCAACTGGTAGCAACCCATGGCAAGGTCGCTGGCGACGTCGTCTTCGGTTACGGTCTCCCTTCCCGTCTTGTAGTCGATGATCTCTAGCGAGCCGTCCTGGTGCTCGTCGAGGCGGTCGATCCGCCCAACGAGGTCGAAGTCGGCCAGGGAGAGCCGAAGGGCTTTCTCGACCGCCAAAGTGGTCGATGTCGGCGGCAATCGGAGCATTTCCTCGGCGTAGGCTTCGATGAGGATCTTCCCTTCTCCCATCGCTTCCGCCATTTCGTCGGCGCTGTCGTATCCAGCGTCTAGCCAGTTCTCTTCAACGGCGGCCACCGCCTGAAAAGTCGTCTCGACGCCGGTGTCTTTCCCATCGTGGAATCGCTCGAGAACGCGGTGCAAGGTGGTTCCGAAGCTAAACGTCTTGCGGCTTCGCATGTACCAGCGCCCACGAGGGTTCACGTACGACCAGTAGTACTTGGCGGGACACGCCAAGTACGTCGTGATCTTGCTGGGCGACAGTTGGGGGCGCTTGTCTTTCACTGGGGTTGGTCGATCATCTCGATCCTGCGCACGTGCCGTCCGCCTTCGAACGGCTCGGCGAGAAAGACGTCCACAATGGCAAGGGCGTCGCTTTCGGACATCATGCGCTCGCCGAGCGAGATCATGTTCGCATTGTTGTGGAGACGAGTCAGCCGTGCCGACTCCAGATTCCAACAAACCCCACACCGAATGCCGGCAACTCGATTGGCGACCATTGCCTCGCCGTTGCCCGAGCCGCCAAGTACGATGCCCCTCTCACATTCGCCATTGGCTACCGCCAGCGCGGCGGGTCGGACGAAGGTCGGATAGTCGGTGGATTCGGGCGTGTAGGTACCGAAGTCAACGACTTCGTGTCCCAAAGCCCGGAGGTGATTACCGATCGCTTCCTTATACTGAAACCCGGCGTGGTCGGAGGCAAGCGCAATCTTCACGGCAATGACTATAGCCTAAGGAGATGCGAGTTGCGCGGCGACCTTTTCAAAGGCGTCCTTCGCGTATTCCAACTTCTCATCGGTAACGTCGGCGTGCAAAACCAGCCGAATGCGGTGCGAGGCAGGAGGGAGTGCCCAAACCCCGACGTCATGAAGAGCCTCGAGCCAGCGATCCGCAGGGCGATCAGTACGAACCATGACCATGTTGGTCTGAACGGTCTCCCAGTCGATGTGGAGCCCTGGCAGCGAATCAAGCGTTTCCGCGAGATCCTTGGCCCGGCGATGATCTTCGGCGAGCCTGTCGATCATCTTGGTCAAGCTGATGATTCCGCAAGCCGCCAAGAGGCCGGCTTGGCGCATTCCGCCTCCGAGCCGCTTTCTCCAGATTCTCGCCCGGTTGATGAACTCCTCTCGACCGCAGAGCACAGACCCGACCGGGGACCGCAGCCCTTTGCTGAGGCAGAACGTGATGGAGTGGGCGCATTTCGCGATCTCGCGCACAGGGACACCCAAAGCGACGGCGGCGTTGAACACCCGGGCGCCGTCCATATGGACCTTCATCTCGTGCCGCTCGGCCAGTTCTCGATACGCTCCGAGCACGTCCAAGGGAACGATCGTTCCTCCTGCCCGGTTGTGGGTGTTCTCAACGCAAAGCAAGGTGGTTCCCGGCGTATGCAGGCTTCGCTTCAAGACGCGACGCTCGATGTCTTCGGGATCCATGACTCCGAGCTTGGAAGGAATGGTCCAACTGACGACCCCGGCGATCAGAGCCGGGGCGCCGACCTCGTAATACAGAACGTGCGAGTCCTCTTCGGCAAGGATGGCATCCCCGGGTTGGCAGTGGGAAGCGAGGGCGATTTGGTTGCCCATGGTTCCGCTGGGAACGAACACGGCGGCTTCTTTGCCTGTTATGTCCGCCGCCAACTCTTCCAGCCGCATTACGGTGGGATCGTCGCCGAGTACATCGTCCCCTACGGGCGCGGTGAACATCGCCTCGAGCATGTTGCTCGTTGGGCGAGTGACGGTATCGCTCCGCAAATCCACGACATGCTGTGTCGCCTGGGGAAAGGTATTTCGGGCGGTCATTTCAGTCGTTCATGCAGAAACCGCAGGAAGTGCCGCTCGATTTCTGCCCACCCATGATACGAAAAACCATGCCCTTCGTTGGGAAGGAGATGAAGTTCGTGCTCAACCCCCGCGTTGGATAAAGACGATGCGAGGCGCATGCTTTGTTCGGTCGAAACGATGTCGTCGGCTTCACCGTGAATGATGAGGAACGGCGGAGCGTCCTTGCTGACGTGGAACACCGGGCTGGCATCTCGGTAGAGCGCCTCGTGACCTTCATACGGCACTTGCATGAACTGGTCGAGAAACGCCCAACTGATCGGGAAATGGTCTGCTCTCGGGTCCGAGAGATCAGAGATTCCGCAGATGTCGACGACGGCGTTCACGCGCTGCTCGCCGGTAAGTCCTACCATGGCCGCCAAGTGGCCCCCCGCGCTGTTGCCGAGGCTTGCGATGCGATCGGGTTGGATTCCCAGATCATGAGCATGTTCCCGGCAGTACGCCACGAAGGATCGAAGGTCGTCCAGCGGAGCCGGGTAGGGATGAAGCGGCGCCAATCGGTATGACGGGCATGCCGCTGCGAAGCCGTGAGACGCAAGGCCGATCGCAACTTCCGACATGTCGGACTTGTCGCCCGAAATCCACCCGCCTCCATGGATGCAAATGACCATGGGTACCGGACCGACCACATCAGGGCGGTAGAAATCGAATCCGAGGCTCATTCCGCTCGGACTCGCGTAGGTGGTGTCGTAGATCGCCGGCACTAAGTTACATTCTGGCAGATTGAGCCTGAGCCACGATCCTCTCCACGACTTCGTCCACACTCATGTCGTCGCTCACGATCTCAATGGCGTCGGGCGCCTTCATGAGCGGACTGTCGGCTCGCGTGCTGTCGCGATGATCTCGGTCAGCAATCTGCTTCTTCAAGTCCTCAAAGGAAATCGTTGGGCCCTTCGCCGTAAGTTCGGCGTGGCGTCGACGGGTTCGCTCGTCCAACGTCGCGGTCAGAAAGACCTTGACTTGAGCTTGGGGAGCGACGACGGTCGTGGTGTCCCTTCCCTCGAGGGTGAATCCGCCCAGCGCGACGATCGCCTTCTGCCGTTCAGCGAGCACTTTGCGCACGGGAGAATGCGCGCTAAGGGCGCTCGCCAACTCGCCGATTTCCGGCGTGCGGATGGCCTCGGTGACATCTTCCCCGTCGAGGATGACCCTCTGCGGGTCCCCAGGGACGAACTCGATGGTCGTCGAGGCGCCGATCTCCCCCGCTGCCCCGCCGTCGTCCGGGCCCAAGCCCTGCCTGTGCGCTTTCAGAGCGAGGGCGCGGTACATGGCCCCCGTGTCGAGGAACCTCAGGCCAAGCCGCTTGGCAACGGCTTTGGCTACGGTGCTCTTCCCCGCCCCGGCGGGGCCGTCAATGGCTACGATGAGTTCACGCAACGATGAGGCTCCTTAAATCTTCCATGAACGAAGGGTAGCTGGTTTGGATCGAGTGGGCGCCCGAAATCTCCATCTCACCTTCGGCAATGAGGCCGGCAACCGCGAGAGACATGGCGATGCGGTGGTCCCCCTCGGCATCGAACGCGATTCCAGTCAGCGGGGTTGGGCCCGTGATCGCCATGCCGTCGGTCGTGGTCTCCACGTGAGCTCCCATCAAACGTAGCGCCGTAGCCATCGTCTCGATCCGGTCTGACTCCTTGACGCGCAGCTCTTCCGCATCGCGGATGACACTCGTGCCGTCGATTTGGGTTGCCAGAACGCTCAAAACCGGGATTTCGTCGATCAACCGGGGAACGAGTGCTCCCGAAATTGTGAAGGGCTTCGGGGAATGGCAAGTCCCGACCGTGAGGTCGGTGACGGGTTCGCCCAGTTCGTCGCGCTCGTTGGCAAATGTGACATTCGCCCCGATTTGGACAAGCACGGTTAGGATTCCGGTTCGGGTTGGGTTGACCCCAACGCCTTCCAAAGTGAGCTGCGAGTTCGGGACGACGCTAGCTGCGACCATCCAGAAGGCCGCACTTGAGATGTCGGCAGGCACTGAGAACTCGAATCCCTTCCAGGTCGCACCACCTTCAACTCCCACGCCGTCGGCGCCTTCTTGGACCTTCACGCCCAGCGATCGGAGCATCCGCTCCGTGTGGTCTCGGCTCGACGCAGGCTCCCTTACCCACGTTTGCCCCTGCGCCCGGAGCCCGGCAAGCAGGACCGCGCTCTTGATCTGCGCGCTGGCAACGGGCGAGACGTAGCGGATGCCCTGTAGGTTCCCGCCCCGGATGTGCAGAGGCGCGGTATCGCCCTGAATCTGGGCACCCATGAGCCTCAATGGCTCCGCAATGCGGCGCATCGGCCGGCGGCTAAGCGAAGCGTCCCCGGTCATCGTCACGTTTAGGGGCCGTGAGGCGACCATTCCGGCCAAGAGCCTCATCGTCGTGCCGCTGTTCCCGCAGTCGAGAGGAGTGTCTGGGTTCGACCACTCAGCGGCTGGCTCGAGGTGCACCGTACCATCGTGGATGTCGTAACGAAGCCCCATGGATTCCAGGCACCGAAGCGTGGAAACGCAGTCTTCGCCCAGCAACGGGTGTTGAATGACCGACGGCGACTCGGCAGCGGCTGCGAGCATAAACGCCCGATGGGTCAGCGACTTGTCTGACGGTGGGCGCAAACGCCCAACGAGGGCTGGAGCTCTTTGGACGGAAACCGTCATCGGACGAAGTGGATTTTCGGGTCGTCCAACTTGTCCAACAACATGAGCGAGACGACCGGCAAGGGGCGCGCCTTGGCGATCTCCCGGGCTTCGTCAAACTCGACTTCGACGGCAGACATTCCCGGCAGATCAATCCACTCGGCGAACCGGAACGCGCCGGTCTCGGCGGAGAAACAAGCCAGCCCGTGAACGCCTTGGTGGCAGTAGCATCCGTATTTGCCCGTGGAAGGATGATGCAGCAGAAAGACTCGGTCTGGGAAGGCGTCCACCAATCCAAGGATGGCTTTGTCGAGCGTCTGGGTCATCTCGCTATTTATACTCGGTTGGAGCTTGAAGTTTCGTCAAGCGACCCAGTCTGGTATCCTTGAGAGCCCGCGCGGACGTAGCTCAACGGATAGAGCATCAGTCTTCGGAACTGAGGGTTGGGGGTTCGAATCCCTTCGTCCGCGCCATTTCCTCCTGAATTCTCAACCTCAAGTGGTTGATGGCGGCCTCCACCGCCGGCAGGCTTCGCTCTGCGTACGCTTTCCACAGCGTCCCGAGCAGCACGGCAGATTCTTCCGCGAACTTCAAGTGTTGTGGCGGAGCGTTCAGTTCCAGCATTCTCTCGATGCCGTAGGCGACTTCCATCCGGGCTCTCGTTCGGTCCGTGTACGCATAGGAGCAAGTCTCATGCACGATTCCTCCGGCGTGCCCCGAAAACGACGGTTGGGCTTCCTTTACCGGTAAGCCGCAGGCAGCGCAGTCGGCCCACTGGGGCATGAAGCCGGCTTCTTGTAACAGGGAGAGTTGCCCCCAAACGAATGCCACCGCTGGTTTCGGGTGGACCTCGAGGTATCGCAGCGCCTCGATCATGCGGCGGAACGCTTCAGGAGCTTCCTGCTCGTGCGGGAGAACCGCTGCGGCGATCTCGGTGAGCGCCAGGGCGAGAATCAGCCGTTCGTAGTCTTGTCGGAGTCCGGGAAAGGAGGTCACCGGCTGCGCCTGGGTGACGAACAAGGTCCGCTTGCCCGTGGCCAAGTGAAGAATGCTGACGGCGAGCGGCTCCGATGCCCCGGCAAAGCGGGATCCCGGCTTTCGGGCGCCTTTGGCAAGGACATCCAGAACGCCGTCTTCCTGCGTCAGCACAACAAGGCGCCGGTCCCCTTCTCCAGAGTCCCGGCGCCTTAGTACCAAGGCGTGAACCGTCCTTTCGACGGCCAGTTCACGACCTCCTTATTGCGGCCACTGGCCGTGGAAGATGCCCTGCTGCACCACTTCGATCCAGATGTAGTACATCCGGTCGATGAGGAGCGAGAAGCGCATCATGACGGTGTTCCCGAAGATCGATCCAAAGCCGATCATCAGCAGGTAGCGGCCAAGCTTGCTAGAACCCTGAAGGAACTTGCTCTTGAAGTCGATACTGAAGATGAAGTAGCTGAGAACCGACAGAACGGTGATCAGGGCAATGAGGTTCGCGATAGCCTGCGACGGATAGACCGCGGCGTCGATCGCCATGATCGCATCGGGTGACAAGCCGGCCTTACTCGGAACAGTGAACGAGGCTGTCGTCGTCGGCCAAACGGGAGCGATCGAGTTCTCGATCTGCGGCCCGAACGTGTTCCAGAAGTTCTGGAGCTGTTGGCCCGCCCAGATGCCGAGAATGACACCGACCGGAATGCGGCTAAGCCAAGCATGCTTGCGGCTAAAGACCGCGTATCCGCAAAGGCCAACCGGCAAGAGCAACATCCAGGCCCAGTAGCCTGGTTTGCCTGCGTCCGCCCCATCAGGGGCGACGCCGGCGATGTTGTCCCACCAGGTCGGCTTCAAGGTCTCCGTCCAGAGGGCAACGATCGCCCAACCGCCGGCGAGACCAAGGAAGACGTGCTCCCAGAACCGATAGAACTTGTTCTCCCGGTACAGCACGCTATAGAGGCCAAACGATGCAAGGACGACGAGGATCGCCTTTGCCATCAAAAAGGACTTATCAGGTTCCATTACGAGTTAGCCTCCTTCTTGCGCGTGAGGAAAACGCCCACGTTGCCGATGACGACCGCGAGGATCATCAAACCGATGGCAGCGTGAAGCGGACCCACGTAGAGGTTCGCCCTGCCCAGGTTCGATTTTCCGGAGTAGGCGGGGATGTTCACCGGATTGCCCTTGGCATCGGTGAGTTCGGCACCCTTCTCCATCAACATCTCGACGTCGTAACTGCCCTTAAGGCCGATGACCAGGCCGCTGAGCTGACCGGTCACGTAGTAGTTAAGCGTCTCCGGCCCCATAACGCCGGTGACGGACGCGAGCATGGTGACCTTGCGCCCCAACCGCTCGATCATGATGCGGCTCGACTTCGTGCCGGTAATGATCGCGTAGGCTCCGAAGTCGCCGAGTTTCTTGATGTTCTGCATCACGGGCGACTGGACGATCGGCTTATCGCTGCCGTCCGGACTCTTATCCCGCTTCTCCTTGATGGCGTTGTAGAAGTCCGCCGCGAATGCTTGACCGGTGCCTTCGGCGCCCGGGAAGTACCCGGCGTAGACCCAGTCGTTCCATCGCTCGTACTTGACGCCAAACTCCTTCTCGTGCTCCGCCACCAGCTTTTCGATGGTGAACTTCGCCACTTCCGGAGCTTGCGGGTCGCCTACCGAGCACAACGCAACTTTCAGCTTGCGCCGCATGCAGATACGCATGAACTCGTCGAACTGCCCACGGCTTTCGCCGCGAGTGCCGTTCGTCCAGTCGCTCTGGAGCATGATCGTGCTTCCTTCCGGCATGGTCATTAGGGTGCGGTAGAAGTCGTTGCTTGCCGCGCTGGTCCGGTTCGGAACCGGGAAGGGCGCAAACAGCGGCACCGACGTTGCCAAGACCAGAAGCAGGTAGAGCACCGACTTCGGGACCGAAAGGAGCTTTTCGCCCAACGATTTTCCGTTGCTTTCAACCTGTGCCATTAGTTGCTCATGCCTCCCTTCTCAAGGCTCAGCCAGAGGCGCAAGCCCATGGCGAGGGCACCGACGCCGATGCCGAAGTCGATGGCGCGGATTCCCGGAACCTGGAGAGACTGCCGGATGAACGTCGCCATCTCACTAAGCCTGAAGTTGTTGACGAAGGCGCTCGGATCCTTGCCGCCGATGGAATCGACCATACCGTTCCAGACGGAGTCGGCGAAGCCCAGCAAACTGAGCATCACGATCAGAGCGGAAGCGAGAAGGATCGTCGCCTCCACGCTTCGGATGCGGAAAGCCCGGTACGCCGCGGAAAGGATGTAGAAGGCGATGATGCTGAACATCGCCGCGTCCATGCCTTGGAGCAACCCGTCGAACAGAAGGTCTTTCAGCCGAACAGGATTCGTGAACCACGGGCCCACCGAAGCCGCCTCGGCACCCTTCGCGCCGAGTTCGGCCAGGAAGGACCAGTAACCGATGACCGCCATGAGGACGAAGCTGATTAGAAGCACCCAGCTGAAGCCCCAGTCCTTCTGGTGCTTGAACGCTCGGGTCACATGCATCCGGACCAGCGAGAAGACGCCGATCAGGAGCAGGAACGCGGTGAGGGTGTTGGCAAGGTCTTTGAACTGGGTGACGGTGTCGTTCAGGAACACCGCCATGCTGAATGTGTCAGCCTTCTTCGCGGCTTCGATGTCCGGCACTTGGGGCCAGAGCCAGTAAAGCACGTAGACCAAACCGGCGACAAAGGTGAAGAAGGCGATGATCCGCGCCCGGAACCGAGGCGGCACCTTCGCCATGCCGAAAATGAGGGCGATTCCGACTACAAACGAAGCGAGGATCGCCCACACTAGGGCGCTCGAACCAGCAGGATAACTCCAGGTCATTGTGCGCCTCCTTCTTCGGGCTTGGGCATCGGCTCGGGATGGAAGACATGGTGCTCAAAGGTCTTCTCAGATGGCGTGCCGCTGGCTTGCTGGAAGGTCGAGGAAATCGCCAGGAAGAGAATCATCGCCATAATCGCCAACTTCGACCAGTCCTGTCCGACCAGACTTCCTACCAGGACCGGCTTGCGGGTGAGGTACGCGCTCGCCGCGTAAAACTCCTCGCCGATGAGAACGTAGTCGCAAGCGGCGATAAAGAACGGCGTCTGCGTGTTCTCGGTCGAACCGGCGACCTGAATGGCGCCGATAGAGTTCGCGGTCTCGGCAAAGATCAGAGACTCGGCAAAGAACTCGCCGAGGAAGAACGCCGCCGCGGTCTTCTCACGGAGCATGATGCCCGAGACGCCCGCCGCGAACGCAAACTGGCGGTCGCTAACGAATCGCACGGAGTCGATGTCCATGCGCTCGGGATAGCCCTCTTCTTGGTAGATGTCCCGGATGATCTCTTGCGCCACGGCAAAGACCGGGGCGTTGCCGCAACAGAGCCGGATGGGCGTGGCGAACTTCGCCGCCGTGCGGGTCACGTGGGCGAAGATGTTGATCGCCTGGACCGAAATCGCGTTGAGGTCGCCCAAGCCGGGCACCATCAAGACGGGTCGTCCCATCTCGGTAGCGCGGCCGATCGCCTCGTCGATCGCGTTCAGTCCAGGAATCCGCCGAATGAAGATCTTTTCCGAACCCTGATGGGCCCTGAAGATATTGAACAGAACGAATGCGGCAAGAATCAGGGTGAATAAAATCCCTACCTTGCCTGTATCATAGTATTGCATTAACCCTCCGGGTCCTCCTTTGCACCCGCACCCTCACGGTCGAGACGTTCGAGAAGCTTCTCGACGTTCTCCCGCTTGGACAAAAGGCGTGCATAGTCGTTGACTCCATCGAAGCCTAAGAAAGGGACGATGAAAGGTGAGAAAACGACGGCGGCTTGACTGCCAACGTAAGAAAGAGGCTTGTGCATCTCGAACAGCAACGATGCCGGAAGCTGCAAGCCACGCTTCCTTATCGCCTCTACCGCCTTGTCGAGCAAGGCGCTCTCCTCGTCTTCCGTCAGCTCGTTTCGCCAGAAATCGAACATGATTCACCTACTTTAGACCGGATGCGATCCAGAACTTCGGACCGATTCGCTGCGAAGCGAAGAAACACTCCTCGAAATGGACTCATCCTTCCCTCTTGCTCGAGAGGGGATAGTTTGACACCAACTTCGGAGACCACGACCCTTCGCACGTTCTCCCAGTCGATCGCCGTCGTGCTCACGCCGCACTTGAGCGACGCTCCCTGCTCGTCCAGCCGGTAGCGGATGGGCAACCAGAAGTCCGTCGTTCCGGCGCAGATCACCGCGAACCCGAGAAGCGCCATGAACGGACTGCGGAACAAGAACCATCCAGCTAAACCTGCGAGGCATGCCGCCGCCAAGATGCCGTAAAGTTTCGGCGGCTCTTTTTCCCATAGACGCACGACCCATTCGAACGGTAACTCTCTTCCCTCTTCCCCGCCGTTCATTTGTGCCGAACCTAGCGCCAGTGATCGAACAGGGTGCTCACCGACTCGTTCAAGTGGATGCGCTTGATCGCCTCGCCGATGAGCGGGGCGCTAGGCAGCACCGTGAGCTTGGGGAACATCTTCTCTGCCCCGATCGGGAACGTGTCCAGCGCGATCACCTTGGCGATCAGGCTGTCTTGCATCCGCTGGCTCGCGTTGCCGCTGAAGACGCCATGAGAACAACTCACGACGACCTCCGTCGCGCCT
This sequence comes from Fimbriimonadales bacterium, assembly GCA_046330155.1. GTDB lineage: Bacteria > Armatimonadota > Fimbriimonadia > Fimbriimonadales > Fimbriimonadaceae > CALMEF01. The sequence continues at coordinate 69,640 of JAXLTH010000010.1, read as the reverse complement.
CGCTTTAAGAGGGCTTCGGCGCCTTGGATAACCGAACCGCCTGTGTCGATCATGTCGTCGATCATCACGCACTTCTTGCCCTCGACATCGCCGATGATCTCCACGATATCGACCTTGTTCGGCTCGGGCCGCCGCTTGGCGATGATGGCAATCGGGGCCTTCAGCATTTCGGCGAGGGCTCTGGCTCGGGCGACGCCGGCGACGTCGGGGCTGACGACCACGATGTCCTGCTCTCGATAGCCCTGCTCGATCATGTAGCGCCCGATGATCGGGCCGGCGTACAGATGATCGACCGGAATGTTGAAGAAGCCTTGAATCTGTTCGGCGTGGAGGTCGACGCAGACCACACGGGAGGCCCCAGCGACGGTGACCAGGTCCGCCACCAGGCGCGCGGTGATGGGTTCGCGGGGCTTGATCTTCTTGTCTTGCCGGGCGTAGCCGTAGTAAGGCATCACGACGGTAATCCGTCGAGCAGAGGCCCTTCGGAACGCGTCGAGCATGATGAGCAACTCCATGAGGGAGTCGTTGACCGGCGCCACGGTCGGTTGGATCAGGAAGATGTCGTTGCCACGGGCACTCTCATCGACCATGATGCGGATTTCGCCATCGCTGAACTTTGTGGAGGTCAGGCGCCCGAGAGGGACGTCCAGATAGTCCGCCACCTTACCGGCAAGATCTCGATGCGCGTTGCCGGCAAAGAGCTTCATGCCCGAGAGGTTTCTTGTTTCGGTCCCGCTTCCGTTTTGCGATTTCGCCACTGTTTCGCCCATGCCTCCTTGTTCTCCTGTCTGCCTCTACCGATCGCCAGCGCCTCGTCTGGGACCGCTTTCGTGATTACGCTACCGGCGGCGACCATCGCGCCGTCCCCGATTGTAACCGGAGCGACCAGCGTGGTGTTCGATCCGATGAAAGCATCGGCGCCAATTTCGGTCCGATGCTTCGCGTAGCCGTCGTAGTTGCAGAAAATGGTGCCCGCGCCGATGTTGGTGCGGGGACCCACTTTGCCGTCCCCAATGTAGCTGAGGTGGGAGACGGACGCTTGGGTCTGGAGGTGGGCGTTCTTGACCTCGACGAAGTTACCGATCTTCACTTTCTCGTCGAGGACGGCGCCGGGCCTTAGGTTGGCGAACGGGCCACAACGCGAGCCGGCCGCCATCTTGGCTCGGTTCACGTGGCTCATCAGGATTTCGCAGCCGTCCCCAACTTCGGAATCGGTTACTTTGGAGTTGGGACCGATGCGACAGTTCGACCCGATCTTGCTCTTGCCTTCCAACATGGTCAACGGTTGTAAGACGGTGTCTTGACCAATCTCAACGTCGAAGCCCACATACGTCGTGGCCGGGTCAGCGATGGTCACCCCCGCCAAGGCGTGACGCATGAGAATCTGTTTGCGTAGGGCTGCGTCGGCTTCAGCCAGTTGCCAGCGGTCGTTGACCCCGCGGAAGGCGTCGGGTTCGCTGCTTTGCGCCGCTACAACGTCCTTCCCCATTTCGCTGATCAGTCGAACGCAGTCGGGCAGGTAGTACTCGCCCTGGGCATTGTCGTTCCTAAGTGATCTGAGAGCCTGGTCCAGAGCTTCGCGGTCGAAACAGAAGACGCCAGAGTTGACTTCGCTGATTCCTAGCGTTGCGGGATCTGCATCCTTGTGCTCGACGATTTGCCTAACTTCCCCATCGGGGCCGCGCACAATCCTGCCGTAGCCAGAAGGATCGTCCACGCGGAAGGTCGCCACCGTAGCAGCAGCGCCGCTCGATGCGTGTTCTCGGACCAGATCGCGGAGGACGTCGCCGTTAAGCAGGGGGGTGTCTCCGGGCGTCACGATGATGTCGCCCTGGAAGTCGCTGAAGAGCGGCATCGCAATTTTGACCGCATGGCCGGTGCCCAGCTGCTCCGTCTGCCACGCGTACTCGACGGTATCGCCGAAGTGGTCGACGATGGCCTCGCCGCCATGGCCGACGACCACGCAGATGCGCTCGACGCCGGTTGATCTCAAAGCCCGCACCACCAACTCGACGATGGGCAACCCGCAAACCCGGTGCATGCCCTTGGGCAGGTCCGATTTCATCCGGGTTCCTTTCCCGGCGGCAAGCAGGATGGCGGCTAGGGACGAGTTCGACAAGGGCGCATCATTATGACCCGTTAAGAGCTTGTTACGCCTTGGGTTTTCCCCGCAGCTGGGATCACTTTTCCACCGACGCGCGGTACGCCGCGAGTTCGACCTTCCTTTCCTTGCCCAACTCCTCCAGATCAGCCAACCATTCGTCCTTGTATGCCTTAAGGTGATCGACGATGGTTTGGGTGACGACGAGATCCCGATACCACTTGTGGTCGGCGGGGACCACATACCAAGGAGCGTCCTCGGTCGAGCATTTGGAGATCGCGTCCTCGTAGGCGACGGTGTATGCATCCCAGAACTCCCGCTCCTTCCAGTCACCTGCCGAGAGTTTCCAGGACTTCTCGACTTCTTGCTCACGCGCCAAGAGCCGCTCCTTCTGCTCGTCCTTCGAGATATGGAGGAAGAACTTGAGGACGATGGTGCCGCTGTCGACCAGAAGCTGCTCGAACGCGTTGATATGGCCGTAGCGGCGTTTCCAGACCTGTTCGGGTGCGAGCTCATGCACCCTCACCACCAACACGTCCTCGTAGTGGGACCGATTGAAGACCACCGTCTCCCCCTTCTCTGGCGTCTGAAGATGGCAACGCCAAAGGAAGTCGTGGGCAAGTTCCTTCTCCGTCGGCACCTTGAAGGGCGCTACGCGGCAGCTTTGGACGTTGGCGAAGCTGAGGAGGGTTCGGATGGTTCCGTCCTTGCCTGCCGTGTCCCGACCCTGCAAGACGATGAGCAACCCCCGCTTACCCGCGTAGTAGAGGAGGTCGAGTAGTTCAGCGAGTTCCTTGCCAAGCTCTTGAGTTCGTTGCTCGCCCTGGGCTTTCTCAATGCCGCCATCCACTTTCGTCGGGAGCTTGCCGAGGTCAACGTGTCCGGTCACGGGCTCCAAGTTCGTCATAGCCCATTCTAACGTCTCAAGGATAACGGAAAACGGAGTCCAAGGTGGTTTGCAACCGGCCGCTCCCGTCCCACGATCCGCTTGTCGATCGGCCAGCTGACCACATCAAGCCGGCCGTTGAGCTTGGCCGCTAAGGCGCTGGAACCCCCGCCATCTAGATTCATGGCTTCTTTGGCCCCGAACGATGCCAAGACGCGGGCCAGTTCAGGGAGGTCGATCCCTTCTGAGAAATTCGGTTGTCGCCCGTCGGCAACCGCCAAGTAGAGCACCCTGCCGGTCACGTCGGTTCCGATAGCGGTCCGAGGATGCCGTGTGGAGTGGTACTCGTTTGCGGGATCGGGCACCACTTTTCCATCCTGGAGCAACATCCAGCCCCCGCTTAACGCGGAGTACTTGCCGGTGGGAGGTGTGAAGATAACCCGGCCGTCTGTCAGATAGACCGTGTTTGCCTGGCCAGGGCGCGACCCGGAACAGACGGTAACGCCCTCACGCACGGAGAGGCCGTAGCTAGCACACCGATCGCCGACGTGTGGGTAATAGTCGAAGACCCCGTGGGTGTGCCATGGCTCGAAGAAATCGCCGTTGATCGCCAAATCAACCTTCTCGTGTTCGGCGAATCCGGAGACGGTCTGCGCATGAAACGCCAGTTCGCGACCGGGGTCGCCGGCGGTCGTGACGAAGGAGGGTCTTGCCTTAGCGAGGTCAACGATGACTAGGTGCAGGACAAGAGCGGGCGACCCGCGAGCGATCCGAAGGTACGTCACGCCGGGTCCCCATTGTTCGCGGGTCGGATCCGGCTGTACCCGATGCCTGTACCAGAACCAATATCCGCCAGCGATCCCGCCGATAATGAGCGCAGCGCGGGCCAACCGGCGCATCCAGCGGATTGCTGGCGTAGAATTGGGAACCGGAGCGGGCATGTCCTTCTTAAGAACAATCTTTCGCCGCCAGAATGATCCCGAACCCGAGATGGGGCCGCTCTACGAAGCGGTTCGAGACGCCATTGAGGAAGTGCAGGCGTACGCCCGTTCTCACGGGGGCGAGATACAACTTGTCGGTGTGAGTGAAGAAGGCGACGTCACGGTTCGCTTTCGGGGCACGTGCAACGGTTGCCCGCTTTCTTCGCTCACCCTGAAAACGGGAATAGAGGATCGTCTGCGAGTTTTGGTTCCAGGCGTGCGGCAGGTGGTCCAAGCCTAGATGGCGTGGGACGTCATCGTCTGCGGGGGAGGCACCGCCGGAACCGCTGCCGCCATCAAAGCGGGGCGAATGGGCGCCAAAGTCCTTGTCGTCGAGCAGTTCGGCTCCCTCGGGGGCACTCAGACCAATGGCTGGGTGACTCCAATGATGCCCAACTACATCGGGGAGTTCAAACTCTCGCGGGGGGTGAACCTGGACGTCCTCGAAGAGCAATCGAAACTTCAGCCGCCTGGTGCCCTCTCCCACGCCGAAGAGTGGTACGACCCCACCGCCCTTGCTCTCGTGCTCGACCAGCTTGCCGCCGAGGCGGGCGTCGAGTGCCTTTTCAACGCGACCCTCATCGGCGCCGAGACAGAGAACGGGAAGATTGAGCGGATCGAGGTCGCGACTCGGGGCGGCAGGTCGAAGCTGGCCGCGAGTTGCTTCGTCGATGCAACCGGGGACGGCGAACTTAGCTACTACGCGGGCGCCGAGCTGATGGGGGGCAACGAGGATGGCGAGCACCAACCCATGACGCTCCGGTTCACGATGGGCGGAATCGATCTTGGTTCCGCCAGAGTCGCCTTGGAGCCGTACCTCCGCTTGAACGAGAGCGACTATATGGAGGCGGGATATGGCGAGGCGAAGGATGGGCCGATGGCGCCGCTGATCGAGAAAGCGGTCGAAGACGGCGTCTTGGAGCCGGACGACCTTGGTTACTTTCAGTTCTTCACCGTTACGGGAAGGAGCGGCGAGTTGGCGTTCAACGCGCCTCGCATCTACGGGCTGGACCCTCTCGATCCTTTCGCGATGAGCCGAGCCTATCAAGTGGGCCGGACAAAGATCTACCGCATCGCCGCGTTCATGAAGCGCTCGTTCGCGGGCTTTGAGAACGCCTTCGTGAGCAGCATTGCTCCCCTCATGGGTATTCGAGAGAGTCGGCGGGTGGTCGGAGATTACGTCCTTACCGAAGACGATCACCTGGCTTGCCGCAAGTTCGGGGACGTCATCGCCCGGAACCGCTATCCGATCGACGTTCACCTCAAGAAGGGCATCGACTACCGCAAGTTTCCGCCCGGCGAGTGGCATGACATCCCTTACCGGAGCCTCGTAGTCAAGGGATTCGACAACCTGTGGGTTGCCGGGCGTTGCCTGAGCGCGACGTTTGTCGCCCAGAGTGCCGTCCGGATACAGCCCGTGTGCCGCGCGATGGGCGAAGCCGCGGGAGCCGCCGCCGCGCTCTGCGCGGAGCGCAAGCTATCCTCCCGGGACCTTCCGTACCCCGACCTTCGAGCTCAACTGGACCTGCAAGTACCCGTACCCTCGCAAGTTGCCGGTTAGACAAAATGCCGGTTTCTGCAGTGACCCCGTAAAGTGCGGGCACGATCGCCTCTCGGTTCTTGGAAAGACCCCCTCACACGGAGGTGTTAGGTCCCTCGGGACCGAGAGAACGGCCTATGTATTTGATCAGTTGGGATGAAGAAGAAGCGCGTGTGGAGGCCAGCCTCGGAGGGCGGGTCACCGCCGACGAGATGGCGGTATTCGCCGAAGAACTGATGGAGGTTGTCGAAACCATGCGGGATCGCCCCGTCATGGTCGTCCTCGACCAGTCGAAGACCCGTGGCTTAGACCGAGAAGGCACCGTGGCCCTCTCGGGATGCAAAGATGCGTTGATTGGCCAAGGCGTCGAGAAAGTCGTGACCATCGCTCGCGATGAGACCGACATGATGGCTCAGACCAGTGAACGGCTGCAGTACGTCCTAGAAGGGCGGGAGCAGTTCGTTCTCGAAGCAGTTGCCATCGTGGAGCCGGCTCGCTGGCACCACCAGGGTGAAGAGCGCCGCGCCGCGTAGCCCGGTTCGTTGCCCCACCCTACGGCTGGATCGCCTCTTGGCGATCCAGCCGTGCTTCTTTTGGGCTTGACCCGAGACGGAACCTCGGTATAATCACGCCTGCGCTGCCCGATCGTCTAATGGTAGGACGGCAGGTTCTGGCCCTGTTAATCGTGGTTCGAATCCATGTCGGGCAGCCAACTTCCCCACTTTTCTCGGCTTTGGCCGTGCGCTTGCGCTAACCTCAGGGTGAGTTCGCGATGCTGTACATGCTTCTGATGCCGATTCTCGCCCAACCCCAGATCATCGACGTTTCCGACTTTGGGGTGCATCCCAACACTCGGCAAGACGCAACGCAAGCGGTGGCCCGGGCCCTGGAGGCAGCGAAGGGACGGAAGGTGGTGGTCAGCTTCCCGGCTGGGGAGTATCACTTCTGGCGCGAAAACGGGGCAGAAAAGGACCTCTTCCTTTCAAACAGCGACGTCGCCAACCCGAGGCGGGTGGCAATCTGGATTGAGGGCCAGCGCAATCTGACACTCCAGGGCAAGGGCGTTCGCCTCGTCTTTCACGACCGGATCATTCCGTTCGTGATCGAGAAGTCCGAGAACGTCAAGCTGGCCGGATTCGAAGTCGATTGGGAGCGGCCCCTCATGTCCCAAGCTCGCGTTCAAGCTGCCGACGCTGACGGTATCACCCTGCAGATCTCGGAAGAGTTCCCATACGCCATAGAGCAGGGGAAGCTCTGGTTTACGGACAAGACTTGGAGGCGCCAGGTTTGGTCGTTCATGGAGTTCGATCCGTCGACGAAAGGTGTCGCCGCGGGGACCGGTGACGCCGGTTGTTTGGGGGGAGGCTGGCAGAACTACACTGCGACGGAGCTATCGCCGGGGCACGTTCGGCTGAAATACAAGTTCTCTCGGTTGCCCAAGGTCGGGAACGTCCTTGTGGCACGCCACGGAGTGCGGGACCATTGCGGGACCTTCATCGAGAACTCGAAGAACATCACCCTGCAGGACATGAACTACCGGCACACGTCCGGTTTGGGTGTTCTCGCCCAGTACAGCGAGAACCTCGCTTATCGAAATGTGAACGTCATGCCGGATCCCAAAGGGCAACGCCTCTTCGCGGGGCATGACGACGGCTTTCACTTCTCGAACTGCAAGGGCAGCATCGTCGTGGACGGATGCCGGTTCGAGGGCCTGATGGACGATCCGATCAACGTGCATGGCACTTGCGTCCGCATCGTCGAGAAGTTGGACAAGCGAACGGTGCGATGCCGCTTCATGCACGACCAAAGCAAGGGGTTTCGATTCGGGAATCAAGGCGACGAAGTCTCTTTCATCGAGCACGAAACGATGGCGAGCCTTGGGATCGGCAAGGTTGCCGAGGTGAAGCCGATCTCCGTCGAGGAGTTCACCGTGACCTTTGCGGCGGATATTCCGGAGCAACTCAAGACAACCGACGCTCTGGAAAACCTCACTTGGACCCCTTCGCTCGAAGTACGTAACAGCGTCTTTGGGCCCGTGCGTGCTCGTGGCCTGCTGGTCTCTACGCCGAAGAAGGTGCGGATCGAAAACTGCGTGTTCCGATCCAGCGGAAGCGCCATCCTGATCGCAGGGGATGCGAACTACTGGTTCGAGTCCGGTGCCGTTCGGGATGTATTGATTCGGAACAACCTCTTTGAGAACTGCCTGACGAGTCCGTACCAGTTCTGCGACGCCGTGATCAGCGTGCATCCCGAAATTCCGAAGGCCGGAGTTCCCTTTCACCGGAACATTCGCATTCAGAACAATCGCTTCGTCACGTTCGACCGCCCGGTCCTTTGGGCGAAATCCGTGGATGGGCTGGAGTTCAGTGGCAACGAAATCGCGACTAGCAGGGCGATCGCTCCGTGGCACCCGAACCCTAACGGCCTGACCTTTATCGATTGCCAACGAGTGAACGTGTTCGGCAATCGGCGAGCAGACGATTATAAGGGCACGAGCGTCCAGATTGAGGGCGGCAAACCGGAGACGATCAAGGTCGTCGGCTGGACCGGTTCTCCCTAGGCGTTGAGAACGTCTTCAAGCCAGGACATCGCCGCCATCATATTCGGGAACCCGATGGTCGTCGTGGCCTGCAACACGGCGTGCCGAAGTTCGTCTTCGGTGCATCCGGCTTCTCGGGCCTTACGGACGTGGCTGTGCACGGCGCCCTCCATTCGGGCGCCGATCGCGATGCCCAACTTCACCAATGCTTGCGTTTTGGCGTCGAGGGGGCCGGCGTCTTTGACCGCTTCTCCAAGCCCGCTATAAGCTGCACCCACCGCCGGATACATCTGGTAAAACCGCTCGAAGCGCTTTGGTACCTGACCCATGCCAAAGCATAGCAGGGGGACTTCCCCGCTTGCTATGAGCATGGTCATAGCGCGCGAAATGCGGCGTAGGACAAAGTTACCAAGCGGATGAGCGAAAGGCAGTTTTACATCGACCCCAGCCGTTGCATCGGATGCAACGCATGTGTCGAAGCCTGTGCCGAGTGCGACACGCACGCCGGCGTCTCGATGATCCACCTCGAGACCATCGACCGCGGCGACACCGTTCAAACGACGCCGGTAATCTGCATGCACTGCGAGGAGCCTGCCTGCGCGGCGGTTTGTCCGGCAGACGCGATCAAGCGCACACCCGACGGCGTGGTGCAAAGCTCCCTCAAGCCGCGCTGCATCGGCTGCACCAACTGCGTTTACGCCTGTCCGTTCGGAGTTCCGAAATACGACGCGAAGATCGAGCAGATGATGAAGTGCGACATGTGCTACGACCGCACCTCGGTCGGCAAGAAGCCGATGTGCGCGACCGTGTGTCCATCGCAAGCCCTCTTCTTTGGCACGCCTGAAGAGATCGCCGAACTTCGATCTGGCACTCCCATAAACGAGTTCGTATTCGGAGGCAAGACCGTCAGGACCAAGGTTAGCCTCATGGTCCCTGCCGGCACCCCAAGGCTGACCGTCAGGAGCGACGTTGTGATTCGGAAGAACGACCTGCTCGCCAGCGCGAGGATCTCATAGCCATGGAAAGCGAACTTCGTGACGATTTTCCGATCGATTGGGAAGCCGACAACTTTGTTTCCCGCAGGGAGTTCCTGAAGTTCACCACTCTGGCAAGCGGCGGCCTTGCCCTTGGAAGCGTTGCCCTCGCTGTTTGGTCGGAAGTCCCGCGGGGCGAAATCAAGTTCGAAGCCGCCGCCATTTGCAAGACGAGCGAGATCGGAGAAGGGACTTCGCTGGCGTTCAGCTACCCGCGAAGTTCAGACCTATGCCTCTTGATCCGCAAGCCGGACGGCGAACTCGTTGCTTACTCGCGCAGATGCACCCACCTTTCCTGTCCGGTCACTTACGAGCAGGAGAAACGCCGCTTGTACTGCCCGTGCCACAACGGGGCGTTCTCGGTTGACGACGGCAGGGTGCTCCAGGGGCCGCCGCCCCACTCTCTCCCTCGCGTCACGCTCGAAGTGCGAGGAGACACGATCTTTGCGACGGGAGTGACCCGGGGTGACGAGGAATGAAGACGCCGCTCGAACGCCGTCGCGCCCAACGAAGTTCGGTTCTGGTTGGGTTGCAGTTGTTCAACTTGGTCCTAATCCTGCTCCAGTTATGGCTGTTCGTCACCATCCTTGAGGGCCTCCTTGGCGGAGAGACCGGGGCCGCAGTCACCGCGGCGATCGCCAGCGTCGGGATTCTCGTCGTGAACATCTGGATCCTAGCGGGCATCTACCGAATGGAGGGCGGGCGGTGAAGGGCAAGTCGGCAACCACCATTGCCTTTGCCGGGTCCTTGGGCGTGGCGTTCCTCGTCATCCTCGCCATCTACCTTGGTTCGGGTGGGCTTTCCCGGTTCGATTCGCCCCTTGCCGCCTATGCTGCGGCTACCGTTTTTGCTTCCTTTGCCATTGCCTATCGCTACTTGATGTGGATCCAGCGTCCGCCCACATGGCGATACTTTGCCGCGAGTTGGAGGCTCTTCCTGCGCCCCCATCGGCTGGCCATTAACGTCTCCAAGCTGGCGGCTCTGTTTTGGGACAATATCGTCGCCCAGAAGTTCATCGGCAAGCGGTCGCCCTCCCGGTGGGCGGCGCACCTTTGCCTGGCATGGGGTTGTCTTCTCGCCTTCGCCATCACGTTCCCGTTGAGCTGGGGTTGGATCCAGTTCTCCGTGGCGACGAACGGCGCCGACTACCTCGTCGAGGTCTTCGGAAAGCCCACCATTTCGTTTCCGCCGGGATCCCTGATCGGATTCATGTTCTTCAACGGGCTTAACATCTCAGCGGTGCTGGTGTTGTCAGGGGTCGGCTTGGCGATGCACCGCCGCATGTTCGATTTGGGTGCCCAGTCGGTGCAGACCCTGGCCAACGACTTGGTGCCTTTGTTCCTTCTGTTTTCCGTCGCGGTCACCGGGCTCATGATCACGGCAAGCTACCGCTTGATGGGAGGACAGAACTTCGCTTTCCTTTCCTTGCTCCACGCGTTTACGGTCGTGCTGCTGTTGCTCTACCTTCCCTTTGGCAAGCTGTTCCATGTCATCCAACGGCCTGCGCAACTCGGGGTGGCGTACTACAAGGAAGAAGGGGCGAGGGGGCCGCAAGCGCTTTGCGCACGGAGCCGCGAAGCGTTCCAGTCCCAGTTGCACCACGACGATCTGGTGCAGGTTATGAAAGAAGTCGGCACTGACTTCGGCGCCCACCAAGACCTGTCTCCCCAAGAGAAGCGCAAGCTGATCGCGCTCAACCAAGCGGCGCTTATGCAAGACCAACCGTTTGTTGGCTAGAAGATTTATGGCACGCCTTCCCGTCTCTATCGAACAGCTTCAGTCCCAGTTCGGCCCAACACCCTACAATGAGCCGCCGGGCGGATGGCAAGGTCGAGGCGAGCCAGATCGGCTCGTCAAAACGCATTGCTGCTTCTGTGGACAGCAGTGCGGCATTCAACTCAAGGTCAAAGACGAGAGGGTCATCGGCTTCGAGCCTTGGGAGGAGTTCCCCTTCAATCGAGGCAAGCTTTGCCCGAAAGGCGTGAAGCGCTACATGCAACGAAGTCACCCCGACCGCCTGTTGAACCCGATGAAGCGCGTCGAGGGCGTGGGATTTGTGCCGATCACCTGGGAGGAGGCGTTCTCCACGACCGTCGAGGCCATTCGCAAAGTCCAGGAGAAGTACGGCAAGAACGCGGTTGCGATGCTGAGTGGTGTTTCGTTGACCAACGAGAAGAGCTACTTGGTCGGCAAGTTTGCCCGCGTCGCCCTACAGACTCAGGAACTGGACTACAACGGCCGCCTCTGCATGGTTAGCGCAGGTACCGGCAACAAGAAGGCTTTCGGGATCGACCGGGCGGCGAACTACTGGGACGACATTCTTCATGCGGAGGTCATCCTGTGTACCGGGACGAACGTAGCCGAGTGCTCTCCCATTACCACGGATTACATCTGGCGGGCTCGCGATAAGGGAGCCAAGCTCATCGTCATCGATCCCCGCGTGACCCCGATCGCCCGCACTTGCGACCTCCACCTTCCCGTCCGGCCGGGCACGGATTCCGCCTTGCTAAGCGGGATTCTCAGGGTCCTCATCGAGGGCGGTTATGTGGATGAGAAGTTTGTTGCCGAGAACACGTCGGGCTGGGAAGAAGCCAAGGCGGCTGCGCTCGCTCAAAGCCTTGAGGAGGCGAGCCGGATCAGCGGCGTCAGGGTCGAAGACATCGAGCGCGCTGGCAGAATGTGGGGCGAAGCCAAGACGAGCTTTCTCCTTCACGCCCGCGGCATCGAGCATCACACCAAAGGCGTGGACAACGTCCTGGCCTGCATCAACCTGGTCCTCGCTACCGGGCGGCTGGGACGAAAGGGCTGCGGATACGGCACCATCACCGGCCAAGGGAACGGCCAAGGCGGTCGGGAGCATGGCCACAAGTGCGACCAGTTGCCCGGTAACCGGGACATCACCAACCCCGAGCACCGGAAGTACATCGCGGGTGTGTGGGGGATTCCCGAAGAGGAGATGCCCGGTAAAGGGCATCCCGCGCCTGAGATCATGGAGATGATCCATGCCGGAGAGATCAAGGCCCTCATCTCTATCTGTTTCAATCCCGTGGTTTCTCTGCCCGACTCGAACTTCACGCGCGAGGCGCTTGCCAAGCTCGAGCACTACACGGCGATCGACTTCTTCTTGAACGAGACGGCGCACTATGCCGATATCGTGATGGCCGGATCCCTTCATGAAGAAGAGGAAGGCACCAGCACGAGTGCCGAGGGCCGGGTCATCAAGATCAACAAAGCGGTCGAGGTGCCGGAAAATGCCAAAGCGGACACCGACATCCTGGTCGAGATCGCGAGACGGCTTGGCCGGGGCAAGTTCTTCGAGTACGAGAACTCGGAAGCCATCTTCAACGAACTACGCGTCGCGTCGAAGGGGGGCACGGCCGACTACTACGGCATCACCTACGACCGAATCGAGAACGAGATGGGGGTCTTTTGGCCGTGCCCCGAGATCGGGCATCCCGGCACACCACGGCTGTTCGAGGACATGAAGTTCCACACGCCGGACGGTAAGGCTAATTTCCACGCCACGCCCTATCGGCCCTCCGCCGAGGAGCCCGACGAGGAGTACCCGGTCTACCTGACCACGGGACGCATCGTAAGCCAGTATTTGAGCGGCACGCAAACGCGGAGGCTCGGCGGGTTGGTCAACCTCTGCCCCGAGCCGTTTGTTGAGATTCACCCGGTCTTGGCGGAGCATCAAGGCATCGCGAACGGCGACTGGGTGCGCGTGGAAAGCCGCCGAGGCCACGTGATTCTCCAGGCAAGGGTCGTGACGACGATCCGTCCCGATACCGTGTTTATTCCCTACCACTGGCCCGGGAAGCGTGCTGCCAACAACCTGACGATTCGGGCCTACGATCCGCTCAGCAAGATTCCTGAGTTCAAGAAGGCGGCGGTTCGGATCGCGAAGGCTGTGGGCCCGGAACAGGTCGAACCGAACTGAGAGCAGACAAAGTGAGGGCGGGCGGAGTAGATCCGCCCGCCCTTTGTCGTTGTGCGCTTCCCTGCTTCTAGCAGGGCCGCTCGGCGCCCTTGCGAGCATAGAACCAGTAGTTCAGTCCGATGTTCAGCACGTAGAAAACCGAGATCCCGTAGAAGAAGGCGGTCGGGAAACCCGTTGCCTTCATGATCGAACCGAACAGGACCGAGAAGATGAACGGTCCATAGGCGGCGATCGCTGAAGTCCAGCCGATCACTCCGCCCGCTTGGCGGGGCGGGAAGATCATCGGCATCTGTTTGAAGGTGGATGCGTTTCCAACACCGCTAAAGAAGAACATCCCAAGCATGAAACCGAGGAACCCGGGCCATTGCTCGATCGACGTCGCGCTTGAGAAGAAAGTGATGCCGATGGCGCAGGCCAAGAGGCCAATACCGCTGATCATGGTCACTCTTGCGCCGCCAAGCTTGTCGGCGACCGGTCCGAACAGGGCCCGCACACCCGCGCCGATAAGCGGCCCAAGGAAGGCGAACTTGAGAGGGTCCGGCGCGTTGTCGAACTTGCCGAAGACATCCTTGATGAGAAGCGGGAATGCCGCTGACAGGCCGGAGAAGCTTCCGAAGGTCATCATGTACAGCGACGTCATGAGCCAGGTGTGCTTGTCCTTGAAGATGTCCGACTGCTCTTTGAAGTTGGCCTTGACGGGGACGCTTCGCAACCCAAACCATGCTGCTATGGCGCCAATCAGGATAAACGGAACCCAGATGTAGGCGGCGTTCTGGAGATGAATGTCGGAAACTGCTTTCGTCTTGGGGTTAACAAAAGCCTGGGATGTCCCGACCATCGCCATGCCGATAACGATCGGAGTCAGGAACTGGGTCAGGCTCACTCCGAAGTTACCAATACCGGCTTGGATGCCGAGAGCCGTTCCCGCCAACTTCTTCGGGAAGAACAATGAGGTGCTGGGCATGAAGGAACTGAAGTTGCCGCCGCCCAGGCCGGCCAAGAAGGCGAGAACCATGAACGTCGAATAGCTGGTTTCCGGATTCTGGACCGCCATCCCCCACCCAATGGCGGGAATCAGCAGAAGAAACGTAGAGACCGCAACCGTCTTTCGAGTTCCGAAGATCGGGATGAGGAACGTGTGGAGAATGCGGAGCGTGCCGGCCGCCAATCCCGGCATCGAGTTGAGCCAGAACAGTTGCTGCTTGTCGAACTTGTAGCCGATGCCCGTAAGCTTCGTCACAAGAGCGCTGACCATAAACCACGTCGTGAACGACAAGGTCAGGCAGAAAGTAGTGATCCAGAGCGTCTTCCACGCAACGGGCTTGCCCTGAGACTCCCAGAATGCGGCCTCTTCAGGTCTCCAGTCGGTTACCACTGACGTTGCGGTGCTGTCTTGAGTGATTGCCATCGAGTTTCTCCTCTGTCAGTCTCAGTTTGGTTTCGGCAATGGTGTTGCGCTATGACCCGGATCATAACCGCTTTGATGTCCTGCAGATTGCTCCAAGCTGTCTTTCTTCGTCATGCGCATGATCACCAGGTGCATCCAGGCTAAGCAAGCAAGGCTCACCGCCGCCAGGAACAGCCAACAGGAAGTCCAGAGGCCGGTCGCCTTAAGCATGTAGCCGAAGAGGATTGGGCAGATGAAGCCGCCAAGTCCGCCGATGACGCCGACGATTCCGCCGACTACGCCGATTTCGGTTGGGAAGTACTCGGGGATGTGCTTGTAGACCGCCGCTTTGCCGATCCCCATCATGATCCCGACGAAGAATACAAGCGCCGTGAACACCCAGACGTTTGCTTGGAAGTACATGTGGGTCACACCGCGGGCGACCAGCTCCTTCTTCTTCACGTCTTGACCGACTTGAACTACGGGCTCGTTCCACGACCGGAACTTCGGAAGTACCAAGGTTCCTTCCTCCTTCGACCAGTCTTGAGGTTCGCTGTGGATGAGCGGGTAGGTCTTGTCGCCAACGACGACGCTGGATTCTGAAACGGCTGTTACCTTGCCGGCTCGATCTGCCATCACGCCTTCACCCGGGGAGGTGATTTCCATTCGCGGAGCCACGAGCAGCAGGAACCCGATGGCACACGATCCGAGCACCCAATACATCGTTGTCCTCGCCCCGAATTTGTCCGAAGCCCATCCGCCCAGGGCGCGGATGACTCCGCTGGGAAGGCTGAACGTTGAGGCGAGCAATCCCGCCGTTGCCAGGGGCATCGCGTACACGTTCAGGTAGTACGGAACGAGCCATTGGGACAGGGCGACAAAGGCGCCAAACACCAAGAAATAGTAGAGCCCGAACCGCCAAACCCGAACTTCTTTCAACGGTCGCAGCATCTCGCGGACCGTGCGCTCGCTGCCTGCCACCGCCTTCCTGTTTTGGGTAACCAGAGAGAACAGGATCGCAGTGACGACCAGCACGCCGGCGCAGATCTGCGGATACAGCCGCCAGCCATCCAGATTTGCCCCGTCGTTGGTTAAGCGGTTGAGCAAGGTCGGGGCACCGAGCGTGGTGAGCGCTGCGCCTGCGTTCCCCATTCCAAACACGCCAAGGGCCAAGCCCTGGCTCTCCCGAGGAAACCAAACTGAGGAGTACGCGATGCCAACGGCGAACGCCGACCCGGCCACGCCGAAGCACAAGCCGCCCGCGAGAAACTGCCCAAACGTGCTCGCGTAGCTCGTCAGATACACGCTGATCGCCGCGAAGAGAAGGACGCCGATGTATACGGGCTTGCCTCCAAATCGGTCGGTGAGCATTCCCACCGGCAGCCGAACAATGGAGCCCGTCAGCACCGGCGCTCCGATCAGCCAGCCCATCATCGCCTTGTCTATCGTTAGGGCCCGGTGATCGACCAAGAAGGTGATCAAAACTCCGTACATCGTCCAGACCGCGAAACACACCGTGAACGCGATCGTGTTGGCAGCCAATATTCGGTTTGCCTGTGCTCTTGTGCTCACACATGCATGAAAGCGCGAATGGAAGGAACCGTCAATGATGCGCGTCATACCCATCCGAGGGCAAACCATCGGATAATCTATGCACTCATGCCGGATGTCCGGGCTCCCCTTGTCGACCGCTTTGGCCGACGCCATAACTACCTCCGCATCTCGGTGACCGACCGGTGCAACTTCCGGTGCGCGTACTGTATGCCGAACGAGGAGATGGAATGGAGTCCTAAAGAGGACATCTTAACGTTTGAAGAAATCCTCCGCCTCTCGCAGATTTTCGTATCTCTGGGGGTGGACAAGATTCGGCTGACCGGCGGAGAGCCGACGATTCGGCGCGGCCTAACTGAACTTGTCGCCGGGCTCGGGGCGCTTGACGGCGTCAAGGATCTCCTTCTCACCACAAACGGGGCGTCGCTGGCCACCATGGCGAGTGACCTGAGAAAAGCTGGCCTCACCGGCGTGAACATTAGCCTCGACACTCTCAAAGCCGATCGGTTCCTCGCCGTGACGAAACGGGACCGCCTCAAGCACGTGCTCGACGGCATCGATGCCGCCTTTTCCGCAGGCATTCCGAAGGTGAAGATCAATGTGGTCGCCATGGCAGGCGTGAACGAGGACGAACTGGTCGACTTCGTCGACAGGTTCCGCGACCGCGATATGGAGGTGCGGTTCATCGAGTTCATGCCGTTCCTCGCGAACGATTGGAATCGGAACAAGCTTCTGCCCTACGCCGAGATGCGTCGCATCATCGAGTCGTCTTTCGAGTTGGACCCCATAGAGACCGAGGTTTCCGCCGTCGCCAAGGAGTTCCGAGTGAAGGGCGCAAAGGTTCGAGTCGGCTTCATCACGTCCATGACCGAAGACTTCTGCGGGGGCTGCAACCGTCTTCGCCTTAATGCGGACGGTAGCATCAAAGTGTGCCTGTTTGCTCCTTCAGGGGTTAGCTTGAGGGACGCTATTCGCAACGGCGCCAGCGACGACGACGTCGCGGAGATGATCCGCACCGCGCTGTTCGGCAAGTGGGCGGGACACCCGCCCATGGACCGCTTGATCGCGGTCAACGACCGACCCATGATCGCCATCGGAGGCTGAGCCTGAGAGACGTATCTGCCAAGAACTGGACGTTAAGAACTGCCGTCGCGCGAGCCACCGTTCGGTGCTCGCCTTCCTCGATCGCGCTCATCGAGGAGGATCGGGCGCCGAAAGGCGATCCGCGCCCCGTCGCCAGGGTTGCGGCGGTGATGGCGGCAAAGAACACGCCCCAGTTGATCCCTTACTGCCACTCCGTCGCGCTCGACTGGGTCGGGGTCGAGTTTGAGCTTGGTTCGGATCGCATTGAGATCATCGTACGCGTCAAAGCGGTTTACAAAACCGGAGTCGAAATGGAGGCGTTAGCGGGCGCGGCAGCGGCGGCGCTCAACATCTACGACCTTCTGAAGCCCGTCGACGACGACATGATGATCGAGAGGATCGAACTTCTTGAGAAGACCGGCGGCAAGTCGAATGCACGCGACCTTCTGGAGCGATCTTGGCGCGCCGCTGTGCTCGTCTGCTCCGACCGAGCTTCAGCCGGCGAATATGTGGATCGCTCCGGCCCTGTCCTGGTGGACGGACTCACGAACCTTGGAGCGGAGCCGGCGGGCTATCGGGTCGTTCGCGACGAAGTCGATGCCATTCAATCGGCAATCCGCGAGTGGGTCGCCGAGAGCGTGGACATTATTTTTGTCTCGGGCGGCAGCGGCCTCGCTGACCGAGACGTCACCCCAGCCGCGGTCGTTCCTATGCTTGAGAAGAGGCTGTCAGGCGTCGAAGCCCATTACCAATCTTACAGCCAGGCGCGCGTACCGACCTCCATGCTGAGCCGTCCCGTTGCAGGCTTGATTGGGAAGACGCTCGTGGTCACGATTCCCGGTTCGCCGGGAGCCGCACAGGACGCTCTCGACGCGCTCTTCCCTTACCTGCTGCACGCCCTCGACCTGGAGAACCACCCCACTCCGTGATCTCTTACGAAGAAGCCCTTCGAGAAGTGCTGGCGGTTGCGGCAAGCCTTGGCGACGAGGCGCTACCCCTTGCGGAGGCTCATGGCCGAGTCTTGGCGCGGGATATCCTGGCGCCGTTTCCACTTCCTCGCTTCACCAACTCGGCGGTCGACGGCTTTGCGGTTGCCGAGACGGATCTGCGTTCCGTTGGTTCGCCATTGAAGATCGAGCGCACGGTGGCGGCCGGCGACCCTCCCGGCGAAGAACTGAAGCCAGGCACCGCGGTGAGGATTTTCACCGGAGCGCCGACGCCTCCAGGCACGGCTGCCGTGGCGATGCAAGAGGACGTCTTGGTGGATGGATCGTTCGTCACCCTTCAGGAAACGCTTCGGCATGGCGCGCACGTTCGCATTCAGGGTGAGGAGTTCTCGGCGGGCGCGGTCGCCTTACCACGCGGACTCCGGCTCAACTCGGCGGGAGTTTCTCTCGCGGCGATGCTCGGATTGGACCAGGTTTGGGTGCATCGGCCCCCAAAGATCGGTGTCCTTACTACCGGCGCCGAGTTGGTCGGTGTTGGTGAGCACGCCGAGCCGCATCAGATCTATGAATCGAACAGCTACGCGATGCAGGCGGAGTTGGGACGTCTCGGTCTTGCCGCGACTGTGGTCCGACGCATCTCCGACGACCTGCAAGAAACCGTGAGCGCCGTTGAAGACTCTCTCTCTAGGTGCGACGTCTTGGTTACGACCGGAGGTGTCAGCGTGGGCGGGCACGACGTTCTGAAAGCCGCCTTCGAACACCTTGGCGTCGAGACCGTCTTTTGGAAGGTCGCCATCAAGCCGGGAAAGCCGGTCTTCTTCGGCAAGCAGGGGCAGCGCGTGGTGTTCGGCTTGCCGGGCAACCCCATGTCGGCCCTGGTGACCTTCAGACTCTTTGCGCGGCCGTACCTGCTGGCGACCCTAGGCGTGGAGAATCCCGTGCCCGCCTGTTATGAGAGCAAGTTGAGCGCTAGAATCTCCCACAAAGCCGGTCGAAGGGAGTTCATCCCCGCCGAAGCGGACGGGAAATCCGTTCGGGCCATTTCAGGACAGGGTTCCCACATGATGGGAGGGCTAGCCGTTGCCAATGCCCTCATCGACATGCCGGCAGACGTAGAGGAGTTGGAAGCGGGAAGCCTTGTTCGTGTCCTGCCCTTTGCTGAGGCGTGCCTATGACCATCACCGTTCGCTACTTTGCCGCGCTTCGTGAGCAGCGCGGGCTCTCTGCAGAGACTTTGGACCTCAGCATGGACACCCCGGCGGCTATTTACGGCGAGCTACGCCGAACAGGGGCGGTCACGCTTCCGATCGAACTTGTCCGCTTCGCCGTTAACGGTGCGTATGTCGATTCGCAGCAACCGTTGCGGGACGGAGACGAGCTGGTGCTTATTCCGCCGGTTGCGGGAGGCTAGCTGATTGTTTGAGCTAACGAACCTCCCCATCAGTCCCCCGATGCCGTCACAGGCGGACGAAGCGGGCGGCATCGTCACCTTCGAGGGCAGGGTCCGCAACACAAACGAGGGCTCGGCTGTGGAGCGGCTCGAGTACGAGGCATACGAAGAGCTGGCGTTGCACGAGGGCAACGTCCTTCTCGAGGAGGCTCGGGCGAGGTTCGGACTTTCTTGGGTTCGCGCGATCCATCGAACGGGACTGCTTGAAGTCGGCGATATCGCGGTCTGGATCGGTTGCGGCGCGGCGCATCGGCGCGAGGCCTTCGCAGCTTGCGAGTACGTGATCGACGAAATGAAGAAGCGCCTGCCCATATGGAAGAAGGAGCACTACCGCGACCAAGCTTCTGAGTGGGTGAATCTGCAAACGCAGACGGATTCGGAGAAGATCACGCGCGCCGAGCTCTTCGCCCGCCAACTCCTCCTTCCTCCAGTGGGTGCCTCAGGGCAAATCGCGCTCGACCACGCTCGCGTCCTGGTGGTGGGAGCAGGCGGTTTGGGGTGTGCCGTGTTGCCCTACTTGGCGGCATCCGGGATCGGGACGATCGGGATTGTCGAACCAGATGTTCTGGAAATCAGCAATCTTCACCGCCAAATCTTGTACTCCTATGCCGATTTGGGGCGAAGCAAAGCTCGTCTCGCCGCAGAGTCGGTCCGCCGGGTGTCGCCGTTTCTGCAGATCGAAGTGTTCGAGGAGCGCGTCGTACCGGAAAGCGTCGATCGATTAGTGTCGGCGTTCGACGTCGTGGTCGATGGCACCGACAGCCTTGAGACGAAGTTCTTGCTCAACGATGCTTGCCAGGCGCATGGGAAGCCACTGGTCCAAGCGTCTATCTACCAGTCTGAAGGTTACGTCCAGACCATACTGCCGGGTGGTCCCTGCCTTCGCTGCCAGTGGCAAGAGGCCCCGGCCGACGGTTGCGTGGGGACCTGCGCGCAAACAGGGGTGCTCGGCGTTACCCCAGGCTTGTTCGGCATCTTGCAGGCGAACGAAGTCCTCAAGTTGCTCCTCGGATTCGGGGAGGTCCTTTCCGATCGCCAACTCTTGATCGATTTAGCGACGTACGACTTCCTGACCATCAAGCGCACACGCAACTCGTTATGTGCAAGTTGCCAAGGTGTTTCCTATACGCCTAAGCGATTGGGGATCGATTGGGTCGTCTCCCGCGAAGAGGTCCTGGCCTGGTCTGGTGCTTTCGTATGCATCGATGTTCGGGAATCCGACGAACTTCCGAAGCCGGTCAACCTTGGGGAGACCGAGTGGCAGAATATCCCCATGAGCCGCTTCGACCCGGGTTCGTTTGCCTACGGCGATTTGAAGTGCCTGCTCGTGTGCGCAAGTGGAGCCAGGAGCGAGTCTCTCGCGTTTGCCTTGAGAGAACGCGGCCACAGCAACGTCTATTCGCTACGTGACGGAATGGAATCTGCCGGGTAGTTCGCGGCGTACTAATCTCAATGGGGAAGGGTCGAATGGCAGCCAGCGAGGTCCGTAAGTAACATGGACGGCTGGGAACTCCTTTTGGAACTGGTGGCTGCCCTGTCGGCGGCATTTCTGCTGGGCGCCATCTTCGAACGCTTGCGGTTCGGCGCCGTCGTGGGCTACATCTTGGGTGGAGTGCTCGTTGGCCCTTCGGCGCTCGGCGTGGTCAAGGGCATGTCGACCGTCCAAGGCCTCGCCGAGCTTGGCATCGCCCTGATGCTCTTCACCACGGGACTTGAGTTCTCGATTCTTCGCCTCCGCAAACTCGGGCGAAGCACCTTGCTTGCAGGCATATCGCAACTCTTGGTGTGCCTCATTGTCGGCACGGGCGTCGGCACCATCTTCGGATTGGGGGTCAGGTCCGCGATCGCCGTTGCGGCGGTCGTGGCGGTGAGTAGCACAGCGATCGTTCTTCGCGTGCTCAGAGAGCGTGGCGACCTAGATGCCTCCCACGGCAAGATCTCCTTTGGCATCCTGCTCATCCAAGACATCGCCTTGGTTCCGTTGGTGCTTCTGGTAACCCTCTTGGGGACTGGAAAGTCGCCCGCCGCCGTGCCGGACTTGCTTAAGTCGGGAGCCGTATTCCTCGTCGCCGCGGTTGTCTTTCTGCTCTTGATTACTCGGGTCCTTCCCAGGCTGTTCCGGTCGAAAGCGATGGCGACCAACCGTGAACTGCCGATCCTGCTCGGCGTGATCACGTGCACGGGCTCGGCTCTTGCCGCCCATAGCCTTGGGCTTTCGCCGTCGCTGGGAGCGTTCTTGGCGGGCGTCCTACTGGCCGAGACTTCCTTCGAGGAGCAGATTCGATCTGATGTGGGGGGTCTCAAAGCTTTATTCGGCACGCTCTTCTTCGCCTCAGTAGGAATGCTGCTCGATACCGATTGGCTGGTTGGCCACATTCCCCTCGTGGTGGGCATCACGACGTTGGTCATCTTTGGGAAGATGGCGGCTAACTTTGCCGCGATCCGCCTCTGGAAGCGAACGACGATCTCGAGCGCCGGGGCGGCCATTGTGCTAGCCCAAGTTGGCGAACTTGGATTTATCCTGATCCAAATCGGCACGGCGGGGAAACTCTTTCCCGGCGACATCTCTCAGCTTCTAACCTCGGCGGCCGTCCTTTCGATGATCATGTCGCCGAAGATGGTCGCGAAGGCGCCCAAGTTGGCGAGAGCTCTCGCCAAGAGGCTCGTACCCGTTCAGCGCCTTGCCAAAGAAGAGGTCGAGGAGCGGCAGTCTTCCCTGTCCAAGCACTTCATCGTCATCGGCTTTGGCACGGCAGGCAAAACGGTCGCGCGAATCTTAGGCGAGGCGCAGTACACGGTGCTGGGGATCGACGTCGATCCCAAGTTCGCCAAACAGGCCGAAGAAATCGGGGCGATTCCCCGCGTCGGCGATGCAACTCAGGTCGATCTACTCAGCGAGGTGCACTTGAACGACGCCCGCGCGCTGATTGTGGCCATACCTGATCACCGGACGTCGTCCTTGGTCATCGGCCATGCCCGAAGACTCGCGCCTGCCCTGCCCATCGTCGTGCGGGCTCGTTACCACCAGTTCCAAGACGACCTGCGCGAAGCGGGGGCCACCCTTGTGATCGGCGAAGAAGAACTCTTGGGCCGGCGTCTTGGCGAAGAAGCCGTCCACCTTGGAGTCGGAACGGCGGACGAAGACGTCCGCGAGGCAACCTAGGACTTTCCGAGCGGCGTCAGCAGAACCTTCCTAAACTCGACTTCCGAGCCTTCGGCTTGAATGGCGATTTGTCCCTTGCGAGCCGTGGCATGAGAACCCGCGTTCACAAGATCGCCGTTCACGTAGACGGTGATCGTGTCGGCGCGGCAGATCATGCGCATCGCGTTCCATTCGCCCACCGGCTTCTCCGAAGAGTCCGTGAGGTTCTTGATGCGGCGCGCCTTATCTCCATCCACGCCCCATGTCTCTTTGGGCCCGCGGCGCGATTCCATGTCGGGCACCGTGATATCTTCTCCGATGCACCAGAAGTCGCCGGCGTCCCCGCTTTGCATTTGCACTTCGATCGACTGCGGAAACATCCCGTACAGGCGGCGCGGCTTGGACGTATGCACCAAGACTCCGCAGTTCCCCGGCTTCGCCGAGAACCGGTATTCCACGTCAAGCTGGTAGTTCTCGAACGACTTGTCCGTGATGAGGTGCCCGCCCGGCGTTCCCAAACTCACCAAAAGGCCGTTTCGCACGATGAACGGTTTGGTGCCCTCTGGGTTTTTGTCCAGTTCCGGAACGTCCATGTGCCAGCCGGTGAGGTCTTTGCCGTTGAATAGGCTGACCGGCTTGGCGGCGGTGCCGTGGAGGACGGATAACGCGACGAGAGAGGCGAACACCATGGGCGAAGTCTAGCCCAGATTGCGTGGTCCTCACCGGTAAAATGCCATCTGTATGCAACGTAGCTACGTCGCGTTCCCAGCCCCCGCCAACGAACCCGTTCTTTCTTATGCGCCTGGTAGCCAAGAGCGCGCCGCTCTCAAGAAGGCTTTGGCGGAGTTGAAGGGCGAAACGATCGAAGTTCCCATGACCATTGGCGGGAAGCCTGTGACCTCGGGAGTGCTTCGTCCGATGCATCCGCCCCACGAGATCGCCCACACGCTCGGGCACTTCCACGCCGGCGATGCCAGCCACGTTCAATCGGCGATTGCGGCGGCTCTTGCTGCGAAACCAGCCTGGGAGGCGATGAGTTTCGAGAACCGCGCCAACATCTTTCTGAAAGCCGGCGATTTGATCGCCACCAAGTATCGGCCGTACATGAATGCGGCAACCATGCTCGGCCAGAGCAAGAACGCATTCCAAGCGGAAATCGACAGCGCCGTCGAGACGATCGACTTCCTGCGCTACAACATCCACTTTCTCAGCCAAATCTACGCCCAACAGCCCGTTTCGGGTCCGGGGATGCACAACCGGATGGAATACCGGCCCCTCGAGGGCTTCGTTCTCGCGGTGACTCCCTTCAACTTCACCGCCATTGCTTCCAACCTTCAGACTTCGGCGGCGATGTGCGGCAACGTGGTCGTTTGGAAGCCTGCAAACTCGCAGATCTACAGCGCCCAACTGTTCATGCGGATTCTTCAGGAAGCCGGATTGCCGGACGGGGTTATTAACCTCGTTTTCGTCGACGGTCCCACCATTGGAGCCGAGTGCTTCTCGCATCCGGAGTTTGCGGGCGTTCACTTCACGGGTTCAACCGGCGTGTTCAACTCGATGTGGAAGACCATCGCGGAGAACATGCCGCGGTACCGCTCCTATCCGCGCATCGTCGGCGAAACCGGTGGCAAGGACTTCGTGCTTGTTCATCCTTCCGCCGATCCCGCCGTGGCAGCGACAGCGCTGTTGCGCGGCGCTTTCGAGTACCAGGGGCAGAAGTGTTCGGCGGCGTCCCGCGCGTACCTCCCCTCTAATCTCGCCGGCGAGATCAAGAGCCAGCTGGTGGAAGGGGTGAAGTCCTTCAAGATGGGCACGGTCGAAGATTTCAGCAACTTCATCAACGCCGTCATCGACGAGAAGGCGTTCAACTCCATCGCCAAGTACATCGACCAGGCGAAGTCAGATCCCAACGCGGAAATTCTTGTCGGCGGCGGCTACGACAAGTCGGTGGGGTACTTCATCGAGCCCACGGTCATCGAAACCAAGAATCCGAAGTCGGTCACCATGTGCGAAGAGGTCTTTGGACCGGTGCTCACCATCTATGTCTATGACGAGGACGAGTTCGACGAGACCCTGGACCTGGTCGACTCGACTTCGCCGTACGCATTGACGGGCTCGTTGATAGCTCGAGATCGGGACGCGATCGACAAAGGCACTTGGCGTCTGCGAAACGCGGCGGGCAACTTCTACGTGAACGACAAACCGACGGGCGCCGTAGTGGGCCAACAGCCGTTTGGAGGCGCTAGAGGCAGCGGCACGAACGACAAGGCCGGCTCCGCGATGAACTTGATGCGCTGGCTCAGCGCCCGGACCATCAAGGAGACCTTCAACCCGCCGACCGATTATCGGTATCCGTTCCTGCAGGAGCCGTAAGTCGCTTTCGCATCCGGCGATGGGGAATCGTGACCTCTTCGAACGGTTCCCCCTCCAGTTCGTAACCTAGGCCCAAGTAGAACGGGACGGCTCCCTCGCGGGCGTGAAGGACGATGGACTCGTAGCCTTCTTGCGCCGCCCAAACCTCGGCGTGGGCCACCATGGCCTTGCCGATGCCTCTTCCCTGCAAATCTGGCTCCACGGCGACTTGTCGCATCTTCGTTTCGTTGCCGTGAGGCACCATGACCAGGCAACCGACAACCTGCTCACCACCGGTCGCCACGAAGTGAAACTGCTCTCGGTCCGGGGCCAGATCTTCGGGAGTGAAGTCGAGCCCTAGCGGCAGTCGCAACACTCTCCGCCGGAGTTCGACCGCTTGCCGGTAGAGGGCGGAGTCGAACTGTGCGAGTTGCACGGTCATTGGGACCATAATGCGCTATCCCCTGAGGACAAAGATATGCGAACTCTAAAGATTGTATCGGCGATTGGCTTGGCGGCCCTGAGCTTGGGCGCCTATGCGCAAACGGATTTCAAAGCCCTGTTGAACGGCACCGGTCTGGCTCGAAAATCAAGCCAGCTGAACTCCCTGAGAGCTTCCGCGCCTGCCGACTCAAGGTCGCGGGAGCCGCTGCTTCGGGCGGCGGTCTCGGCGACATGATGAGCATGATGATGATCGGAATGGTCGGCGCGCTGGGTGGTGCCATGGGAGGTTCCTCCAGCAACGCCCCGCCCGCCTTCATGGGTTACTTGGACGTTAGTTGGAGCGACGGGACCACCCAGATGGTAAACGGAAGCGAGTTCCTGGTTACCTACGGCCTGGACCTGAACTGGATGGACCTTGCCTCGGCCGACAAGTCGAAGCCCCCGGTTATGGAACTGAAACTGAACCTGGTTCGGACTTCGGCGATCAACTCGTTCCAGCCCTTGACCGACCTCACGAAGAAGGCGTATGTCGAAGCTTACGAAGACATGATTAAGAAGGCGGCCAATCCCGTACAGGAAGGGGCGGCCACCGCGGCTGTCGAGCCTGGCGAGGCGTCCGTCGCTGCCGCTCCGGCAGATGCGAAGACGGAGAACTTGAGCAATCTGAAGCAGGTTGCGCTCGCCATGCACCTCTATGCGTCGGATTACGACGACGTGATTCCCTGGGGACAGTCCTCGCGCGCCGTCCATCATGTTCTGGAGCCTTACCTGCGCAACGTCAAAGTCTCCCAGTCGCTGAATCCAAATGGAGTCGGCATGTACCTGTTCAACATGAACCTCGGCGGAGTCTCGATGGGCGACATTCAAGATGTTGCTGAGATTCCTATGTTCTTCGACCCGCAACCCTGGCCCGACGGCAGCCGTGGCGTTGCGTATGCGGACGGCCACGCTCGAATCGTGAAGCCCGAGGACTGGCCAACCGTCCAAGAGGCGCTGGCAAGGAAGCACAAGCGAACCGCAAAGAAGCCTCTTCCTGCCAATCTTGGAGGCTAGGTGTTCCGCTGAGCGGTTTGCGTCCGTCACAATTAGCGATATGAGCGAACTCGATCCACGAAAGCAGACGATTCTGCGGGCGGTGGTCTTCGAGTACGTCTCGGCTGCCGAGCCGGTTGGCAGCGAGCTGCTGACGCAGAAGTACCAGTTAGGGGTGAAGTCCGCCACTGTTCGCAACGAGATGGCGGACCTCTCGGACCTGGGCTACCTGGAGCAGCCCCACACGTCGGCGGGGCGGATTCCAAGCGATCAAGGCTATCGCTACTTCGTCGATCGCTTGATCGAACGCCGGGAGCCGGATGCCAGCCAGAAGCAGGCGGTTCAAGATGCTTCCTCCGAAGCCGACGCTCTTCGTGACCTGTTGCGCGACACCACGCGCATGCTCAGCCGCCTAACCCACTTGCTTACCGCCGCTGCAGTTGTCCGCGACACGAGCGTGACGATCAAGAAGGCGATGGTCAGCGCCATGGGGCCGCAGCAGGCGTTGCTGGTGGTCGTACTGAGCAACGGAGTTGTTGAGAATCGAATTCTTGAAATTCCCCCCGGGGTGACCTTGGAGACGATTGGGCAGACCAACCGCATGCTCGACGAAACGGTTGCAGGCCAGACCTTGCGCTGGGTTGGACGGCACAAAGCTCCCGCCCAACCCGATTCGGCGATGGAGAAGCTCACGGCAAGTCTTTGGGTTGCTTTGAGGTCCATTTCCCGAGAGTTGAGCCGGGCTTCGCTCACCACCGAGGGCGAGGAGTTCCTGTTCGGGCAGCCGGAATTTCAACGGGACGCGGGTGCGCTCTCGGAGATCATCGAATCCCTCAAGCACAGCGACGTACTGTACGATACTCTGGCTTCGGCAGACCAGCCAACGACGGTGACGATTGGGCGGGAACACCGCCGCGAAGAGCTGGCCCGCTTCAGCGTGATCCGGCAGAGCTTCTACGTTGGCGAGAGCGAAGCGGGCGCGATCGCCATCATCGGGCCGACCCGGATGAAGTACGAATCGTCGATTCCGCTGGTCAACTTTGCCGCCAAGGCGTTGAGCGACAGCTTAACCAGGCATTTCGGTTAACCCCTGTCTGCATCACGGGTACAACCGTTCTATGCCTCAGAGCATTACCTTTCTCGGCGCCGCCCGAACCGTGACCGGGTCCAAGCACCTCATTGAGGCGAACGGGAAGAAGATCCTGGTCGATTGCGGGCTCTTCCAGGGTTCGCGAGAACTCAGCCAGCGAAACTGGTGGCCTTGGGCATTCGAGCCACGGGAGCTCGACGCGGTGGTGATCACGCACGCGCACATGGACCACATCGGCATGCTGCCCAAACTGGTGCGCGACGGATACTCGGGACCGATTTATGCCACAGCGGCGACCGTGGCGCTTGCCAAGATCAGCCTGCCCGACAGCGGCAGGATCCAAGAGGAAGACGCGAGGTATGCCAACCGGCACCACACGAGCCGCCACTCGCCTGCCCTCCCGCTCTACACCGAAAGGGACGCCTTCACCGCCTTGGCGCAGTTTCAAAAGGTGCCTTATTACGCCTTTCGAGACCTGCCGGGCGGAGCCACCTGGCAATACGTTCCCGCGGGGCACATTCTAGGGTCTGCGTTTGCCGAAATCTACTTCGACAACGGCGAGCGTATCCTCATGTCAGGAGATTTGGGCCGTTATGACCAGCCGATCATCAAGGATCCGACTCCGATGCAATACGCGGAGCATCTGGTGATCGAAAGCACTTACGGCAATCGGTTCCACGACAAGGAGGACGTCCTTTCGAAGCTAGAGAACATCTTCAGGACCGCCCACGAGCAAGGGTCCGTGGTTCTCGTGCCCAGCTTTGCCATTGGCCGCACCCAAGAACTGCTCTACTTCATCCACCAGCTTCAAGACGCGAACCGGATTCCCAGGATGCCCATTTACGTGGACAGTCCAATGGCGATGAGCACAACAGACATCTATGCCAAGTGCCGCGAAGAGTTCGACAACGAGATGCTGGAAGAGATCGAGCTGAGCCACACGCCGCTCGAGCCCGAGAACCTCTCGTTCATTCGCGACCGAGAGCAATCGAAGGCGCTGAACTCGATGCCCGGGCCGATGGTCATCATTGCCGGCAGTGGAATGTGCAACGGGGGCCGCATCGTGCACCACCTTTTGCAGCGGCTGTCCAACCCCAGCACCATGGTGTTGTTCACCGGCTATCAGGCCGAAGGCACCTTGGGGCGCGCTATCTTGGAAGGCAAGCCAACGGTTGAGATCCACCGGATGGAAGTCCCCGTTCACGCCCAAGTTGACAAACTGAACTCGCTTTCCGCCCACTGCGACCAAGGTGAAATGATGCGGTGGCTATCGAACTTCAAGGAGGCGCCGCGAAAGACGTTCATTGTCCACGGCGAGCCGCCCGCCCAGGAGGCGCTAGCCGCGCGTATTCGCACCGAACTCGGTTGGAACATCGAGATCCCAGAACAGGAACAGAAGTTCGTTCTATAGGCCTTCCAGTCCCGACTGCGCCATTTCAATGGCTTTGAGGCACGCCTTCGCCTTGTTGCAGGTCTCATCGAACTCCTTGGAGGGCACCGAGTCGTACACCAGGCCGGCGCCCGCTTGGACGTAGGCTTTGCCGCCCTTTAGGAGGATCGATCGAATGGTGATCGCCATGTCCATGTCCCCGCCATAGCCAAAGTAGCCAACCGCGCCCGCATACGCTCCGCGCGCGGTGGGTTCGAGTTCATCGATCACCTGCATCGCCCGTACCTTGGGGGCGCCGCTCACCGTGCCGGCTGGGAACGATGCCCGCACAAGGTCAAAGGCGGACTTCCCTTCTTCGAGTTCTCCCGTCACATCGCTCACGATGTGCATCACGTGGCTGTAGCGCTCGATGGTCATGAGGTCGTTAACTTTCACGCTGCCGTACTCGCAAACCCTTCCGAGGTCGTTTCGGCCAAGGTCGACCAGCATCACGTGCTCGGCACGCTCCTTCTCATCCTTGAGAAGCTCGTCTGCCAGGCCATCGTCCTCCTCCGGAGAGTTGCCTCGCCAGCGCGTGCCCGCGATTGGCCGGACCCGCGCCGTCCCGTCTTGTAGGCTCACCAGGATTTCAGGGGAAGCGCCGACGATGTCGAACTCGCCAAAGCGAAGCAGGAACATGTAGGGCGACGGATTGAGCGAGCGAAGTGCGCGATAAATGGTGAGAGGGTGCGCCTCGACTTCGGTTTCGAAGCGCTGCGAGAGCACCATTTGAATACCGTCACCGGCAGCGATGTACTCCTTGACCCGGCCGACCGCGGATTCAAACCCTTGGCGCTCGAAGTTGCTGGTGACGGGATGGGCCGGAAAAGAACCGGCAGGAAGGGGCGGAATGGGCTGCTTCAGCCGAGACACGATGCGCTCGATTTCGTTTTGTGCCTGTGCATAGCCCTGTTCCGTTCCAGGCACGTTCACGATAATGCGAATCAGGTTCTTCGCGTGGTCGAAAACGATCACCGTTTCCGCAAGCATCATCGCGAGATCGTCGACGTTGAGATCGTCAGTCGGAGCGTTGGGAAGCCGCTCGAAGAAGCGAACGGCATCGTAGCCGATCATGCCGACCGCACCGCCGTGGAACTTCGGCAGGCCTGGGACTTCAACCGTATTGGGAAGCTCCGCCTCAAGCAGATGCAGAGGGTCTTGTCCTTCAGGCAAGGCGGACTCTGCTTCCCCGTCGGGCGTTATCCGCCGGACCTTTCGATCCTTGGTCCGCAAGACCAATCTGGGTCGGACGCCCAAGATGGAGTACCGAGCCAACTGTTCCCCGCCGGTGACGCTTTCGAGAAGGAAGCTGTAAGTCTCGTCGTGGGCGAGCTTCCAATAAGCGCTTAAGGGGGTTTCCATGTCCGCCAGAATGTCTCGCGACACGGGCATGTGCAACGGCTTCGAGCCGGACGTCAAGCGCAGAAACTCGTCCTTCGATGGAACCAGCATGGACGTGTGATTATGGCGGCAACGCCTGCCGGTATTCTGCGCGGAATGGCGTACTGGCTGATGAAGTCTGAACCCGATACCTACAGCATCGACGACCTTGAACGGCAAGGCACGAACATGTGGGAAGGCTGTCGGAACTACACGGTCCGAAACTACCTGCGCGACGAGATGAAAGCCGGCGACCTCGCCTTCTTCTACCATTCGAGTTGCGCGGAACCGGGGGTGGTCGGTGTGATGGAAATCGTTGGGGAACCCTATCCTGACCCCACCCAGTTCGATCCGAGTAGCGAGTACTTCGACCCGAAGAGCCCAAAGGACAACCCGCGATGGACGGTGCGCGACGTGAAGTTTGTGCGCAAGTTCCCGGTGATCCCCATTCCCCGGCTACGAGAGATGCCGGAACTCGCGGGGATGGCGACGCTCCGCAAGGGTAACCGGCTCAGTATCACGCCGGTTACCCCTGAAGAGTGGAAAGCCGTGCTTTCCCTGGTCTAAGCGTCCTGAAGGGCGGCGATCCCCGGAAGCTCGATGCCTTCCAAAAACTCGAGGCTTGCCCCACCGCCCGTGCTGACGTGGCTCACCCGATCCGCAAACCCGAACTTGTCGATCGCCGCGGCCGAGTCGCCGCCTCCGACGATCGTCGTGCCCGGGCATTCCGCCAGTGCCTCAGACAAAGCGCGCGTTCCCTCGGCGAACTGAGCCATTTCGAATACGCCCATCGGACCGTTCCAGACGACCGTGCCCGCTTCTCGAACGATTTTCGAGAACTCGGCGATCGTCGCCGCGCCGATGTCGGCACCGATCTTGTCCGCCGGAATCCCAGATGCGGCGACCGTTTCTGAAGAAGCAGATTCCGAGAGTTCGGAGGCAACAACGACGTCGACCGGAAGCTTCACCTTGTCGGAGTGGTCTTTGACGACCGTCGCAGCGAAAGCCAAGTTGGTCTCGTCTAGCAGGGACTTGCCGATCTCGTAGCCCTTGGCTTTCAGGAACGTGAACGCCATCCCGCCGCCGATCAGAAGCGAATCCACCTTGGGCAGGAGGTTCTCGATGACGGCGATCTTGTCTTTGACCTTGGCGCCGCCCAGAACGGCGACAAAGGGACGCTTGGGATCGGACACCGCCTTGCCGAGGTACTCGATCTCCTTCTCCATGAGAAAGCCGGCGGCGCCGGGCAACAGGTGCGCCACGCCCTCGGTAGAGGCATGAGCGCGGTGGGCGGTGCCAAAGGCATCGTTGACGTAAAGGTCCGCTAACTTCGCCAGCTGGGCGGCGAACTCGGGGTCGTTCTTCTCTTCCTCGGGATGGAACCTTACGTTCTCGAGCAGGACCACATCGCCTGGCATGAGTTCTTCGCAGGCGATCTCCACGGCAGAGCCGACGCAGTCCCCCAGTAGGGGCACTTCCTTTCCGAGCAACTCGGAGAGGCGCTTGCCAACCGGGAATAGGCTGAACTCGGGAGTCACCCCCTTGGGGCGGCCCAAGTGGCTGCAGAGAATGACGGCGGCGCCGTGGTCGATGAGGAACTGGATGGTGGGAAGGGCTTCAGTGATCCGGCGGTCGTCGGTGATCTCCTGACCATTAAGCGGCACGTTGAAGTCGCATCGAACCAAGACGCGTTTGCCGTTGACGTCGAGGTCGCGAACAGTTTTCTTGTTGAGCCCCATGAGCCTGAGTTTACCGGCGCAAGGGTCTGCGCCGAACTGCCGACAATGTACGTCTGTAGGTCGAGAGGACTCACAACATGCCAAAGAATCGACTCATCTATGCCGGCATCCTACTGATCGCGGCCGCCGCTGTGCTTTGGGTGGCGTACCAGATTCTCAAACGGGTGGAGTGGTCGCTTTTCGGCGTGGGAGTTATCGGCGTCGTCCTCATCGTCATCGGATTGGTGATGGAGGCGCGCGAAGGAAAAGCGGCGCTCAAGCCAGGGGACACGCCCGGCGAACCGCTGATCACCATCCCAGAGAGAACGGACCCGCCTGCGCAGCCAGCAGCTGCGGAGTCGGTAGCCGAGGCTTCATCGGTCGAAGAAACGCAGCCGACCTACGGACCAGACGAGCCTCACTAGTCGAGCGCTTCCAGCGGAACGTTCGGGATCGTCATCAGTTTGAGCACGGGATAGGTGTTGCCGGCGTCCAGCTTCTCTCCGAGGAAGCCCCACGTGGCGAGCCCGTCCGTCATCTCGGGTTCGAGCAGATGAAAGGCGAGCAAGCCCAGGGGTTGCGCGGTGCGCACCAACAAAGTCCCCGCTGGCACCCGAACGTTTGCTGGCGAGAACTTGCCCTCCAACCTCAGAAGCCGGTGTCCCTGGAACGGCGAGGCGTCCTGGTTCTTCTCGGAAATCGTGAACGACTGAGCCGGACCATCCCAGTCGATCATCAGGCGCTCAACTTTGATTCCGTGCCTGCGCATCAGTTCAACTGCAGACGCGTTCGATTCGGGAACGAGGTAGCCCGCCGGGAAATCCGCCGTTCGCGTCACCTTGAAGCGGTCGATGATCGGCATCTTCGAAGTCATGAGCTCAGTGGGACGCCCAAACGGACGGGGGCGTATCGGCTTCTCGTAGACGACTTCCTCCTCTCCACGGGAATCGAAATCGAACCTGACCCCTAGCTTGGGAGCCTTGCCTGGGTTGCTGCCCCAAGCAACCACCTTGGCATCGGCGTCCTTAGTCATCTTGACCAGCCGCGCTCCATTCCTTGCCACGTACTCCAACACGGACGACACGAACTTTTCCGTGGCGAGGACGCGGTCCTTGAACGGAATGTAAGTGACCGCTTCGCTGAGCACGCAGATGCGGTTGCGGATACCCCCGTAGTTGGTGACATAACGTCCCTCGCTCGCGAAGGTCGCGAAGGTGCTCTTGCCGTTACGCGTGGTGATGTCTCCGTAGTCGAACAGTTTGTAGCCGTACTTCTTGCCGACCTCCTTTCGCACGAACGGCAGCATTTCGTCGCGTGAGAACTTGAGGATCGCCGCATCGGTGTTTGGGTTCAACGCGGGCGAGTAGGTCAGGTCGTAGCCGTGCCTTGTTCCGTCCGTCGTGTGCAGGTCCATGATCATGTCGGGGTCCCAAGCTCCGTACACGTGCTGTAGCACGCCGCGCATTTCGGGGGACTCCGCCTTGATGCAGTCGCGGTTCAGGTCGAATCCTTGGCCGTTCGCCCTGATGCCAACTTCTTTGGGACCTACTTGCTCCGGACGATTTCGTTCGACCGGCGCCCACTTCTCGTTGCCGTCAGCGTTGTAGATCGGGTTCACAAGCAGTACCAACTTGTCGGCAAGGAACTCCTTCTTGCCGCGGCCTGCCTTGATCTCCTCGATCTCTTGGCACACGCGCCGTAGGAGCATCTGAGCCGCCTCCTTCCCCTCCACTTCGCCGGCGTGGATGTTGCCCTGGACGTACACCACTGGCTTGCCGCTCTTCTTCGCTTCCCCGGGAGTGGTCACAGGGGGATAGGCAACAACCACGAGCGGCATCTTGCGCTTCTCGGTAGATTCGCCCGACCAAGTGAGCGTTATGGGGCTTCCCTTCGCCTGCAACGCTTTGACGAATTCGATCACATCATCATAGGACGAGGTTTGATCGTAGTTGCTCCGCTCTGCGCGGGTGAGCGGCCAGTCGGCGGATGGCCGGGTTGCCGAACAAAACACGGCGATGGCGAGGGCGGACAGCATCCCTACCTTTTACCTTCAAGGAACCTTGGAATCGGTAGAATATCACCCATGCCGGTTGAGATTCTCATGCCCGAGCTTGGCGAATCGGTTCACGAAGGAACCGTGAGCCGTTGGCTGAAGAAGGTGGGCGATTACGTCAAGGAAGACGAACCCGTTGTGGAAATCATGACGGACAAAGTGAACACGGAACTTCCCTCCCCCGCGTCCGGCGTTCTCACCCAAATTCTCATTCCCGAGGGAAGCCCGGTCGAGGTTTTCCACGCCATGGGAATCATCGATGATGGCGCGGAGGCGGGCACGGTTCCGGAAACCGTTCCGTCCGCTCCTGAAGCTAAGCCCGTGGAGGTTGCACCAGTTGCGGCGCCGACTCCAGCCGCGGCTCCGGCGGTGGTCAGCGAGGGCGACAAGCGCTGGTACTCGCCGGTGGTTCGGTCCATGGCGAAGGCCCATGGCCTGAACGATTCCGTTCTTGCCGGCGTCGCCGGCTCTGGCGAGGGCGGCCGCGTCACAAAGAAGGACCTCGAGGCGTTTCTCGCTTCCGGCGGCTCCGCCGCGCCGTCTCCCAAGCTCGAAGTTAAGCCCGCGGCTCCCACCGTCGCCGGTCCGGATCAAGAGCTCGTCCCTTTGCTCGGCATGCGCAAGATGATCGCGGAGGCGATGACCCGCAGCGCGCAGGTTCCCACTGTGTCTACGTTGACCGAGGTCGACGTGACCACCATGGTGAAGTTCCGCGAGGCGAACAAGGAGAGCTTCCAAAACACCTACGGCGTCAAGCTCACCTACACCCCGTTCTTCCTCAAGGCGATTACGGAAGCCCTGATGGAGTTTCCGCTGGTCAACGGCGCCCTTATGCCGGACAACAACATCGTGATGAACAAGAACGTCCACCTCGGTGTTGCCGTTTCGCTCGGCGCGAAGGGCGACGAGGGCTTGATCGTCCCGGTGATCCGGGACTGCAACAAGAAGTCGCTGATCGACCTCGCAAAGGACCTCGAGACGATCGCCGCCAAGGCTCGCAGCAACGCGCTCAGCGTTGCCGACGTACAGGGCGGGACGTTTACGGTTACCAATCCCGGCTCTTACGGCGCCGTCTTGGGTACCCCGATGATCAACGCCCCTCAGGCAGGCATCCTGGGAACGTACACGATCAAGAAGGTCCCCGCAATCATCGACGACATGATCGCCGTTCGATCGGTGATGAACCTCGTGCTTACCTACGACCACCGAATCGTGGACGGTGGCTTGGCAGGCAGGTTCCTACTTTCCGTCAAGCAGAAGCTCGAGAAGTTCGACTTCTTCAAGTAGGAACGAGAGGCGTGTTTCAGGGGTCGGGATCCGTCGGGATCCCGACCCCCAGCTTTTCTGACTACTTGCTCAGCTCTTCGATTGCCGTTTCGAGGATGCCCACGCAGTCGCGGATGGTCTTGGCGTCGAAGGCGAACTTCGCGCCTGCCGCGGCGAACAACTCGGGCAGAGGCTTCGTGCCTCCAAGCCGTAGCATCGAGCGGTACTTCGCCACCGCCTCCTCCTGGTTCTCGCGAGCGTTGCGGAAGACCTGGCACGCGCCAAGTGACGCCATTCCGTACTCCACGTAGTAGAAAGGCACTTGGTAGATGTGCAGCTTTCGGTGCCAACCGGTGACCCGAGCGTCTTCAAGGCCAGACCAATCGACGACGGGCATGAACCGGCTCCACAACCTGCCCCACTCGGCGTCGCAAGCCGATGCATCAACCGCCTGATCGGGATTCTCGTACGCCCAATGCTGGAACCCATCCACGACCGCCATGTACGGCCAGAAGAGGATGGTCGTTTCCATGTGCTTGATACGTGCCTTGGCTGCTTCCTCCGGCGTGTAGAACGCTCCCTCGGCGGCAAGGTAAGGCGCCGCCAAGAGCTCCATACCCATGGAAGCGACTTCGGCGATCTCGGAGGTGTAGGCGAGTTGTTGTTGGTACGGGAGCCCAGCGGTTTCGTACACGTGGAACGAGTGGCCCGCCTCGTGGATGAGCGTCTGCACGTCGTCGTGCGTCCCCACCGCGTTCATGAAGATGAAGGGCAACCGAACCGCGTCGTAGTTGGTGCAGTATCCACCCGGCGCCTTGTTCTTTCGGCTTTCCAAATCAAGCAGCCCTCGAGCGTGCATGTCGGCAAAGAAGCCGCCCAGTTCGGGATCGACGTGGTCGAGCACCGTTTGCGACTTGGCGATCAGGTCCGCGCCGTCTGAGAAGGGCTTTAACGGAGTTCCGCTGACGTCCACCTCAAGATCCCACGGGCGCAAGGAATCGACGCCCAAGGCTTGGCGGCGCCGCTCCAAAATGCGAGCCGCAACCGGAACCACCTCTTGCTCGATGGCTTCGCGAAAGTCCGCACAGTCGGCGGGCGAGTAGTCGAACCGAAGCAGGTCTCGCCAGATGTAATCGCGAAACGAACCCAAGCCCGCGTTAGCTGCGATCTGCCCGCGCAGTCCAAAGATCTCAGCCCAAAGGCGATTGAGCCGCTCGCGATCCTGCAGTTTTCGATCGATCGATGCTCGCCAAGCTTGCTCTCTTCGGGAGCGGTCAGTTTCCTGCAGCGCGCACGGTTGAGGAACGGGAGAGGCACCTCCTCCCCGTCCCAAACCGCCGTCTGGGATCCAACGATCTCGTCGTAGGTCTGGCACAGCTTGATCTGTTCGGTCAGAAGCGGAATGTTCTCTTCGCGATAGAGTTCGGCCTCCGAGCGCATGTTCCTGAGCGGGATCTCGAAGCCGGGTACGGCGAGTCCCGAATCTAGAAGCTTCTTCTTGAGCCTCTGGTTTGCCTCCTTGGCGTTCGGATAGATGTCTTCGAGGAATCGGTCGTAAAGACCCTTGGCGTTGGCGTCCGCCGTGTTCACGGTGGTTGCCACGTAGAGCCTATTGTCGACTTCGGTGACCAGGCTGGCGAGCTTCGACCAAGACGCGAGCCAGGACTCAACGTTGTCGCTACTTAGGTCGACTGAATCCAGGGCGTCATAGTGGGGACGAATATCGGCCCAAGTCCACGATTGGAACTCGATGCCGTCGCTGGGCAAGCCTTGAAGCATGCCCCTGAAGGTACCCGACGCCTTAGCAACTGGCACAAAGGGCCGAGCAACCGCACGGCATGGCGCACTTTCGGCGGGTTTTCTCCAACCGCTCGCGCATCAGCTTGTGCGTTCGGTGCAACCGAGAACGAATCGTGCCCACGGGCTTGTCCATGATCTCGGCGATCTCCTTGTAAGGCAACTCTTCGACGTCTGCAAGGGTCACGAGCAGACGTTGTTCCTCGTTGAGCGACTCCATCACGATTTGAAGATCCTCGCTCAGATTGGATTCAAGCAACGTCATTTCGGGATTGGGCTTGTCGTCTGCCACGTCGAGCCTGAGGTTCTCGTCAACCCCATCGAAGCCCAAAGGCGCATCGAGCGACATCGCCTGCACCCGCCGCCTTCGGTTTCGGAGCAGATCTAAAAACAAGCGAGTAACGATTCGAAAAATCCAGTTCTCGAACGGCCGGTCGCCCTGGTAGTCGGAGAACTTCCGATAGGCGCGGACAAAGGCTTCCTGGGTCAAATCCTCGGCATCCGTGCGGTTGCCGGCGAGACGAAAAGCCATGTTGTAGACCTTCTTGTAGGTCTCTTGCATCAGCTCGGTAAACCGCGCCTGATCGTTTGCCTCAATCGTTAGGGTCGCCATGATTTGTCGTCCCGGGAATGCCCGTACAAAGACAGAACACGGTAAGGGCACCTAGGGTTCCCTAATCATGACATATTTGTAAAGTTTATTTGAGCCTGGGCTAGGCCGCCGTTCGGAAGTTCTTCGGCAAATGGGACGGGAGGATCAAGTGCTCCTCAGGTTTGCAAAGGACAACCGCCCGTTCGATCGTGTTTTCTAGTTCGCGCACGTTGCCTGGCCAGCGGTAACTTGCCAGGAGGTGGCACGTTTCGTCGTCGATGCCCAAGTCCGTGTGCCCGTTCTCAGCCCCGAACTTGGCGGCGAAGTGCTCGGCAAGCGGCACGATATCCTCGGGCCGTTCGCGCAACGGTGGAATGTGGATCTCCACAACTTGCAGTCGGTACAGCAGGTCGAGACGAAAGGATCCCCGTTCCACCTCCAAGCTCAGATCCCGGTTTGTTGCGGTGACCAGCCGGACGTCTACGCGAACGGGTGTCGCAGAACCGAGCCGCTCGAACTCGCGCTCCTGCAGTACGCGTAAGAGTTTGACTTGCGTCAGCGCAGGAATCTCGCCGATCTCGTCCAGGAACAATGTGCCCTCGTTTGCGAGTTCGAATCTTCCTTGTTTGCCTGGTCTGCTCCGGTGAATGCTCCCTTCTCATGGCCGAACAGTTCGCTTTCCAAGAGGCTGTCGGGCAATGCGGCGCAGGACACCGCGACGAACGGCTTGTCCGACCGGTTGGAATAGGTGTGGATCGCCTTCGCGACCACCTCCTTCCCCACCCCGCTTTCTCCCGTGATGAGCACGTTCGCCTTGCTGGGCGCCACCTGCATGGCAAGTTCCATGATCTCGCGCATGGCCGCGGAAACGGCAATGAACCCTGGCGCGCCTGTTCCTGCCGGCTTCCTCTTGGGCGACACGGTCTTCTTGCCGGTGGCGTCCGCCACGACGCGTTTGAGTTGGTCCAGATCGAACGGCTTGGTGACGTACTCGAACGCGCCGTTTCGGATCGCTTGAACCGCTTGCGGAATCGTCCCGTAGGCGGTCATGAGGACGACCGGGGTTTCGGCCCAACGTTGAGCGATGATCCCTTGGAGCTCGTACCCGGACATTCCCGGCATCGTCACGTCGGTGACCACACAGTCCACCGTTGATTCACTTAGAATCGAGAGTGCTTCTTCCGCCGATGCGGCGGTGGAAACCTTGTAGCCAGACTTGGAAAAGGCGATTTCAAGGATGCGCCGAATGCCAGGTTCGTCGTCGACGATCAGTATTTGCCGCTGTTCCTTCAAGGCTGCGTTCGCCCAAACCTTGAAATCGATCTTGAAACTCGTTCCTACGTTAGGCGCGGATTCGACGGAGATGGACCACCCGTGCTCTTCCACGATCCTGCGAACGTTGCTCAAGCCCAACCCTGTTCCTTGCTGCTTTGTACTGTAGAAGGCATCGAACAACCGTCCGATGGTCTGTTCATCCATCCCCTTACCATTGTCGGCAACCTCAAGCCCGGTTTTCAGGACTCGAACGGAAATCGTGCCGCCACTCGCAGTCGCTTGCATTGCGTTGCGAACAAGATTTCGAACGAGTTGTCGGAATCGGAGGGCGTCTGCTCTCAACCAAAGGGACTCTCCCTCCACCTGCAGGCCAACGCCGTGAGAGCGGCACTCCAAAGCAGCCGACTCGCAAACCTCCTTGGCCAAGGCGTATGGATCTACAACCTCCAGGGCCAACGTTAGGGGCTTCGACAAGTTCAGGAAGTCGTCGCAGAGCGTATCGAGGACCCTTGCCTCGCGCTCGATGATCTGGGTCATCTCGTCCGCCAGTTCAGGTTCTTCGCGGATGGTCTGGGCAGCGGCGATGATGCTCGTGAGCGGGTTGCGAACGTCGTGGGCGACGGAGGCGGCAACCTCTCCCAGAAGCGCCAGGTGTCGATGGTGCGCAGACTTGCGGATTTCGTCGGCGTACCATGCGTTCTGGACGGCCAATCCAACCTGCGCGGCTAAAATGCGGGCTCTCGTGAGGTGCCACTCGCTAAAGCGGGCACCTTTGTCGCGGGAGATGTTTAGAACTCCAACCACCTCAGTGCGCTAAGCAAGGGGACGACCAGAGCCGATTTCGACTTGCCGTGCAATTCTCCTCTGCGCCGAATGCCGAAGGGTCGTTGACCAGCGAGGCCTGCCGGTCCGCGATCGCCTTGCCGGCAACTCCCTTGCCGGGCAAGATGGCAGTGTCCGCAGGCAAGCCGCTCCGGAGCCCAGTCGCCGCAATCAGCCGAAACTCTTCGCCTTGCTTGAG
Organism: Fimbriimonadales bacterium; assembly: GCA_046330155.1. Classification (GTDB taxonomy): domain Bacteria; phylum Armatimonadota; class Fimbriimonadia; order Fimbriimonadales; family Fimbriimonadaceae; genus CALMEF01. Next base: position 29,611 of record JAXLTH010000010.1, on the reverse strand, counting down.
GAAGAGCGTGCAACTCGTCGCCCGGAATTGCTTGCAGCACGCCTCGGCAAGGGCCCGCAACCAGTTCTCAAGGGAGCCTTCACGGTCCAGCGCCGTAAGGTCGAACACGTCCACACAGTTATTGTCGGTTCGTGGCCGGTCGTTGGTACACTCCAGTCATGGGACGGCGCGAGCGAGATACCTGGATATGGCGCGTCGGAGGCGACGTGGGCAGGTTGTCGGGCGACGTGGAGTTAGGCCACATGGCGTCCCTGCGACGTCGCTTTTGGGAACCGCGAATCGACCTCTACGAGACCGAGTCAGCCTTTGTGGTCAAAGCTGAGCTAGCCGGAGTGAGCGCGGATGCGGTCCAGATTTTATGTGCCCGACAAGCACTCACTGCTGATCAAGGGAGAGCGAGAGGCAGAACAACCTTGCGAAGAAGTCGTCCGCAGTTGTCACCAACTTGAGATTCTAACCGGCGCCTTCGAGAGAGAAGTCGCGCTCCCTCAAGTACCCATCCTCGAGGGCGAGATTCACGCCCGACTCCACCACGGGTTCCTGACCGTATTCATCCCCAAGGGGACGTTCGTGGAGCGAAAGATCACGTTGAACATAAGGAAGGTTTGAAGTTGGCTGAAATTGAGTTCCCCGTTGACGAGTCGCTGCCCGAACCCAAGGACCTTGAGATTTCCGAAGAGGGCGTGGACGAAGAGTCCAGACCGGATATTCCCTCCGAACTGAACATCTTGCCGCTTCGCGAGTCGGTGATCTACCCGATGCTGATTGCGCCCTTAAGCGTGGGGCGCGAAGCGAGCGTTCAGCTTATCGACGAGAGTGTGGTGGGCAACAACCGCGTCATCGGCGTGGTTGCCCAGCGCCGGTCCCAGGTCGAGAATCCAACGTTTGACGACGTTTACGAAGTCGGTTGCGCCGTGATCATTCGCACCTTGGTCAAGATGCCCGATGCGGTGCGGCTGATCGTCCAAGGGGTGCAGCGTTTCCGCATCGTCGAGCGGATCCACGACGACCCGTACCTGCGGGCGAAGATCGAAGTCATTCAGGAGCCGCCTATCCCAGAGGGCAAAGAGGAGGAAGTCGAGGCACTTCGGCGCACGGTTGCGGCGCTGTTCGACCAGGCGATCAGGCTTTCGCCTGCCCTGCCGGATGAGCTGCGTTCGCTAACGCAGTCGGTTCAGGAGACCAATGTGATGGCGGACCTCGTTGCCGCCCACATGACCCTCAGCCCCGAGGATAAGCAGAAGATTCTTGAGACGATCGACCTGATGGAGCGGCTGAAGCTGCTGATCGAGATGCTCTCGAAGGAGGTCAGAGTTCTCGAGTTGACTTCCAAGGTTCAAAGCGAAGTCAACACCGAACTGAGCAAGTCCCAGCGCGACTACTACCTGCGTGAGCAGCTCAAGGCGATTCAGCGCGAACTGGGTGAAACCGACGACCGTGGCGAGGAACTCGACGAACTTCGCAAGAAGATCGACGAAGCCGGAATGACGGCCGATGCCCTGCGTGAGGTCAACCGCGAATACGATCGTTTGCGCCGAATGTCGCCGGGCTCGCCCGAATACACCGTAGCCCGCACGTACATCGACTGGATGGTCGCGCTTCCCTGGAGCGTGAGCACGGTCGACAACGTGGAGCTGTCTGCGGTTAAGGAAACGCTCGACGCCGACCATTACGGACTGGAGAAGATCAAAGAGCGGATTGTCGAGTTCCTTGCCGTGCGAAAGGTGAAGAAGGACGGACGCCTTCGGCAGCCCATTCTCTGTTTCTCGGGACCTCCGGGAGTTGGAAAGACGTCTCTCGGGCGCTCAATCGCCCACGCCATGAACCGCAAGTTCGTGCGAGTCTCGCTGGGTGGAATGCGCGACGAGGCCGAGATTCGCGGCCATCGGCGAACGTACATCGGTGCGTTGCCGGGCCAGATCATCCAAGGTCTGCGCCGAGCCGAAAGCCGCAATCCCGTGTTCATGCTCGACGAGATCGACAAGCTAGGGAACGATTTTCGGGGCGATCCCTCTTCGGCGTTGTTGGAAGTGCTTGACCCCGAGCAGAACAATTCGTTCCGCGACCACTACATCGACGCGCCGTTCGACCTCGGGTCGGTGTTTTTCGTGACGACCGCCAACCGGCTCGACACGATTCCGCCTCCCCTTCGCGATCGCATGGAGATCATCGAGTTGGGCGGCTACACCGAGGAGGAAAAGCTCCAAATCGCGATCCGGCACTTGGTGCCGAAACAAATCGAAGAGCACGGACTGCGAAAGTCGCTCTTGGCTTTCAAGCCCGACGCGATCCAGAAGCTAATCCGCTACTACACCCGCGAAGCGGGCGTCCGCAATCTGGAACGAGAGATCGCGAGCGTCGTCCGGAAAGCGACCCTACAGTTCGCCGAGGGACGCAAAGCCAAGTTAACGGTGACCGGAAAGTTCGTCGAAGAGGCGCTGGGAGCACCTCGCTTCACCCACGATGCGGTTGATGAGCGAAAGCTCGTGCCTGGGCTCGCCGTGGGCCTTGTCTGGACTCCAGTTGGCGGAGACGTGGTGTTCATCGAGACCGCCAAGATGTCGGGTAACAAGGGTCTGATCCTCACCGGCCAGTTGGGCGACGTGATGAAGGAGAGCGCCACCACGGCGCTTAGCTACCTACGGAGCCATGCTGACCTGAACGGGTTGGCGCCCGATTTCCAGGACAAGATCGACATCCACATCCACGTTCCGGCGGGCGCCGTTCCCAAGGACGGACCGAGCGCTGGTGTGACCATGCTCACCGCACTGACTTCCCTGCTCACCGGCAAGACCGTTCGGCCCAGGCTCGCGATGACCGGCGAACTCACCCTTACGGGAGAGGTTTTGCCCGTTGGCGGCATCAAAGAGAAGGTCTTGGCGGCTCACCGTGCGGGCGTGACGATGCTCATCCTTCCGGAAGAGAACAGGAAGGACTACCTTGAAGAAGTGCCCGAGGACATTCGAAAGCAGCTTGACACCCGGTTTGTTCGTCGCGCAGGCGATGTGCTCAAACTAGCGTTCGACGGTTCAAAAGGTTAAGCCAAGCATTCGTCTTGCGATCTCGAAGTAGATGATCAAGCCCGTTGCGTCCACAAAGGTCGCAATGAACGGCGCGCTCATCACGGCGGGATCGATCCCGAGCCTCTTGGCGGCCAAGGGCAGTCCGCTGCCAACCGTTGCCGCCCAGATCACGATGGATGGCAGTGCCAATCCCACGACCAGGGAGATATCGAGCCCGGAGTGCCAACCAAGAAAGGCTCGGAAGAATCCAACGAGACCGAGTACCAGGCCGATGCAGGCGGCCGTGGCCAGTTCTCGGCGGAAGACGGGCCAGAAGTCTGATGTTTTGACTTCGCCGACGGCAAGCGCACGAGTGATCGTGGTCGTGACCTGGGACCCCGAATTGCCGCCCGCGCCGATCAGCAACGGCACGAACAGCATCAACTTGGCGACCGTGGCGAGCTGTGCCCCGGCGTTGTCCGCCGAGTCGGGCACGTAGTGTCGCAGGACGCTGCCTGTCAGGGTCTCGGCGATGAACAGGATGAAAAGCCAAGGGAGTCGGCGCTTGACAAGTTCGATAATGCTGAGCGAAAGGTACGCCTCCGCGTCGCCCGAGACGCCGCCAAGCATGAGCACGTCTTCCGTCTCCGCCTCCTCCAAAACCTCTTGCGCGTCGTCGACGGTGAAGATCCCGAGCATCCTTCCCCGGTCGTCCAAAACCGGCATGGCGTAGAAGCCGTACTTGGCAATCTGGCGCGCGACCTGTTCGGCGGGCGTGTCCGCCGTGCAGGTCACCACGTCCTCAATCATCACATCCTTTGCCAAGCTCAGAATCGGGGCTCGGACCGCTTGCCGGAGACTGAATACGCCAAGTAGAAAGCCTTGCTCGTTTACAACGTAGATGTCGTTGACCGTTTCGTATTCTTCATCCGTGGCTTCCCGGATCATCCGGATGATCCTGCGCATGGAGGCGGTAGGCGATACCCCGAAGAAGTCCTCGGTCATCAAACGGCCGGCAGTGCCTTCCGGATAGTTGAGGGCTCGGCGAATCTCCTGAGCGTCTTCCTTGGGGATGACCTCGAGGAGCGCCTCAAACCGGTCCTCCGGCAGAACTTCGCCCAGTTCGAGGGCGTCGTCCATGGGAAGGATGTCGAGGTACAGCGCCAGGGTCGTATCTGGAAGTTCGCTGACTAGTCGCTTCGTGGTCTCGCTCGGCAGTTCGACCAAGACATCTGCCGCCACGTCTTCTGGCAGCTGCTGCAACAGGCTAAGCGCTTCTTCGGTGTCGAGACGCTCCAGTCCTTCGGCGATGTCGGCTGGTTGGACTCCGTCGAGTTCCTCACGAACCACGTCGGCGCTCTGAAGGCGCGACAGGGATCGGAGTCGGTCGACAAAGGTCTTCTCGTCGGTCAGCATGGCAGCTCCTTAAGGTCGAGACATCGAGCCGCCGGTCCGACGGCTCGCTAGAAATGATGGTGTTCCATAGCGAACCCAAGGAGTTTATCACCTGCCGTGCGCAATGGAGCGTCCTGAAGCCCGCCGTTTACGTCAATTGCATGGACCGGTGCTCGAAAGAACGCTTCGAATTTGGGGTTGGATTGCTTTGCTTGCGGGCGTGGTCCTCTTCGTGTTTGCGCTTGGGTCTTCCCCTAAGCTGTGGATCGAGGCTGTTGGAGCCATTTTGCTGGCTGGCGGTGGGTGGGCGGTCAAGCGGGCGGCTGAGGCCGCGGGAGCCGAGTCGCTGAGACACGTCCAAGCGATCAAGACCCTTCAAGAACGGCTCAGCCAAGATCGATCGGCGATCGACGCCCTCGCGGATGGTTTGGACGTGGCGGTCTTCGTCTGCGACGACAAAGCTGCCATTCAATACGCGAACAAGCGCGCTCAAGATATGTTCCGTCTCGCCGACCCGCAGGGCAGAACGCTCTTGGCGGCAACGCTGAGCTACGACTTGGAAGCGCTTGTTTTCGAGGTCCTCCGGACAGGAACGCCAATCCAGGCAGAACTGACTTTTAGCTACCCAGAGGAAAGCGTCAACATCGCTTCGGCATGGGTGGAACCGGGATCTACTCGAGTTTTCCTCACCATTTACGAGGTCACGGATCTTCGCCGCCTTGAGCGAGTCCGACGCGACTTCGTAGCCAACGTGTCCCACGAACTTCGGACCCCGCTTGCCACGATCAGGGCGATGGCGGAGACGCTTCACGACGACCACGGAGCCGATCCGGAGCTCTCGGAGCGATACCTGGCGAAGATCATGAGCGAGGTCGACCGACTCAGCCTCATTGCAAACGATCTCTTGATCCTAAGTGCCGCCGAGTCGAATCCAGTAAGAAAGCATGCCTGCGACTTCGCCGAGGTGGTGCAAAACTCCATCGCCGAACTTGACCGTAAGGCGAAGGCCAAGGGCCTCACACTGGCCTACGAAGGTCCCACGCATCTCCTGATCGAGGCAAATGCGGCTCAGTTGTCACAGGTCGTCCTGAACCTCATCGAAAACGCCCTGAACTACACCGCGGAAGGCAATGTCAAGGTCCACCTCTTAGCCGAGGGTGAGAGCGCTGTCTTGGAGGTGACCGATACAGGCATTGGGATCGCTAGCCAGCACCTGCCCCGCATCTTCGAACGCTTCTACCGCGTCGATAAGGGCCGTTCCCGTGTGACCGGAGGCACGGGGTTAGGTTTGAGCATCGTCAAACATATCGTCGAAGCCCACGGCGGCAATGTCACGGTTGAGAGCGCCCTCAATCAGGGTTCGCGCTTTCGAGTCACGCTGCCGGTCGGGGATACGTCGCAAATGTCGGTCAACGAAGCCTAGCCAGGATTCAAGGGAATCACGTTCGGTTTCCAATCTAGCCGTCGCAAGACGTCTAGATAGTCGTTCTCCGACAACTCCTCGGGCCGCCTACCCAACAGGGAGACCAAAACACCTTCCATCACGTTGGTGGCAAACGTCTCCCCGCCCATCATCGGCGTTGTCGTGATCGCTTGCTTCGCTCCGGTCGAGGCGAGCCACTCAAGATCGGCTTTTCTCAGAGTTTGCGTCAGGATGGTCTTCTCTGGCATCTTGTCTGGCGCATACCGCCTGATATAGTGCCAGTCGCCCGCAATGACCGTGGCTTCATCAAAGACGGCCGGGTACTTGGGAGCTCGGCTGTCCTGCTTCTCACCAGTCGGATAGAACCACTTAAACGGGAGCTTGGTGATAATTGGGAGGCTGACCGCTCCAATGAACTTAACCATCCCGTAGCTCCGCACCTTGATCGGCACGCCGATGCCGAACATGAGGTCGCCGTAAATCACCTTGCCCCCTGCTTCCACCAACGCTTGCGCCATGCCAAAGCGGTCCACCGCCGAAACAAGGAGGGTCGTTTCCTTCTTGAAGTCGATGATTCCTTCTCGCTGAAGCGTACGGATGGTTTCGCGCTCGAGGGTGTGCTTAAGTCCCGACCCGTCTACCACGGGTGTGGTCTTCGCCCCTTGGATGAGCTGCTTAACCTGGCGAAAGGCATAGCGCTTCTTCCCCACGACCACATAGATGTCGGCGCCTCCGACACCCAAGGCGTCGACCTTGCCGTCAAGTTCGGCGAACATGTCGGCGAACTTCTTAAGATCGCCATCCGTGCCGATCCGCTCGATGAGGAACCGCTCCCCGAGCACCTCGACCTCGTGCGACTTGTTACGCTTGCTCGAGCCAAGGCTGACGGATACTACGCGTCGGAGTTCGCCCATCACCCTAATAGACGGCGATCGCTTCGATTTCGACGTCCACTCCGCGCGGGAGTCCCGCAACCGCTACCGTGCTTCGGGCGGGCGGTTCGCTTGGAAAGGCGCCGCCATAGACCTCGTTCACGTCGGCGAAGTGGTTCATCGACGAGAGGAAGATCGTCGTCTTCACGACATTGGCAAAGGTGAGCCCTGCAGATTCCAGAACCGCATTCATGTTTGCCATGACCTGAAGGGTCTGCGCCTTCACATCGCCGTCCACGAGGGTGCCGTCGGGACGGAGCGGAATCTGGCCGCTCATAAACAGAAAGCGTCCCCCTGCCCGAATCGACTGGCTGTAGGGGCCGATGGCGCCCGGAGCGTTGGCGGTGGAGTGCACTTCGCGGAACATTTCCATGGCGTCATTTTGCCATGCCCGCAAGGTCTGAAAATAAAAGCGCCCCCCTCTCGGGGGGCGCGGCTCAACAGGAGGTGCTACTGACGCCCAACGGCAACCTAACGACCACCACTGGCGCCTTGAGGCCACAAATAGAAAATGTGGTTTGAAGGAAATCCCTCATACACACCCTCGCTACGCCTACGGGGTTAGCTGACGGGTTCGGGCCAAGAGTTACCCTAGAGAACCTTGAATGGCTCTCATTCACCCCACAGTTTGGGTCCCCCGCTCCCTGACTCGCGCCAGAGACTCGACGGTTGGCTTTGCAGCCTATCTGTTAGGACGGCAAGGGGTGGGGAAAAGTTCCGTCCTTCTCTGTCCGGATCGCACTCGAAGCGGCTCCTGCCGGTATCATCTAGGTTCCCATGGCAATCTTGGTCGACAAAAACACGCGCGTCGTCGTCTGCGGCATCACCGGCCGCGAAGGCGGATTCCACACCCGCCAGATGATGGAGTACGGGACGAACGTGGTGGCGGGCGTGACTCCTGGCAAGGGTGGCCAAGATTTCTACGGAGTGCCCGTGTTCGACACCGTTGAAGAGGCGGTGGCCAAGACGGGCGCGAATGCCGGTCTCATTTTTGTCCCCGCGCCGTTTGCGGCAGACTCGGTTCTCGAATGTGAGGCGGCCGGTCTTCCCTTCGTCACGTTGATCACCGAGGGCGTTCCGATCCACGACTCCGTTAGAGTTACGAACGAACTGCGAGCGCACGGCACTACGAGACTCCTCGGCGGCAACTGCGCCGGCATCATCACTCCAGGCGAATGCAAGATGGGCATCATGCCCGGCCATATTTTCACTCCAGGCCCAGTTGGCATGGTCAGCCGCTCGGGCACGCTGACCTACGAGATCGTTTGGGAGCTCACCCGGGCGGGCCTTGGACAGACGACGTGCGTCGGTATCGGCGGCGACCCTGTGCCGGGCACCCGGTTCATCGAAGTTCTCCAAATGTTCGAGGCCGATCCCGCGACAAAGGCGGTCGTCATGGTGGGCGAGATTGGCGGCTCGGACGAGGAAGCCGCCGCAGAATACGCAAAGACCATGACGAAGCCCGTGGTGGCTTTCATCAGTGGTCGAACGGCACCTCCCGGAAAGCGAATGGGCCATGCCGGAGCGATCGTATCCGGGAACACAGGCACGGCGCAATCGAAGGTCGACGCTTTGCTGGCGGCGGGCGCAAGCATCGCCGATAAGACCAGCGATGTGCCCCGCTTGGTCAAGGAAGCCCTGGAGAAGGCGAAAGTCGCCCTCTAGCCGCGAATCGCATGTTCCATAAGGCGTTGTTGCGCAGCAACGCCTTTGTTTTTGGGTGACGGACGGCGAACGTAGGTTCCATCGGACCGCATTTCCCAGGCGTTTGCGGTGTCGTCCAGGTAGGCGTCGAGAATCGTTTTGCGGATCTCACGGACCTGCTCGGGCACCTGGATCGGAGCCATGACCTCGACTCGACGGTCGAGGTTTCGCGGCATCATATCGGCGCTACCAATCCATGCCTCGGGCGCCTCGCCGTTGCCGAAATAGAGGATACGGCTGTGTTCAAGGTACCGCCCTACCACGGAGGTCACCCGGATGTTCTCGCTCAGCCCCTTCACGCCTGGGCGGAGGCAACAGATTCCCCGCACGATGAGGTCGATCTTGACGCCGGCTGCGCTTGCCTCGTAAAGCACGTCGATGATCTCCGGGTCCACCAGGGAGTTGAGTTTGAAGATGATCCTTCCCTTGCCTGTACTTGCCTTGAGTTCGATCTCGCGGCGGATTCTTTGGATGACGCCTTCACGCATGTTCAACGGAGCTACGAGCAGCTTGCCGTATTCCCGCTGTCGAGAAAATCCCGTGAGGTAGTTGAAGAGGTTCAGAATGTCTTGGGCGATCTCAGGATCGCACGTAAACAGACCGAGGTCCGTGTAGAGCCGGGCGGTCGTGGGGTTATAGTTGCCCGTGCCGATGTGGCAATAGGTGCGGACAGACTTGCCTTCCCTGCGAACCACGACGCAGAGCTTGGCATGGGTTTTCAGGTCGGGAAAACCGAAAGTCACGTGCGCCCCAGCCCGCTCCAAGGCCTTGGCCCATACGAGGTTGTTGCTCTCGTCGAATCGAGCCTTGAGCTCTACGCTGACGGCAACCTGTTTGCCGGCTTCCGCGGCCATCAGCAACGACTCGACAATCGGAGACTCGGTTCCAACTCGGTAGAGGGTCTGCTTGATGCCGATGACATTGCGATCAGTGGTCGCGGAGCCAACGAACACCTCAACCGGTCGAAAACTGTCGTAAGGGTGGTGGACCAGGACATCCCTCTCCGAAATCGCCTGAAACAACGTTCCGGAATCCGACCATTCGTCGCACACCCGTGGGACGAACTTGGGGTACTTCAGTCGCGGGCGATCGAGCGACGCGATCTCCCACATCGCGTCAAGCCCAAGCGGGCATTGGACGGCCATGACGTCGCTCGCCTCCAGCCTCAAAAGCCGCATCAAGGTATCTCGCGTCGAATCGGACGCAGACTTTTCGATCTCAAGGAGCACAGGGTCGCCAAACCGACGCATCCGCAACGTTTGTTCGATCGTTTCGGTAAGGTCGCCCGCCTCAAGCTCCCGAATCTCGATATCGGCGTCCCGTACGACGCGGAACATGGAGGTGGATCGAACCTCGATGCCCGGGAAGAGGCTAGCCAGGTTTGCACGAATGAGGTCTTCGAGAAGAACAAATTCGGCCTTACGCTTGCTAACCGAAACAAGCCGTGGCAGGACGTCGGGGACCTTTACCCTCGCCAACTTGTCGTTGCCATCGTCGCCCACCAGCTCAACCGCCAGGTTCAAGCTTCGGCTGGAGATGAACGGCACCGTTGGTGCCGGATGCAAGATGAGAGGGGTGCAAAGCGGAAACACCTCTTGCTCGAAGTACTGCTGGGCAACTGCCCGATGTGCCGCATCCAGCGCATCGTAGGAGTGGATAGAGATTCCTTCTGCCTTGAGTTCGGGTAGAAGCTGGGTTTGCCAGATTGCGCTGGCGCGGTCTCGCATTGGCACTGCCGACGCAGCAACGAGCTCCAGTTGCTCTGCTGGCGACTTACCATCGACGGAGAGCGTGGCGACGCGGCCCTCGTACTGCTCGATCAGTCCCGACACTCGAACCATGTAGAACTCATCCAGGTTCGATTCGAAGATCGCAAGGAACTTCAGTCGCTCAAGCAGGGGATTTGCCGGATTAGCCGCTTCTTCAAGCACCCGCTCGTTGAACCGGAGCCAACTGAGCTCCCGGTTCAAATAGCGTTTTGAGTCCGTGTTTGCCGCCATCGCCTCTAAGCATTTTGGCGTTTTCGAATGTTAAGACTTAGGCGACCTTGCTGCCTCGCAACCTTCCGGTTGCCATTTCAAAGATCGCGCCCTCCCGAACGCCGCATTCGGAAACCGACATTTCGTTGACGCCGAGGCGATCCATGATCGCGGCGAAGAGGGTGCTGCCAAGCAGAAGCGTTCCGGCTCGCCTGGCTTTGACGCCGAAGCGGGCGCTCGTCTTCTCGACGCCGAGCCTACGCGTTGCCCAGATGAGGTACTCAAGCTCCTCTCGCCGAACCGTTGTCTCACCGTCAGGGTGAAGCGCGCGGACCATTCCTCGCGCAACGCCACCACTAGCCACCAGAGCGATTACCGGATCGAACCGACAGTGCTCGCGAAGCTCCAAGTCCACGAACTCCTTGACATGAACATACATCTCAACGGGACAGGGCAGAACCAAACCGAACTTCGCCGTTAGCCTGCCCGTACCCAGGGGCAAGGAGAACTCCTCGTGGACTCCGGTTTCGTCGCATCGCGCCAATTGAGCGCTTCCGCCCCCAACTTCAGCCAGTGCGAAAGGTTTGGGGGGATCGGTGTCGATCAGGGACCCGTTCAAGCCCAACTCGGCCTCCCGCCGACCTGAGATGATCTCGACCTTTAACTTCGTCGAGCGTTCGATAAGCCGAATCGCGTCGGGGCCGTTGGAAGCGGCTCGGATCGCCTCCGTGGCAAACACGTAGAGGCTCGAGGCCTTCTCGCTAGCCGCGAGCAACTTGAATCTGGACAACGCCGCGATGAGATCGCCAATGGCGTCTACGGGCAACTTCGCGTCGCGGGTGACCGCTTCACCCAACCCCAACCACTCGCTCTCGTTGCGGATCCGCCGCAGTCTTCCCTTCTCGACTTCGGCTACAAGCATGTGGACCGTGTTGCTCCCGATGTCGACCGCCGCGAAAACTCGACCCATTAACCTTAGGCTACCAGCTACCTGCCCAACTGGGCCTAAGTCGGATACCATATCGGCATGAGCAAAGCTGAGATGAGCCGGGTTGAGCGCGCCATCAAGGTGGCGTTCAAGGCCCACCGCGGGACGTTGCGTGACGGGTCTTCTCCGTTGCCATACTTCACGCATCCGGTCGACGTCGTAAATCGGCTCAGGTACGTGGGTGGCATCGTCGACGAGGACGTCCTTTGCGCCGCCGCCCTCCACGACACTTTGGAAGAAACGGAGCTTCAACCGGCGGATATCTTCGAGAAGTTTGGAGAACGGGTTACTGACCTGGTTCTGGAGATGACCCGCATCGAACCTGAGTTGCCGGACGGGATCACCGAAGAGGAAGCTTGGCACCTACGCTCCACCGCCCTCCTAGCGGAAATCTCCCGAATGTCCGCCGCCGCCAAGACGATAAAGTTGGCCGACCGCGCTTCGAACCTCACCGCCGCCCTCGTCACTCGCAAGGGAGAGGCGCTACGGCGCTATCTGCGGCAGTCAGAGTGGGTCCTGGAGCAGATTCCCCGTGAAGTCAGCCCCGCCCTCTGGGATTCCGTCCACGAGATGTTGCAGAAACCGGTTTAGGATCGCGGGTGCGCACGGGCGTAGCGCCGACGAACCTCGTCGACGTCGAGCTGCGTGTAGACCTGGGTCGTCGCCACCGATTCGTGGCCTAAGAGTTCCTGCACCGCTCTCAGGTCCGCCCCTCCTTTGATGAGGTGGACCGCATAGGTGTGCCGCAAGACGTGCGGACCCACATGCGAGACTCCCACCTTAGCTCCGTACCCTTGCACGATCTCGAAAGCACGACGCCGGTCAAGGTCGCCTCCTCGGTTTCCCAAAAGGAACCTGGCAGAGGGTTGCCTCGCAAGTTCCGGACGACCTTGGACAAGGTACTTGTGAAGCCAGGCGAATGTTGCCGCCGGGATGGGCACGAAGCGCGTCTTCTGACGCTTCCCGGTTACCCGGATCGCTCGCTCCGTCCAGTCGATCTCGTCGAGCCGTAATCCTATGGCTTCGCTGATCCGAAGACCCGCGCCGTACATGAGTTCCATAAGGGCTCGGTCCCTAAGACCTGCGGGTGTATCGAGCGGGGGCGCCTCCAACAGAGCCTCAAGAACATGGAAGTCCAGCGCCTTTGGCAAGACCTTCGGCTTGCGGAATCCGCCTGTAGAGGGCAGCCTGGATTTGGCGGCCCCATGAGCTTTGGCGACGTATTTAAGGTACGTGCGGAGTGCGCTGAGTTTTCGTTGCGCGGTGGTGGCGGCAAAGCGGCTGCCGAGACAGGTTTGCAGGTCGTGCTCCGCCTTGCCGTCGAACTCCTGCCAATTCGAAACGCCCCACTCGGCGAGTGCAGCGGCAATCTGTTCGACGTCCCGGCGGTAGGCCTCAACGGTGTGCTGGCTTGCGCCTCTCTCCACCCTAAGCGAGTCCAGGAACGCGAGCAAGTCGGCGGTCAGGGGGTTTTGCGCTTCCATAGGAACAAGCTCGGGCGCACGTACTGCATGTCGTGCACCAAGAGTCCTCTTGCGGCGTAGCGAGCAATGGGGTTCCCAGAACCGGTTTGCTCGTCGTACTCTCGTTGCAGCCGGTCCAAAAACGCCTTGAACCGATCGACCTGCAACTGGACATCAGGTTTCAGGTCGGCGCGGGCGCTCAGCCTTGCCAGGTCTCCTGCCTCGAAACTGCTGAACACGACGTAGTCCGGCTTCTGGTCCAGAAGTCGCACGTCCCAATCGATGCGCTCGTCAGGGTTCTCAGGCACGTATCGGAGCACCTTTGGCGCGGTCGCCGCCGCCATTTCTTCCATCTGGTAGGCGAAAGCGCCCCTTACGATGGCGGAGTCAGGAATCAAGGGCGGCGTATAGAACCAAGGGTCACTCACCAGGCCAACGGTTGTCTCGGGTTTGGAGTTCTGCTTAAGGTAGCGCGCCATTACGTCCCGTGCATCGACGAACATCACGGACGTCCATTGCCACGCCGCGCCCAACGAGAGCCCAACGGCGAGCAAGGAAAACCCTCCGACCGCCAGCCATCCTCCCTTCCTCTTGTGCGCCGTGCCCGCCACGTAGCCGATACCCGCGGCCGTCAGGACGCAAACCGGAAAAACGTAACGCAGAAACAGAACCTCCGCGCGCCCGATAACCAAGAAGTACGCCAGGCATGCCGAACCCAAAACGGCAAGCCACCGCTCTCGTGAGAGCGCCGCCCAGATCAAGCCCATGATGCCGAGAATCAAGGCGGCAGGCCCAAAGGCGACCCCAAGGTTGCCGAACTGGTACACAAAGCCGTTTCCAACGCCCTCAAAGACGAGTCCGTGGCCGGTGCTCGTATGCCCAAGCTCGTAGCCGAAGTCCTGCATGAACTTGCCGGATTCCAGCAAGATGCCGGGTGTGCCAACAACCAGTCCAAGAACGCTCGTCAATACCGCAAGACCAATCGCCTTCAGCGGGTTGCCGCGACGCGCGAGAACGCACGCGACGACCACCCCAAGCAAGGCAATGATTCCCGTGTACTTCGTGCCCGCGCTCAAACCCGCAAACAGCCCCGCCCAGGCGGCGTTGCGAAGATCCGGCTTAGACCAATCGCTCGCGTCCTCTGCCAGCAGTTTCAAGGCACAGAACAGGGATGCGGCAAAGAGCAAGGTGGCGAGCATATCGACGGTTTGGAATCGCGAATGCACCACCAACCCGGGGGCAAAAGCCACAGACAATGCCCCGACCGTAGCTCCGAAGCGACCGGTGAACCTCCGAATAAGGAAGTACATGAGCAGCGCCAAGCCCGCCCCGGCAACCGCCGAGATGAACCTGCCCGCCAGGTGGCAGCGAGAAAGATACGCCCAATAGCTGTCGAGTTTCGCGGGATCATTGCCGCCGGTGTAAGCCGCCACCATGTCGCTTGCTACTCTCAGGCAAGTCAGGTAGAGCGTGCCGTAGTTGTAGAAGCCCGGCGTGAAGTCGAGTTGAGCCGGCTTGACGCCCTGGGAGACCTGCCAGATCACTTGCTCGTCGGGGTGGTAGCTCTGGTTGTGGAGATCGTTCTTGAGTCCCCAGCCAATACCACTGAGCCTTAGGGCAAAAGCCAATCCGAAAATAAGGGCGGGCAGCCAGCGCAACAAGCGATCACGCATTGGCGACGGCGCGTCGGTAGTCGAGGGCACCCTCGGATGTTAGCACCTCGAGAAACGCATCCACGACCTGCGGGTCGAAATCCTTGCCCCTAAGCCTCACCAAGGCGCGTTGAGCATCGACCGATCCCATCTCGGCTTCTAGCCAGCCATAGTCGGTAACCACCTTCAGGATGCGGCTTTCCAGGCTCAGCTCGTCTCGGGTTGGGTACAGAGCCCCCAAGCTACCGTCGTAGGGCACATGGTGCGTCCTCACGATGTGAGCCAACCGACGAAGGGACGGCACGAGTTCCAACATCGCGGCGCTCAGCTCGGGATGCCGTTCGTATGCCTCATGCTCGGCTTCAGACCACTGCGACACCGGCTTGCCGTTGATAAGCCGATAGGGCAAGGCGCAAAGCCCGATGTCGCGAAGTTCCGCCGCCATTTCGAGATCCACGATTCGCCGCCGGCTCATGCCCAGAACCTTCCCCACTTGCCTACTACGGCGTACGGCGAGTTCCGTCGTGCCGTGATGGCTGGGGCACCGAAGTTCTACGGCAAGGCTGAACGCTCGGAGCGACTCTCGAAAGCGTCCTTCCAAGCGTGCCGGGAGGACGACGTAGACGTACGCCAGCAAGCCCACGCTTGCTAATCCGGCAAGACTCAGGATCACGATCGCTTCTACGTCCACGCTAGGATGCCCCCTGAAGCAAGACGCTCTTGAAGGTGGCTACGACTCTCTCATCAAACTGCGTGCCTGCACACCGCTCGAGTTCTTGGATAGCCTGGTCTCTGGTCATCGGAGCCCGGTACTTACGGCCGCCATCGGCGATATCCGTACCGGTCATCGCATCGTAAGCGTCCGCCACCGCGATGATGCGGCTCTCCAACGGGATTTCATCGCCCACCAACCCGTCTGGATAGCCCTTGCCATCGGGCCGCTCGTGGTGATGCCGAATCCAAGGCACCAAATCTCTAAAGGACCCCACCGGCGCGAGGATGGCGGCGCCAAAGGCGGAATGTTGCTTGACGTGCGCATACTCCCGCTCATCCAGTTTGCCGGGCTTGTCGAGGATTGCCTCATCGATGGCGATCTTCCCGATGTCGTGGAGCACAGACGCCTCGCGCACAAGGCGCGCGTTCTCGGCGCTCAAGCCAAGCTCCAAGGCGACCTCTTCGGAGAGCAGGGCGACCCGCTCCAAGTGCCCGTGGGTGTAAGGGTGGGCGCGTTGGAGCATCAAGGAAAGCGCAGAAATGGTCTCGTAGTAGTGCTCCTCCATACGCGACCGCAGGATAAGCCCCGTGCGCAACGCCCATACAGGCAGCAGCGTCAGCGGAACCCATTCAATCAAGTTTCGGTGCACAAGCATCGCCACGGCGATCGCCAGCAAAGCGTACAGGACGGCGCCTCGCATCTGGCTACGCATCGTCCGCCAGAGCGGCGCGTGTTGAACTCCCATACCGTGGAGGGACTCCAAGAGAGCCACGAGCGTCACGTTCGCCGTTCCGTAAACCAAAGTGAACGTCAAAGCGGCAAGTGACGTCGTCCCGGTCAAATCAGCGGCAGCCACTTGGATGCCGCGAAATGCGATTCCCGCCAACCCGCAAGAGATCGCGGCAACCGCGAGGTTCATGCCTATCCAGTAGGGCGTGGCAACCTGCTTCTTCCACTTGCCCAGAGCAACCGCGGCGCTGACCGTGACAAACAAATCGGTGAGGAGCACCGCGGAAGGTCCTGCTACCACCGCCACGCCGACGCAATAAGGCAGACTGAACGTCACCCGCAGGCCCCGATTCGAGAGTTCCACCGGAAGGAACTCCGCTAGCAGGGCGAGAGAAGGCAAAACCAGCCAAACCCGCTGGTCAACCCGCGGGATTGGGAACAACACAAAGACGAATAGGGCGAATAGGGCGGCACCAACACACAACCCCAGCGCAATGGGGTCTCGACGGGTGGACCCGCGTGGCATTTACCTACCCTTATCTCCACCGGTGGCGGTCGTACGATCACCAGCTGGTGGGTAGATCGATAACTTTCCCTTCGACGACAGTCTCGTCATTGCCCTCACTCTCCGCAGACAATTTGAGATTATC
Organism: Fimbriimonadales bacterium; assembly: GCA_046330155.1. Lineage (GTDB taxonomy): Bacteria > Armatimonadota > Fimbriimonadia > Fimbriimonadales > Fimbriimonadaceae > CALMEF01. The sequence continues at coordinate 12,979 of JAXLTH010000010.1, read as the reverse complement.
CACCGCATCCCCGTACTTATTTGGGGATAAGGTGTGAATTGCGGCTTGTAAAGCAACGAGGAGATTCGGGCTACTTTACGCGCTTGAGGATCGTCTCGCCATGAAGCTTCTGTTCCTGTGCGGGCGAATCGGGAAAGTCTGCCGTAATGACTTTGAATCCCCCCTCGGACCGAGCCACGGCTTTCACCGTGTTTCGGGTTACCGGGTCCAGGTCGAAATCGATGGTCGCTTGGAGGGTCAAGGGCCACTCCTTCAAGCCGGTCTGGTCTGGGGTCAGCCCGGTCGATTCGTGAAGGAACGCTGCCAAATCGGTCTTCAGGTCCAAGTTCGCCGTCACTCGTTGGTACTTCTTTGCACCGACCGTGACCATGCCCGCGTAAGTGAACGTATAGTCGAGGCGTTGGACCGCACTCTTCCCTTTTCCCCCCAACTTCTGAGGAGAGTAGCCTACGGTCTTCTTCCAGGTGGCTCCGGGCGCGACCTTCTCAAACGGCAGTTTGGGCGAAAAATCCAGTGCACTGTCGAATGAGCCGGCAAACAACGAGAGGCGGTAGATTTCGCCCACGTAGGCTCCCAGGTCTTGAAGGACCGCCTCTCGCCCGCCTGCCGAGTTGACCCAACGTCCGCCGCCCGTCTTCTTCTTGTCGTCCTTCTTGGCCAGATCCTTCACCGACAGAATCTCGTTCATCGGCGACACGTCCAGTTGCAGGTCGAAGTTGGCCTTCTCCACCTTTGTTACCGGAGGAGAGTCGGCGGTTTCGCCCCGGGTCTCGGTCATGGTCGGCCGCTGATAACGCAACTCGGCGATCCCGTCCGCCTTCAGGGCCTTGACGTCGATCGTGAAGTTGTAGGCTAGCTTCAGGCTCTCAGGCAGCCAGGTTTGGAGACCGCGGCTTCGCTCCTCAACGACCAAGGTCGAAGCGACCGAGTACTCCTGATGGTCGCCCGCCTTGAAGACGCGGCCAAGATCGGCTTCCGACCCCTGACTTGAGACGAGCGCGGCAATGAGTGCGGTGACCATGTCTTCTTTACGACGTTCCGACGCAGGCGTTGGATCGCTATTTCAAAAGCGCTTTGGCGATGACGAGCTTCTGAATCTCGCTTGCGCCTTCGCCGATCTCGGTCAACTTTGCGTCTCGCCAAAGTTTCTCGATCAGATAGTCGAAGGTCATTCCCCGTCCGCCGTGAACTTGGAGCACCGCGTTCGTCACATCTCTTGCCGCTTCGCTGGCGTAGAGCTTGGCAAACGCCGCCTCCATCGCGATCGGCATCTTCTGGTCGTACATCCAAGCGGCCTTTTGGACGAGGAGCCGAGCGGCTTCGACCTTCATGGCGCTCTCCGCCAGCATGTTTTGAACCGATTGCATCTGAGATAGCGTGCGACCAAACTGCTCGCGCTGCTTGCTGTACTCGATTCCGAGTTCGAGCGCCTTCTCGGCTATGCCCGCCGCCATGGCTCCGATCCCAATGCGACCCTGGAACAACAGCCCGATGACCTCTTCGAAGCTGCCCGGCGTATGCCAAGCCACGCAGTTGTTCATCTTGAAGCGAAGCGTGTAGGAAGCGCTTACGCCGGTCGTGGCGATTCGCCCGAGATCCTCGAATCCAGGTTGATCTCGTTCCATCAGGAAGCCTGTGAGCTCCTTCTCGCTAACGCGGGCGATGATGATGAAGAGCTTGGCGAACCCTCCATTGGTGATAAACATCTTCTCGCCATTCAGGTGGAAGTACCCTGGCTTCCCTTCGATCGGGGTAGCAAAGGTCTTCACCCGACGCGCATCGCTGCCGGCATCGGGTTCGGTAAGTCCCCACGCAAGCGGAATGGAACCGTCTAGGACGCCCGGCAGATATTTCGCGCGCTGCTCATCGTTGGCGAAGTGCTCGAAGTGAGCGACACAGAGGGCGTTCACAGCAGCGACGTTCATTGCCAGCGCCGGATCCGCCTTACCCAGGATTCGACAGAGTTCGGCATAGGTTGCGCAAGAGAAGCCCTGACCGCCCAGTTCCTTGGCCAGGATGCATGAGGTTAACTTCAGTTCGGCGCAACGCTTCCAGATGTCGTCGGGAAAGGTCGCCTTCTCCCACTCTCGGGTAAAAGGAGCAACTTCTTCGGCTGCAAAAGCCGCAGCGCGCTCCAAAAACTGCTTTTCTTCGTCGTTGAAGGTTGGGATCATTCCAGGGACAATGATACTTGGAGAGCGACTTCGGAGCCCTCCTCTCGTAGACAACCTCGTACCGATCCGTCGCTCATGAACCATCTCTACGAAGAACTAGGAGAAGCGTCTCGAAGGCACATCTTGGCTGAGCTGAGATCGGGCGCCAAGCGGGTATCGGATCTCGTCGGGGCGACCGGGCTGAAACAGCCCAACGTTTCGAACCATTTGGCGCGGCTTCGAACCCGCGGCATCGTTGAATCGAACAAAGTCGGCCGCGAGGTCTACTACACGTTTGCGACCCCCGAGGTCGGCGAAGCCGTTCGGATTGCCCTGCAAGAGCCTGAGACGGATCACTTGCCGCTTCCCCTCCCGGAGTCCATCGAGCGGTACGCCGAGCTTGCAGTCAACGGCGGCGAAGCCGAATGTTCCGCGGTTTTTGACGACCTTCTTCGCGACGACCTCTCGCTTTTGGCGCTGTACGTTGACTTCTTGACGCCCGCTATGGGCCTCATTGGCAAGTGGTACAAGGAGGGTCGGATCGACGAGGCTCAAGAGCACTTGGCAAGTGGAATCACAGAACGCGTAGCCGCCCGCGCCATGCTCTCCCGAGCTCCGATCGCCCATCAACAACGTACAGCGGTCCTCGGTTTGCCCCCTGATTGCCACCACGCTTTGGGGCTCCGTATGGTCAGCGACTACCTTAAGCTTCTGGGTTGGAAAACCCTGTTCTTGGGAGCCAACGTGCCCCTGAACTCTTTCCGCAATCTCGTTGAGACACAGAGGGTGGACTATGTCTTGACAAGTTGCGCTACGGAAGCCAACCTCAAGGAAGTTCTTGGGTTGCTCAAGGTCCTCGGCGAGATTCGCAGCGACAAGAGACGTTTTGTGATTGGAGTGGGCGGAGGATCAGCCCAAGCGCATTCGGAAACCCTGAAAGTCGCGGGCGCCGACTTTGTCGCCCGCGACCTTCGAGAGTTCGCATTGATGATCCTGCCGAGCCTGGAAGGCTAGCTTTGGACGGCATCGCGCCAGCGCAGCGCAATGTCGCCGTTTACGGCGCTAACGTCCAATACACCCATCCCTTCTCCCAAACGTCCGGTGATCCTGCGGTCTTGCTTGGCTTCGTCTTCCAAGGCGACGTCGCTGTGGACCTCGCCCTTTAGGGTTGAGAGCGAGACCCGGCAGTTGCAGGCATCAGGAATCAGCAGTTCAGCATTTCCGTTGACGGTTCGAACGTTCACCGTGCCGCCAATGGCTTCGGTGAACTCCATCGAGACGTCGCCAGATACCGACTCCACCGAGTAAGTCTTGCCGGAACAACTTCGCCCTCGGATATCGCCGCTGGCCGTCCTCGCGTTGATGTTTCCGTTCGTTTTGAGCAAGCTGATGTCCCCGTGCTTCGCTTCAAGAGATACCGACGGGCTCGAGCATTCGTCGATGTGGATGTCGCCGTTTTGAGAGGTCGCTTCGATGGCGCCGTTCAGACCCCGAAGGCTGATATCACCGGCGTGAGATGCCGCCCGGCACCCCATGCGTGTGTCCAGGACTCGGATATCGCCAGCATGCGTCCGGACTTCCACTTGGACCGGCTCGGCAACTTGCACCACGATATCGAGGGTTAGCCCGCTCACATCAGGCTGCCGGATCAAGACCTGATGGTCGCTCTCCTCAACGATCAGCGTGAACGCTTCTGCTTTCGCCCGGGCTTCTTCGGGGGTGGCAGCGCGGACTTGCGCCTTTGCCGCCACCGAGCTCGATTCAGCCCCGCCTGAAACTCGGATGTTGCCGCAAGGGTTCTCCACCTTGAGCACCTTGCCAGAACCGAGGCTCAGGGGCAAAGTCACTTCCTTGACCTCTTGCGAACTGAACCATCCGAAGTTCACCTTGCCTTGGCGAATCTGCTCGACGCCCTGCTTGATGCCTTCCATTCCGCGGTCCGCCGCTTCCCTTACGTGCTTGGCCACCTCCTGCCACTCCACGCGGTCGGAGACTTCCTTTCCGAAACCTTCGATAAAGTCGAGGAAAGACTTCATCGGGTCTTTCGATCCCCCCTCTTGCGGGGGAGGCGGTGGCGGCGTGCCGTCTTCCGGCGGAGGTGGCGGCGTTGAGGCGCCTGCGGTTTCTGCCGTGTCGCCCGCCATGAAGGCGTCGATCAGCTCGGCGGCGTCTTCCGGGCTGAGCTTCCCCTCCTTCACCAGGTTCATGATCCGTCGTACTTCTTCCTTCATGCTTCTCGCACTCGCTGCTTGGCTTGTTCGGCGGTGATCTCTCCCCGCTCGAGTTGATCCAAAATTTCCTTTCTGCGCTTCGCGCTTCCGTTCCCTACGGTGGCGGGCTCAGCCACTGGCGCAAAGCCGAGGGCCACCAAAAGGCCGTCCAGCCTCGACCTCACGGTCGGATAACTCAGGCCAAGCTCGCGCTCCACAAGCGAAAGGTTGCCCCGACACCGCAGAAAGACCTCCAGGAAGCGCCGCATCTCGGGCTCCAGTCTCGAGTAGATCGGCACCTCAAACCGGCCTTGAATGGCGATCCCACTTTCGTCGCACCGGAGTTCGCTCACGTAGAGCTCGCCGCCGGACACGGGATCTTGGTAGGGGAGCGGGTGCAAGCGCTCGTCGTTCATGCCTCGAAATACGATGCGCCCACAGTTGGGGTTGCGTAAACTGCCCGTATGCGCGAGATCATCGAGCCGTTCCGCATCAAAGCCGTCGAACCCATCCGGTTTACGACTTCAGAACAGCGGAAGGCGATTCTCGAAGCCGCCCATTACAACCCCTTCCTCATCGATGCGGACGATGTACTCATCGACCTGCTGACCGACAGCGGAACGAGTGCCATGTCTGCCGCGCAGTGGGGGGCGATCATGATCGGCGACGAAAGCTATGCAGGTTCGCGTAGTTTTCACCGCTTCGAGTCGGTCGTGAGGGACATTTTCGGGTTCCGCCACGTCATTCCCACCCACCAGGGAAGGGCCGCCGAAAAGATCCTCATGGCGATCGGAGCAGGTCCGGGAAAGGTCGTTCCCAGCAACAACCACTTTGACACGACGCGAGCAAATATCGAGTACACCGGCGCTGAAGCGCTCGACCTGGTGATTGAGGAGGGGCGCGATCCCGATTCGTTACATCCCTTCAAAGGCAATATCGACCTTTCCAAACTGGAAGCCCTGCTCGCTAAAGACCGGAGCCGCGTACCCTTCGGCATGATCACGGTGACGAACAACACGGGCGGCGGCCAACCCGTCTCTATGGCGAACATCCGCGCCGTGTCGGAGATGCTGCATGCTCACGGTTTGCCCTTCATCATCGACGCCTGTCGCTTCGCGGAGAATGCTTGGTTCATAAAACAAAGAGAACCCGGATACGAAAACAAGAGCGCAAAGGAGATCGCTCAGGAGATGTTCTCTTACGCCGACGGCGCCACCATGAGCCTGAAAAAGGACGGATTCGGCAACATAGGCGGGTTTCTTGCGTTGAACGACGACGCGATGGCCGACTCCGCGCGCAACCTTCTCATCCTGACGGAAGGCTTCCCAACTTATGGAGGATTGGCGGGACGCGACCTGGAAGCCCTTGCGGTGGGTCTGGAAGAAGTCCTCGACGAGCACTACTTGGAATACCGAGTGGCGACGGTGCGCTACCTCGCCAACAAGCTCAAGGACAAGGGGGTCTGTACGGTCCAGCCGCCCGGCGGGCATGCCGTGTACATCGACGCCAATCGGTTCTATCCCCATATTCCCGCAAATGCCTTCCCTGCCCAGGTCCTCGTGTGCGACTTGTACGTGACAGGAGGCGTGCGAGGGGTCGAAATCGGCTCTGCGATGTTCGGCCGGAACGTTGATGGCAAGGAGATTCCGGCAGACCGCGAGCTCGTGCGGCTAGCGCTTCCCCGCCGGGTTTACACCCAGGCCCACGTCAATTACGTCGCCGAGGTCATCCACGAAATGTTTGATCGGCGGGACCAAGCCCGTGGGCTGAAAATCACGAAACAGGCGCCTTTCTTGCGCCACTTCACCGCGCACTTCGAACCGGTTTAGGGCTGGACCTCTCCGATCCAGCCCTACCTGGTCTAGCGCTTGATCTGCCAGCTCTTCCAGTAATCGGGGTCCTCAATCTCCTGCGATTGGGGCGTGAGCTTGAGCGGATAGTAGGTGTCGAGCATTACCGCCAGTTCCTCGGTCTTCGTTGCCCCGATCGACGCCTCGACCGCGCCCGGTTGCGGGCCGTGCGGCAAGCCAAGCGGGTGGAGCGTGATCGAACCCTCTTCGATGCCGCGCCGCGAGCCGAACTTGTCGTTGCAGTAGTACAGAACCTCGTCCGAGTCCACGTTGGAGTGGTTGTACGGGATTACGATCGCCTCGGGGTGGAAATCCAAGACTCGGGGACAGAACGAACAGATCACAAAGTTGTGCCCCTGGAAGGTCTGGTGGATGGGCGGCGGGAGGTGCACCTTACCCACGATCGGCTGGAAGTCGTTAATGTTGAACGTGTACGGAAACACGTAGCCATCCCAACCGACGACGTCCAGCGGATGATAGGGATAGGTGTACATCGTCAGCCGGTGGCGAGCACGGATGAGGACGTCGAACTCGCCCTTTCGATCGTGCGCCACCAACTCGGTCGGCGGGTGGATGTCCCGCTCTTTGAAGGGCGCCTCCTCAAGCAGTTGGCCATGAGCGTTGCGATACCGGCGCGGGATGTCCACCATACCGTGGCTGATGATGGCAATCATGCGGGCGGGCAGATGGTCGAAGGTGAGTTTGTAGATCGTCCCCCTCGGCACTACGATGTAGTCGCCCGGCGCAAACCGGAGATTGCCGTACATCGACTCCATCACGCCGCTTCCATCGTGCATGAACAGAATCTCGTCGCCCTCCGAGTCCTTGTAGAAGTAAGGCATCTGCTCGGCAACCACGACTTGGTTCCACACGACGTCGTTGTTGCCCATTAAGGGCACCCTGCCGGTCACCGCGTTCCCGAAGGGCTGCATCTTGGACGTGCGGAGGTGGCGGTGCCTTAAGGGTTCGTCGTCAAGGTACTGGACCTTGGCGTCGCCCCAGTCCTCCCATCGCAGAACCTCGGTCGGCTGGTTGATGTGGTACAGCGTGGACATCGGCCCACTGAACCCATGGGTGCTCACCAGTTGTTCGGTGTACAGCCCGCCGTCGGGCTTGCGAAACTGGATATGGTGCTTCTTGGGAAGTTCTCCCAGCGAATGGTATCGCGGCATGCCGCGATTTTACTAGGAATGGCTGCCGTTGTCAGACTTCGCCACCAGGGAAGAAGCGCGATCATCGCCGATGATCACTTCCACCTCGTGTTCCCAAATCTGGGCTTCTTCTGGGTCCTTCTCGACGACTGAGGCGCCGAGGATGTTGGCGATGCCTCTCGCCGCCGATTCGAACGCCGCTTTCCGGTAGATGACCTTGGTGACGGCAGAAGGCTCCTTCGTGGTCCCGCCAGTTTGCGCCGTGTACCCTTGATCTTCGATCAGCTCGGTTGCAGTCCGCGCAACTCCCTTCGTCTTGGTTCCGTTCCAGACCTGCACCCGAACGATGCGCCTTCCGGCGGCTTCATCGCCTTTGATCAACCAGTCGATCGTGGCTTGAGACCGTTCCTCGTCGAGGACCCAGTAGTACGCGCCGCCTTCTTTTCGGTCCTCGCCAGGAAGCGTCGCGCTGTCCATCTGACCAGAGTTGCCCTTGAAGATGGTCGCGAGCGCCAACATCTGAGTTCGCGACAGATTGGTCTCCACCTGGTTGAACCCGGTGTCGATCACCTTGTCGGCTTTCCAGATATTGCCAGGCGTGTTCGCTTGGGCAATCATGGCGCGGATCAACAACTGCTGCCGAGCGGTTCGACGTATGTCTCCTTCTTCCTTCGACGGCTTTACGCCTCGAAGCGGGATCATCCGGTTACGTTCGTCGATGCGATAGCGGTTCACCTCGCGAAATCTGACGTACCCTACCGCCTGCTGCCCATCGATCCTTTGCCGACCCGGTTCTAGGTGAACGTGAAGGCCGCCCCAGTTGTCGTCGTAGTTCATCGAATCGATCGGATCGACCTCAACGCCACCCAAGGAATCGACGATCTCCTTCACTGCGTCGGGCTTGATCACAACGTAGTTGTCGATCTTGACGTCAAACCTTTCCTCAATCGTCGACTTAAGAAGTTCCAAGCCGCCCCGTGCGTAGGTTCCGTTGATCTTGCCGGACATTCCGTCCGGTGCGCGCGCAAAGGTGTCACGGGGAATGGAGACGGCGCTGAGCTTGCCGTTCGCCAAGTCTGCACTCAGGAGCATGATCGTATCGCTACGAACATTCTTGCTGTAGATGTAGCCGTGACGATCGTGGTTGTAGTCTTGACCAACGAGTAGCAGGGTCAGCCGGTCCACGCCCGGGAACAAGCCGCGAGGGTTCGTGATGCCTTGCCACACCTGCGCGAGGCTCTCCCCCTTGCCCCGAAAGCTGTTGGCTACCCGCATGGCCCAGGTTCCGGCAACGACTCCGGCGATGATCGCCAAACCGCCGACAACCAGCCATACGCGCTTGGTTCGCCTCTTCATGCTTCGAGGGAGATTATACGGCTTCGCCCAGGTAAGCCTCGATGACCTTCGGATTATTGCGGATGTCTGCTGGCGCGCCTCGGGCGATCTCTTCGCCGTGGTCCAACACGACGATCCGCTCACAGAGGTTCATGACGAACTTCATGTCGTGCTCAATGAGCAGCACCGTCTTGTCGTGCTGGTCCCGGATCTTGCGAACCGTGTTGAGCAGGTCAACCTTTTCGTTTGGGTTCATTCCGGCCGCCGGCTCGTCGAGCAACAGGAGGTCGGGACGGGTGCCGAGGGCGCGGGCGATCTCTAACCGTCGCTGCTTGCCGTAGGGCAGGTCAGCGCTTCTCTTGTTGGCTTCGTCGGCAAGATCGACAACCTCAAGCCAGTGCATCGCCTCGTCGCGAAGTTGCTTCGTCTCCTTGATCGCAGGAGGAGCATCCGTGAGCGCCGTCCAGAGCCCCGTGCGGTGGCGGAGGTATGCCCCGACCATCACGTTCTCAAGGCAAGACAGAGCTGCGAACAGCCTAATGTTCTGGAAGGTGCGACAGATTCCCAGGCCGGCGATCTTGTTCGGCTGGACGCCGTTAATCCGCTTTCCCTTAAACAGAATGTCGCCGCTGGTCGGTTCGTACATTCCCGTGATCAGGTTGAAGCAGGTGGTCTTCCCCGCCCCGTTCGGGCCAATCAAACCAAACAGGTCTCCCTTCTCCAGGGTGAAACTGACGCTGTTGACCGCAACCAAGCCGCCGAAGCGGATGGTGGCGTCCCTAAGGGTGAGCATCTCGCTCATGCCGACACCGCCGTCGTCGGTACGTCCTTCTTCCCAAAGAGCTTTCTCACCCAGTTCCATGAGAACTCATGGTGGGCAAAGATGCCTTGCGGACGAAGCAACATGAGGATGACCAGCGTGATCGCGAAGACGACCAAGCGCAGCTTGGATCCTTCGATCTGTCCGGCAAGGGATGGCACGTTAGCCAAGACCTTGGTCATTACAATCTGGACGACTACACCGAGAGCGAGGGCGCCGAACATCTTGGCAGCCTTCCGTCCCTGGTTCGAGTCATGGCCGTCACTGATGCGCTTGATCAACGCAACGGCAACCACGAGCGCGATTCCCACCGCCACGACTCCCGCCATGGGCACGTCCTTGAGGTCACGCATCTTCTCGGGAATGTAGAACAGAAGAAGCGCCGAGATCACGGAGCCGGTGATGGATCCCGTGCCACCGAGGACCACCATCGTCAAGATGATGAAACTGACGTCCATCGAGAAGTTTGGCGGCGAGATGAAACCGATGGAATGCGCATAAAGGGCGCCTGCGGCACCGGCAAAGGCAGAGCCGAGGACGAAAGCGGTCACCTTGATTCGCGTCACATCAACGCCCATCGCCGAACTCGCCACCTCGTCCTCGCGAACCGCCAAGAAGGACAGGCCGTGAACGTTTTTGAGTAGGTTTCGGCACACCGCTACGCAAACGACGGCGAGGAGCCAAACCATAAAGATCGAAGGAAGCCGCGGCTCGATCTGCATGCCGTAGGCTCGTCCCAACTTCTCCTGGTTGCGCACGACGATGCTGATGATCTCGCCAAAGCCCATCGTCACAATGGCAAGGTAGTCTCCCTTGAGCCTAAGCGAAGGCAGTCCAACGAGGAAACCGGCGGCGCCCGCCACGATTGCGCCCGCAAACATGGCGACCACCAGCCAAGCCAACATCGGCATCGGAAGGTGCCATCCGAGCCACCATGCTTCGAACACCGTGTAGTAGTTCCTAGCCACGACGCCAGTTGCGTAGGCGCCGATCATGTAGAACGCCGCATGGCCGATGGAAAATTGGCCGGTGATGCCGTTGATCAGGTTCAGACTTACCGACAGCGTGACGTACAGCCCTGCGAGAATAAACAGAAGTTGGATGAACGCGTTCTGTTGCAGGGCGACCTTCTCAATGAGAAAGCAGCCGCCGATCGCCAGCAACATGGATCCGATTCGAGTGGCCCAAAACATCAAACCTTCTCCACCTTGGCCGAACCGAGCAATCCGCCCGGACGGAATAGCAAAACCACGATGAGGACGACAAACGCGATGGCGTCCCGGTACTCGGGGTAGCCCGCCCAAACCACGGCGTTTTCAGCCATTCCCATCAGCAAGCCGCCCAACACGGCGCCGGGAATGTTCCCGATACCGCCTAGAACCGCCGCCGTAAACGCCTTGACGCCGGGCGCCATGCCAAAGAACGTGTCTACCTTGGTGCCGGGAAGGAACGTGGCGTACATCATGGCGCCCGCACCCGCTAGAGCGGAGCCGAGCACGAAGGTGAACGTGACGATCGAGTCCACGTTGATGCCCATAAGGGACGCCGCGTTGAAGTCGTGCGAAACCGCCCGCATGGCTCTTCCCTGCTTGGTGAACATGACCAGATAGGTCAGGATCGCCATCAAGCCTATGGTCATTACGAGAAGGATGATCTGCCCCTGCGGGATCATGACCTGGACCGCTTTCGCACTTGCGGAGTCCAGCGCATCTTGGTAGGCCCGCTGAGTGTCCTGCATTTCCTTCTGCAGACGCTCGCCTTCGGGGCTGAGATCGAACCGGCTCTTTTCCTTGGGGAGTTGGGCGTCGAAAGCCGCCTTCGCGGCTTCGGCTGCCGGTTTCAGCTCAGACGCCTTCGCGATCTGAGCTTTATCCGGAGCCTTGAGGTTGATCGTCACCTCGCCTGGATACGGATTTACCTTCGAACTGATGGTTTGCGGCGTGCCGTTCAGAAGGAATATCTGGCCGCCGTATTGCATGAGGAGGGATAGACCGATCGCCGTGATCAGCGACGCGATGCGCGGTGAGTTGCGCAAAGGCCGATAGGCGAATCGCTCGATGATCACCGCGGCGATCGTGCAGATAAGCATCGCCCCAAGCAGCATGAGGACCAGGTTGAGGGCGTTGGAAGGCCCCTGAGGTCCCGACGGCGAATAGCCCAGCATCCAACTGACGAACAGGGCGCCGTACGCCCCAAGCATGAAGACCTCGCCGTGGGCGAAGTTGATGAGCTTGAGGACGCCGTACACCATCGTGTAGCCGAGCGCGATCAATGCGTAGATCGCGCCCAGCAACACACCGTTCACCAGCTGCTGGGGCAGCGTTGTGATTTCAAACGCCGCCAGCAGCGGAGCAAATGATCCCATCCTTGGCGTAAGTTCCTACTTGTTCAGGTCGGCCGGCACGTAGTCCTTGGCGAACTTCTGCCAGCTGCCGCTGGCATCCTTCTTGGTGACTTGCACCACGATGGCTCGCTTCGGAGGGTTGCCATTCATGCCCTTCAGCGTGATGTCGCCCGAAACGCCCGGATAATTCTCGGTCGCCTCAAGGGCTTCGATCAGGGACTTAGAATCCGGACCCTTTGCCCGCTTCAAAGCGTCAAGGGTGAGGGCCGTGGCATCGTAGCCAAGGGCGCCCATCGTCGTGCCCGGGTCTTTGCCGCCGTGCGCGCCACGCCACTTCTTCAGGAACTCGGTGACCTGGGGCCGGTTGTCCGCGTTGTTGTAGTGGTTGCAGAAGTAAGCGTCCTTGAGAATAGCGTCGCCGCCGCTCTGAAGAATCTGGTCGCTGTCCCAGCCGTCGCCGCCCATCACGGGGCACTCGATGCCCGCCGCGCGGGCCTGCTGGACCGCTGGGCCGACTTCGGTGAAGTAGCCGCTCAGGAACATGCCGTCCGGGTTCTTCGACTTGATCTCCGTGAGGAGGCTGGCGTACTGAGGAGCCTGCTTGCCGCCCGACTCGTAAAACTGCTCCGTCACGATCTCGCCACCCAGCTTCTGGAAGGTCTCCTTGAAGCTCTTGCTGAGGCCCTGCGAGTACGGCAGATTGTTGTCGGTCATGACGGCGACCTTTCGGCACCCCAGCTTCTCATAGGCGAACTTCGCCATGACGGGACCTTGGAAGTCGTCTGTGTAGCAAACTCGGAAGACGTGTGCGCCCTCGTTGGTCAGGTCGGTTCGGGTCGCGCCAACGGCAACGACCGGGACGCCCTTTTCGAACGCCGACTTCGCCATCTGAATCGTGTTGCCGCTGGAGACCTCGCCGATCAGCGCGATCGCGCCGTCCGCCATAAGCTTTTCTGCCGCAGTCTTGGCTTGATCTTGCTTCGAAGCGCTGTCGCCGAGAAGCAGTTCGACTTTCTTGCCGTTCAGGCCGCCAGCGGCGTTAAACTCGTCTACCGCCAGTTTGGAACCCTCATAGCTGTCGTCGCCCCAGGGCTTGTTGTCACCGGAGACGCTACA
>JAXLTH010000001.1:0-159366 GCA_046330155.1 Fimbriimonadales bacterium | reverse complement strand
CACCTCGCGCGTCGGAACGCGCTCCAGCCCTTCCGCCGCCGCTTCGGTATCAGTGCGCCCGTGAGGTTCCAGATAACCGATCACAAGATCGCCGCTACGTTTCTTCTCCTCCTGCGCGGCTTGGAGCATGGAGTAGGTTTTGCCGACGCCTGCCGCCATGCCGAGAAAGACCTTGAGACGGCCTCTCTCATGCTTGCCCAACTGCACTAGTAGCGCATCGGGATCGGGGCGAGTTCGCTCGGGCACCTTGGTTAGATTGTGACTGCAACCCGCATCAAGAAAAGCTCAAGGCTCAGACCGTCCGCACCATTGCGTTAGGGACAGTCCTACCCAACTTCTCCTGCATCGCGCGTAGTTTCCGCGCCAATCGGCGAGAGCCACGCCAGGACGACTGCTCGGAGACGAATAGTACATCCAGGTCGTCGGTCCGCGAGCTCATAAGCTCAGCTGCGAACTCGGCAATGCCATCGAATGTTCGTCCCCGCGGTTCGTGAACGATCACGAGATGGACCTGCTCGCTTAGCGGCTGGACCGAGAACTCCCAGGTCCTTCGAACGGACTCCGAGCTTTCGCCCAAATCCAGTACACATAGGAAGTGAAGGCCCACGTGCTTCTGCATCGCTTGGCGAGCGATTTGCCCCACGGACGGGGGGCAACCGGCAAATGCTACAAGTTGAACGGTGTGGGTTGCCATGATCGTGTGTGCGAGTGGGCTATCGCTTGGCATCAAGGGCCAGATTGAGCTTGAGGACGTTGACACCGGGGTCTCCAAAAACGCCTGCAAACCGCTGGTCAGTGTGGTCGTCGATGAGCTTGAGCACGTCTTCCTTGGCCATGCCGCGCGCCTTGGCGACGCGGTCGGCCTGAAAGCGTGCATTGGCAACGGAGATGTGGGGATCGAGCCCGCTAGCCGATCGGGTGACGGCATCGGCAGGCAGAATTGTGTCGGCGGGCAGTCCGTTTTCCGTTCGATAGGCATCGGCCAGCTGCTTGATTCCCGCGTAGCTCTCGTCCACATCTTTGGTCGAAGGGTCGTCAGCGATGCCGTTGATCAGTTTGTCGCTGGTCGGACCGAGGTTCGTGCCGCTCGAGTTGGCGGCGTCGTAGCCGCTTCCGGCGGCCGATGGGCGCGGGTGGAAGTACTCGGGCTTGGCGAAGTTCTGCCCGATGATCTCCGAACCAATGGCCTGCCCTTGGGCGTTGTTGATCAGACTGCCGTTGGCTTGGTGCGGGAACGCCGTTTGGGCTATGCCCCAGATCGCGAACGGGAATACGAGGCCCGTGATCACGATGAACCACAGGGTCAAGGCGATCGACGGCCAGAAAATGGACTGGGGTTTCATGGTTATGCGAGCCTCAAGAGGACCAGCAAGCGGTCGATGAGCCAGATGCACGGGAACGGGATGATGATCCCGAACAGACCGTAGATGAAGAGGTTGCGTCGCAGGGTCGCTGCCGCGTTCATTGGGCGATACTTCACGCCTCTCAACGCTAGAGGAATCAGGGCCACGATGATCAAGGCGTTGAAGATCACCGCCGCCAGAACCGCGGATTTCGGGTTGCTGAGGAAGTTCATCGCCTGGAGTTCTGGATAGGTCACGATGAACATCGCGGGGATGATCGCGAAGTACTTGGCGACGTCGTTAGCGATGGAGAACGTGGTCAGCGAGCCGCGCGTGATGAGCAGTTGCTTGCCGATCTCCACCACCTCGATGAGCTTGGTGGGGTTCGAATCGAGGTCGACCATGTTGCCGGCTTCCTTTGCGGCCTGGGTTCCTGTGTTCATCGCAAGGCCCACGTCGGCTTGAGCCAGGGCCGGGGCATCGTTGGTTCCGTCGCCGGTCATCGCAACAAGGCGGCCACCGGCTTGCTCTTGGCGTATGTAGGCGAGCTTCTGTTCGGGCGTAGCTTCGGCCAGAAAATCGTCGACGCCGGCCTCGGCGGCAATGGCCGCAGCGGTCAAAGGATTGTCTCCGGTGATCATCACCGTCTTGATGCCCATCTCGCGAAGCTGGGCGAAGCGCTGCTTCATCCCGCCCTTGACGATGTCCTTGAGCTGGATGACGCCGAGGACCCGGTGGTTTTCCGCCACCACCAGCGGCGTTCCTCCTTCACGGGAAATCCTGTCGACTGCTTCCTGAACCGCAGAAGGAAACGAGCCACCCTGCTCTTCGACGAAACGCTTGATCGCGTCGGTCGCCCCCTTCCGAATCTTGGAGCCTTCGACGTCTACACCGCTCATCCGCGTGGTTGCACTGAAGGGCACGAAAACGGCGCCCAGTCTCTCGACTTCTCTTTCGCGGATGCCGAACTTCTCCTTGGCCAACACAACGATGGAGCGCCCTTCCGGCGTCTCGTCGGCAAGAGAAGAGAACTGGGCCGCGTTCGCCACTTCCACGTCTTCGACACCTGGAGCCGGTATGAATGCGGTGGCCTGACGGTTTCCAAGGGTAATGGTCCCCGTCTTGTCCAGGAGCAAGGTGGACACGTCGCCCGCCGCCTCGACCGACCTCCCGCTCATGGCAAGAACGTTTTGTTGCATCACGCGGTCCATTCCGGCTATGCCGATGGCGCTCAGCAGACCACCAATCGTCGTGGGGATCAGGCATACGAGAAGAGAGACCATCACCGGGATCGTGGGAACAGCACCCTTGCCTTGCGCCCCGACGGCGTAGATCGCGTAAGGCACGAGCGTGAAGGTCGCCAGAAGAAACACGATCGTCAGCCCGGCCAGCAGGATGGAGAGAGCGACCTCGTTCGGCGTCTTTTGCCGCTCAGCCCCCTCGACGAGCGCGATCATGCGATCCAGAAACGAAGAACCGGGTTCTTGGGAGACAAGGACGACGATGCGGTCCGAGAGAACACGGGTGCCTCCCGTAACCGCGCTTCGGTCGCCGCCTGCCTCTCGAATTACCGGAGCGGATTCGCCGGTAATCGCCGATTCGTCGACGCTAGCGACGCCCTCGACCACGTCGCCGTCAGCCGCGATCATGTCGCCAGCTTCGCAGACGATTCGATCTCCTTTGCGCAGTTCCGGAGCCGCGACCAGCTCTTCTATTCCGTCCGACTTGAGGCGTCTCGCTTGCATCGTCGAACGTGCCTTCTTCAGTGCGTCGGCTTGAGCCTTTCCTCTGCCCTCTGCCATCGCTTCCGCAAAGTTGGCAAAGAGGACCGTGAACCAGAGCCAAAGCGTGATCTGGCCAGAGAACAGTGCGTCCCCGTGCCCGAACAGGTCCCTTGCGAAGAAGAAGGTCGAGACAACGCTACCGATCAAGACCGTGAACATGACGGGATTCTTGGCAACGGCGCGCGGGTCAAGCTTTTGGAATGCATCGGCCAGGGCCCGCTTGACGATTTTCGGGTCAAGGAGCTTCGGAGGCTGATGACGCGGCGTGTGCAGCTTCGGTTCCCCCGTAATCGGGCTGGCGGATGGTGTGCGGATACTCATTTCGTTTGAAGCCCCTGCATTTGGAAGTGCTCGACGATTGGGCCAAGCGCGAGGGCGGGAAGGAAGGTCAGGGCTCCGACCAGCACCACCACTCCCACCAGCAGCGCAACGAAAGTGCCTCCGGTCGTCGGAAAGGTGCCGGATGTCGCCGGAACGAGCTTTTTGCGGGCAAGGTTGCCCGCGATCGCGAGAATCGGCAGGATCATCAAGAAGCGTCCTGCGAGCATTGCGAGACCCAGAGTCAGGTTGTAGAAGGGCGTGTTGGCCGTGATGCCGGCGAACGCAGAACCGTTATTGGCGGTTGCCGATGTATAGGCATAGAGCATCTCCCCAAAGCCGTGGGGGCCGCCGTTGTTCAGATTTCCGGTCGCGGGCCCATACGCGTTGTCGGCTCCACCGTAGGCACCTCCCGACCAGGTATTCAGCGATGCCTGAGGCCCCTCTTTGGGGAAATCGATGGTGGAACTCAGCGCCGCGAATCCGAGAATGCTGGCAGCGCAGACCAGGATGGCCAGCATTGCCATTTGCACCTCGAACTTCTGGATCTTCTTGCCCAGGTACTCGGGCGTGCGCCCAACCATCAGACCGCCGATGAAGACGGCGAGTATTGCGAAGATCAGCATCCCGTACAATCCCGCGCCGACGCCACCAAAGATGACTTCGCCCGTCTGCATATTGAACAGGGGGACCAAACCACCAAGCGGAGTGTAGGAGTCGTGCATGGAGTTGACCGCTCCGCAACTTGCATCCGTGGTAACGGTCGCGAAGAGGGTCGATGAAGGAATGCCGAACCGAACCTCCTTGCCCTCCATGTTCGCGGCTTCGATTCCAAGCTTGGAGTAGTGCGGGTTCCCCGCTTGCTCCGCCGAGGTGCTCGCGAAGGCTCCGGCTAGGAAGAGAACGGACATGGCCGCGAAGATCGCCCAACCCTGCCGAACGTTGCCCACCATCTTCCCAAACATGTAGGTGAGCCCGGCAGGAGTCGTGAAGATCAGCAGCAGAGTAAACAGGTTCGCGAACGCGGTCGGGTTCTCGAAAGGATGGGAAGAGTTCGCATTGAAGAACCCGCCGCCATTCGTTCCGAGCTGCTTGATGATTTCCTGCGATGCTACGGGACCCAGCGCCAGGGTCTGCTTGACTCCCTCAAGTGTCGTCACGTCCTTGTAGGGCATAAAGGTCTGAGGGACACCTTGCCACACGTAGATCAGGGCTCCGACAAAGCAGATAGGCAAGAGAACGTAGACCGTGCAGCGCACAACATCGACCCAGAAGTTGCCGATCCCGCCTGCGCTCTTTCTGGCGAAGCCGCGGACCAACGCCACAGCCACGGCTATACCCACCGCAGCCGAGGCCCAGTTGTGGATAGCCAGCGCGACCATGTTGGAGAAGTTGCTCAACGTGACTTCGGGCGAATAGCTCTGCCAGTTCGTGTTGGTCGTGAAGGAGACCGCCGTGTTGAAGGCCAAGTGTGGCGGCATCTGCGTACCGTCGAATCCTCTCGGGTTGAGCGGCAGGATGCCCTGGAGACGGAGCATTGCGTAGCTTGCGAGCAGCGTGGCGAGACTAAACGCGAGCACGGAAAGCGCGTAGAGCCACCAAGGTTGATCGTCGTCTTCGCTAACGCGCAGAAACTTCAGGGTCCCTCGCTCAAGCCATCCGAGCACGGGATGCAGGAAGGTCCGTTCTCCCGTGAAGACCCTGTTGAGCCAAAGGCCCATTGGCTTGGCAACAGCTAGGATGAGCAGGAAGTAAAGAACGATCTGGAGGAATGCGTTCGGTGTCATGTCAGAACTTCTCCGGCCTTAACAGGGCGTAGAACAGATAGCCAAGCAGGCCAAGAGTGGCAAGGGATATCCACAAGTAGTCACTCATCGTCAGCCTCCGGCTGAAGCAGTCGAAGCCCCTTGACGTACCACGCAGAGAGCGCGAAGAACCCAATGGCGACGGAGATGTAGAAGAGGTCAAGCATGATCTTCCTCAGAACCGGAACGCGACCCCCGCCCCGATGAACCAACCGTCTCGCCTCTGATCGAGTCCAGAACCGATTCGGAGGTCGATTTGCGTCGCCTTGTCGAGCAAGTACGTGACTCCGGCGTCGACGAAAGTGCTGTTCGGCCCGCCCTTCGAGGCGGGCATCAGGTGGTAGAGCTCGACAAAGGAAGCGGTCTTTGCATCGAGCGTGCGGGCCCAGTAGCCGCTGATTGCCCATTGATCGAACGTCGCGCCGCGCGGTCCCAGATTGGACCACACGACGTTCCAACCCGCACCATTGGCGGCATCGAGTTGGTGATAGCCGGCGAGCTTCAACGTGGGCTGGCTGCGGCGGACCCGAAAGTCGGGGCTACCCGCTGGTATCGTCGCCTGCGCGACAAAGGCTAGGTCCGGTTTCTTTCCGGTAACGCCCGTTTGGAACCGGTACTTCACTCCGGCGACCGGATCGAGAAAACCCTCCCCGCCGCCGCCCACGCCATTGGCGCGGCCGAGCCCTAAGTTGCTGAATCGAAGTTCAAGCCGCTCTTGAAGTGGCAAGCGAAGCAACACCTCTCCGATCGTTTGAAGCTCGGCTTCTCCATCCTTGTTGAAGGTGAACCCGGTCTCCAGTTGCCATCTGCCCTTGGGGATGATCCCGGTTCCGTCGGAGAAACTTGGGCGGTCGGTTGAGATAGGGAAACCGTCTTGGGCAACGGCCGATGCGGTTAGACCGAAAACGGCGAGGGGCAAGATGTTGCGAGGTCTCACACTTGGAAGTTACGGCGCAGGGTGGTCAAGGCCGCCTCAAGGCATTGCTTCGAGCAACCTCAGGATTTCCTCAAGACGTATGTCTGGTCTCTCAAATGGAGGAGCCAATTGGAGACATCCTGAGACCTCACTGGACTGCGAATCAAGCTGCTCAGCCTGTTCTATCCCCATGACGGTGTAGGGGTCACGGGTTCAAGTCCTGTACCGCCCACCATTCCCTAGCAGTCCGTTCCGAACGCACGGGTGCCGATTTGTTCCCGACAGGTGACGCGGCTGACTGCCCGTGAGGGAATCGCCTACAATGCGCACATGGCCTTGTGGTCCTTTCTGGCGTTCTTCGGGGGGTTGTCCCTTTGCCTCGGCGCGCACGAGTCTAAGAGCTCGTTGCGGCCGACGGATCTGACCTGCGAGTTTCAGCGAAGTCCCCTCGGGATCGACCGGGTGAGCCCTCGCCTGGGGTGGAAGCTCATCGGCGACCCTGACGCCCGGGATCAGCATCAGCAAGCCTATCACCTGCTCGTGGCGAACTCCGCAGAGACGCTGGGCAAGGGCGAGGGCAACCTGTGGGACAGCGGGGTCGTCTCCAGCAGCCGACAGGCCGTCGCTTACCAAGGCTCGCCGCTGAAGTCGGGGCAGGCCTGCTTCTGGAAGGTGAGGGTCTGCGACCAAGCCGGGAAGTGGTCTTCCTGGAGTCCGGTGGCGCATTGGGAAATGGGGCTTCTCAACCCGAAGGACTGGAAAGGGCGATGGCTAGAGGATGGCAAGCCCCTTCCGACCACCGAAGCCGACTTTTACAGAGAAGACCCGGCGCCGCTGTTCCGAAAGGAGTTCTCGGCGTCGAAGCGGATCGAGCGAGCCCGCCTTTACATCGCGGGGCTGGGCTATTACGAAGCCAGCTTGAACGGCAAGAAAGTGGGCGACCACGTTCTCGACCCGGGCTGGACCGCATTCGGCCAGCGGGTTCTCACCAACACGTACGACGTGACGAAGCTGCTGGTCCAGGGGCGGAACTGCCTCGGGGTGGCTTTGGGCAACGGTTGGTTCAACCCGTTACCCCTGCGCATGTGGGGGCACCTGAACATAAGGGAGGCGCTGACCACCGGCCGGCCTTGCTTCATCGCGCAACTCCGGGTCGATTTCGAGGGCGGGGGCTCAGAGACTCTAGTCTCAGACACCACTTGGAAGGTGGGAGAAGGACCGATCCGGCGCAACAGCGTCTATCTGGGCGAGGAAGTGGATGCCCGGTTGCACCCCATCGGGTGGAACGCCGCCGGGTTCGCCGAAGGCAAGTGGCGAACGCCGACCGTGGCCACGCACAAGTTGGGGCGGCTCGCCGCCCCCACCCAGCCGCCGATTCGGGTGACCGGGCAGTGGCGGGCAACCTCTATGAGCGAGCCGAAACCTGGGGTCTACCTTTACGAAATGGGGGAGAACTTCGCCGGGCGGGTGAGCCTCAAGCTCGATGTTCCCGCCGGAACGAAGGTGCAGCTCCGCTACGGAGAACTGCTGCACAAGGACGGTTCCCTCAATCCCATGACCAGCGTTGCCGGCCAGGTCAAGGGGCTCAGGGCGAACTCCCAAGAGAGCGTGGGAGGACCAGGCGCGCCGCCGGTGGCATGGCAAACCGACACGTACATCGCGCGAGGAAACGGCGAGACGTATGAGCCCAAGTTCACGTTTCACGGATTCCGCTACGTCGAGGTGAGCGGGCTGCCCAAGCCGTTGCCTTTGGAGGCGGTCGTCGCCGCGCGCATGAACTCGGACGTCGAGTCCGACGGCTCGTTCGAGTGTTCCGATCCCTTGTTGAACCGAATCCAGGCGATGTGTCGGCGGACGTTTCTGTCGAACCTGTTCAGCGTGCAGTCGGACTGTCCGCACCGCGAGAAGTTCGGGTACGGGGGCGACATCGTTGCCACGAGCGAAGCCTTGATCATGAACTTCGACATGAGCGGCTTCTACCAAAAGGCGGTCCGGGATTGGGCGGACAGCCGACTCAAAGACGGGATGCTCACGGACACGGCGCCCTTCGTCGGCATCCAATATTGCGGCGTGGTTTGGGCGATGGCCCACCCGCTTTTGGTCGACCAGCTCTATCGATACTACGGCGACTCCGCGCTGGGCGAAGAGCAGTACGAGGTCGCCAAGAAGTGGCTGGCTTTGGTGGAGGCGAGCTACCCCGACGGCATCGTGACGGACGGCTTGAGCGACCACGAAGGACTTGCCCCCGCCCCGGCCCCCGAACTGGTGACCCCGATGGCCTTCCACAGCGCGAATCTCCTCCACCGGTTGGCGACCCGGCTGGGGCGCGCGGAGGACGCGGCCCACTTTGCGAGTTTGGCCAAGAAGATCCAGACCGCTTACGCCGCGAAGTTTGTGGACGCGAAAACGGGGCGTATCGGACCGGGAACGCAAGCCAGCCAGGCGATCGCGCTTTACACGGGCATCGTTCCCGAAGCGTCGAGGAAGCGTGCCTTCGAGTTCCTGGTTCAGGACATCGAGGCGCACGGACGTCACTTGACCACCGGCATCCTGGGGACGAAGACGATGCTCGACGTTCTTTCGCGCTACGGAAGAGCCGACTTGGCTTACGCGATCGTTTCGCAGAAGGACTTCCCCAGTTGGGGTTGGATGCTCGAGAACGGGGCGACCACCTTGTGGGAGCATTGGGAGTTCAGCGACAACACGTTCTCGCACAACCACCCGATGTTCGGTTCCGTCAGCCAGTGGTTCATGCAGTGGCTGGGGGGAATCCAGCCTGCGGCAGACAGCGCCGGGTTTGATCGCGTTTCCATCAGCCCCCGTACGCCGGAAAGGCTAAGTTGGGTGAAGTCGAGCTACCAGAGTGTGCGGGGCAAGATCGTGAGCAACTGGACACGGGTCGGCAAGATCACGAAATTCGAGATCGAGATTCCCCCGAACACGGTCGCAAGGGTTTCCCTGCCCGCCGGTTCGCTCGCTTCGGTGCGCGAGGGCGGCCGGGCGTTGGCCAAGGCCAAGGGCGTTAACGGCGTGAAGTTCTCCGGGGGAACGGTCGAGTTCACCGTTGGCTCGGGGAGCTACGTGTTCGCTTCGGGATCCTAAATGTCGTTGAGCGAGCCCTTCCCTCTCTTACACGATCCGCCGGACCCAGGCGAGCCGTGGACCTACCGCATTCCGATCTTCGGCTGGATCGCGGCCTATGCCCAGCAGGTTCTCACCGAGGGGGAGTTGGTGGCGCAGGCGGTGGATCGGGGACCGGTTCCGGAGTCGGCGTGGGCCGCCTACTCGTACAACGAGGCGGTTCGGAGGGCGATCGAGAGGATCGTCATCGAGCATGCCTATCCGAAGGGAAGCACCTTTCACCCCCTCGATCCGGTGGAGTTGATGTTCGTCCTGAGATACGGCGACCTCAACGAGGTGGAGATTCTGATGGCGATCGAGGACGAGCTTGGGTTCGTGGTCGACGATACGCTTTGCAAGCGGCTGATCGAGGAGCGGACGACGTTCATCGAGTTCATCCGGATGGTTGAAGAGGCTAAGAACCCATAGCCACTTCAGCGCAACGGCTTGCGGTAACTTACAGGTGCAAATGGGACCAAGAACGCGTTGGTTGACAGGCAGCTTTCTTGGTCTACTTGTACTCGGCGCGGTCCTTGTTACCAGACCATATCGGGCCTCCAGAACCATTGCAGGCGTACGAGCAGACACACTTATTCGTATGCGTCCAATTGTGGTTGCCATGTGCCAGTACAGGGAGGCATCCGACGGCCTGTTTCCACCTGCTCGCAGGTGGGGCTCCACGCTTATCAACATGGATCTCTGTGCTAGGGATGCCTTTATCCATGATCGCGAATATCGGTTCGCGATAAACCCGCACGCCGATGAGGACCAGCCAACGGTTGCCGAGTGCCACGCCCAAGGACCGGACGATGTGATTGGACGTCACACCCGATATTGCGTTGACCCAGGTGGGGTCGTGGGCGTCATGAAGGCCGAACATGCCGACTTAATGCTAGAAGAGGACCTACAGTTGCATTTCACCGGCCAGCGGTAGACTGCCCGCAACTGCCGTACGTGCGGCCTTTGCGGCAGTCTACAGCCAGCGGTTGTTCAAGAGGATCTCGTTGGCGCCGGCATCCTGGGCGAGCCTGGCTACACCCTCGTCCTGGGTGACAAAGATAAGGATCGGGCTGAAACCGACCAGCCTTCGGAAGTGGCCTATGGTGGGCAAGTCATCTGTGAACACGAAGAAGCAGCGAGGCAATCTATTGGCCCTGTCTCCGATTCGGTCTCGAACCGCACTGAACGCCTGACCCGCACTTGGCGCAGAGACAAGCTCGAACTCACCGCCTAGCTCGATCGCAAGGTTGAGCTCGTCCGCTTCGTCGCTGACGATAACGATCGCCAGTGGCTTTGAGGACCCGAATTCATCGCTCGCCCCGACCGCCGAGGGCGGCAAAGGCGGAATCAGCCTGCGAGAACCTGCATTCTCAGGGTCCATAGCTTCCACTTCATTGTGACCCCAACCCTAGAACTCGCAAACCACTTCGAGCCGGTTGGGGTCGATCCACTTCAGGGACACCTCTCGCGGCAACTTGGCACCGTCTTCGATGTGCCGGGTGAGGGTACCAAACCCGATTCCTTCGACTCTGGCGATCACGCCCCGGAGAGGTTCTTCAAGGGTGCTCGGAATGCGCATCGACTCTTTCCAGGAACCCTCCGCCCTAGTGAGTACGGCAATCGGGTTAGCCTCAAAGTCGATTTGAACCTGGTTCGATCCGGCTTCCCTTGCCTGAGCCAAGATGGCATGGAACAACTTCACGACAGGCGGCTCGTTGAGCGCCTCCCGCAGGAGTTCCTGGGCAATTTCGTACCGATCGGCGAGCGCCACCACCTTGCGTTGCAGTTCCAGCCCTTCAGGCACCAGGGCGGCTTCCTCCATGAGCAGGTCGCATTCACGTCGCAGGTTCTCGAGGGCGATTTTGAAGGTCAGGCTTTCCTCGCTCGTGTTGAGTTTGGAGAGGTAGCGGCGGGCTCGCTCTTTGATGTCGACCCCGAACCGAAGGGGCTTTGCCGAGCCATAGGACCGCGCGAAAGCCCGGGCGACGAATGCCGCGAGGGCGACGAGTAGCGAGCGCTTCCGCAGTTCAGGCAGCATACGGCGGGTCCGTTTGGCTAGCCTGAAGCTTACTCACTGCAAAAGGTACGCAGGGTGCTCCGGGCGGCGTTGGTCCTGGATTGTAAATCCAGCCTCCCACCTGGAACGCGAGCTTTCTTCTCAGGTACAAGTGGCGAACCAAGCCCAAATGGCAAACGGTGATCGTGGATACAAAGAATCAGATCGAGCAGTACCTTGAGAGCCAACCCGAGGCCAAGCGCGGAGAGCTTGAGAAGCTTCACCAGCTGTTCCAGCAGGCGTCTCCGGGGTGTCGTTTGTGGTTCGCGGACGGGCGCGACGCCCAAGGCAAAGTGGTCGCAAACCCAAGCATCGGATACGGTGCTTACACGATCCATTACGCTGACGGGACCAACAGGGAGTTCTATCGCGTGGGGTTGAGCGCAAACAAGACGGGCATTTCAGTCTATGTCCTTGGCCTAGAGGACAAGTCCTTCCTCGCGAAGACCTTTGGAAAGGCGATCGGCAAGGGCAGCGTCAGCGGCTACTGTATCCGGTTCAAGACCATTGCCGACCTCGACGTGGACGTCCTTTTGCGGGCTGTCCGCTACGGGTTTGAGGCTCCGAAATCCTAAACCGGCTCTAATCTCACTCTTCCCGCTGGCCGACGCTGTACACCTTACCCGCCTTGGTGATGGTGAACGTGAAGAGATAGGACTTCCCCGCCAACTCGCCACGGTACTTCACGACGGTGTCGGGGTCGTCGGCCTCGGAACTCAGGAAGCTGATCTTCGCAAGGTCTTTGAAGCGCGCAAAGCTCGCCATCGCCATCTGCCCGCGGCCCGTTTTCAAGCGAGCCGCCATGTCCGGATCGATGAGGGCTTCGTTCGGGGCTTGGGCGGCGAGAGACTTGATCACTTCGAGCCTCTGCGCCGTGGCCTGCGGATCGGGGTCAGCCGCCACCGGGAGCTTCACGTAGCGCAGTTCAGGCACGTAAAGCTCGGCGATCTTCTGCGCGATCCCATCGCCGGCGATGTCGTGGACGTTGCCCTCAAGGACGATGGTGAGGTTCTTGGCGGGAACCCGGAAGAGGGACGCGAAGTATCCTGCGGTGTTGCCGCCGTGCGAGACCAGCTTGATCTTGTTCACATCGCGCACAAACCAACCGTAGCCATAGGCGCCTTTCCGGCCGTTCGGGAGCCGGTGGGCTGTCTGCATCAAGGCGACCGTCTCGGGCTTCAGGAGCTTGCCTTCGCGGATCCCCTTTTCGAGCGCGGCGAGGTCTTCGCACGAGTTGATCAGCGAGCCGTCTCCGTAACCAGGCGCAATGGCGGGTCCGTTCAGCAGCGTCGTTCCATTTCGCAAATAGCCCTTGGCGCGGTGCGGGATGACCGCAAATTCGTCGGCGATGTAGCTGTGCTTCAAGCCCAGCTTGTCCAGAATGCGCTCGCGGACCAGGTCCATGATCGGCTTGCCGCCCGCTTCTTCGGCCACAAACCCGAGGAGCCAGTAGTTGCTGTTGCTGTAGGCGAACTGGGTTCCCGGCGGGAAATCGAACGGGAGGGTGGGCATCTTCTTGAACCAGTCGGCCTTCTCCCACTTCTCGATGAGGCCGAGCCCAGGCACCACCGCGTAATCGGGCAAGCCGCTGGTATGGCTGAGCAGCATCTCGAGCGTCAGTCCCTTCCAGGGCTCGGGGCAGTCTTTCAGCCGTTGCCCCAGCGTGTCGGTCAGCTTGAGCTTGCCTTCTTCGATGAGTTGGAAGATGACCGTGGCGGTGAAGGTCTTGCCGATCGAGCCGGACTCCATCACGTTGTCGGTGGTCATGGGGACGTCGAGCTCAAGGTCCGCCTTACCGTAGGCGGAGCGCTTGATCAGCTTGTCGTCCTGGGTGATGAGCACCGACATTCCGGGAATGCCGCGCGTCTCCATCTCGCGCCGAATCAAGTCGTCGACGTCGTCGGACCACGAAAACGCGGCCCGCACCGCGAGGGCAAGGCAAACGACGAATCTCATCGTGGAGGTTACGGGCATGGGCCAGCCAAGGTTCCCGCCCATGCTTCTCGCCAGATTGGGATCAGGTGTGGAGGCAAATTGACGTAAGCTTCAACTGATGGAGGAGCTGGAGCGATGGGTAGAGCGATACCGCACGCGTCGCGGCGAAGATCCGCCACCGCACCTCGTTGACCTCTTCAATCAGATCGTCAAGGCAAGGCGCGAGCATGGAGATAACTGGTTAGAACCATGGCGCAACAAGGTGGACGCGATATTCGAGTCTGCAGGCGACAGGCGACGGATGATCAGTTCAACAAAGTCCGCGACCGAGGTCATCGAACGCATAGCAGAGGTGCTGACGCCGCAGTTAGGCGAGGAAACGGCCCACGAGGTCGCATTCCACCTCTCCGATTGGAGCGCCGACGCTGCCTTTCTCGTTGCGCTACACCTCCATCCAGAGATGTTCGACGATGAGGAGACTTTGGAAGGGCTCATTAGCGCAATCGTCCACGTGCCGAACCACATGGCCGCGGCGGCTCAGCTGGCCGGTCACCCGATCAGAGACGTCTTCCTGGTCGGCCTCGAACGCTCCGACGGCTCATAAGCTCGACCCCCGGCCACCCGATTGGGACGAAGTGTAGAGACAAAATGACCCGGCCGGAGCCCTTACCCATTGCTGGGCCACATCCGCCGATCCTCCAACCTAATCCGCCCTTCCTCCATCTGCATCCGAGACAGATTCATCCGCATCTGCCGTTCCTTCACATGGAGGAGCCGTTGATCGGCGTGCATCCGTGGCTCCTCCAGTCGCACCCACCTTAGCTCCATCTGGCAACAAAGCTCCTGCACTTGCATCCGCCATTCCTTGTGTCGGTAAGATGTTTGCTACAGATCGCGTAGAGCCTCCTTGGAACCGTTCCAAGGCGGAAGCGCGAGGAGGAAACCCATGGCCACCTGGTTACCGTTACGAGAATCCGACCGCCTCACCTGGCTCCAGAACTTCGCCCTCAAGCTCAACACGTACGTCGGCACGGCGGGCATCGTCGCCGCCGACGTCACGGCGGTGAACTTCTATCGCGATATCTTTCTCTGGACCATCAACCGCACGGACCAGGTGCGCACGGTCTCGCAAGACCTGACCGAATGGAAGCGGCTCTTGACCGATGGGCCGATTGGAACGCCCATCGGCGCGGTGCCCACCGCGCCCACCTACCCGGCGGTACCGATGGGAACCCCCGTCGCCGGCATCTTCCCGCTCATCATCGCTCTGGCCGAGCGAATCCGAAACACGGCGGGTTATACGACGGCGATCGGCGAAGATTTGGGAATCGTGCCGCCCGTCGGCGGGGCGCCGCTGGGCGATCCCGTGTTCGAGCTTGTTGCCTTGCCGGGCAGCGAGGTGCGCGTGAACTGGGTGAAGTCCTCGGCGGATGGGCTGCTGGTCGAAAGCCAGCGCGCGGCAGAAGTAGCCTGGACCGTGCTCGGCACGGACAATAACTCGCCGTACCTGGACGCGCGGCCTCCGCTGGCCGCGGGCCAACCGGAAGTCCGCCGCTATCGAGGGCGCTACATCGTGAACGACGAGCCGGTGGGCAACTATTCGGCGGTCGCGTCGGTGACGACGATTCCGTAGGGTGTCTCCCCGTCGGCACCTCGCCGATTTGCGCTTCTTCCCCACCCGGACCGGCTGAGTAACCTTGGGCTATGCAATCGGATTCAGATCTGCAGTGGTTCAAGGTGGAAACGGGAGCCGATGCCGATCACCTCATGGACAAGGTCGGCGGGTTCCACGACGGCTGCATCCGCGAGTTCTATTCCTGGACTGGTCACTTCGTGGACGAGAGCCTCTCGATGCATGCCGATCCACGTGCAAACCTTCGGCTCCTCATCCAGTTGCAGTGGAAACACATGAGAGCCGTGGAGCTTGTGTTTGGAGGAGTTGCGCTTCTCCACTGGACACCCTCCCCGCCGGAATGCTCGGATGACATCTCTGATGCCTGGGTCGTTCGCCACGGGGATTTGTGGATGTGGACTGACAACTGGCCCGAATGGAACGCAAGCAGCGTCTGCGTGCAATCGAGGGAGCTTTGGTGGCGCGACGCTTCGGAATGGCTCGGACCAACCTCGCGCCTTGGTCTCGTCCATGGCTCACCCACTCTCATTCCGTATGTCGACTTCGTCCCATCGCAAGACTGAGTCGGAACCACCCGCTCAGGACGAGACCTCATGATCGGACACCCTTATCCAGACAATCTCGAGTTCGATTTTGAAGCCGAGGTCCACTTTCACAGGCGGACGCCGGAGGGCGAAGGACGTGGTGCTCCGCCGTGCAACGGCTACCGTGCCGACTTCGGGTACGAGGGAGAAAGCAAATCCAACCTCTGGATGGTTTGGCCGCTCCAGTTCTTCACGGAGGAGGGTGATGTGCCCGACGGTCAGCCGGCGCCGTGGGACTGCTTTGCCCGGTTTCACATCCTCAACCGAGAGCTTCGAGAGTCAGTTCACCGCCACCGATTACAGCCAGGTGTCCGGTTCAGCATCTTGGAGGGTTCGAAGGTCGTTGCCCATGGAACGGTGACCCGTCTGCTGTCTCTTGGCGCGGGGCCCGAACCTAAGCAAACATCCGACCCGTAACACAGCGGCGATCCGTTGCGAATCGTGTGACGCTGCCGGAGTTCAAGGAGTCACCTTTCCGGGCGGGCGCACGTCCGTTCCCTTCGCTTTGGTGATGGTGTCGCCCAGCTCTCTTCGCCCGATTTCGATGAGGCGCATGAGGCGCCGGACCACGTCTGGGTGCTGATCGGCAACGTTGGTGGACTCGGCCGGGTCCTTGGAGAGGTCGAATAGCGCCAACCCGATCTCTGCCGTCACCTCGCCGGCGGGCTTTCCGTTTCGCCCCGCAGGCTCGGTCTGATGGCGGTGCTTGTGCGGAACGTGCAGCTTCCAGTCGCCGCTTCGAACGGCCTGAAGTTGGTCTGGCCAATAGTAGTAGAACCACTTCCAAGGCGTTTTTGCACCGGGCTCAGCGAAGATGAGCGGCCGGATATCGTGCCCGTCAACCTTGGCTTCGGGCAACTTTGCGCCGGCCAAGGATGCGATCGTGGGCAGCAGGTCCATGGTCGTGGCGACCTCGTTACTTACGGATCCGGCGGGGATCTTTCCTGGCCAGCGGAAGATGCCCGGCTCCCGGAATCCTGCCTCGAATGTCGTGCCCTTGCCTTCTCGGAGTCCGCCCGTAGATCCGGCATGGTCTCCATACGGCCGCCAAGGCCCGTTGTCGGAGGAGAAAAAGACCAACGTATTCTTATCAAGGCCGGCTTGGCGAATCGTCTTGAGGATTTCGCCCACCGACCAATCGATTTCCTGTATGACGTCACCGTATAGACCGGCGCCACTCTTCCCCAGGAACGATCGGCTGGCCGCCAGAGGCACGTGCGGCATCGAGTGGGGCAAGTAGAGGAAGAACGGACGATTCTTGTTTGCCCGGATGAAGTCGGAGGCGAAACTCGTGTACTTCTTCGTCAGTTGGGCTTGGTCGTCCAGACTCTTGATCTCCTCGATCGGCGCATCGTCTTTGTAAAGCCAAAGCGGTGGCCAGTTCTTGCCGTTGGCGGGCCACATGTCGTGCGAGTAGGGCAGTCCGAAGAAGGTATCGAACCCTTGGCGCGTTGGCATGAGGTTCTTGACCCCGAGGTGCCACTTTCCCACGCACGCGGTGGCGTACCCAAGGGGCCGCAGCATGCTGGCGATGTTCGTTTCTTGGGGGTTCAGGCCCGTCTCTGAATCGGGTCCGAGCACTTCGGGCACGCTCACCCGGACCGGATAGCATCCGGTCAATAGTGCTGCTCTGGACGGACTGCAAGCCGGGGAGGCCGCATAGAAGTTCGTGAACCGCATTCCCTCGCTCGCCATGCGGTCAAGGTTGGGCGTCTTGTACGCCCGGTTGCCGTAGCAACTGAGATCTCCGAAACCCAGATCGTCGCAGAAGATGACGACCACATTGGGAGGTCGGGACGCCACCGCGAGCGCCAGCGCCGCAAGCCCGGCAATCATGAGCGCATTCTACTGCCATGTGGAGTGGTCTCAGGGGGCGAACGCGGTTCATAGTCCTTGATCTGGCCCGACCCCTTCCGCCTTAGTTCAAGCCGGGTTGAACCGTGGGCAGAGCTCCCCTGGCTCAAGCAATCGCGGCATACGCGGACTGCCTCCCGGACATCCTTGCCTTCTGCCGCGCTTGCGCGGAGTTCCGCGCCGGTCTAAAGGGCTGGTACCCTTCGAACCACTTGTCCAGCCTTCACGACCTCGGACTGATCCTCTGCATTTTCGCGGCGGCGACACTTTACTCGTCCGTCGGCCACGCAGGCGCGTCGGGCTACCTGGCCTCGATGGCGCTCTTCGCGGTGGCGCCGGAGCAAATGAAGCCGGCGGCGCTCGTACTGAACATCCTGGTGGCGGTGATCGGGACCACGCGGTTCGTGCTTGCCAAAGCGTTCTCTCCTCGCCTGTTCCTCCCGCTGGCGCTCGGGTCGGTGCCTTTCGCATTCCTCGGCGGCACATGGACCTTGCCGGACAAGACCTACCGAATCGTGGTCGGCGTGTTGCTGTTCATCGCGGCCGTTCGGCTGGCCATCCAGTCCAGGCAGCCCGACCGCGATCCGGTTCCGGCGCCCGTTTGGCAGACGGTGCCGCTGGGGATGGGCATCGGGTTGCTTTCGGGGCTGACCGGGGTTGGCGGAGGCATCTACCTGACGCCCGTGATCCTATTCGCGGGTTGGGCTCGGCCCCGCGAGGCGAGCGGAGTCTCGGCGGCGTTCATTCTGGTGAACTCCGTCGCGGGCCTTGGCGGCAAGATGCAGAGCGCCTTGACGTTGCCTGCGCAGCTTCCCCTGTGGGCGGTCGCGGCGGTTGTTGGAGGCCTGCTGGGGTCCTACCTCGGCGTTCGACGCATGCCCTCCATCTGGATGCGCCGCACTTTGGCGGTCGTTCTGTTGATCGCGGCTCTCAAACTCGCGTTTTCCTAGGGAATTCGAGAGTTGGGGCTGCCTCCCCGGGACCCGGGGAGGCAGTTTTGGATTGGCTGCTTAGGAAACGAGGTCGAACCGGTCAAGGTTCATCACCTTGGCCCACGCCGCCACGAAGTCGTCCACGAACTTCCGCTTCGCGTCCTCGCTGGCGTACACCTCGGACAGGGCGCGGAGCACCGAGTTCGAGCCAAACACGAGGTCGGCACGGGTGGCGGTCCACTTCAGTTCGCCGGACTTTCGGTCGTGCCCTTCGAACCGCGTCTTCCGCTCGTCGACGGGCGTCCACTTCGTGCCCATGTCGAGCAGGTTCACGAAGAAGTCGTTGGTAAGGGCGCCCGGGCGATGCGTGAGCACGCCGTCGGACCCTTGGACGTTGGCGTCGATGGCGCGCAAGCCGCCGATCAGGACCGTCATTTCGGGCGCGGCCAAGGTGAGAAGCTGCGCCTTGTCGATCAGGGCGGCTTCCGCCGGGACCGCGTAGGCGGCCTTCTGGAAGTTGCGGAAGCCGTCGGCGGCGGGCTCCAGCACGGCAAACGACTCGACGTCGGTCTGCTCCTGCGTGGCATCTGCCCGGCCCGGCGTAAAGGGCACCGCGACTTCGAAGCCCGCAGCCCTCGCAGCCTGCTCCACCCCGACGTTGCCGGCCAGGACGATCAGGTCGGCCATGGAGACCTTCTTGCCGCCAGCGGCATTGAACTCGGCTTGCACCTTCTCAAGGGCGGCGAGCACCCTTTCGAGGCGAGCCGGGTTGTTGGCTTCCCAGGTCCTTTGGGGGGCAAGGCGGATGCGCGCACCGTTCGCGCCCCCGCGCTTGTCGGAGCCGCGGAACGTGGACGCGGAAGCCCACGCGGTGAAGACGAGGTCCGAAGCCGGGAGGCCCGATTCGAGGATGCGGGCTTTGATTTGGGCAACATCGGCGGCATCGACCAAGGGGTGCGTGGCGGCGGGAAGCGGGTCTTGCCAGACCAATTCCTCCTTCGGAACCTCAGGGCCGAGATAGCGCGAGCGAGGGCCGAGGTCGCGGTGGGTGAGCTTGAACCAAGCGCGCGCGAACGCCTCGGCAAACGCTTGCGGGTTCTCGAGGAACCTCCGAGAGATCTTCTCGTAGACGGGGTCGAACCGGAGCGAGAGGTCCGTGGTCAGCATCGTCGGGCGGTGCTTCCGGCTCGGGTCGTGGGCGTCGGGAATGATCTCCGGGGCGTCCTTTGCCACCCAATGCTTCGCGCCCGAAGGGCTCGTCGTGAGCTCCCACTCGTAGCGGAACAGGTTCTCGAAGAAGTTGTTGCTCCATTGGGCGGGGGTCGTCGTCCACGTCACTTCGAGGCCGCTGGTGATGGTGTCGCCCCCCTTGCCGGAGCCGTGCTTGCTGACCCATCCAAAGCCCTGGTTTTCCAGGTCGGCGGCTTCGGGGTTCGGGCCGACAAGGTCGACCGGGCCCGCTCCGTGGCACTTGCCGAACGTGTGGCCGCCCGCGATGAGCGCAACGGTTTCTTCGTCGCTCATCGCCATGCGGGCGAACGTCACGCGGATGTCGTGCGCTGCGGAAAGGGGGTCGGCGTTGGCGTTCGGGCCTTCGGGGTTCACGTAGATCAGACCCATCTGGACGGCGGCCAGCGGGTTCGCCAGGTCGCGGGTCTCACCGGGGGCATACCGCTCATTGGCGGCGAGCCATTCGGCTTCGGCGCCCCAGTTGACGTCCTGATCCGGCTCCCAGGTGTCTTCGCGGCCGGCGGCGAACCCGAAGGTCCGGAAGCCCATGGTTTCGAGGGCGACGTTGCCGGCGAGGATCATGAGGTCCGCCCACGAGATGCGCTGGCCGTACTTCTGCTTGATGGGCCAAAGGAGACGCCGGGCCTTGTCCAAGCTCACGTTGTCGGGCCAGCTGTTCAGCGGCGCGAAGCGCTGCTGCCCACGGCCGCCCCCACCGCGCCCATCGGCAATGCGGTAGGTGCCGGCGCTGTGCCACGCCATGCGGATGAACAAGGGGCCGTAGTGGCCGAAGTCGGCGGGCCACCAGTCTAGCGAGTCGGTCATCAGGGCGCGAAGGTCCCGTTTCAGCCCCTCGTAGTCCAGCTCCTTGAAGGCTTTGCGGTAGTCGAACGACGGGCCGAGCGGGTCGGACTTGGAGGAGTGCTGGCTGAGAAGATCGACGCGGAGCTGGTGAGGCCACCAGTCGCGGTTCTGGGCGCCCAAGCCGGCAATCGGCACGGACTTCAGGTTGGCGTGAGGGCATTCAAGTTCGGTTGACATGGGTTTTCGAATTCTCCGTAGGGTCTTTTTGGCACTCGGGGCACACGCCCCAGTAGACGACCTCGGCCTCGTCGATCACGAAGCCGTGGTTTTCCGAGGGTTCGAGGCAGGGCCGGTCGGTAGCGGCGCAGTCGATGTCAAGGGTGGCGTGGCAGCGGCGGCAAATCAGGTGGTGGTGGTTGTCTCCCACGCGCGTTTCGTAAAGCGCGGGACGGCCTGCCGGCTCGATCCGGCGGAGGACGCCGGCGGCCACCAAGGTGTTCAGGTTGTCGTACACGGCTTGGCGCGAAAGCGACCCGAGCCGTAGCCGAGCCGCTCTTGCGATGAACTCGGCGTCGCGGTGTTTGCCTTCGTTCGCGACGACGTCGAGGACCGCCAGCCGGGGAGCCGTCACCCGGAGGTTCGACTGCTTGAGCTGGTCCCGGACGTCTTCCGCCACACCGCCATTATGGCGCAGTTAGCTGGACATCGTCCAGATAATAGCGAGTTCCGGGCACCGGCCCTGACGACAGCGGGATGCGCCATAGAATCTTGCTTGGGTCAGGGGCGCGGGCCACGAGCCGGACGCAACAGACCAGGCAAAGCCCGAGAACGGCGAGCCATGCGTGTTTTAGATTTTCCCGTCTCGTTCATGGCTTCCCGAAGTCCGGCGAATCGATCGGCAGCTTGGATTTGCCCCGTTTGGCGAGAAATCCTCGAGATTCTTGGTGCTCGTGAGGTTTTCCTATATGATGAGTGCACGCAATAGGAAAGCTATCAATGTTGTTACGTCAACTTTCGACCCTCGCCGCCTTCACGATCCCTGCCATGGGGCTGGCTCAGATCAGCGTCTTTGATGCGGCTTATCGGCTGGAAGCCGATGCGCGCTCTGGCACTTCGTTTGACACCCACTCGTCCTTTTCGAACAGCGTTGGACCAGCGCAGACCTTCTTCGACCAGGTCGATTCTTTCGCAAACGACGGCGCGAGTTCGGTCCACTCCTGGGCGAACGTCTCGTGGAACTGCACGCCGACCGATCTTGATGCCGAGTTGGTGGCGTGCTGGGATTCCTTTGATTTCGGAGCGGGCAACAGCGGCCATATGCTCAGCAGGCTTTTCCTCGGCATCACCCTGTCGGCGGTCAACTTCGTCTCGACCTCAGCCACGTTCGACCAGCCCAACTCCACGGCTGCCATTGATATGTGGAACGGCAGCACTTGGGTCCAGATCGTAAGCCCCACCCAAATCCAAAGCTACTCCGCCTTGTGGAATCCAGGCGACTATCGCCTGCGGGCGCAGCGCCTTTACAACCCCACGGGCAACTCGACGGGCTGCCCCCCATTCGCCTTTCACCTCCACGCCGCACCCGTTCCCGAGCCAACCAGCATCCTTGCGATGGGAGCAGGCATGGCTGTGCTGCTTCGTCGCCGAAAGGCGTCCTTGGCAGCATAAAATCTCGAGCGGGGTCTACTTCATTTTGGCGACGCTCTCAGATGCCCTTGGCGTCGAGCCTGGCCAAGATGGCGTCGACGGTGTTCGCGATATGGGTGAGCGCCTCGTGGTCGGCGTCGGCCTTCGACTCGCGCTTGATGTCGGCTTTGACCTGGGAGCGCTGGAGCGCGGGCAGCGCCCACCACTGGATCCACGAGCCGGAGATGACGCCGAGCGTGATCTTGACGCTATCAGACATGGGGATGGCGATGAGCGGCACGATGAGCGCGATGTCGAACATGAGCATGCTGGCGAGCACGTGGTCGGCAAGCCAGTCGAGAACCCGATCGTTGTGGCGGGCGAGGGCGTTCTTCTTCTCGGGTAGCGATTGGAGAGGGTGCTTGACGCGGGCGTGGGCGCGTTGGGAGGCGTGGCTGCTCATGGTTCGTAGTATGGTCCCGTTCTAAAGCGAGTTTGCGGGCGCCATTACCTTCAGGGCAGCGGGGACGATCTCGAAGCCGACGGGCGTGACGCCGATCTCCTCGCCGTCGGCGAGGACGGGCAGGGGGCGGTCCGACGAGATGGAAACGCGGGCGGCGCGCAGCACCTTGACCTTGGGATGGGCGAGGTGGGTGCCTTTGAAAACGCGCGGAAAAGCCCTTATGAACTCGAGCTTGGAGACGTCGCCCACCAGAACGAGGTCGAGCAAGCCGTCGGTCAGGCTCGCCTCGGGGGCGATGCGCATGCCGCCGCCGTACATTTGGGCGTTGGCGACCGCGCAGAGCATGACCTTCTCGTCGTAGGATTTGCCGTCGGCGGTGAGCCGAATGGCGGCGGGGCGGAACGTGGCCAGGGTTTGCAGCGTGGCGAGAACGTACGCCAGCGTCCCCCGGACGCGGCGGAATCCGTGGTTGATGCGAGCCGCCACGACGGCGTCGAAGCCGCATCCCGCCACGTTAACGAAGAAGCCGCCCTCCGAGACCTTGCCGAGGTCGATGTGGAGGAGCTCGCCCTCGGCCAGGACGCGGGCGGCGTTGTCGAGGTCGGTGCCGATGCCCAGAGTCCGGGCGAAGTCGTTGCCGGTGCCGGTGGGCAAGACGCCAAAGCACGCCGAGGTGCCCGCCAGACCGTTCGCCACCTCGCCGACCGTGCCGTCTCCGCCCGCGGCGACGACCACATCTGCGCCTTCGAGGGCGGCTTGGCGGGCAAGGGCGCCGGCGCTTCCCGCCGCCAGGAGCCCGGTGCGGACGGCGACGCCCGACGCGGACGTTTCGACGATCGTGTAGCCGTCTTTGCCCAAGGAGCGGTCGAGGGCGTCCATCCAGCGCTGCCGCTTGGCAGCGCCCGCCCCGCGGGAAGACGCGGGGTTCGCCACGACCACGATCTTCATGGCATCAGTTTGACGGCGGCAGGTGCGGACTAGGCAAGCAGTCCTAGAAAAGCCAGACGCGTGGATTACGTTATGACCGGGCGTCGAACTCGCGGACAAGGGCGGGCGGGGCGAGGGTTCTCCACGCCTCCTCGATGAGCGGGGCGATCTCATCCGGTTCGATGGAATCGAGCCGGATCAGGACGGCGGGGTAGCCGTCGTAGTGGGGCTCGGTGAAGTACGCCGGATGGCGGGAGCCGAGAATAATGTCCTTCTCGAGCAGCGTTCTCACGCGGACCGCCAGGACCCCGTTGTTCGGCACCCGCGCCTTCTTGGGGTGCACGCGCTCTGCCCAAGACCAGATGAAGCCTTTGGCCTTGCCCTTGACCAGGACGGAGAATCCAAAGCGCTCAGGACCGCCCTCGACCGCACCCGGCAAGCGGGCGGCGATCCTACGGATGTCGTCGAGCGACGTCACTCGCGTGGTTTACCTAGTTCGTGCGCGGGTCTCGAAGGAACTTCACGTGCCAATCGAGGAACAGGCGGTTTCTGCCGCCGAAGTGGACCGACTTGCCCTTAAGCTCGGGCGACACGGAGCCGATGGTTCGGGGGAAATAGGGATCGACCGCCATTTCGACATCGGACGAGCCCTCGGGATAGCCGGCTTGCGGGTTGCCCGCGAGTTGCAGATCGGTCACCGCCTGATCCTCGGTCTTGCCCCAAAGGTTGTCGAGGGGGACGGGGTCGTCGAACCGGTCGAAGCGCCACATCCAAAGGTTGGTGGTGATCGGTTTGGGGTCCGAGGAGATGGGCTGGACGACTTGAACCGCGGTGCCCAAGGTCGTGGCTTGGAGGCCGGGGCACAGCATCAGATCGCGATTCTTGACGTAGGGAGCCAACACGACCACCGCCCAGCCAGCGCGCGGGTCGGAGGCGGGCCACGACGTCCAGGGGCGGTAGCCGCCCGGGAGGGACGATTTGAGGTCGCGTCGATCCGGAAGCCGGTCGTCGGAGTCGCTGACGTACATGAGCATGGCGCTGCCCACCTGGCGCAGGTTGCTCATGCACACCGCCTGCTTGGCTTTGGCCTTGGCTTGGGCGAAGACGGGGAACAGAACCGCCGCGAGGATCGAGATGATCGCAATGACGACGAGCAACTCGATGAGGGTGAACCCAACCCATGGCCTTCGTGAACTGGTCATTACGCTCCCGTATTTGTACTCCGAGTTTGGGCAGCACGTGGCCTTTGCGTGACGCCAAGCCCACGAATTTCGGAATCCCGGTGATGTTCCGGGCACGCGGCTTTTTGGGTCATGATCGGGGGATGTTAGGCTTCTTGCTCTCCCAGCAAGTCCGTCCCACTTCGGGCGGTCTCTCGCAAACGGATATGAGGCTGACCGCCGAGTCGGCGGTGATGCCGCTGGAATCCCGGATCGACGCGCTGGAGCTGGCGTGCGCGGGCATGTGGGAACTGCTCAAGTTCAAGTTCCAGATGACCGACGACGAGTTGGCGGCGGCGATCAACACCGTGGACGCCCGCGACGGCAAGGTTGACGGGAAGATCACCCAGAGCGCCTCGGAAACCTGCCCCCACTGCGGCAGGAAGCTGCTGACCAAAGCCCGCGCCAAGTGCGTTTGGTGCGGCGCCGAGCTGGCACGATCTCCCTTCTAGAAGCGTTCGGCTCCATAATGGGACCGATGGCGGAAATCGAGCCGAAAACCAACCGTAAAGCCGCGCTGCGCATCGCGATCTTCGCGTTCCTCGTCGCGGGCGGCTTGCTCGTCTACCAGTTCCTTCGCAACGCCGGGCAAGACCTGACCGGCACCTTTGGCGGAGGCGACACCACCGGCTATATCGCCGCCATCCAAGAGCACGACGACGGCGGATCTCAAGTCGTCGCCATCAAGCCGGACGGCACGCTGGTTCCGGCGGAGGGGCACAAGGCGGGCAACATCGACCGCGACCCCGCTTGGCCCGCCGACGGCAAGTTTCTCTATTTCATCAGCGACCGGGACAAGAATGAGTCGCACCTGTTCCGCTGGGATATCGACCGCGGGAAAGTCGAGCGAAAGACGCTGGACAAGCGGACCAAGACGTCCGCCTGGTGCGCGCCGAAGACGTTTGAGAACGCATCGGCGACCGTCCTGTTGATTTCGGGCGGAAAGGTCATCGAACTCGACCCCCGCACCAGCGAGGGGAAACAGGTCTTGCCCCCGGTCTCGAAGGAGATCGGCGGCGGCGACGAAGGCTCGCAAAGCCAGTTCGACCAGTTGTATTCGAAGTTGGGCACCAGCTTCAGAGAGGCGAAGTGGGGCAAGGACCGGGCTTGGATCGCCGCGGTCCTCCGCCAGGAAAGCGGCGGCGAGGTGCTGATCGTTCAGGACGCGGCAGCCGCCAAACCCCCGACCGCGCTCGTGGCGGGCGACCGGATCGAGTTCGACATCAGCCCGGCGACCGATTCGCTGATCTACACGGTGGTGAACTTCGGGTTCCCGGACGCCGAGAACGTGCCGCCGCAGTTCGTGAAGGACGGCAAAATCGTGAAGCCGTTCCACCATGCGTTCGGCGTGTACTCGCCCAGCGGCGGCGAGACCGGCCCGATCGCCACCAGCAAAGACGACCACATCGTGTTTCTGAACCCGCGCTACGCGCCCGACGGGCAGACCGCGCTCATGCTGGTAGGAGACCAAAGTTCGGGCTCGCTCAAGGTGAACAGCCTCGTGGTCATTCCCGCCAACACGGCGGGAAGCCAGAATGCAGCCCGCATTCTCGACGGAGATGTTTCGCAAGCCAGTTGGGGGCCCGACGGATCGACCATCGTTTACGTGAAAATGGACGGCGGCAAGCGCGCGGTGTTCACCATTCAGAAGGACGGCAGCGGAGAGAAGAACTGGACCGGCGACAAAGGCGACTTCTCGACGCCCCTGATCAGTCCGCGAACCAAAACGGGCTCGTGAGAGTAGAGTAAGAAAGTGGCCGCGATCGCCTCAGGCAAGGCTCTGTCTGGAGCCTTGGAAGAACTTGCCCGCATCGCCCCGGACGCCCCGTTTCTAGCGCTCGGGCAGACGGTGCTGTGGGACGAACCCATGAAGGCGGGCGTCGCCTTGGCTTCGCAGCAACTCGGCTACTCTCGCCGCTTCGTGGCGGGCGTCCACGACACCGACTATTTTGCCAAGCTGCCCGGCGCAACACGGAAGATCGGCCGCTACGCCGTGATGGCGCACAACGACACGACCACCAAGGGATTGTGGTCGGCGGCGGCGGAGTTCTCGCAGCTCTTCGGCTCGGAAACGGTCGTCCCGCGCGAGACTCTGCAACAGGCGGGCTTACGGCTGGGAGCGGTCACCCACGGACGCCCGAACCTCTTGGACGAAGCAACCGAGGCGTGGGGTTGGCGGGGCGTGGTTTCGCTCGATGAGAACCCGCCGGTGGCGGGCGAGGTTCCGCTGCGCGGGCTGTTTTCGGAGTTGCACAAGGCGTTCGATTGGGCGCTGGACGGCACTTTGGAGATGGTCAGCAAACCCGACCGCCCGCTTGCCGAGGAGCGCGCGCAACACCTGCGATACCTGTTCTGTAGCGGCGCCGACGCTCCTGCCGACACCACCCTGACCCAGTTCTACCGCTCGCTGCTGCCCTCGCTCTACCGCTTCGTTTCCGGGCAGGAAGTCGAGATCGACACCACCGCCACCTCGGAACTTCTCCGGTTCAACCCCGAGACCGCGAGCCTCCCCCGTTTCGAACTTCTGCGCGCCTTCGTCGAACCCCAGACCCGCGCCACCGCTTGCGCGGCGTACGACGACGCCATCCGGGGCTCCGAGGTGTACACGCTCGACCGCTTCGGCACGGGCGCCATCCCGTTCGATCTCGTGATTCCCGGAAAGGGGCGCGGCACCATCCGTATCGGCAACCGCGGCATCATCGTCATGTGCCGGGAGCCGCAGTTCGTCTCGCTCAAGAAGCCGATCCAGTCTCTCGATGAGTTTGCGGCGGCGATCACCGCCAAGTTCGGTCCCAACTGCGTCGCCATCGGCAAGGCGGTGACGCTGATCGGGATGTTGGCGCGGGAGTTCGTCTTCGTGTTCCACGAAGGCGCCAGCAGCTACGTCAAGCACAGCCGGCGGCTCCACGGCCTGCTGCAAGAGGGCGGGATCGCGGTTACGGCGCATCCCATCTTGCGCGTCCGCTATTCCGCGTGGGACGCGATGCGGGTTTGCCCGGTGTTCCTTGAACTGCCCGAGCCGTTCCGGAGGCCGTTCGGCGTGGAAGAGCTCTGTGCGCCGAGCTTTTCGGCGCGGTGGCGCGAGGTGGCGCGAGCACAGGAAGCCGCCTTGGCCCAAATGCACGATTTACGCCGGCCGCTGGACCTGATCCGGTACCTGGACGAGTCCGTGGGAGGCTTCTGGAATTGCCTTGCGGCGGAGTACGATGGGCTTCACGTTCGCCTGGAAAGGTTGGAGCAAGAGATTGCCGGCCTCCGAACCGAGCGTAAGCGCCGTTACGACGAGCGACGGTTGCTTCGCAAACAGCGCGTGGCCGCGGAAGAAGCCAAGGGCGCACATTTCCGGGCGAAGATCTTCGAGAAGTCGCCCTCTGCCGAGGATCTGGCGGAGCGGCAACGCCTGATCGACGAGGTCGAGCGAATCGCCCACGCCATCGGCGAGAACGAGCACGAGATTCGGCTCTTGCTTCGACGCCAGTCGGAGCTGGCGCGCGACGAGGAAGTCGTGAAAATCCACGAGCGACGGCGCGGGATCGAACTCGAAGCCGAGTTGAAACGCCTGCGGCTCATCCGGTCTGCCGTGATCGTTTCCCGCGGCCTCGCCAACGCAGAGCGCCGCCCGAGCGCCTGGTGGTTTCCCATCGTTTGCCCGACCGGAAAGTGGTTCTCCGAGACGATCGAGACCGCCGACTACTATCTGGAACCCTTGATGCCGTGAGCGGATTGCCCTTTGCCAAAGTCCAGTCGCTTGGAAACGACTTCGTCCTCGTCCACCACGACGACGTGGCGGGAATGGACCTCTCGACCTTAGCGCTCGACCTGTGCCGCAGGCACTTCTCGGTGGGGGCAGACGGGCTGCTCGTTTTGGGGAGAGACGGCGATCAGTTGACCCTCAGAATGTTCAACCCCGACGGCACGGAGGACTTCTGCGGAA
This sequence comes from Fimbriimonadales bacterium, assembly GCA_046330155.1. Taxonomy (GTDB): domain Bacteria; phylum Armatimonadota; class Fimbriimonadia; order Fimbriimonadales; family Fimbriimonadaceae; genus CALMEF01. The sequence goes on along the minus strand of JAXLTH010000001.1, from coordinate 130,882 downwards.
ACGGGCTTCGGTGTGCGGCGTGGTACGCCCACGAGAACGGCTGGATCAGGAACGAGACGACCATCCACCACCACGGGCGGGACGTCGCCGTTCGCATCGACGCCGATGGGCACGTCGAGACCACGTTGGGAACGGCGTCCTTTGCGCCGGCGGACATCCCTCTCGAAGGAAGCGAGCTGTTCGAAGGTCCGCTGCCGGTTGGCGGCGAGACGCTCACCGTCTGCGCCCTTTCGACGGGCACGGCGCACACCGTGATCTTCGTGGACGAACTGCCGGAAGACGAGCGGTTCTTCCATCTCAGCCCCCTCATCGAGCACCATCCCTGGTTTGCCGAACGGACGTCGGTGATGTGGGCGAAGATCGAGGGTCCGGACCGAATCCGCCTACGTATCTGGGAACGGGGGGCGGGCGAAACACTGGGTTGCGGAACCGGAAGCGCCGCCACCGCTGCCGCCTATCTTCGGCGGGAGGGGCGAGGCGGGAAGGTAACGGTGGTCAATCCGGGTGGCACGGTTACCATGCAGATGGCGAGTTGGGATGCGCCGATCGTCGCCATCGGAAAGGCGCAAACGGTGTACCGCGCATCGGCGGTCGTCGAAGCCCTCCAACCGGCATAAAAATGCCCCGCCTTGAGGCGGGGCGAGCGTTGGACCAGTGATGCCTCCGATCTGGCGCCGGAGTTGTTTTAGGTTAAACCCCTACTCCCCGAGGCGTTGCCGCCGAAGGAAGGTGGGAATATCGAGATCGATTTCGTCCAGTTGAATGGGCATGGGGGTCACCTGCGGCTTGGTCGCGGTGTTCGCCGGAGGCGTCACGGACATGCCGGCAGACGACGGGAACACGTCGCGGTCCGGCTTGACGTAGCCGTTCGACATGCCTGCCGCCAGCAGCGTGATCTGGACTTCGCCCTCGCTGTTGGGCTTGAGCACGTGGCCCATGATGATGTCCGCGTCCTCGGCGTCGGCGAACTGGAGGATGTACTCCATGGCTTCGTGCGCCTCGCCGATGCTGAAGTCGGGACCGGACGAGATGTTGACCAGCAGCCGGGTGGCGCCCATGATGTTGGTTTCGAGGAGCGGGCTGTTGGCGGCGTTCTGAGCGGCCACGCGGGCGCGCTGCTCGCCGACGCCCTTGCCCAGGCCCATGAGGGCAACGCCGGCGTCCTTCATGACGCTGCGGACGTCGGCAAAGTCGACGTTGATGGCGCCAGGCAGAAGGATGATGTCGCTAAGACCTTGAACGCCCTGGCGGAGCACGTCGTCTGCGGCGGAGAACGCCTGTTGCATGGTCGCCTTCTTCTCGACGAAGTCGAGCAACCGATCGTTAGGAACGGTGATAAGCGTATCGACGTGCTCGCGAAGCTTGAGCGCGCCCTCGTCCGCCAAGCGGCGGCGGCGCGGCCCTTCGAACAGGAACGGCTTTGTGACGACGCCGACCGTGAGGATGCCCATTCGCTTGGCGATTTCGGCAACCACAGGCGCGGCGCCCGTGCCCGTGCCGCCGCCCATGCCGGCGGTGACGAAGACCATGTCGACGCCTTCGAGCTCGGACTGGATGATCTTCTCGCTCTCGCGTGCCGAAGCCTCACCGATCGAAGGATCGCCGCCGGCGCCGAGCCCCTTGGTGAGGTCGTCGCCCAGGTGGAGCTTCATGGGCGCCATGGACGTCGCCAAGGCTTGGGCGTCCGTGTTCATCGCCACGAACTTGACCCCCATCACTCCTTCCTGGATCATCCGGTTCACGGCGTTGCAGCCAGCGCCGCCGACGCCGATCACTTTGATCGTCGCTTGGTGGTCGAACAGGTTTTCCGGTCGCAGGTTAGAGCCACTCATAGTCGGTCTCGTCGAGCACAAACACGCTCGCTCATCAGGGGGAGACGGGGCATCTCGGCCAAAAGCCGCGCCGACTTATCCACGCTCGGGGAAAGCCGGTGATGTTCGCATCGCCAAATGCCGGGAGGGTGACTTATAATGCAAAGCGATGCGTCTGCGATCGGCGTGGGTGTTGTTGTTTGTCCTTCTGGCGGCGGTGGGCGTTGCCCAGCCGGTGCAGTGGGTCGGCAACACCAAGCTGTACCTGACGGGCGTCGGACAGCTCCCTTCAAAAGGCGCCTACGTCGAGAAGTGGCACAGCGTGTCGGTCACGACGCAGACTTGGCCGATCGCACCGGGGCAGACGGTGACGGCGGTCGCCACCTTCGATAACTGGCAGACGACTCAAGAATACGTATTCTCATTCGACTACAACGTCGGCAACAACTCGCAGTGGTTCGCGGTGCTTGGCCCCTTCCCTCCCGGTAGCGACGTGCAGTTCTACATACGCGCGAACGGGCAAAGCAGCTCGACCGTGTACGACAACAACGGGTGGCAGAACTTCGGCGTCTATTCGCGGTTTTCGCCCACGTTCCGCCGCGAGCCGATCCTCCAGTGGTTCGAGACCGACTACCGGACGATCTTGAAGAAGCTGCCCGAGGTGGTCGAGGCGGGCTACGGCGCCATCTACCTTCCCCCGCCCACGAAGTCGGGCGGCGGCGCCTACAGCGTGGGCTACAACCCGTTCGATCGCTTCGACTTGGGCGACCGATTGAGTCTGGGCACGGTCCGTACGAAGTACGGCACGGCGCAGGAGCTTGCCGAGCTGATCGAAGCCGCGCACCGGATGGGCGTCGAGGTGTACTGCGACGTGGTTTTCAACCACAACGACAACCGCGCCAGCACCGCCATCAACCGGTATCCCGACCTGATTCCCGAGGACTTCCACATCAAGTCTTCGGCGGACACGTCGAACAGCGAGATCAACTTCAACAACGAGGGCCCATTCACGTTCGGGATGCTGAACTACGACCTCATCGGGCTCGCCGACCTTGCCCACGAGGACAACAACAACACGCGCACCGGCACCTTCACGCTCCCCTCGTACGCGCAGTTCAACCCGACCGGGAAGCCCGCGTTCGTGCGGCATCCGCGCACCCCGCAGTACTACCCCGGGGGTCAGCCCGTCGCCGAGGACGTGCGCGAGTACCTGAAGCGGTGGAGTTGGTACCTCAGCAACGTGTGGGGCTTCGACGGCTTCCGGCTGGACGCGGTGAAACACACCGCGCCGGCGTTCTTCGACAGCGCGTCCGGACAACCGGGCTCGCCCTCTACCAACGGCAGTGCCCTGCCCTACCTTTACGGAGTGTCGCCGAACGCCTACGTTTTCGCCGAGAACTTCACGAGCAACGCCTACGAGCTTCGGGAGTACACGAAGACCGGCATGAACATGCTGGACTTCCCGCTGAAGTTCAACCTGGACAACCTCTTCAACAGCAGCGGTTTTGGGAGCCTCAGCCAATCGCTTTCGAACAACTACGGGCTGGACGGGACCACGGGCCTGCCTTACGAGAAGGGCGGGCTTGGACGCGACCTCAGCGTGGCTTTCGTCCAAAGCCACGACCAAGGACCGCCGTGGTCGAGCAACATGGCGTACGCGTTTGCCCTGACGCGCACCGGGCGCGCCAAGGTGTACTACGACGGCAACAACATCGAGCCGGGGAACTACTCGCTCTTTCCGAAGCCAGGACGGGCAGACGCACTGGGGGCGTTCGGCGACACCCTGACCCGATTGGTCGACGCCGACTACCGCTTTGGCCGGGGAGACATGGTGAACCGCTGGACGGCGGACCATCTGTACGTTTACGAACGACAGGTGAACGGCGCCGGGGTGATGCTGGTGGGATTGAACAATCGCGGCGACCAGGTGGACATGTCCGCCGAGGTTCAGACGGCATTCCTTCCGGGCACCGTGCTGCGCGACCTTTCGGGACAGAAGCCCGACTTGACGGTCGACGCCTTGGGCAAGGCAACCATCGTCGTGCCTTCGAACACCGACGCCAACAGCGCGAACAACGCGCGCGGATACGTGGTTTACGCGCCGAAGACGCCCTCCGCCAGCGAACCGGCAAAGCCGGTGCGGCTTTTCGACGCCGTGGGGGGCTCGGAGTTGACGTTCAACGCCTACGGGACGCCCAGCGGAACCTACGGTCAGCCCGGATCTTACAAAGCCGCAACCGTAAACACGCGCCGGTTCAACGTGCTGGTGCAGACCGATGCAAGCGGCGACAACGCTTGGCTCAAGCTGGACGAGGGCAAGCCCGTGGCGGGCCTGACGCCCAGCCAGAACACGGTGGAAGGGCTAACGGACGGCTTCGTGCCCATGACGAGGACGAACACGGGCCGATTCGAGCTTAGTGAGATCGACGCCGGTTCTTTAGCCGAGGGAATGCACGTGCTTCGAGTCCGGGTCTTTGCGAACACGGGCAACCGCCCCAAGGTGTTCTCGGAGTTTCGAGCGTTCGTGACGGTGCGAAGGCCGGCGGGCGGAATCCGGGTGGACGGCGACCTCACCGATCTCGGCAATCCCGTCGTGACCCAGGCGCGGACCCCATCGAGCCAAGGGAACCGCTTGGATGCGCTGTACGTGACCAACGACGACCGCTACCTGTACGTGGGACTGGCGGGGAACGTCGACCCGAGCGAGGGCCTCACCAACGGCATCTCGCTGTTCTTGGACACCGATCCCGGGAACGGAACTGGCGTGCGCAATTTCGACCTTCTTAACGACGACTCCGGACCGGCAACGCGCCTCCTTTCGAATGCCGCGGTCACCGCACCTTCGGCGTTCGGCGCGGAGTTCGGGTTGGGCGTCATGCGCCGCACAAAGCTCGGCAGTTCCGCCGACACCGACACGGTCGGAGACCCGGTTCTACCGCCCAGCGTCGGGGCGTTTGCGGGGCTTTACAAGCTGAACGCCAGCCAGCCGAGTTGGCTGGAGCGCCAGTTTGCCGCCGTCGGCTGGTTGCCCCGCAACAGCCAGAACGAGTCGGCGAAGGGGTTGGAGGCGGCAATCCCGCTGAGCCAGCTGGTTTCGCCGACGGTTGGCTCGGGCGCAGGCATCGGGTACCTCGCCTACCTGGGAACTACGGGGGAATCGGGGCAGACGTTGCCGTCTACCGACGCCCAGCGAGGCGTTTACGGGGGCTTTGGCCTGGCGACGGCGTACCTGACGAACCAGTTCTTGCCGGTGCAGCCGATTCAAGGCGATCCGGGATTCTCCAGCGTTACGCTCTCTAGCTATGTGCGCGTGAACTTGAAGTTCGCCACGGCTCAGCCCAATGTCCGCGTACTTCAGCGCTCGTCGGAGCAGTTGCCGACGGGCATCGTAAGGCAGACGGTGCTATTGACCAAGGGGTCGGCGCAGACGATCAACGGGCCAATCACCGTTCGCGTGACGATGGACCCGTCGATCGAGCTTCTGAACCGCACCGCCACGAGCCTGCGGCAACCCGGCAAGCCGTACTTGACGCTGGAAGGCGTGCAACTGCTGGGCGGCGGGACGCTGAAGGTGGAGCTTCAGTACCGGGTGCCCGGCGGGAAGACTCTGGCACCGACGTTCGAGGTCTTCTCAGGCCGCGGCATCCTCTAGCATCTCGGCAACGCGCTTGCCCGTGCCGGGTCCCAGGCTCATTCCCATCATGCCGTGGCCCGTGGCGAAGAGGAGGTTCTTGGGGCCACCCGCGTAGCCGACCACCGGCATGCCGTCAGATGTGCAGGGACGGTAGCCAACCCAGACCGGGAGGTTCTGAAACCGTGTCGAGGGGTAGCTGGGCATGTAGTCGGCGACGGAGCCTTGGAAGCGGGCGAGCCGCCGCTGGTCGACGGATCGGGAGTGGTCGCCAATGATCATTCCGCTGGTGAAGCGCACGCCGTCGGCGGTGGGAGTCATGGCGACGCGGGCTTCCACCAGGATGGCGCAGACCGTGGGCACGTCGTTGCCGAGCGGGACGGTGACGCCGTAACCCTTGCCGGGGAGGACGTTCAGCCGGACTCCTCCCAGGCGAGCGACTTCGGTCGACCAACTTCCCGCCGCCACGACCACGCGGTCCGCGGGCAGAGTCTCGTTGGCGGTTCTAACCCCGGTGATCGCGCCTTGGGCAGTCTCGAAGCCAGTCACCTCTTGCCCGTATCGGATCTGGACGCCCGGTTTGGCAAGCGCTTCGCCGAGCGCCGCGAGGAAGCGCGGCGGGCTGAGTTGGGCGTCGTCCACGAAGTGGACCGCACCCGCGCCTGCCATTTCCAAACCGGGATTCAGGGCGCGAGCCTGATCCATAGTGAGGACTTCGGCGCGGAGTCCCAAGCGGCGAGCCGTTTCGGCGGTTTCCGCCTCCTCGTGGAGCGCTTCGTCGGTTCGGCAGTGCATGAGGAGCCCGCGCTCCGTGAAGCCGAAGTCCGAGCCAAGCTCGGAGGCAAGGTCGCGATAGCACGCTTTGCTGGCGAGGTTCCAGTCGCGAATCTGCTCCTGGCAGGCTTCGACGTGGGCGCGGTTCGCATGACGCAGGTAGGACCAAATCCACGAAAGCGCCTGAGGACGGTGGAGTCCGCTAAAGCCCAAGGGCCCGGTTCGGTCGAACATCAGACGCATGCCGAGACGGAGCATGCCGGGGGACGCCAAAGGGACGAAGTGGCTGGGCACCACCATGCCCGCGTTGCCGTGCGAGGTGCCTTCGAAAGCGGCGGATTCCCGCTCCAAGACGACCACTTCGTGGCCCGCCTTCGCCGCATAGTACGCGGTGGACAGCCCGACGACGCCCGCGCCAACGACGACGACGCGGCTCACCGGATGCCCCCGACCAGGGGGTCGGCGTCATCCAAGATCACCTTGCTTTCGGCGCAGATGTACGCCCGACCGCGGATGCTGGGGACGATCTTGCCCTCGTGCAGTCGTACCGAGCCCACGAAGTGGGTACCGATGATGCTCTCTTGCCGCCACTCCTCGCCTTCTTTCAGGGTGCCGTCTTCGAAGAGGCAAGCCATATGGGCGCTGGTGCCGGTGCCGCAGGGCGAGCGGTCGTACTGCCCGCCCGGACAAAGGACGTAGTTTCGGGAGTCCATGCCGGGGGTGGGGGAATCGACGCAGATCTCGATATGGTCGATGCGGGCACCCTCGGCGCCCGTGATGCCGTCGCGGTCGAGCGCCCTTTGGACCGACTTTGCGAAGCCGTCGATCGCTTCGATGGCGCCGTACTCCATGGGCACGGGGCAGTGGTGGGTGATGAAGAACCAGTTGCCTCCCCACGCCACGTCGCCCCACACGAGATAGCGGTCGCCGACGGAGACTTTGACGTCCTTCAGGTAGCGGTAAGCCGGGACGTTGAAGATGGTGACTTCGCCGCTGGCGTGAAGCTCCGCCTCCACGACGCCGACGGGCGTGTCGATGCGGCATCGGCCCGGTTTGAGCTTGCCCATATGCTCCAGCGTCTTGACGACGCCGATGGTGCCGTGGCCGCACATGCCGAGGTAGCCCGCATTGTTGAAGAAGACCACCCCTGCCACGCAATGCGGCTCGTGGGGCTCGCAAAGGAGGGCGCCGACCTGGATTTCGGAGCCGCGCGGCTCGTGCGTCAGGGCGATGCGCACGTGGTCGAACTCAGCCGCGAAGCGGGCTCGGCGCTGCGCCATCGTGCCCTCGTTGAGCGGAGGATAAGCGCCGACGATGACGCGGGTCGGCTCCCCTTCGGTATGCGAATCGATGACCTCGATCGTCATGCCGGGCTAGACCTTCATCGCCTTCGACTTGAACTTGTCGATGAGGACGGCAAGGAGGAGAATGACGCCGGTAACGACCATTTGGTAGAAGGCGTCCACGTTTTTCAGCCGCATGACGTTTTCTACGATTCCCATGATGAGGACGCCGACGACCGTGCCGCTGATGGTGCCGACGCCGCCCGAAAGAGAAACGCCGCCCAGGACGCAAGCCGAGATCGCCTGAAGCTCCAGTTTCTCGCCGGCGTTGTTGCTGGCGACCACGAGGCGGGATGCCGTGACCACGCCGGCGAACGATGCCGCCATGCCCGAGAGCATGAAGATCGCGATCTTCGTTCGGGGAACGTTGACGCCCGCCAAGTGCGCCGCTTCCTTGTTTCCGCCGACCGCAAGCGTGTTGCGCCCGAACACCGTGCGGTTGAGCATCGTTCCGAACAGGACGAAGAACAGGATGAGCAGGTAGATCGGGTAGGGCACGCCGAAGAGCGATCCGTTGCCGAGCGCATCGAAGCCAGGCGCCTGGGCAGAGACGACCATGCCGTGCCCGAGGATGTTGGTCAAGCCGCGCACGATCTGCATGGTGGCGAGCGTGGTGATGAGCGCGTTGATGCCGAACTTCGCGATGACAATGCCGTTGATCAAGCCGACCACGGCGCCGCAGGCGACCGCTCCGACGATGCCGACGAGGGTGTTGCCGGTGGCGTTCGAGATCAGCGCGGCGGTCATGCCGCCGAGGGCGGCGCTCGACCCGACCGAGAGGTCAAAGTCGCCCGCAGCGAGGCAGAAGAGCATGGTGCACGCCACCATGCCGATGCTGGTGATCTGCAAGCCCAATCCGATCATGTTCTCGGAACTGAGGAATCGGGGCGCGATCAGGTACGCCGCGACCACCACGACCGCGAACACGACGAGCATGCCGGATTGGGCGAGAAAGTGCTTGAACTTCATGCGTAGACCACCGGTTTGGGGAGGGCGAGGGACAGTAGCTTCTCTTCCGTCGCCTCGGAACAAGGCATGTCGCCGGTCACCCTGCCTTCGCTCATGACGACCACGCGGTCGCTGAGGGCGAGAATCTCGGGCAACTCGCTGCTGACGAAGACAACGGCGATGCCCTGCGCCGCGAGGCTTCGGGCGATATCGTAGATCTCGGCTTTGGCGCCCACGTCGATGCCCCGGGTGGGCTCGTCGAGGAGGATCGCCTGCACCTTTTCGCTGAGCCAGCGGGCGAGGATCACCTTCTGCTGGTTGCCGCCCGAAAGGTTGGAAATCGGCGTGCCGTGGGTGGGCGTCTTGATCCGGAGTTTGTCGATGAACCGGTCGGTGTTCTCGCGCTCTTTGCCGTAAGCGACCCAGATGCCAGCTTGGGCGAGGCGCCGACGGATGCTGAGGTTGAGGTTTTCCGCCACCGAGAGCATCGGCACGATGCCCTCCTTCTTCCGGTCCTCCGGACAGAAGACAAGGCCGCCCTCCACCGAGCGCCGGGGACCCTTGCGGGGCACGGGTTGACCGTTGAGCAGCACCTCGCCCTCGTCGCCCATGTAGATCGCCTTGAGCAGCTCCGTTCGGCCCGCGCCGATGAGGCCGAAGATGCCGACGATCTCGCCGGCTCGAATCGTGAGGCTTACGGGCTCGGCAAGTCCGGGCCCCGCCACGTTGCGCACTTCGAGAACCGGCTCGCCGATCTGGCGCGCCTCGCCGCGCGAAACCAGCACGTCTCGCCCGACCATGCGGTTGATGATCGTTTCGGGCCCGACGCCCTCGAGGCTGGGGAAGGTCTCGACGTGACGTCCGTCGCGTAAGACCGTGCAGGCGTCGCAGACGCGTTTGACCTCGTCCATGCGGTGCGACACGTAGAGGATCGCCTTGCCCTGGCGCTTCAGGTCGGCGATGAGCGCGAACAACTGCTCCACTTCGCGGGCGCTGAGCGAGCTGGTGGGCTCATCGAAGGCGATGATGCGGGCATCGTGGGAGAGCGCCTTCGCGATTTCGACCATCTGTTTCTGGCCCAAGCTCAGGTTGCCCAGCTTGGTCCACGGGTCGACTTTCAGGCCCACGAGATCGAGGGCGGCGCGGGTCTTGGCGGCAACCTCTCCCCGGTTCACGAAGGGGCCACGGTGCGCCAGGTGGCCGAGCCAGATGTTCTCGGCCACGCTCATTTCGGGCACCAGGTTCAGTTCCTGGTAGATGATGGCGACCCCTGCGGCGATCGCCTCATAGGTGCTTTTGAAGACGAAGCGTTCGCCGTCGATTTCGACCGCGCCGGTGTCGGGCGTGTGGACGCCGCTGAGCACCTTGAGGAGCGTGCTCTTGCCCGCCCCGTTCTCTCCACAAGGGCGTGGACGCTACCTGCGTCCACGCTGAACGAGACGTCCTGAAGGGCTTGGACGCCGACAAAGGCTTTACTTATCGAGTCGAAACGAAGCACGGGAGGATTAGAGCCCTTCCTTCTTCATCTCTTCCTTGTAGTTGTCCTCGTTGATGAGCGTTCCCGACGTGTAGGTCTCCTTGGGCGGCTCCTTGCCGTCCTTGACCCACGCCGCCATCATCTCGACGGTCGAACCGCCGTGGATTCGGGGCTGAAGCAGAACCGAGGCGAAGATGCCCGACGGCTGGCCCTTGTCCCACTCTTGGGCGGCGAGCGAACCGTTGATGCCGACGCCGATGATGTCGGTCACCGGAATCGCGCGGTTCTGGATCGCGCGGACCGCTCCGATGACGCCGTCGTCGTTGCTGCTGCACACGACCCACTTCTTGAACTTGCTTTGGGCGGTCAGCACCGCGTTGGCGGCATCGCTGGCGGCGGCAACGTCCACGGCGCCCGTCCACGGCGCTTCGAACATGTTCGCCTTGACGAACCCGTTCTTGAGGAGGATCTCGTTGCAGCCGTCCACGCGCTGGCGAGCGGTTTCGAGACCGGGGGCAACGATGGCGAGGGCGGCGGTTTCTTCAGGCTTCCAGCCTCGCTTTTTCATCTCGTCGACCATCGCCTGGCCGACCGTATTGCCGATGGTGTGGGCGGAAATGCCCAGGTGGGGAATCTCGGTGAGCGGCTTGCCGTCCGCTCCGACGAGGCGGTCGTCCACGCTCATCAGCTTCATCTTGTGGCGGTCGGTCGCGGCTTTGATGGCGGGGCCAAGCTGGACTTCGGGCGAGCAGATGATGAGGCCCTGGCATCCGTTCGTCGCCATCGAGTCGATGGCGGTCATGACCGCGGAGCCGTCCTTCGCTTCTTGGACGATCAGCTCCACGCCAAGCTCGGCGGCTTTGTCCTTGGCGAACTTGGTTTCACCCTGGAACCAGCTGTCCGCCATGGATTTAACGATGAATCCGATCTTGACCTTCTCCCCAGCGGGTGCGGAGCCGCCGGTTTCGTTGGTCGCGGAGGGACCCGATGACGACGACGATCCCGAGCATCCGGCGACGAAGATCACGCCGGCGAGACCGCAGAGAAGGAGCAAGCGCTTCATGGCGGATTGACGTTACCCGATTGAACCTGGGACCGGTAAGATGCGCCCGATGCGCGTGACGCACGTGGTACGGATCGACGCGGGGCTTTACCGCGGCGGGGGCGAGATTCAGGCGGAGCGGACCCGAGAGGCGTTGGCAGCACTGGGCGTGGACGTTCACGTGTTCCATCCGCTCGACCGGGAAGTGGGCGACCTCGTCCACTTCTTCGGCCCGTTCGACTACTACGCGGACGTAGCGGAGCATCTGAAGGTGCCGTACGTCGCAAGCCCGATCTTCGTGACGCCGAGGACCACGGCTCGCCTTCGCTGGCGACGGTTTCGGCAGCGGTTTTTGGATTTCCAGTATCCGAAGAAACAGCTGCGGTTCCTGCGCGGAGCGAAGGAGCTTTACCCGCTCACCGAACTGGAGGAAGCGAACCTCTGCGCCTACTTCGGCGACCTGCCGCCGATGCACCGGATTCCGAACGGGGTTGAAGCGCGCTTCGCGCACGGCGACGCCGAGGCGTTCCGCCGGGAGTTCGGCATTGCCGAGCCCTTCATCCTCCACACCGGCACGATCGACCCTAGCAAGAACCAACTGAACTTGATCCGAGCCGCCGGCACGGATCTCCGCGTCGTCATTCTCGGCCGGGAGAGCGACCCTGACTACGCGGCAAAGTGCAGGGCAACGGCGGGCGCGAACGTGACGTTCTTGGCGCCGCTCCCCAACGACTCCCCGCTGTTTGCGGGCGCTTATGCGGCGGCGCACGTCTTCTGCCTGCCGTCATACCGCGAGATCTTCTCGCTGTCCGCCCTGGAGGCGACCGTGGCGGGAGCGCAACTGGTCCTCAGCAACCGCTGGGGCGGACCCGCCATCTGGGGCGACGATGCTGCGTACGTCGATCCCGACGACGTCGCGGGAATTCGCGGGGCGCTTGAGGGTGCCCTTTCAAAGCCGCGCGCCGACGCGGCGCGAAGCGAGCGCTATCTGACGAAGTACTCGTGGGAAGCCGTAGCAAAGCAGTTGATCGTCCGATACGAAGCCGTTCTCAGGCGATAGGCTGAGCCCAGATGTTCAGCGCCAAGCCCATGTCCCGCGTGGGCGGGAACGGACGAACCGGATCGTCGTGGTGAGCGACGAAGAAGCGATAGGGGCGGCCGGTGGACTCGATGGCGGCGGCGACCTGTTCGGCGGTCCAGCCGAGGGCGGGCGCAATGTCCCAATGGAACTCGAAGAACACGGCGGGGTGGTCTCGCTCGATAGTCCTGAGGGCGCCCTGGATCGCGGCGGGCTCGTGCCCCTCGACGTCGATTTTGAGGAAGCCGACCGGCTGGGAGAGGTCGGCACAGAGCGTGTCGATGGTGCGCAGGGGCACCTTGATTTCGCGCGCCGCCTCGCCGAGCGTCTCGCGGCTGAGGGAAGCGGCGTCGGACGAGCCGGGTTCGGCGAAGAAACTCACCTCGCCGTCGTGGTCGCCGACCGCCGCAACGTGGAGCGTGACGTTCTGCAGACCGTTCAGCGCAAAGGTGCATGCGGCGCGACGCGCCGTCTCCTCGACGGGCTCGACCGCGACCACCGGCAAGTTGGGGAACTCCCGGGCGACCATGGCGGCAAGGATGCCCATATTCGCGCCTACGTCGACATAGGCACCGGGGCGCTCGCGCAGGCTCTGAATGATCGGCGCCGCCGTCGAAACTTCGTAGTCAGGATCGATAGCGTTGGTGCGCGCGTAGCGGTCGCGCCGATCGACGAAGAACCGTAACCCAACCGCCGTTTCGACGATGCCGTAGGGCTTGCCCGTCTTCCACGTCCGCTTCAGGAGGCTGTTGACGTGCTTGGGCCACTTGCCGCCCTTCTTCTCAGCCCATCGCATCCAATTCCAGGCGAGGTCGTGGTCGCCCACATAAGGGGTCATCTCGGCGAGAATCCGATCAAAGTCCGGCGCGGTCCAAGTCATCGCTTCTTTGCCCACTTACGGACGGCGCTGGCGCGGGGCCGGGTTCCGCGGAGTTCGAAGCAGTCTCGACAGCGCGCTTCGTACGATTCGGTCGCCCCGATGAGGATGACGGGATCGTCGCGGTGCGCGGGCTTGCCGTCGATGACCCGGTAGGTGTGGCTGGCGGGAGCGCCGCACTTCATGCAGATCGCGCGGAGCTTGATGACCTGATCCGCCACCGCCATGAGGGAGGGCATGGGGCCGAAGGGCTCGCGGCGAAAGTCTTGGTCCAAGCCGGCGAGAATGACCTCACGGCCGTTGTCGGCGAGGTCGACCGCAAGGTCGACGACGGAGTTGTCGAAGAACTGGACTTCTTCGACGCAGACCACCTGGGTGTCGGGCTCGATTTTAGATTCGAGGTCCGCCACGTTCGCGACCGGCACGGCTTCGTGCTTGACGCCCATATGGGTGACCACCATGGTTTCGTCGTAGCGGCGGTCGATGCTGGGCTTGAAGACCTGGACCTTCTTGCGCGCATACAGCGCCCGCCGCGCGAGTCGGATCAACTCCTCGCTCTTGCCGGCGAACATGCTTCCGCACACCACCGTGATCTGGCCACCCTGCTTCGCTCGGCTCATTTCGGTCGGCAGATTATGGGCCGCAAACGCGGACTTTCGCGCACAATGTCTGCGTGCGCGTGCTAGGGATCGATCCCGGACTGGAGCGAATCGGCTACGGCGTCGTCGATCGCGACGGGTCGCGGCTTACCCCGGTGCACTTCGGCTTGATCGAGACGCCGCGCATCGGTCTCCTGCCCCGACTCGACCTTGTGCACCAGGGCGTTCGGGAGCTGATTGCCGAACACCGGCCCGACGCGGTTGCCACGGAGGCCTTGCTCTTCTCGGTGAATCGGAAAACCGCGATGGACGTGGCGAAGTCCTTGGGGGCGATCTTACTTGCCGTTTCGCAGAGCGGCTTGCCATGGTGCGAGTACACGCCGCCCGAGGTGAAACTCACGGTGGTCGGCACCGGCGCGGCGGAAAAGAAGCAGGTCCAATACATGGTGACCCGGCTACTGGGGCTGACGGCGACGCCGAAGCCGGACGATGTGGCGGACGCCCTTGCCATCGCGATCTGCCACGCCCTCAAGAGCCGCCTGGTTCTGCCCCGTTAGCGCCCTCGGGTCTGCCACAATGGGGACTGAGCAAAGGCGCCATGAGAGTTCCCTTTTACGACATCAAAGCCCAGTACGACGAGCTAGCCTCCCAGATCGACCAAGTGGTGCACGAGGTGATCAGCGGCGGGGGATACGTGATGGGCAAACACCACAAGGCGTTTGAGGAGGAAGTCGCCGCCTACCACGGCTGCAAGCACGGCATCGCGGTCAACAGCGGCACCGACGCCCTGCGCATCATGATGGACGCTTGCGGCATCGGCGCGGGCGACGAGGTGATCACGACCGCGTTCACGTTCGTGGCGAGCGTCGAGACGATCATGCAGACGGGCGCGACGCCGGTCTTCGTCGACATCGACGAGGCGACGTTCCAGATGGACCCGGCGAAGGTGGAAGCCGCGATTACGGCGCGCACGAAGGCGATTCTGCCCATCCACCTCTTCGGCCAGTTGGTCGACATCCAAGCGATCAAGGCGATTGCGGACAAGTACGAGCTCATCCTGCTCGAAGACGCAGCGCAGGCCATTGGCAGCCACCACAACGGCGTGTACGCCGGCAACTTCGGCAAGGCCGCCGGATTTAGCTTCTACGTCACCAAGAACCTGGGCGCCGCGGGCGACGGTGGGCTTATCCTGACTAACGACGACGCCGTTGCCGAAGCCTGCCGCTCGATCCGCGTCCACGGCATGGGCCGCGAGCGCTACTACTACGACCACCTCGGCTACACCTCGCGTCTGGACGAAGTCCAGGCGGCGATTCTGCGCGTGAAGCTGACGAAGCTGAACGACTGGAACAAGCGGCGCGGCGAAATCGCCTGCCGGTACTTTGGATTGCTGGGAGACGCGGACGTGGCATTGCCGCCGACCCTCGCGGGCAACAACCACACCTACCACCAGCTGACGATCCGCTCCACGCGGCGCGACGAGCTGCAAGCGTTCCTGAAGGAGCGTGAAGTGGACTCGATGATCTACTATCCGGTGCCGATCCACTTCCACTCGCCTTATAAGCATTTGGCGAACGGTCTGGGCAGCCTTCCGGTCACCGAGCGCGTGTCGAACGAGTGCTTGAGCCTGCCGACCCACCAACACCTGCGAGAAGAGCAGGTCGACTGGGTGGCGCAGTGCATCCGCGAGTTCAGCGGCGCGAAAGTCGGCGCCTAGCCCATGTCGAAACAGCCGCTCTATTACACCTTCGGCAACCACATGCACTGGGTGGACATGGAGTGGCTTTGGGGCTACCACGTGCTGCCCGGCTCGGTGCGCGACATGTTGCACTACTGCCGCGAGACCGGCGCCAAGGGCAACGTCAACTTCGACGGCATCGGCTACGAGAAGCTGGCGGCTGAGTCGCCGGAGGCGTTGGCGGAGCTGCGGGAAGCCGTCCAAGCCGGAACGATCGAACCGGTGGGATGTTCGTACGGCCAGCCGTACGGCTTGTTCCACGGGGGCGAGTCGAACGTGCGGCAGCGGGTTTACGGCGCGCGGGCGGTGCGTCGCCTCCTGGGCGTTTGGCCGCAGACCTTTTGGGAGGAGGAGTTCGACTTCTTCCCCCAACTGCCGCAGATCTTGAAGGGCTGCGGCTTCAAGTACGCCTCCCTTTTCTTCCAATGGACTTGGCACACGCCGGAGATTCCCAAGGAGGACGCGCCCGCCGTTTGGTGGGAGGCGCCCGACGGGTCGAGGTTGCTGGCCGCGACGCGCAATGCGCTGAACTTGCACCAGTGGCCCGAGGACGTGGACACGATGCTGGCCGACCTCGACCGGATGGAACCGGGCGAGACGACGCCTCTTATCCAGCAGTGGCTGGAGCTGATGCCTTCGAAAGACTGGATGTGCCGGAGCGAGGTGCTGCTGCCGAGGATGAAGGCGCTGCTGGCCGATGAGCGGTTTGAGATCCAGTGTGTGACTCTGGGGGAGTACCTCTCCCAATGTGGCACGGGCGTCCCGCCCGTGGTCTCCATGGCCGTCCCGGCCATGGAAGGTGAGGTCGAAACCCGTCGTGGAGCGTATCTCCCGCACTGGCGACGTGAAGGGGCGACGTACGCCGTTACTTTCCGGCTGGCGGACTCGCTACCCATAGAGGTGCAACGCGCCTACCGTGAGGAGCGGCAGCGTTTGGACGAGCTTTTCAAATCGAAACAGCTTGACTCAAAGGCCGTCCAGGAGAGCTATCGTCAGCTGTACCTAGAGAAGGTAGAAGGAACCCTGAACCAAGGCTTCGGAACGTGTCGACTGCGCGAGAGTGCGACCGCGCAACTCGTCATGGAGGCTTTGCGACATTTCGACGGCAACCGGTACCACCTTCATGCTTGCTGCGTCATGCCAAACCACGTTCATGCGGTGGTTCAGCCTGCACCGGGGCAGGATCTTTCGAACATCCTGCATTCGTGGAAGTCCTTCACGGCTCATGCAATGGGAGGGGGCGACGTCTGGCAGTCGGAGTACTACGACCACGTTGTTCGAGGACCGGGCGATCTGGTATCGCAGGTCCGCTACGTGGCAGAGAACCCTGGGAAGGCGGGCCTTACGGACTGGCCGTGGGTGTACGTGGCGGACGATTCTCATGGCCGGGACGGCCATGGAGACCACGGGCGGGACGCCCGTGCCACCCTAGCGCTGCCCGTGCGGCGCTACTCCATGGACGACGTCTGGCACGGGATGACCCTAGGGAAGAACGGGGACCGGATTCGTCATTACTCGCGCGATTCCGAAGAGATGTTAACTTCTTGGGAAGCCGGATTTGCCTGTGCTTCGATGCTGGGGCGCCCCTATCCTCAATGGGATATCTACCCCGCGTGGGAGTTGGAGGAGGGCTGGCGAAAGCTACTCCGCTCCCAACACCATGATAACGACGAGTGCGAGGGGCTGTGCGCCCACGTCGCCTACGCCGATTACGCCTGGCTGGACCAGCTGGAGTCGAACTTCTATCACCGGCTACAACGGTATTGCCGCACATTCCCCGAGGCGGATGCTTGTTTCAACCCGAACGGCTGGCCGGCTCACGGCTTGCCAAGTCTCGCTTTTGGGCCGCGCCCACAAGAACCTGGCGGCGTTGAATGGAAAGTCGAAGCAACGAGTGCTCACGCAACGACCGACAAACTCAGCGTCGTTGTCGATCTTCAGACGGGCACGATTACGTACTTGGCAAGCCCAGACTTTCCCGACGGTGCTCTACGAGAGCCCTTGGTTCTTCTGCCCATCGCCTCTGAGCATATCGTAGTTGAAGACCTCTCCTGGGAAGGAAGCTCGTCGTCCGGTCTAGTCATTCGCGCGAAGGTCAACCACGAGTCATATGTCTGCTGTGTGACCCTCACCGACGAAGGCGATGGGCTCCGGCTCTCTAGCAGCGTTACCCAGCAGAGTTCCGATAACAAGGGCGGATTTGCGGGAAGCTACCGACTAGGCTTGGTGCCTAACCTGGATAACCTCCGAATACGCACGGACACTCCTTATAGTGTGGTTGAGGTTGAAGGGCGTTCTAGGGGCGTGCGCAAGTACCCAGAGGGCGACTGGATGACTTCAGCCCAATGGTTCGAAGAAGTCTCAGGGGCATTTTGCGGCCTGTCCTTCGTCGATTTCAGCGACGACGTTCGTGGCCTCCTGATCTGTCAAGCCTCCCCGACTCAATGGTTCAGGCGAGAGGACACGATGGAGATGGTTGTTGGTGCCGTAGATCCCTGGGATGAGGGGGCCATTCGAGAGGACCACGACAAAGTCTGCGTCATCATTCCCCACGGGCGGATGCGCGCCTCAGAGTGTTGGCGAAGAGCGAACACGAAGAAGCCCTTCTTCCTCGCTTGGACGCCTCCGCCATTCTCGGCGGTACGGTGCAGTTCAGACAATGTTGTGCTCACCGGCTTTTACCGCGAGACCGAGGACTACTCGGGCATGCACCTTGAGAACTACGCGGGGGCGGGGATGGGCTACCCGTTCGTGGTCCGGCTGGTGGAGTTCGACGGTCTGGATACGCGCGCCGAGATTCACGTGGCAGGCGAGGTGGCGAAGGCGTACAAGACCAACCTCCTCGGCCAGATCGAGACGGAACTTGAAGTGATCGTCGAAACCGGCGAGGCGGGACACCCCCACACGGGCAGGTCAAGCCTCCTTCGGGTACCGATGCGCGGAAACGAGATCGCGACGCTGTACCTCGACATCGTCGAAGGGCGGAAGGTCGCCCGAGACCTCGACGCAAAGCGCGAGGTCTGGGCGCAGGTCCACCGGCACGAAGAGGCTACTTAGCCGCCCAGAGGAAGCCGCGGCGCATCAGCTCGCGAGGCACTTCTGCCTCGAGGACGTCGCGGTGGTGCCCCAAAGCGTTGTAGAACACGCGTCCGTTGCCGTACATCTTCGTCCACACCGTGGGCATGGCGCACGGGTTGGCGGTGTGCGGTCCGTCCGCGCCGGCGGTCGGGAAATCGCAGACCGCGAGGACGTGGTTGCCCGGATCGGTGTGCATGTAGTACTGCTCGCTGCACACCTCGAAGTCGGACAAGCCCTTCGTGATCTCGTGCGCGGAATCGGTGATGCGGACCGTGTACTTCACTCCGTCGTTCCCGGGGTGGGCCACCCACTGGCCGCCCGTCATGAACTGCCACTCGGTGTCGGCGCGGAACGCGTCGCACATGCCGCCGTGGCAGCCTGCCATGCCCACGCCGTGCTCGCGCACGGCGACCAGCACGGGGTTCAGTTGCTCCGGCGTGATCGTGGCCATGGTCACCACGGGGACGAGCAAGCTCATCGAGTTGAGATCGCGATCGCGAAAAGCGTCCAGCGTGTCGGACACCTCGACGTCGAAGCCCTCGCCCTCCAAAATCTCGCGGAACAGGTCTGCCACCTTGTCCGGTTCGTGTCCGTCCCAGCCGCCCCAAACGATCAAAGCCTTACGTGCCATCGGATTCGAGCGTACCTGGGTGGTCCCAGTTTCCTCAGCCTTTCGCCACCCCAAAACGGAACGCGACCTACCATGAAGATATGGAAGAGATTCTCCGGCGTCTCGCCTCTCTCGAGGACCGCATGGGAACCGTCGAGCGGCAGCTCGGACTGGCGCCCCGGCCGGTGGCCGAGGTAGCCCCCGCCACGCCGCCCCCGGTTCCGCCACCATTCCTTCGCCCTGCCCCGGCGCCTCGGCCCGCATTCGTTTCGCGGACGCGCACCGATGAGGACACCGAGATCCTGATCGGCACGAAGGTGTTGCCCTGGGTGGGCGCGATCATGGTCGTGCTCGCGGTGCTGTACTTCGTGGTTTGGGGCTTCTCGAAGGGCTTCATCACGCCCACGATGGTGTTCACGGGCGAGGTTGCGTTCTGCCTCGGCTTCATCGGGCTCGGGCTTTGGAAGCGGCAGGAGGGCTTCGACTTTGGCCACATCCTGGCGGGCATCGGCTCGTGTGGGCTCTATCTCACGTTCGCGGGCGGGCACCTGGTGTACCACCTGTTCAACGGCGAAACGCTGGTGGCGCTCTTCGCCCTGCTCAGCCTCGCCAACATCGCCTACGCGGGGCGCATCGCGTCGACCGCGTTTCTATGGATCGGCACGGTCGGCGGCCTCATCGGCGGCATCTTGCCGGTGACGCGGGACGCCGTCCCCGTCGGCATCGCCTTGCACGGCATCGTGGTGGCAAGCTCCGCCTTCGTGATCGCGCGCCAGAAGTGGTTCGGATCAGCGATCGGGCTAGCGGTCGCGGGTGTCGCCGCTCTGGTTCCGCTCATGGTGATGAACGACCAAGCTTGGAGCGTCCGCATCGCCACCGTGTACGCCACCGGCGTCGTCGGCTTGAGCGCGGTCGGATACACCTACCGGCGAAGCGAGGGCGACCCTTACCAACTGGGCATTCCGATCGGGATTCTGGGTTTGGGCATCATCGGCCTGCTCATCCGGCGCGAACCCTTCGGCTATGCGCACCTCGCATGCCTCGCGGCGGGCACCAGCTTGGCGAGCCTGCTCTTGCAGGACGCGGACGCCCGTCGGCAGACCTGGGTCGGCGGAATCGGCACGTTCCTGATCTTGGCGCCCATCACCCTCGAACCTATCCAGATGCCGTTCGCCTTCGCAGCGCTTTCCTTGATCCTCGCCTTGGCAACCGTCGTGGAGTCGTTGCCCGCCGACCTCAAGAAGATCGCCAAAGGGGCGGTTCCGCTCATGGCGGCGCTTTCGCTCGGGTCGTACTTGCACGCCCTTGCGGACCACCATTTGGAGTCGCTCGACGAACTCTTCGTGCTGGCAGGGGTAGCGGTGGGGACGATCGCCTCGGCGTGGGCTCACCGAGACCAGCGCGAACCCGCGTGGGGCTTGGCGACGACCGTCTTGGGCGGCTTGGCGATCCGTGCCGCCGTGGTGTTCGTGAATCGAAGCGAACCGACCACCGCGATGCTAACGCTTACCGCCTTCTACAGCTCGGCGGCGTACGCCGCGCTGGCATCGCTGGTTGCCAAGCGCATCCGCTCGGACGGTTTGCTGATCGCCTCGTGGCTGATCGCGGCGTTCGCAGGCTCGAGCTACGTTGTCGGTTGGCTTTCTTCCAGCCTGGGCACCCCGGCAAGCGGCATCGCCGCCTCAACCGCAGCTCTGGCGCTCATCGCCATCCTGGGTGCGGCAAGCCACAAGGAAACTTCCAGCGACGGCGCGATCGGGATCGCGTGCGGTCTGGCGAGTTGGGCCGTGTTCACCAACATGGGCGAGTTGGTTCGCCAATGGATCCCGCTCGACATGGCGGCGACGCCCATGGTGAGCATCTCGTGGGCGCTGTATGGGTTCGTCCTGCTTGGCGCGGGCTTCGTGTTGAAGTTGCGCGAACTGCGGTACCTCAGCTTCGTCGCCCTGACGGCAACGGTGGCGAAGGTTGCCATCGTCGACCTGGCGTCCACCGAGGCGGGCGTCCGGGTGGCGATTCTGCTCGGGCTGGGCTTGGTCCTGCTGGCGAGCGGATACTGGTACGTGCGAACCCAGACGGGACACGGCGCCAAGAGCGCCTGAAATCTCGTTGGTCTTGGCGGGCCTTCCGCCAAGACCAACGAAGCGGGGCACCCCCAAAACACGTAGTAATCTGTACACGTGCCCATCGTCAAGTACGACACCCCGTTTGCGCTCAGCCAGGACTTCTCGCCGAAAGGCGATCAAGCCACGGCGATCGAGCAGTTGTGCGACGGGTTGGACTCGGGATACCGGTTTCAGACCCTATTGGGCGCCACCGGCACGGGCAAGACGTTCACGATGGCGAGCGTGATCCAGCGTATGCAACGGCCAGCGCTGGTGATGGCGCACAACAAGACGCTTGCCGCCCAGCTTTGCCAGGAGTTTCGGGCGTTCTTCCCCGAGAACTCGGTGCAGTACTTCATCAGCTATTACGACTACTACCAGCCCGAGGCGTACGTCCCCCAGAGCGACCTTTACATCGAGAAGGACTCCAGCATCAACGAGGAGATCGAGCGTCTGCGCCACTCGGCGACCCAGGCGCTGCTCGAACGCCGGGACGTGGTGGTGGTAGCCAGCGTCAGTTGTATCTACGGCTTGGGCTCGCCCGACACCTACGCCGAATCCGTTGTGACCTTTGAGACGGGCGTCGAACTGGGTGTGGATACCGCGATCCAGCAACTCGTGCGCATGCAGTTCACGCGTAACGACATGGTGTTGGACCGTGGCACCTTCCGGGTTCGCGGCGACACCTTGGAGATTCAGCCCAAGGACGAGGAAGTGGTCACTCGCGTGGAGTTCTTCGGCGACACGGTGGAGCGCATCCGCCTGATCGACCCGCTCACGCAAGAGGTGCTGGACGAGCCCACGAAGCTGAGCGTCTTCCCCGCCACGCACTACGTCACGCCGTGGGAGCGCATGGACGCGGTGATCGAGCAGATCCTCGCTGAACGCGAAGCGCAGTGCGCATACTTCGAGTCGCAAGGCAAGCTTCTGGAAGCGCAGCGGCTTCGCCAGCGCGTGGATTTCGACGTGGAGATGATGCGCGAGGTGGGCTACTGCAGCGGCATCGAGAACTACTCGCGCTACTTCGACGGGCGCGAGCCCGGCACCGCGCCATTCACGCTGCTCGACTTCTTGCCGCGAGACGCCGTGGTCTTCATCGACGAATCGCACCAAACGCTACCTCAGATTCGCGCGATGTTCAACGGCGACCAGCAACGCAAGGGCGTGCTGGTCGACTACGGCTTCCGGCTTCCGAGCGCCCTCGACAACCGTCCGCTCAAGTTCGAGGAGTTCCTGGAGCGCGTGCCCCAGGTCGTGTTCGTATCCGCCACCCCCGGCCCGTTCGAGATCGAGCAGCAGAGCCAGGTGGTGCAGCAGATCATCCGCCCGACGTACCTGGTCGACCCGGAGGTCGAGGTGCGCCCGACGAAGGGGCAGATCGACGATCTCATCCACGAAGTGCAGGAGCGGGTGAAGAAGGGCCAGCGCACGCTCGTGACGACGCTAACCAAGCGAATGGCGGAGGACCTGACGGGCTACCTGCAGGACCTGAACGTCAAGGTCAACTACATCCACTCGAACGTGCACTCGCTGGAGCGTCCGGAGATTCTGCGCGACCTTCGCTTGGGCGTGTACGACGTGGTGGTGGGTGTCAACCTTCTGCGCGAAGGTTTGGACTTGCCCGAAGTGACGCTGGTCGCCATTCTCGACGCCGACAAGGAAGGCTTCCTGCGCTCGGAGACCTCACTAATCCAGACCATCGGCCGCGCCGCCCGAAACGTGGATGGCCGCGTCATCCTTTACGCGGACGTCGTGACCGGCTCCATGGAGCGCGCTATTGACGAAACCAACCGACGCCGCGCCATCCAGATCGCCTACAACGAGGAGCACGGCGTTTCGCCCCAGACGGTGACGAAGGTGGTGCGCGAGACGATCCGCGCCTACGACGCGGTTGAAGAGGTCGTGTCGCACTACAAGGAAGAGGTGGCGAAGGACTCGCCCATCCGGGTGGAGGACATCCCGATGCTCATCGCCTCGATGGAGCGCGAGATGAAGGACCTCGCCAAGGCGATGGAGTTCGAGAAGGCCGCCGAGGTGCGCGACGAGATCGTGGCGCTTCGCGGGATGCTGGGCGCGACGGACGGCAAACTGGGCCAAGAGAAGCGCCGAAACCGCCTGATGAGCAAGCGCTGAGCCGGGAATATTCGCGGCGGCGGCTCAGTTCCACGAGCCCGGTTTCAGACTCGCCAACCCCGGTAAACTGGGCTCATCACCATGGCAACACGCATAGGCATCAATGGATTCGGGCGGATTGGCCGCCTTTCTCTTCGCACGATGCTCGCCAAGTTCCCGGGCGAGTTCGACGTCGTAGCGATCAACGACCTCACGGACACCAAGACCAACGCGCACTTGTTCAAGTACGACACCACGTACGGTCCGTTCAAGGGCACGGTCGAGCACGACGACACATCGATCACGGTGAACGGGGACAAGCTCCAGGTTTTCGCGGAGAAGGAGCCGAACAAGATTCCCTGGGACAGCGTCGGCGCGGAGATCGTCATCGAGTGCACCGGGCGCTTCACGGACGCCAACCTGGCGAAAGCCCACCTTGAGCGCGGGGTGAAGAAGGTTCTGATCTCGGCGCCCGCCAAGAACGAGGACGTGACCATCGTTCTGGGCGTGAACAACGAGATGTACAACCCGGCGCTTCACCACGTGGTGAGCAACGCGAGCTGCACGACGAACGGGCTCGCCCCGGTCGCCAAGGTGCTGCACGAGGTGTTCGGCATCGAGCGCGGCTTGTTGACCACGGTCCACGCGTACACGAACAGCCAGAGCACAGTGGACACCGCCAAGAAGGACGTCCGCGATGCGCGCGCCGCCGCCGAGAACATCGTTCCCAGCAGCACCGGCGCCGCGAAGGCGGTCGGCTTGGTCATCCCCGAGCTGAAGGGCAAGTTCACGGGCATGGCGTTCCGCGTGCCGACCCGCACCGTCTCCGTGGTCGACTTCACCGCCATCCTCAACCGCGAGGCGCCGGTGGACGAGATCAACGCCGCGATGAAGAAGTACGCCGACGGGCCGATGAAGGGCATCCTGCATTACAGCGACGAAGAACTGGTCTCCAGCGACCTCATCGGCAACGAGTACAGCTCGATCTTCAGCGCGGTCGACACCGTGGGCATGGGCAACTTCGTGAAGGTCGTCGCTTGGTACGACAACGAATGGGGCTATGCCTGCCGCATCGCCGACATGTGCGACTTCATGGTGAAGAAGGGGCTCTAAGCCGCTTCCGGATTTCCCCTCTCCGGAGGGGAAATCCTCCTACTTGATCGTGGCGAGCACCGTGGCAACCACGCGTTGCTCGCAGGCGTCCGCTTCCGCCATCAGCTCTTCTGCCCGGGCGAGCGCGTTCGCTTTGAACTCCTGGTCCTTTACCGTCGCGCAGTTGATGCGGACGTTCATGTAGGCGCCCCGCACCGCCGCGCGCGCCGCCAAACCGCCAACTCCGGCGTCCGACACCGAGTTCGGGTTGCCGATCTCCGCCATTTTCTCGGCAAGGCGCATCGCCCGCAGGCTGACCTCCATCACGCGGAGCGGAACATCGATCGCCCCGTGGGTCGCCGTTTGGATCGCCGCCGACCGCGCCGCCTTCTCTTCGGGCGTGTCCTTCGGCATGCCGAACGCGTCCATGATGCGGTTGAAGGCGTCGGTATCGTCGTCGATCAGCTTCAGGAGCTCGTCGTGACAGGTCTTGCCCTGCTCCGCCCAGTCGCTGAACTCCTCCCAGCGGTCGTCCCAGCCGCGTTTGTGCGAGCTGAGGTTGGCGACCATGGTGGCAAGCGCCGCACCCATCGCGCCCATCGCCGCCGAAACGGAGCCGCCGCCGGGGGCTGCCGATTCGCTCGCCGTTTCCTCGACAAACCGGCGGACGCTGAGGTCGACCAGCCGCTTCTGGCTCCGGTCTTTGATGGCGTACTCGATGATCCTTTCTTGCGGTTCGAACGGGCTCAGCTCGTCCAGTCCCATGGAGCGCATGGCGATATTGATCAGTTCGGCGTCGGAGACGCCGGTGGAGCGCTTCTGCTTGCGCAGGAAGTAGCGGCCGGCTTCCAGCATGGCGGAAAGGGGGATGAGGCCGACCAGTTCGGAGCCGGTCACGCGGATCCCACGGGCGTCGGCGCGGCGGCAGACCTCATCGAAGGCGACGTGGACCGGGGTCACCGCAAGATTGGTGAGGTTCATGGAGATCTGGGCGACGCCGTACTCCTCGATGAACCAGCCGATCGCCTTGACCGACTTCAGGATGCCCGGTACGTAGACGGTCTCGCCGTTCTCGTCTTTCACGATCTCGCCCGTGATGGGGTCGCCGATGCGCTTTGCCCTGCCCTTCTCACGGACGTCGAAGGCGATGCTGTTCGCCCGGCGGACCGAGGTCGTGTTCAGGTTGACGTTGAACGCGACCAAGAAATCGCGGGCGCCGACGGCGGTCGCTCCGAGCTTGGCGTTGAACGTGGCGGGACCGAAGTCGGGCTTCCACTCAGGCAGCTTGAGCTTGGCTTCCAGCCCCTCGTACTCGCCGGCGCGGAGGGTGGCTAGGTTGCGCCGCTCTTCGGAGGGAGCGGCGTACTCGTAGCCGTAGATCGTCATGCCCAGTTCGTCGCCCATGCGCTTGCCCAGCCGCCGGGCGTACTCCGCCGTTTCTTCCATCGAAATGCCCGAAATCGGGATGAGGGGGCAGACGTCCAGCGCGCCGAAACGCGGGTGCTCGCCTTGATGGGCGCGCATGTCGATCAGTTCCGCCGCCTTCTTGGCGGCTTGGAACGCCGCCTCGCACACCGGTTCAGGCTCGCCCACGAACGTGTAAACCGTGCGGTTGGTTGCCTTGCCGGGGTCCACGTTCAGCAGCCGGACGCCTTCGACGCCGCGGATCGCATCGGCAATCGCCTCAATGACGGCGGGATTCCTGCCCTCGCTGAAGTTTGGGACGCACTCGACAAGCGGCGTAGACATGCGCCAATTATGCGGGACGCGAGTCGAAGAGCCGCACGACCGCCTCGGCGTTCGCCAGAGCCTTTTCGTTGATGTCTTCCATCCACGCGCCCGTCCAGCGGAGCATCTTGCGCATCAACCACGAACCGGGCTTCGAGGCGATTTGACGCCAGGATGCCAGGTGGCGCCTCGCGTAGTCCCTTGCGGTGCGACGATGCTTGTCCTTTCGGTCAGGGTCCGCCCCGGCTTCGAGGAGAAGACGGGAGCACTCCAGTTCTCCGCGGTCGGCGGCGAGCATCAGGGGAGTGCGGCCGTCGGAATCGACCGGGTCGACCTGCGCGCCATGGGCCAGCAGGGCGCGGATGGCGGTGGGAGCGCCCCAGTCGCCCTCTGCCGCCTCGTGCAACGGCGTGCGGCCGTCCGGATCGCGAGCCTCGATGTCCGCTCCAGCGGCAATCAACATGTCGATCACCTGACCCGTGTTCGCGGGCGGGGGTTCGTCGCAGGACGAGTCGCCCATCCAGCACGCGTAGCGAAGCGCGGTTCCCAGACCCGGATCGAAATAGCGCGGGTTCGCGCCCGCTTCGAGCAGGATGCGTACCGCCTCCACGTTTCGGCGACTCGATTCGGTGACCAACTTGCGGTCCAGCGTTCGTTGGCGCTCCGCCTCCGTCACGCGGCGAAGCAGGACCAGCGCCACGCTGTACTCGCCGTGTTCGAACGCCTCGTCGATCGGGTCAAACCCAAACGCTCCGCTTCGGGGGATTGCCCCGGCGTCGAGCAAAACCTGGGCAACCTCCTCTCCTGCCGCGTCGTGCAATGCCGTCTTGCCGCCCTGTTCGTGGTCGGCAGGAAAGCCCTGCGCCAGCACCAGCCGCACGCACTCGGCGCTACCGCTGGACGCCGCTTGGAAGAGGGGAACGCCGATCGCCATGGTGTCCCGGTTCGAAGGCTGCACGGAGCCGCCGCGCTCGATGAGAAGGGCGAGGCGTTTTGGGTCGCCCACCGAGCACGCCTCGCCGACGGCGCTTCTGCCGTTGTCGGCGGTCTCGTTCGGGTTTGCGCCGGCGTCGAGCAAGAGGCGTAGGCGATCCACGTCGCCCCCGCCCCAGTTGCGAAACGGGTGGTCGGCTTCGAGGCTCGCGAGGTTGCGCTCGGTGAGGGGATAGCCCGTACCGCCGCCCGCCGCGTACCATAGAGCGGTCACCTCACCGGCAGAAACGGCGTACAGGTCGGCGCCGCCTTCCAGGAGGGCGCGGACGGTCTGCGCGTTCGAGCGGGGGCTGGCGCACGCGACCATCAGGGGCGTCACGTCTTCGAGGAACGCACCATGGTCGTACTCCCCCTTCCAACGCGCGTTGGGGTCGACGCCCTGCGCCAGAAGGTCGGCAACCTCCTGCGCCCGCCCTTCGCGAGCGGCGTCGAAAAGCTTCGATTCGAGCGCGTTCACCTCAGGGCGACTATACACGCAGAACCCGCGACTTTTTTGCGAGCTATGACCGGAATCATAGGCGTCGCGCCTCGGGGGGCAGACAATCACAGTCGGCGAATGGCCCAACGGAGTGCCTCGCCAAGAGAATCGAATGGCAACTCGACACGCCGTACCCGGTAGGAAACCCACTCAGCCCGTTCCGGGCGAAGCCAAGGTGATTCGCACCACCGACAGCCCTAACTGCACGGGCGCGTGCGGCTGGCTCGCGACCGTCGTCGACGACGTCATCGTCGACCTGAAGCCCGCCGCCGACTACGACTGCGCGGAATACAACCCGCGCGGGTGCCTGCGCGGCATGTCGATGACCCACATGATCTACGGGCCAGACCGCGTCAAGACTCCGCTGATCCGCACGGGTGAGCGAGGCGAAGGCAAGTGGCGTGAGGCGGGTTGGGACGAGGTTCTCGACGTCATGGCCGAGAAGATGAAGGCGATCTCTGCCGAGCACGGCCCCGAGAGCATGCTGCTGTTCAACCAAGTGGTGGGCACGGGCTACGTCCAGAAGGGCGCGCAAGTGCGCATGGCGGCGCTTCTCGGCATGTCGTTCGCCACCGCCTACGACTTCAACGGCGACATCTCGATGGGATTCACCCACACGGTGGGCATCGACTGCGTGGAGTGCGAGACGAAGAGTTGGGGGCACGCCAAGACCGCGATCCTCTGGTCGAGCAACGTCTTCCAGACCCGAATCCCCGACGCCAAGTTCTTGACCCAGTACGCCAAGCAGCGCAACAACTGCCAGATCGTGTGCATCGACCCGCGCTGCAGCCAAACCGCGAAGGGTGCCGACCTCTGGATTCCGATCAACCCGGGCACGGACTGCGCCTTGGCGCTCTCGATGTGCCGCGTGATCATCGAGGACAACCTGGTCGATTTCGACTTCCTGCGGAAATTCACGGACTGCCCGACCCTGATCCGCTGGGACAACGGCAACCGCCTGCGGGCGTCGGATCTCGGCATGGGCTCGGAAAGCGAGTTCGTGGTGTTCGACGAAGCCAAGAACGACTTCATGGTGTTGCCCATGGATTCGCTCAAACTGCCCGACGGCTGCAAGCCGAGCCTGAAAGGCTTGCGCGAGGTCGAGATCGGCGGCGAAAAGGTTCGGGTTACGCCGGTGTACCAGATGCTCGAAGAGGTCATCCTGCGCGACGAGTACATTCCCGAGCAGGTCGAGAAGATCACGGACGTGCCCGCCGATACGATTCGCAAGCTGGCGCGCGACTACGCGACCCAGCGGCCGAGTTCCATCGTGATCGGCATGGGCTTGAACCACCGGCTCCACGGCGACCTGACCATTCGCGCCATCCTCTTGCTCTCCTCTCTCGTGGGGGCTCACGGAAAGGCGGGGGAAAGCGTGTCCATCTACTCTGGACAGCACCACTTCCGCTTGGATGTGAGCCCCTGGTGGTTCCCCGATGGCAAGCGCCCGAACGGCGTGCCGATGCACTACTTCGTGCTGGGCAAGCCCACGGAGACCATCAACCCCAAGATCAAGTTCCCCAAGAGCGGGTTCAAGGCGCTGTTCTGCTCCCACGCCAACCCGCTCGTCACCGAGTTCAGCGACTTGATGAAGGCGGCGATCGACGCGCTCGAGCTGTTCGTGGTGTTCGAGTTCTCGATGTCGCCCACCGCCGAGTACGCGGACATCGTGCTGCCGTGCCCCACGTTCTGGGAGAAGGTGGAGCTGGTCGGAACCAGCTGCCACCCGTACCTGCAGATGCAACAGCAGGTGCTGTCGCCTCGCTACCAGAGCCGTACCGAGTATTGGATCGTGAAGGAACTGGTGAAACGGGTCAACCCGGACCTGCTGAAGTACTTCGATCTCGACGAGTTCGGCGCCATCGACCTCATGCTCAAAGGCGGCGGCAAGGAAGTCGAGGGCATCACGCTCGACATGCTCCAGAAGGGCCCCGTGCGGCTGAAAGTCCACGACCCGGAGTGCGGCCTGGACGAGCAATTCCACGAGGACAAGCTGTTCCCGCCCCGTGCCTACCCCTTCCCCGAGGGCGCGCAACGGGAGTTCCTGAAGACGGGGCGCATGGAGTTTTACAAGGAAGAGGACATCTTCAAGAAGCTGGGCGAGACGCTGCCCGTGCACAAGGCGGCGTTCTCCCACCTACCCGACGGCGACCAGGCGCAGCCGTTCTGCATCATGACCCCGCACTCGAAGTGGCGGGTGCATAGCACGCACAGCAACAACCCGGTGCTGCTGAACCTGAACCGCAAGCCGGTGGTGGAAATCCACCCGCTAGACGCGGCGGCACGGGGCATCCAGGACGGCGACGAGGTCGAGGTGTTCAACGATAACGGCTCGTACCGCCTGTGGGCGCTGCTCACCGAGGCGATCAAGCCGGGCGTGCTCTGCGTGGACCACGGCTGGTGGGACCGCTACCTGGCGAAGGGCAAGTACCACGCCGTCCACCCAGCAGAAGGTGAAGCCGACGCACGAGAACTACTACCTGCCCGCGGTTTACGCGCCCGGCCAGCACTGGAAGGACACGCGCGTCGACATCAAGAAGGTGTAGTTTCTGAGTTTGATCCTCGTGCGGTCGGGTTCCCATGCCGTTGGCATGGGAATCGGCTGTACAATGAACTTGCCATGGTGCCTCCCTTGCGATCCGAAGAGGATCATCGGCGGCGTTCTGATCGCCGCAAGCATCGGTCTTCCATCACTTGCCTTGGGACAGAGTATTGAGACGATCATTGTCCCTGGAACCGACCTTCTGGGCGCAAACGCAATCTCCCATGACGGCAGTACCGTAACGGGCCGGGGGCGAGCGGCGAGCCTTTGGAGTGCCTTCCGCTGGTCCCGCGGTTCGGGAGCTGAATCTCGGCACCTTGTCCCCGGCTGACAACAATGCGGCAGGCGAAGGAATTTCTGCCGACGGACGGGTGATCGTCGGTATTAGCGAACAATCCTCGTTTATCCGAACACCAGAGCGAGCTTTCGGTGGACCCGGGAAACCGGAATGGTCGATATGGGCCATCTCAGCGGTTCAACTCTAGGCTATGCCACCGGCATTTCGGATAACAGCTTGATCGTTTGCGGTAACGAGACACTAGTTTCCACGGGACTCTCCATGGGCTACATCTGGAGCAACACCGTTGGCTTCCAGGCTCTTGGCGATCTCGCCGGTGGATCCATATCCAGCGGAGCTCAGGCGATCTCAGGCGACGGATCAACGATCGTTGGGTTCTCGTCCGTTGCCAATGGGCACCAAGCCTTCCGGTGGACCGCGACCTCCGGCATGGTGGACTTCCGCTCGAACAATGGTGAAGTGCCGGCGAACGCCTTCGACGTCAGCTATGACGGATCAGTCGTCGTTGGCAACGCCAGTGTTGCTGGCAAACTCCACGCATACCGGTGGACCGAACTCGGCGGAACGGAAGACCTAGGAGTTGGCTCCGGGTTCACGACTTCGTCTGCCGTGGCGGTCTCCGCTGATGGAGAGATCATCGCGGTCAACCAGAGCCCTGGCGGAATTAGGAAGGGCTACTTATGGACGGGCTCCGGCGGCTATCGCTCTGTTTCTCAGGTACTGCAAGACCACTTCGTTGATACGACCGGTTGGAGTAGCTTCACCGATCTCGTGGACATTTCTGCCGATGGGCAGACGCTGTTGGGAACCGGAACCTACATGGGTCAGAGCTCGGTCTATGTCGCCCAACTTGTTCCCGAGCCCACCTACCTCGTACCCTTCGGTGTCATGGCAGGGTTGCTCACCCTTCGAAAAGGCGCCCGTCGAAGTAGGTCAAACGAGACGCAAAAGTTGATACGGGACCTCGCCTGGGCGCTCGACGGGGGGCGGGGGGCGCGGCGGGAGCTACGCCGATGGACGACGTCGACGCCGGAGGAGCAGAGCCACGCCCCCGGTACCGACCAACTTCCCGGTTCGGGGATGCACGCGTAGCTGATCTTGAAAGGCAGGTCATTGTCTCCTCCCGGGTCCGCACCGTTGTTATCGACCAGCGTGTAATCGTAACCGCCAGTGACCTCGCGTAGCTGAACGCCGACTCTTCGGGACGCCGGAGTACTCAAGGGCGCGAACACGTCGTGGGGTCCCGCCAATGTCCAGAGGAGCCACAATGTCTCCCCGTTGTAGACTCCCACGCCTCCCCCCGTGCCGATCTCGGCCACGAAGATCTGGTTCGCAGTGGACTCGAGATCCGATTCATGAACCCGATAGACAGGTGTGGGCCACTGATCGAAAAGCGGGCCGGTGCTGATGATCCGATTGGTGAACAGGTCGCCGTAAATGCGTTCTCCGCCTTGGCCGGCAAGCCGCCCCGCCACAACTCGATCATGGCATCGGTCACGCTCGGTCGAATCGCACCCGGTTCCATGAACGGCACCTGGAATCGGACGATCAAATCGCCGACACTGTTTTCGCCGACATCGACCACGAAGCTGTCGGCGAGAATGACCCTCCCCTCGGGGCGCGGTCCCACGTCGACCCCCATAACCGTTGCCCCCGGCGTCGCCTCCACTCGGCTGACAGAATGATGGTCGGGACCGATGTTCTGATCGGTGACAAGGGAGCCGTGCCACGGGGAACACTGTCCCAGCCCTAATGCGGGCAGGATCGCGGCGATTGCAAGCCACGGTGCATAGAATCATGTTAGCCCGGATTTCGGGCAACTAATGCGGCGGTCCGCTCTGGGCTTTGGGAGGAAGGTTTGAGCTCGCCGCCGCGCAATGATCTTGCCCAAGGAATTCAGGCTGACTCGTGCCATAGCGAGTATTGCCTGAAATTTCGCGCAACGCTACTCGTGGACGTAGCCGACAAGCGCCTTCGCCCGCGACCAATGCGCCGCCACCAGCAGGCACAACGAGCCCCCCAGAACGATGGAGACCCGCTCGCCCCAAGCGCCCGCCACCAAGCCGGCCTCGAAGTTCCCCAGTTGGGGGCCGGATATGTGGAACAGGCTGCTGGTGGCGCTCATGCGTCCTCGTAGCTCGTCGGGGGTGGCAAGTTGGCGGATGGTCTGCCTTAGCACCGTACTGATCATGTCGGCGGCGCCGACAAGGGCGAGGCTGACCGCCGCCGTCCACAGGTTCGCTGAAATGCCAAACGTGATGGTGAACAAGCCGTAGGCGCCGATCATGAGCACCACCATTCGCCCCTGCCGATGGATCGTGGGGACGAACGCCATGCTGGTGGCGGCCACCAGTGCGCCGACGCCCGACGAGGCGGCAAGGATGCCGTAGCCTTGCGGACCCAACTTGAGGATGGCGCCTGCGAACGCCGGCAACAGGGCCTCGGCGCCGGAGAGGAGCGTCGCCCAGAAGTCGATCCACATGGCGCTGCGCACGACCGGAGTTCGGTTCACGAAGTTCAAGCCCTCGCCGATAAGGCCAAGCACCTCACGGAACGAAGTGGGCCGGTCTGCCGAGGCGACGGGCGGCATGGGCGGAATGCGCCAAACCGCCACCAGCACCGCGAAGAAGGTGACGAAGTTGAAGAGGTAGCAGAGCGCCAGCCCATCGTATCCGCCGAAGCCCGACCAGGCGATCATGACCCCCGCCACGATGGGGCCGAGCACGTCGCTGAGCCGCCACGCCATGCCGTTGATGCTGGCGGCGTTCGGGAAGTCCGCCCTTGGCACGAGGTTGGGCACCATGGACTGCCTCGCGGGGCCGTCGAACGCACGGGCGACGGCGTTGATCGCCACCATGGCGTACAGAGGGGCGGCGCTTTGAAGCCCACCCGCGGTGAGCGAAAAGATGGCAAGCGAGATGGCCGCCATGGCGCTCTGGCTGAGGAACAGCACCTTGCGGCGGTCGGCCTGGTCGGCAAGCACGCCGCCGAACAGAGAAAAGAGAAGGAGAGGACCAACCCTTGCCAAGCCGAGCAAGCCCACCATGAACGAGCTGCCGGTGAGGTGGTAGACGTGCCACGAAATCGCCCACGCCTGCACGTTGTTGCCGACGTTGGAGACGAAACTGCCCGTGATGTAGCCTCGAAACGCGCGGTGGCGGAGGGCGGGCAAATGCACAAAGGTCATTATGAAACGGTCCTGCGGCTAAACTCACGCCATGTCCTTCGAAGGCCGAGCCTGCATTCTCGAAGCCCCCGGCGAGCCCGCCGTCGTCCGCGAAATCGTGGTCGATCCGCCCGGCCCGAACGAGGTGCTGATCAAGCTGGCGGCGAGCGGCGTCTGCCACACCGACCTCACCGTGAAGAACCTGAACGGCAACGGCATGGCTTTTCCCATCGTGCTCGGCCACGAGGGGGCGGGGCACGTGGTGGAAGTCGGCGAAGGCGTCACGCACCTCAAGCCAGGCGACCCCGTCGTCATCGCTTACCGCGCGCCGTGCGAACAGTGCCCGGCGTGCCTTCGCGGCGATCCCAGACACTGCTACATGGCGCTTCGGCCCAAGCCGCGCATCCATCGCAAATCGGACGGCGCGCTTTGTTCGCAGGTGCTCCGGTGCGGCACCTTTGCCACGCACACCGTGGTCCACGCGAAAGCCGCGATCAAGATGCCCGAGGAGATGCCGCTGGACAAGGCGTGCCTCATCGCATGCGGCGTCATCACGGGCGTGGGCGCGGCGATGAACACGTCGCCGGTGTTCGCCGGCTCGCGGGTGGCGGTCATCGGCTGCGGCGGCGTCGGACTCTCGGTCATCCAAGGGGCGCGCCTACAACACGCCAGCAAGATCATCGCCGTCGACGTGAACCCGACCAAGCTGGTTTGGGCGCGCAACTTCGGCGCCACCCACACGGTGAACGCCGCCGAGTGCGACCCCGTGGCGGAGGTTCGGCGCATCACGGACGACGGCTGGGACGGCGGCGTGGAGTTCGCGTTTGAAGCGACGGGCATTCCCAAGTGCACCGAGCAGGCGATCCAGATGCTCTCGTACGGTGGCACGGCGACGACGATCGGTTTCCCCGCCGAGCACGACGCGGTGAACCTGAACTTGGGCAACATGGCGACCGGCGTGTACTGGAACAAGGCGGCGCTGAACGTGTGCCACTGCGGCGACGCCCTCCCCTCGCACGACTTCCCGCTGATGGCGCAGCTTTATCTGGACGGCAAGCTCGATCTGGACGCGATGGTAACGCGGCGGATCGCCCTCGACGACGTCGAGGAGGCGTTCCACGAAATGGAAACCGGCAACGTCATCCGCTCGGTCATCGTGTTTTAGCCAGCCATGCGGCAAAGCGCCTGCTCCTATTCTCGCAAGGTGACCGTGGACGTCGGGGGCCGGTACCTGCGGTATCTGCCGCCGGACTACGATGCCCGGCCCGATGATCGATTCCCGCTCCTCATGTTTCTGCACGGAGCGGGCGAGCGAGGAGAAGACCTGGAGAGGGTCAAGCTGCACGGCCCGCCCAAGGAGATCGCCCAAGGGCGCGATTTCCCGTTCATCGTGGTCTCGCCGCAGTGCCCCGCCGACCAGTACTGGGACGTTGCCACCCTCATCGGGCTGCTGGACGAGATCGAGGCAACTTGCCGCGTGGACGTGGGCCGCGTGTACCTGACCGGGCTGAGCCTGGGCGGGCACGGAACCTACGAACTTGCCGCCAAAGTCCCCCATCGTTTCGCGGCGATCGCGCCGATCGCGGCATGGGGAGACCGGTTCCTGGCTGCCCCGCTTCGAAAGGTCCCCATCTGGTCGATCCATGGCGACGCCGACGAGGCGGTGCCGCTCAACGCCGAACTCTCATTGGTCACGGCGTTGCGCGAGCTGGGTGCCGACCTGCGCTTCGATATCGTTCCCGGCGGCACCCACGACACGTGGTCCGCGCCTTATGCAGGGGAAGACCTCTACAAGTGGTTCCTCTCGCACTGTTTGAACCGTCCCTAATCTCGCAACAGGAGCAATCATCCATGCCCAACGAAACCTCTCGTAGAGACTTCCTCAAGGCTTCCGCCGCGGTCGGCATCGGCCTCGCCGCCGCGCCTGCCGTCCTCGCCCAAGGCCGGCGTTCCGCCAGTGACAAGATCCGCTTCGCCACCGTCGGGTTCGGCGGTAAAGGCTGGAGCAACATGGCGAACGCCGCCAAGTTCGGCGAAGTGGTCGCCATGTGCGACACGGACGTCACCGTCCGCGCCAAAGGCATGGCGGAGTATCCGAAGGCGGCGACCTTCACCGATTACCGAGAGATGCTCGAGGTGATGCGCGACCGCGTCGACGCCGTCATCGTCAGCACGCCCGACCACACCCACGCGATCATCTCGGCGATGGCGATCCGCATGGGCAAACACGTTTACTGCGAGAAGCCGCTGACCCGGACGGTTTTTGAGGCGCGAACCCTTGCCAAGCTGGCAAAGGACCACAAGGTGGCGACGCAGATGGGCAACCAAGGCACCGCACAGACCAGTCTGCGCAAGGTGGCGGCGCTCATTAAGAAGGGAACGTTCGGCGCGGTGAAGGAGATCCACTGCTGGACCGACCGCGCGGGAGGCTGGTGGCCCCAGGGCGTGAGCCGCCCCGAGTCGAAACCGACGCCCAAGACGGTGGAGTGGGATCTTTGGCTGGGCCCGGCGCCGGAGCGGCCCTACGCCGACGGATACCACCCGTTCGCTTGGCGCGGCTGGTGGGACTTCGGCAGCGGATCTTTGGGCGACATCGGATGCCACTGCATGAACCTGCCGTTCATGGCGCTGGACCTTCGTGATCCTATCGCAATCCAAGCGACGACGTCGGGGCACAACCGCGACAGCTACCCGGCGTGGTCGATCGTCACCTATGAGTTCGACAAGCGGGGCGACCGCGGTCCGGTCACGCTGAAGTGGTACGACGGCGGCAAAACGCCGCCTGCCGAGTTGGCGCCGGGCATCGCCCTCAAGCCGAACGGCTGCCTCATCGTGTGTGAGCACGGCACCCTGCACTCGGCGGGCGAGTACGGCGGCGACGCCGTGCTGGTTAGCGGAGAGGCGTTGCCCGACATTGCGGTGGAAGAGTCCCCAGGCCACTTCGCCGAATGGGTCGACGCCATCGGCGGCAAGGCGCCCGCGCACTCCAACTTCCCGAACTACTCGGGACCGCTGACCGAAACAGTCGTGCTGGGCAACCTTGCGGTGTGGGCGGACGGCCCACGGCTGGAGTGGGACAGCAAGGCGATGAAGGTCAAGGGCTCGTCGGAGTACGACAGCCTGATCCGGCCCAAGTATCGAGACGGCTGGACGTTGTGAAGCTAGGGCCCTTGGTCGGCTTCGTTGCCATCGTCGGCTTAGGCTGGGGCGGCTACGTAGTCTGGCAAAAGGGCGTTCGCTCGGAGGCGAGAGCCGAAGCGGCGTTCGCGAAGGGGGTCTTCCCGATCCCCTTTGCGACGACCCGTGGGCACGTTCAAAACGGAATGCTGCAACCCGGGCATACCGCCTTTAGCTACGAGGTGGTGGGCGACATGCCCGGGATGAACGGGGCGAAGCCCGCCCGCGACATCATGATCGTCGTCCACGGGCTGAACAACGACGAGACCAAGGCGGTCAATCGCTTCGGCTTGGCGCGTGAGTCGCTGCAGCACGACGGCTACTCGGGTATGGTCGTCGGATTCTCGTGGGACGGGTCCACCAACTGGGACCCGTTCGGGGCAACGGGATATCGGGAAGCCAAGCACAACGCCTTCGCGAACGGGCCCAAGCTGGCGAGGTTCGTGGAGGACCTGCACAAAGCCAACCCCGGCGCGGCGATCCGGTTGCTCGGCTACTCGATGGGCGCGCGCCTGGTCGCCGAGTCGATCCTCGCTCTGGACAAACTGAACGTGCCCTTCAAAGTGACCAGCGTCCACTTGGTGGGGGCGGCGATCGACGACGAGCAACTGCAGACCAACGAGATGTACGGGAAGGCGATCGAGCGCCATGTGGGGGAGTTCTACAACTACTTCAGCCCCGAAGACAGCAAGTTGGGCAAGTACTACCCGCCGATGGAAGCCGACCGCGCCGTGGGCAGGCACGACCTTGAGGAGCCCGAGTTCGCGCCCGCCAACTACCATTTCCGTAACGTGGCGGTCGAGTTGAAAGAGGTGGATGCCAAAGGCGACGTGGACCCAAACGCGGCACCGGGCAGAAACCACTCGGCGTACCTGGGCATTCGCACCGACGCGGGCAAATGGGTGGACGACGGGGCGATGAACGTGGTCGCCGAAGACGTTCTCAAGCGGCCCGGGCACTAGGTATAGTTCGCGCGTGCTGAAGCATGTCTCCGCCCTGCTCTTCGGAGCGGCATCGATTGCGTCCTGCTCGTACTTGAGCCGCTCTGCCTCGGAAACCGAGCCCGCCAACGGGTCAGGCTCGAAACTCGATCGGCCCGCCGCGCCCTTGGAAGCCCAGTCGACGAACGTGACCGAGCTTTGGATCCGTAACTGCAGCAACTGCCACGGCCGAGAGGGCGAAGGCGGCGGCGCCGGCACGAAAACGCTCATCACCCAAGACTTGTACGACCAAAAGCACGACCGGCCGTTCTTCGACACCATCAAGAACGGCAAGCCGGACATGGGCATGGAGGCGTTTGGGAAGACGCTCAAGGATCAGGAGATCTGGGCGTTGGTGGTTCACATCCGCGAAATGCAGAGCCGCGGCTTGCGCGCCAAGTTCGGGTCGCCGAAGGCGGTCGACGGCGTCTACACGTCGAAGCTTCACAAGTTCCGCATGGAGACGGTGGTCGAAGGCGGACTCTCCACCCCGTGGTCCCTCAACTGGCTGCCGGACGGGCGCATGCTGGTCACCAACCTTTCGGGCGCGTTGAACGTGGTCGAGGGCGGGAAGCTGAGCCCGGCGGTGCAGGGCACGCCGGCGGTGGCGCAGATCGGGCAGGGCGGTTTGATGGACGTGGCGGTCCACCCGGACTACGCCAAGAACGGCTGGATCTACTTCTCGTTTGCGGACCCCGCCAAGAACGGCAACGGCGGCTTCACGAAGATCGTGCGCGGCAAGCTGCAGTTCAGCGGCGGACGCCCTGCCTGGACCAACCAGGAGACGATTTTCGAGGTCGCCCAAGAGAACTACAACGGCTCGGGCGTCCACTTCGGCAGTCGCATAGTGTTCGACGGCAAAGGGCACATCTTCTTCTCGATTGGCGAGCGCGGCAACGGAAACCTTGCCCAAGACCTGACCAAGCCCAACGGCAAGATCTACCGCGTGAACGAGGACGGCACCATCCCTGGCGACAATCCGTTTGCCAGCGCCGCCGACAAGGCGAAGGGTCGCATCGGCGCAATATGGTCTTACGGCCACCGCAACCCGCAAGGGCTCGTCATGGGTCTGGACGGGACGCTATGGGACACCGAGCACGCCCCGCGCGGCGGCGACGAGGTGAATCGAATCCAAAAGGGCGCGAACTACGGTTGGCCGATCATCTCGTTCGGCATCAACTACAACGACTCGCCCTACAGCACGCCTTGGCCCGGCCAGGGACAGGACTTCCAGTTGCCGATCTTCCGCTGGCTGCCCTCGACCGGGGCTTGCGGGCTGGACGTCATGCGCGGCAAGGCGTTCCCTAGCTGGAACGGAGACCTTATCGCCGGCGGGCTATCGGGCGCCAACGTGGACCGAATCCGAACGCAGAACGGCAAGTTCGTCGAGCGCGAGGAGTTGCTCCAAGGCATCGGGCGCGTGCGCGACGTGGCGGTCGGCCCGGACGGCTATCTGTACATCGCGATCAACCAGCCGGACAAGGTTGTTCGGCTCGTTCCCGCTAACTAAGACCCAAGGGGTTCGCTCGCTTAACCCGCGAGCGAACCCATAGGATCCCACGGCTCCAAGCCGACGGGCTCGCGATCTAGCAACGCTACGACGTCCTCGCCGAGGTACTTGCGATGCACGACGACTTCGTAGTTGAACTCGTCGAACCACGAATCCGCCATGCCGTAGAAGCCTTTGTCGCCGCCTTTTTCGCCCCAAGAGTTCTCGACGCGCCACTTGCGGGGCGAGCCTGAGTCGTCGAGGTCGACGCCCGTGAAGACCATCGCGTGGGTCATGAGCGATTCGCCGTAGTCCAGCCGTTCCGCCTTTGAGAGGGTGGAGGTTGAGCCGTAGATCGACTCGTAGTCGAAGAGCTGGTTGTCCATCCAACCCAGTTCGCGCTCGAGGAACTTGCCGACGTCGCAACCGAACCAAACGGGTTCGCCGTTCTGGAGTTGCAGGATCGCCGCCTTCTTCATCGTGTCGAGCCCCACGTTCACGTACCGGATCATCTCCCCACCCACGACGTTGCCCAGGAACTTGATCGTATAGACCTCGTTGAAGCGCTTTGCCGATTGCGGACAGTGGATGAGGCAGACCATGTCGGACAGGTCCACATCGATGTGCTTTCGGTAGAACTCCAGCGGCGTGAGCACACCGTCCCGGTGGAAGGCGCGATCCTTGTCTCGCCACTGCCACTCGAGCTTCGCCGGGGGCTCGCCCAGGTGGATGCAGAGCATGCGATACACCTGTTCCAGCATCGCCGGCTTCATGGCGCGCAGATCGCCCATTGCCTTGCCGGCGGCGTGGGCGGCGCGGAGTTGGCATCCGAACTCGCGCAGCCTCAGCGTGATCTGGGCGTTCATCATGCCGGTGTTGCTGCTGCTGTCGGTCTCGGGCATGACGGATTTGGGTACCAACCCGTGCTTCTGCACAAGGTTGATGAACATGTGCCACTGGCCGCCGTCCTGGATGGGCGCGGCGAAGAGGTGGGCGATCAGCCTTCCGTCGGTCGGCTCGTCCAAAGTGGCGAGCACCGACTCCAGGAAGTAGTTGGCCTTCTCGAACTTATCCCAGAACATGGTGTGGTTTTGGGAGAGCTCGAACTCCTCGTCCAAGTTCATGTTCTGGATCGCCACCACGCGCAGCGTGTTCAACGCGGCGAACATCCAGCATCGGCCGCTCGCCATCTGGGCGGTGATCTTGTTCTCGGGCAGGTGGACGCTGTAGGTCTGGCTGAGGTCGGCGACGCGGCGTCGGTTGAGGGCGGCTTTCGTGACGGGCGCCGCGCACACGGCGTTCATCGCCTGGCGGGCTCGGGGATCGGATGCGAAGGCGGCTTGGAAGTCGGCAATCTGGGCGAGGGACACCTCGCCGTTCGAGTGGGCCATAACGGCCAGTTTAACCTAGCTGGCGATCTTTCGCTGGGCGTGGCTGGCGCTGCGCTCCACCCACTGGATGAACTCTTCGTAGTTGTCCAGCACGGCGCGGGGCATCCGAACGTAGTCCTTCATCGGCTCGGCGTCTGCAGAGGGCTTCAGCGGACCGGCACCAGGGAGTTGCATCGCCAACTCGAGGTCTTCGGGCGACAACTTCAGCCCAATGTCCTCGCCGATCAGGAACGCGAACATGCGCTCACCGGTGTAGATGCCCATTCCTCCGAGCATTCGCCGGGCGCGCACGTCGTAAGACTCAGCGGCACGCATCATTTGTTCGTAACGAAGCGGGCGGTAGATCATTCGGACTTACCTGGAGCAAGCTCGCCCTGGAGGGCCGCGAGAAAAAATATGGCCCGAGAGGCCTCTCGAATTTTACCCCGGATTTGCCGACGTCAGTACCAGTTCTTGTTCAGGCCGGTCCGGATGCGGCCCTAGTCGGAACGAGAACGATGCCCCCCGGTCAGGTTCGCCGGAAGCCCAAATTTCCCCACCATGCCGGTCTACGATGCGCTTAACGGTAGCCAAGCCGATACCCATGCCGGAAAACGCATGCGCACCGGGAAGGCGCTCGAAATCTTCGAAGATTCGCTCGGCATCGGCAGGATCAAATCCTACACCGTTGTCGGATACCGTGACGACGCCGTTACTTTCGGCGACTTCGATGATGCCGCGGTCTTTACCGGCGGTGTACTTCCAGGCATTGCCGACGAGGTTTTCGGCCGCAATCTGAAGGAGCTTCGGGTCGCCGCGCAGGATGATTCCCGGTTGGACCTTGGCGACAACCGTGCGGTCGGGATACCGCTTCTTAAGTTGCGAGAGCACCGAGGATGCCATGCCCGAAAAATCGACGTCCTCGTGGGTGAGTTCAGCTTGGGAGATCTTGGCAAGGGCCATCAAGCCGTCGATCATCTGGTCGGACCGGATGCCGGCTTCCTGGATTCTTCGGAGGTAGTCCCTGCCCTCGTCGTCCAGCTTGTCGCCGTAATCTTCGCCCAAGGCGAGGGCGAACCCGCTCATGGTGCGCAAGGGTGTTCGCAAGTCGTGCGAAACCGTGTGGCTGAACCTCATCAGCTCCTCGTTTGCCTGCTTGAGTTCGCGGGTTCGGGCTTCGACCCGATGTTCGAGTTCGCGGTTGAGTTGAGCCAGATCGTGTTGGGCGACCTGTGCTTCGTGCTCAGCCTTGATCACGCGGCCCAACTCCCACCGGACAAAGAAGTAGAGCAGCAACGCCGTCATGCCCACGTAGCCCATGCCCTTCCAAGCCTGGATGCGCAGAAGAACCTCTCGATTGGGGGCGATGGCGTCGGCGATGGAATCGCTGAACAGGATCCAAAAAACGCCCAAGGCGAGATAGACGACACCAACGCGAAAAGCGCGCCAGTGACTGAGGCGACGAATCCTGTCCTCACCTTTATGGTTCGTCATCGAAACCTGCCTTACCCGTGCTTGTTGCCATAGTACTACGAAACGGCGGTCTCTGCAACGGGTAACTTCCCGGGCATGGCAGCCAAGCGGTTGGTGGTGATTGACGGATACAGCTTGCTGTACCGGGCGTTCTTCGCAACCCGATACCTTTCCACCTCCGACGGACGCCCCACGAACGCGCTCTACAGCTTCACGAACATGCTGTTCTATCTGCTGGAGAACATCCGGCCCGACGCCATCGTGGTCGCCTTCGACGCCCCCGGCAAGACGTTTCGACACGCGGAGTTCTCCGAGTACAAAGGAACCCGCAAGGAAACCCCGCCCGAGCTGACCGCCCAGTTTCCGGTTGCCCGAGAGCTCATGTCCGCCCTGGGCATTCCCTCGATCGAGGAAACGGGCTACGAAGCCGACGACATCGTGGGCACGATCAGCCGATTGGGCGAGGAAAACGGCTATGAGACCACCATCGTGACCGGCGACTTGGACTCGTTGCAGTTGGTCGACGAAAAGGTCAGCGTGCTCACGTCAAAGGTCGGCGTCACGGACACGGTGACCTACACGCCGGAGAAAGTCTTCGAACGGTACGGGTTCGGCCCCGAACTCGTGCCCGATTACAAGTCGATCGTCGGCGACACGAGCGACAACATTCCCGGCGTTCCGGGCATCGGCGAGAAGGGCGCCACGACCCTTTTGCAGCGGTTCGGGACCATCGAGAACATGCTGGAACACTTCGACGAAGTCGAGGAGAAGTTCCGCAAGAAGATCGAGCCGGTGGTCGAGCAGATGAAGAAGTCGAAGTGGCTTGCCACCATCGACCGCCATTGCCCCGTCCAATACGATTTCAAGCCTTTCGTGCTCACCCCGAACCAGTTGGAGGCGGCGAAGGCGATGCTCGAGTCGCTCGAGTTCAAGAGCCACGTGCGCCGAGCCGACGGCGTGCTCGGCCGCTACCGAGAAGGGGCGAGCGAAGAAACGGAAACGGTTTCGGTGCACGAAGTGAGCTTGGCGGTGCACGCGGAGGACGTCCGCTCTGCGGAGGAGCTTGCGCGCTGGATCGGGGACGCGGCGCCCGCCGTGCTCTACCACTCGGTGGAAGCCCAGGCGAGCATCTTCGACGAGCCGGAGCAACGCGCGTTCTTTGCCGTAGGCATGGAAGTGCGGCGATGCTCCGCCGAAGTCGGGGACGCTTACCTTGCCCGTGCTTATTCCAAAGCCACGTTCCACGATGCGAAGCCGATCGCCAAACGGCTTGGGATCTTGGCGCCCTGTGGATTCGACACGTTGCTGGCGGGGTTCGTTTTGCAGTCCGGCCGCTCTTCGTACCCGCTTCGAGACCTGATCCAGGGCTATCTTGAGGCGGCTCCGGCTACCGCCGAGGAACTGGTCGCTGGCCTCGGGCTTTTGCGAGGCGAGATGGCGCCGAAACTGGAGAAGGAAGGGCAAACCTCGGTCCTCACGGACATCGAGCAGCCCCTGACCCCCGTGCTCGCCGCGTTGGAGACGGCGGGCATCGCCGCCAATCCGGCGTTCCTCGTCGATTTCTCGCGCTCGCTTCAGGGCGAAATCGAGCAGATCCAAGCCCGAATCTACGAGCTGGCGGGGTTCGAGTTCAACATTGCGTCGCCGAAGCAGTTGGGAGAGGCGCTCTTTGAGAAGCTCGAGATTCCAGGTCCAAAGAAGACAAAGACCGGCTACGGAACCGGCGCGGAAATCCTGCAACTCCTCGCGCCCACCTATCCCATCTGCGCCGAGGTTCTGAACTACCGTGAGCTCACCAAGCTGAAATCGACCTATGCCGATGCGCTTCCCCGATTGGTGCGGGAGGACGGCCGAATCCACACGACCTACAACCAGACCGGGGCGGCGACCGGGCGCATCAGCTCGAACGACCCCAACCTGCAGAACATCCCGACCCGCACCGAGTTGGGACGGAAGATCCGCAAGGCGTTTGTGGCGGCGCCGGGTTACGAGCTTCTCTCGCTGGACTACTCGCAAATCGAGTTGAGGGTGCTCGCCCACATGTGCAAGGACGAGGCCTTGGTCCGCGCTTTCTCCGAAGGAGAGGACGTCCACACGGTGACCGCGTCGCTCATGTACGGCGTTCCCTTGGACCTCGTTGCCCGCGAGATGCGAGGCTACTCGAAGCTTCTCAACTACGCCGTGCTTTACGGCGTGACCGATTTTGGGCTGGCGAACCAACTTGGCGGCAACTTCTCCGTGGCGGAAGCGAAGGCGCTGATCGAGCAGTACAACACCCGCTTCCCCAAGATCAAGGGTTTCACGGACGCGATCGTGGCGGAAGCGCGCAGCAAGGGATTTACCACCACCCTCTGCGGCCGACGACGGTACTTCCCGGACATCCACGCGGCGAACCGCAACGAGCGGATGTACGCGGAACGTCAGGCGATGAACGCTCCAATCCAAGGCACGGCGGCAGACATGATCAAGATCGCGATGATCCGAGTCCAAGAACTCCTCAGAGGGAAGCGGACGCGGATGCTCCTCACGGTCCACGACGAACTCGTGTTCGAGCTGCATCCGGATGAGCGCGATTTGATCGAGCCGATCCGCCACGTCATGGAAACCGCGCTTCCTCTCGACGTGCCCGTCGAGGTGGACGCGAAAATCGGTAGCGATTGGAGTGCGATGACCCCCGTATCCCGTCCGTAATCGGCGTAAACTGAACTTGCAAGGTGAATAGCGATGTTCGAGGGCATTCTCGGAATCCACCATGTCACCGCGATTAGCGCGGACATTCAGCGGAACTACGATTTCTACGTCAAGTTGCTGGGCTTAAGGCTGGTCAAGAAGACCGTCAACTTCGACGACCCGGGCGCTTACCATCTCTACTACGGAGACGCCCACGGCACGCCCGGGACCATCCTCACCTTCTTCTCCTATCCGGGCGCGCAGAAGGGCGCCCCAGGAACGGGCCAAGCGACCTCGTTCGCGCTTGC
Organism: Fimbriimonadales bacterium; assembly: GCA_046330155.1. GTDB lineage: Bacteria > Armatimonadota > Fimbriimonadia > Fimbriimonadales > Fimbriimonadaceae > CALMEF01. The sequence continues at coordinate 85,895 of JAXLTH010000001.1, read as the reverse complement.
CATTCCTGAGGGCTCGTTATCCTTTTGGTTAGATCGACTTGCCAACCATCAGGTTAAGGCGGAAACGGGGTGCCGCTTCGGTGAGAAGCTCGCGACAATCCACGACCCAGACGGATTGCAGGTGGATCTCATCGAGTCTGCGCTCAAGGACAGCACCCCGTGGCTGTCCGCCGACATTGGTCGAAACCACGCCATCGCGGGCATCCATTCGGTCTCCCTTACGCTGGAAGGGTTCGATCAAACCGCGAAGCTGCTGCACGAGCGGATGGCGTACCGAGCAGGGCCCCACGACGAGCACCGCTACCGCTACGACAAGCCTCACCCGGTGGTCGGGTCGATTCTCGACCTCGTCTGTTCTCCCTATGCCCCGCGAGGAAGGGGCGGCGCGGGCACGATCCACCACGTGGCGTTTCGCGTGGAGAACGACACCAAGCAACGGCTATGGCGCCTGCAACTGGACACGGACGGCTACAACGTGAGCCCGGTGATGGATCGGAACTACTTCCACTCCATCTACTTCCGGGAGCCTGGACACGTCCTGTTCGAGATTGCCACCGACCCGCCCGGATTTGCGGCGGACGAGCCGATGGAGAAGTTGGGCGAACGCTTGTGCCTGCCGGAATGGATGGAGAGCCACCGAACCCAAATCGAGCAAGTGCTGCCGCCGCTCAAAACCTGAACGCCTGGTACAATCGCGCCCATGCTGACCGTCGAACAGCATCAATCGCTGTCCAGCGCGCGCGGGCGCCTGGACGCTATCAGGGGGCATCTTTGACCTCCCTCGCGCCGAGCAACAGATAGCCGCCCTCGAGGCAAAATCGTCGGAACAGACGTTCTGGGACGATCCCACCTCCGCAAACAAGGACCTGCAGAAGCTGTCCCGCTTGCGCGACCTCGTCGCGCCTTTCCGAAGGTTGGACAAGACCGAGCGCGACATCGCCGAGCTGCGCGAGATGCTGGAAGCCGAGCCCAACGAGGAGTTGCAGGCTGAAGCCGACCAGATGGCGGCGGCGTTCCTCAAGGAACTCGACCGCTACGAGCTGGAAACCCTCCTGAGCGGGGAGCACGACGGCCGCAACGCGCTGGTGGAGATCAACGCGGGCGCCGGCGGCAGCGAGGCGTGCGACTGGGCGGCGATGCTCCAGCGGCTCTACGCCAGGTACGCCCAGGAGAAGGGCTTCAAGCTGGAGATTCTCAGTGAAACCCCGGGCGACGTGACCGGCTACCGCACCGTCAACATGCTCATCTCCGGCACGAACGCCTACGGCTACCTTAAGGCGGAAAACGGTGTTCACCGTTTGGTGAGGATCTCGCCGTTCGACGCCAACGCGCGGCGACACACCTCGTTTGCAAGGGTCGAAGTCCTGCCCGAAATCGAGGAGAGCGAGGTGGTGATCAACCCCGACGACCTGAAGGTGGAGACGCTGCGGGCGGGCGGCGCGGGCGGGCAACACGTCAACAAGACCGAGAGCGCGGTGCGCCTCACCCACATCCCCACGGGCATCGTTGTGCAGTGCCAGAACGAGCGGAGTCAGCACAAGAACCGGGCGAGCGCCATGACGGTGCTTTTGGCGCGGCTCGCGGCGCTCGGCCAGGCGCAAAGCGAAGAAAAGATGAAGCTGCTCAAGGGCGACCAGGGCCCCGCCGCGTGGGGAAGGCAGATTCGAAGCTACGTCTTCCAGCCTTACACGATGGTCAAAGACCATCGCACCGGATACGAGACCGGAAACGTTCAGGGCGTGATGGACGGGGACATCGAAGGGTTCATCGAAGCGTTCCTTCGCAAAGCTCCGAGCGAGAGCGACTACGTCGAATAAACTCGGTCCATGGTTACAGTGGACCTAGTCGGCGAGATGGCCTTTGAAGCGCACACGGAGGGCAAGGTCTCCTTCGTGATGGACGCCTACCCCGAGGCCGGGGGCGAGGGCCGAGGCGCGACGCCCGTGGAAACCTTGCTCGCGGCGATCGGCGCTTGCTCGGGCATGGACGTCATCTCCATCCTGCGGAAAAAGAAGCAGACGGTCACCTCGTACCGCATCGAAGTTGACGGCGAGCGGGTTCCCCAGGGCGAGTGGCCGAGACCGTTCCGCTCGATCGAAGTCCGCCACGTGGTGAAAGGCGAGGGACTCGACCCGGCGGCGGTGGCGCGGGCGGTGGAGTTGAGCGACGAAAAGTACTGCTCGGTAATTGCGACGCTTCGGTCAAGTCCCAGCGTGAAATCGACCTGGCGAATCGAAGAATCACCGTAAAATCGCGTATTATGTACGAATCAGCGTCCAGCATTTACGGGACGCATTGAGGATAACCAGCAATGAATCGGATATTCCTGCGTTCCGGGTTGGCAACTGGATTGCTCGCGGCGTTCGCCGTTAGCGCCTTCGCCCAGCTCACTTACAAGCCCTTTATGACGAGGCAGGTGGCGCCCGCGGTGCGCGACACCACCACTCGGTTCAATCCCCAAATCGACGAGACCCGCGGCCGATGGGCCGACCCGTCGGAGAACCCCGGCATCTATCCGCCCGAAGGCGAGCCCAACTCTCTTCCCCTTGGCGACGTGACCTCGGTACCCCGCGGCCAACTCGGTCCCAAGTTTGCGGGCATCGGCGGCACGGGTTACTTCCCGCCCGACTGCGATGTTTCGGTCGGTCCCAACCACATCGTCTCGGTGGTCAACACGAACTGGGCGATCTTCACGAAGACGGGCACCAAGACGTTCCAACAGAACTTCGCCAACTTCTTCGGCTCCCAGATCACGGGCGGCATCATCTCCGACCCGAAGGTGTTTTACGACAGCGTTTCCAAGCGCTGGTTCCTGTCGATCCTCAACGCGGACTTCACGGCGCTTGAGAGCTGGCAGCTCATTGCCGTTTCGGACGACTCTGACCCGAACGGCAACTGGTTCAAGTACAAGATCAGCACGAAGCTCACCGACGGTGGCGCCGACTTCTGGCTCGACTACCCGAACTTCGGTTTCAACAAGGACGGCTTGGTCTTCAGCGGCAATATGTTCGGCTTCACCAGCGGATATTTCGGCGTGCTCTGCACGACGGTTCCGAAAGCCCCCATGCTGACCGGCGCTGCCGTCACCGCGAGCTACTTCAAGTTTGCGGGAGGAGGCACGACCCAGCTGACGCGCAGCACCGACAAGACGACCGACAAGGTGTTCGGCGTCACGCCGGCCAGTTCGAGCGCGATGCAGTTGCTGGCGTTTAGCGGACTTGCTTCCACGCCCTCAGTGGTCACGGCTCAAGTCGCGGTTCCCAACTGGGGACGGCCTCGCGCATCGGTCTCGTCGGGCGGACAGCAACTCGACGCCCTCGACGGCCGCCTTCTGAACTGCTTCTACCGTGCGGGCAAAATCGTCAGCGCGCACACGGTCCTCAGCAACGGACGCAACGTCGTCCGCTGGTACGAGTTCCGAACCGGCTCTTGGCCGGCTTCCGGCCAGCCCACGCTGTTCCAGTCGGGCAACGTTTCGCCGGGCGCCAGCGAAGACGCCTGGATGCCGGCGATCAACGTCAACAACGCAGGCGACATCGCCGTCGTGTACTCCTTGTGCTCGACGAGCATCGCCGCCGACCTTTACGTGGCAGGACGCAAATCCACCGACGCGAAGGGCACGATGGGTAAGCCGATCAAGATCGGCACCAGCAGCGGCACGACGTATACCGCCGGCCGATGGGGAGACTACTTCGGGATGGAAGTGGACCCCGTCGACCAGTTGACGTTCTGGGCCAACGGCATGGTGGTCGCGCCCGGCAACGACTGGACGACCATCATCCAATCGTTCAAGATCAGTTCTTCCAGCGGCTCTGACGAGTCGGTTGCGCCGACCGCGATCTCGATGTTCGAGGGCGCGCAGGCGTTTGGCAACCTCGCCAACGTCACGACCTCGGACGATCGGTACTTCTCGATCGGTTCGGCGTTCGTCGCGCGGACCGGCCACGTCGCTTCGGCTGACGTGACGTTCCACTTCAACAAGGCGCTGACCTCGTACAGCGCGGTGACGCTGAACGCGGAAGCCGGCGCTATCGACGGCCTTTCGACATCGGTCTTCGGTTGGGACGTCGCCAACAGCAAGTGGGTGTACTTCGGTGCGTTCCCGGTTAGCTCCGCGGACGCCAAGAAGACCATCAAGCTTCCGTTCTCGACGCTTTCGGCTTATGTCGACGGCGGCCGCAACATCCGCTTGTTGCTCCGCGCCGTTTCGCCGATCTCGCCGACGCGGTCGCCGCTACCCTTCAACTTCCGGATCGACCAGACCACGCTTTCGGCCACGCCGAAGCTCTAGTCGACCGCGATTAGGAAAGGCCCGCCGATTTCCGGCGGGCCTTTTTTTGTTCTCTGGCACGCCTCGGTCATACTCGGACGATGCCCCTCCGAATGTGGATGCTGGACGTTGCGCGCGAGCAGTGTCTCGACGCCGAGCGCCTGATCGCGTATGCGAAACTCACCGCCGAAGCGGGATACGACGCGCTCGGACTGTATCTGGAACACCGGTACGCCTACCCTTCGACTCCTTGGTCGCACGGCGTCGATTGCCTGCGCCCCGAGGACGTCCAGAAGGTGCGCCGAGAGTTCCCGGACCTGCGGTTGGTGCCATTTGTGAACTTGCTGGGACACTTCGAGGGGATGCTCTACACAGAGCAGGGCAAGCGTTATCGCGAGGCGCGGTTCCAGGGGATGCAAGCCTGCCCTTCGAACCCAGACTTCGTGCGGCTCTGCGAAGGGCTGGTGGACGACACGTTGGCCGCGTTCGACGACGAGCTCGTCCACATCGGCGGCGACGAAACGCAGCAGTTGGGCCAGTGCCCCGAATGCCGCCAGCGCGTGGATTCGGAGAAAGGGGACGGCAAAGCCGCGCTTTACGGCGAGCATTTTGGCCCTCTGGCGCGGCGGGTGGAACGGGCGGGACGGCGCCCCGCGGTGTGGGGAGACATGTTTGCCGAGCATCCGGGCGCTCTGGAGGCCATGCCGAAGAGCACGGTCATTTTCGATTGGCAGTACTTCTCGGGCTGCGCCGAAACGAGCGTGCCCTTTGCGGATAAGGGGTTCGACGTTGTGGGATGTCCGACCCTGCAGACGTACAACGCCACCTGGATGAACCTCAGCGCGAGCGAGGAGAACGTCCGCCAGGTGGTCGAAGATGTGCGAACCCACGCGTTGCACGGGGTCTGCGTGACCACGTGGGAGTGCGGACTCTTTGGGGCATACGACACCCTGTTCCCCGCCATCCGCGCCTGCGGCGACCTTCTGAACGGCAAAGACACGCCCTTCCTCACGGCCTATCTGCGCGAATCGGAAACCTACGAGGAGTGGGCGCGGCTGATGGGCGTGGAACTGCCCGAAGTCGGAGGGAGCTTTGCTGCGGGCCGGATCCGGAGCTCGCTCAAGGTGCGGTTCCTGCTGAACGCCAACCCGTTCCTCGCTTGGCTGTATCACGGCGACGAGTTTGCCGGCGAAATTGGTGAGGCGGCGCTCGACGTCTTCGAGCGAGCTTTGGCCGTGGCGCCGAACGAGGCTTGCCGAGGCGTGACGCGGTTCGCCCGGGGCGCGGTCGAGTTCGTGCGCCTCGCCGAAGAAGCGCGAACCCGATACGCCGAGGGAAAGCCGGAAGCGGCGATCGGCAAGCTCGCCGCCACCCGAACGATCTTCGACGACCTTCAGCGGGTAGCTCGAGCCACCCATGCCCGCATTGGCGGTTCACGCGCGGACATCGAACGGTGCCGCGTGGCAAGGGAGCACGTGGAGCGGGTCATCCAGCGCATTCGCCACCACGGCGACGGCAGTCTGGGCTACCTGCCCGCGTTCGAGCACATCACCCATCCCAAGTTCGTTCCCCACGACCAAGCCGCGTGGTGGCTCATCAACCGCTTTGCCAACGAGTAATCGCAGAAGTTTTGGCGGGATAACAGCGTAGAATCATCTAGCCCCGCGAACCAACGGTGAGGGCAGGTCGCGTCAAGTGGAAGGATCACAAGGGGGAGAAGGTATGCCACACCGTCTTAACATAGCCGACCTGTCAGAACGCGAGCTCCAAGTTCTGGAACTCTCGATCCAGGGCATGACGGACAAATCCATCGCCGCGGAGCTGGGCCTCAGCGTCGCCACGGTGCACACGTACTGGATCCGCATGAAGAACAAACTCGGCGGGGCAACGCGCGCCGAGGTGGTCGCCGCCGCGATGAGCCGCTCGGTGAACCGGACGATGGCGGAGAACCAGCGGCTCATTCAAGAAGTGATGCGCCGTGCCGCGGTCGAAGAAGACCTCATGCGGAGCCAGAACGTACTGCAGTCGATCATCGACGCCGCCCCCGATCTGATCTACCTCAAAGACTCCAGCGGCCGATATGAAGCCGTGAACACGACGTTTGCCGCCTCCGTCGGTCTGACCGCCGACGAGATCATCGGAAAGACCGACTTCGACCTTTATCCCGAGGAAGAGGCGCGACGGTACCAGCTGAGCGATCGCAAGGTCCTGCAGACCGGCGAGATATGGGAAGCCGACGACGCTTCAACGGTCGAGGGCGAAAGGCGCACCTATCACACAGTCAAGTTTCCCATCTTCGACTCAACCGGTAACGCCGAGTCGGTGGGCGGAATCTCGCGCGACATCACGAGGCGAAAGGACTTGGAAACCGAGCTCCTGCGCTCTCAGCACCGGCTCAAGGTCGGATACGAAGTTGCCGGGCACAGCAACTGGGAGCTCGACTTGGCAACGGGCCAGGTCTATTGGTCGTCGAACACCGAAGCGTTGCACGGAATGGAGCCCGGATCGTTCGACGGTTCTTACGAGAGCTACCGCAAGTTGGTTGTGCCCGAGGACATTCCGGTTCTCGATGACGCCGTCGAGAAAGCCCTCCGCGGAGATGGCACCGTGCACGTCGAGCACCGGTTGCGAAAGGGCGACGGCAGCATCATGTGGATGCGGGGCCGAGGACAAGTTTTGTTCGACGCGGACGGCAAACCGGAGCGGATCATCGGATCGGGCGTGGACATCACCCAAGAGATTCGCGCCAAACATGAAGCCTCGATTCTGGCGGAGCAGCTGCGGCTTGCGTTCGACGTTGCCGGCATCATCCACTGGACTCTAGATTTCGAGAGCGGCGGATTCGTTTACCATGAGGGGCCGGGCGTCGTTCTCGCCCCGAATCGACCGTTGCCCATGTCGCTGGAGGACGTCTTCTCGCTCATGCACCCCGACGACGTCGACCGGGTTCGGCAGGCGCTAGATCAGGCACGGTATGGCGACGGCGAATACAGCTCGCGATACCGCCTTATGCTGGACGGCCAAGGCGAACGACGCCGGGTCTCGCGCGGACGGGTCCGCAAGACCGAATGCGGCGGAACCATCCTCGTGGGGGTCACGATGGACGATCTCGACGGGCTCGCCTAGCCGCCCTCGCTCTTGACCGGAACCACCCGGACCTCGGCGAGTTTGCCCGAGGGCTGGCCGCTTCGGTTGATCAGGCGCACAAACCGAAAACGCTGGGCCCGGCCCCGGTAGGCGACCGACGGTTGGCCATCGACGAGATCGACGCGGTTGGACTGCGTCCACGCCCAGTCGACCTCCTTCGCCCAAACCCGTCCCTGCTCCGGCTTCTCGCCGGTCTGATAGACCACCACGTCGAACTTGGACCAGAAGTCGGGTCCGCCAAAGAGGCGGATCTCGCCCGCCATGCGATCACGTCCGAGATCGAGGTCGATCCAGTCGCCGTCCACGGAGACCGCAGCGAACTTGCCGTCGGCAAGAGCCGCCAGGTCGGCTCCCGACGATCCCGTAGCCGGGCGGCCAGTAGCAAAGTTCCGGGTCGGGTCAAGCGGCGAGGTAGGGAGTTGGAGCCGGAAATCGAAGCTCACGGTGCCTTTGTTGCCGCGGTAGTAAGCGTCCACGCACTGCCAAAGGCGGACCCAGGCGTAATCGGTCGCTCCGTTGCTCGTGACCTTCAGGAGCAGCACCCCGTTCTTGCCGTCGGGGTCGATGCGTCCGAACGAGTTGGGCTTGAGCACGTGTCCCGTGAGCGTGATCAGGTTCGCCGCCTCTTCGATGGGGCGAGGAGCCAAGAACGTCGCGCCGTTGTCGCTGGTCACGAGTCGGGCAATCGGGTTGCCGTCGGGAATGACCCCGTCGCTGGATTGGTACACCAGCACGTCCGCCTTGGATATCGGCATGCCGTCCGGGGTGAGGAAGCGAAGCCCGATCGACTGGGGCACGTCGTAGAGCACGTCTCCCCGGAAGCCCCGACGCCGGCCGAGGTTTGTGTTCAGCGATGCGACGTCGGTCGCGGAGAACAGCCCCGGGGCGTCGAACTTGAAGGTGGCTTGGAGGGGCTCGAAGGCGCCGTCTTGGCTAAGGTTCAACTGCACCGGGAACGGCGAATCGTTTCGGGTGTCGCCACCGCCCATGATGCCCGGGAACCGGTCCGTCATGCGCCTCGAAATCGGTGCGCCGTTCTCCGCCAGCCGAACCTCGACGCGGTTCATCTTGGCAAGGTCGGGAAGTCCGAGCGCCAAGCCGACTTGGCGGAAGAAGCCCCGGTTGGGCACGCTTGGAGCCGCGTTCAGGTCAGGCATGACCGACGACTCGACGTCGTAGCCCAAAATCGGCGTTCTGCCCAAGATTTCGGAGTCGGGCATTTCGATCACGCGGTCCACCCTAACCCGCTCCAGAGCGCCTTCGGGCGCAAACGAGAAGCGGCTTTGCGCGAACGCCTCGTTGAGGTAGCGAACCTGCTCTTGCGCCCAGGCTTCGGGGCTTTGCCCCGCCTTGCGGAGGGCGGTCGCCACCGTTCCCGCAACCTGCACGTCCATCGAAAGGGCGTTTTCGTTGATCTCGACGGCGTCGTTGTCCGGATCGGCGTCGGCCTCGTCCGGAGTGATCTTCAGCATCAAGGGTTGCACCCGGTGGTCGGCGTGAAGGTTCTTGAACGGCCGCGCCAGCTTGATCACGGTCGAAGCGCCCGGGTCGAGTTGCCCATCGAACCGAGCAACGGGTGTCAAAGTCTGCTCGCCGACGATCCACTGATAAGAGAAGCCCTTGCTCAGCGCGTTGCCCACGTTCTTCACGGTTGCCGAGTAGGTCATCTCGTCGCCGTCGTTGGGCCACTTGCGGGTCGTCGAGTTGGGAACCTTGTTCGTGAACGGAACCCCTGCCTTCACGGTGTCGGCATCGCGGGCGTCGTACCGCTCGTAGGCGGGAGTGCGGGTGATGTACGCCACGCTGAGGTCCGGTCCCGTTGGAACCGGCAAGTCCTCGACTTCCAACACCAACCGCGGGCGGGAGAAGCCCGCGTCGCCGCTGAAGAACTCGCAGTTGTTCTCGAAGTTCAGGGCGAACCCGTTGTTCTCCCACCACCGGTCGTATTGGGCTTGTACCGCCTTTTCCAAGCCGGTGATCGCGATGGTATCCTGGTTCACCGAGACCTGGGCTGCCCCGGTGATTCGAGCCACGTCCGCCGGACCTGCGCAGCCCGCCATGTTCCAGGCGATCGCGTTCGGCCCCGCCCGTCGGTTCCTCCAACTCGAAGCCCAGCGCGGCGCGGGAACGGGGGTATCGCCGCCGGTCAGCATCGCCGAAAGCGTTCTCGCCGGTCCGTCACCCCAAGGGGCCAAGACTTGGCCGATCGAGCGCAGTTTGGGCTGGGTTGGGCCCGACAGCGTGAGCACCAGCTTGGCGCTCCTGATCCGCTTGTTCCGCCCGATCGCCATCTTGAGCTGGCCGAACCGGATCAGGATGGTCTTGCCCGGCCCGCCTTCCAGAATTCCCTCGCCGCCCCGCGTGGCGTCGGGCGCCTGCGTGTCGAGCGTGGTGTCGGAACTGAACCAGTAGCCGTTCTCACCCCGAGCCACCTCAACGGTGGCAACAGGCGAAAGGACGGCGGCGGCGAGCAGGGCGAGCATTGGCGGAGTTTACTGGCTCCGACGCCCCAGCGCCGCCCGGGTTTCGAACAAGGCTGGGGCGGCGGATCCCTCCCGCCGCCCAGCCGGCATCAACGCCGGAGCGCCAACGCCTGTTCCGCCTTCGGGGGAGCGTGGTGCGGAGGAGGCGTTTCGAGAATGCCCTTAATGGTAAGCAGGAAGATCAGCAGGATGACGGCGGTTCCGCCGAAGATCACCGTCTGCCGCCTCGCCGGGTGGCGCGAGGACCCGCGGTCGATCCAAGGCAGCAAGAACATGCCGCCGCTGATAAGGGTGGGAATGATCACCGCCGCGACGACTTCAAACCCCGCGGGCATGATCTTCAGCAGCTCGTACAAGCCCAGGAAGTACCACTCGGGGCGAGGAGCGAAGTCTGTGCCGCTCGGGTCCGCCATCGCTTCGAGGGCGGGCGGGAAGGCGGTGGCGAAGTAGACGATGATGGCGAGGCCGCCCAGAACCACCACGGCGTCCTTAAACAGCTGCACGGGATAGAACGGCGTCGGCGACCCCTTCTGCGGATTGACCGGACCGGCGATGTGGTGCCGTCGAACCAAGTACAGGTGGAGCCCCGTGAAGGCGATCAGCAAGGCGGGAAGCAACATGACGTGCGCGGCGAAGAAGCGCGTCAGCGTCAGCGCGCCGACCTCTTCGCCTCCGCGAATGAGCAGCAAGACCGAGTGGCCGATGACGGGCACCGTGGCCGCGATGCGGGTGCCCACGACGGTCGCCCAATACGCCTTCTGGTCCCATGGGAGCAGGTAGCCCGTGAAGGAGAAGCCCAGGATGATGTGGAAGATGACCACACCAAAGATCCAAGTGAGCTCGCGCGGCTTCTTGTAGGAGCCCCAGAAGAACACGCGCATCACGTGGAGACCGGTGGCGATCACGATGCCCGCCGAACCCCAAACGTGCAGGCCCCGCACGAAGAGCCCGATTGGGTTCTCGTTGATGAATTTCACGCTGTCGTAGGCGTCGTGGGAACTAGGCGTGTAGTACATCATCAGCGCGAAGCCGGTGATGAACTGGAACATGAGCAGGGTGAGCAAGAGGTTGCCCAGCGTTTGCCACCAGCCCACGCCGGGAGGCATCGGCTCGTCGAGGTTCTTCCGCACAAAGCCCCACCAGCCGAGGCGAAGGTCCAGCCAGTCGCTCAGCGACGGCCGGTCGCGCCGAATCTGCTCCTCGGGGGCGAGGGGCGTTTGCGGTTCAACGGAGGGCTTTTCTTTGGTCAGATGTTCCATCGTCACACCATCTTCTGGACCAGGATCTGGCCCTTCTCGATCTTCACCCGGTGGCGCTCGAGCGGTTTCGGCGGAGGCCCGGAAACGACCTTGCCCTCATCGTCGAAGACGCCGCCGTGGCAAGGGCACATGAACCGGTGCTTTTCGGTTTGGAAGTTCACGCGGCATCCCAGGTGGGTACAAGCCGGGTCGATCGCGATAACCTCTTCGGAGGCGCGGCGCAGGTACAGCGTGTATTTGCGCTCGACGCTGGCGTAGCCGTCCTTGATGGGCACGGTGAACGAGACTTCCTTCACCTCTCCCACCGCGAGTTGGTCGAGCGGGAGCACGGGTACCCATTTCTCCACGCTCTTTCGGCGGAGGGGCGAGGTGACGAAGCCGATGACCGGCCCGACCACCGTGCCGATGACGGCGACGTTGATCACGCCGACCAGCACGCCCAACAGGGTGCGGCGGTTGGCGGTGAGTCCCGTGGCCTTGGCGGCGGTTTCGAGTTGTTCCTGGGTGTCCATGGTCTTGTCTAGGGGTAGTAGCGGAGGCGAACCGGCCCGTCGAACTCGGGCTCTACGTTGGCGAGCACGGAATCGGCGATGCGAAGCGACTTGTGGTGGCGGCCCGGCGAAGGCTCGCGCACGAAGCCGATGTCGACGCCGGACTCCGCGATGGCGGCGGTGAGGCGCGTCAGCGCAACCATGGTGGGCGCGATCCAGACGTGCATGAACCGGGTAAACGGCGCCGTGGCAAGAAGCAGCGTTACCGCGCCGAGGTGGTACAGGTAGATCGGCATGACGTAGCCGTGAGACGCTGAGCGGTTGATCAGCATCGTCATGAACCCGCTTGCCGCCACGTGGAGGAGCAGGTTGACGAACAGGAAGTCCCGTCCGAGGGTGACGCCGTTGTCGATGTACTCGTCGGTTTTGTAACGGAACAGCACGTACAGCACGCCTGTGAGCACCGCCGCACCGCAAGCCAAGGGGAGGATCTTCAGGGGGTCGGTCAGCGCCAGGTCTGCCCGCGTGGGGTTGAGGATCTGCATGAGGATGTCGGCGACAAGCAACCCCGTGAAGCCGTAAAGCATGAGACCGTGCATCAGCCAACGCTTCGGGCTGGACTTGTACAGCGAAGACACGAAAAACCCGTCGACCACGAGCGACTTGAGGAGGACGCCCGCCGACCTGCCGACGCCGAACTTCTTCATCGCGGGCCAGAGCTTCTTGGGCGCGGCGAGCTTGATCCAGTGAATCCAGACCTTGGTGCCAAAGAAGAACGCAAACAGCCCGACGAACGTGAAAATCATCGCCACGTTCTTCGTGGTCAGCAACTGGCCGACCTTGAACGCGATCGGAATCTGGGTTTCGTCCCACGGCTTGGCCTGGAGCTCGTTGTAGAGCGCCTGGACGTCGGCGTCCGAAAGGTCCTTCGCTGCCGTGCCGGGCATCATGCCTTTGCCTTTGCGGACCGTGTCGACGAACTTCACCTGGTCGATGTTGTGCGCCCCGGGCTGGGCGATGGGAGGTCCGAGACCGCCCATGGCCGACATGCCGTGGCATCCTTGGCAGGAGGCCGTGGAAAACACGTCGGACTTCGCAGGCTCCTGCGCTCCCGCCTTGGCGGCGACGGCGAGGAGGGCGAAGCCCAAAAGGAAAATGAGGATCGTCGCCAGCACGCCCGATTTGCCCCGGGCGGCGACTTTAGGTAATGGCTCGGGACGTTCGACGCCGGCTCGGTTGCCGAGCGTGGACGAGTCTTGAGCCGCCATGGTGCCCAGGTACATGCCGGCGGGTTTCGTTCCCGCCTCGGGGATCAACTTGAATGGCGTGCGTCCCGTCGCCGCCTCCTGTTCCACGATGTACTTCGAGATGTCGCTCTCGGCATCTTCGAGGTCACCAAAGATACGCGCCGTGGTGGGGCAAGCGACCACGCAAGCGGGCTTCAAGCCGTCGTCGACGCGGTGGGCACAGTAGGTGCACTTACGGGCGACGTTGGCATTGAGGCGCGGACGGACGAACTTCGACTCGTACGGCTCGTCGTCGTTCAGATACCACTTGTCTTCGGGGCGAAGGATGATGTTCCCGTACGGACACGCGGATACGCAGGCGCCCGTGCCGCGGCACCGATCTTGGTCGATGAGCACGATGCCGTCGTGGCGCTGGACGATGGCTTTGTTGGGGCACGCCTTCAGGCAGGGGGGATCTTCGCAGTGGTTGCAGAGAACCGGGATGTAGAGCCGTTTGACGTTTGGATAAGTTCCCGCTTCGACGTTGAGGACGCGGGCGAAGAACACGTCCATTGGGGTGCCGTTCTCCTGCTTGCACGCCACGGTGCACGCATCGCAGCCGATGCAGCGGGTGAGGTCGATGAGCATCGAGAGTCTGGCCATGTCCAGACGTCATTCTCAGATGGTTGCGCCCCGCTCGCTATGATCCCGGTCATAGGATCAAAAATGACTTACCGCGGGGCGCGCTTGCGGGCACACCAAATCTCTTCGCTAGGCCATTGGCGAGCCCAGTCCGCGGTCATGTATTCGAACCGGGTTTCGGCGCCCGCCGGCGCCTGAAGCTCGTGGACCGCTTCGAGCTCGAATCCGCACTCGCGGAGCAAGCCGACCATCTTACCGAACGGCAGGTGGAACTCAACGGAGCGAACATCGTCGTTCCATTCCAATCGGTGCAAGCCGAAGAGAGGCCGTTGCAGTTGAGGAACCGCAACGCCGGTCGGCGGGGCGCACAGCATCGCCAAGGTTCCGTTGCGCAGGAAGACAAGCCGTCCACCGGGCCGCAGCAGGCGGGCGACCTCGGGAATCCAGCGGTAAGGGTCGCACCAGATGCTGGCCCCGTACTCGCTCAAGACGAGGTCGAACGAGGCGTCGGGCAGAGGGACCGCCTCCGCGTTGCCTTCGATAAGCGGGAACTCGATGCCGAACTCCTGCTGGTAGGCGCGGGCGGTGGCGAGCTGGGCGGGCGTGAGGTCGATGCCCACGGGCCGCGCGCCAAGTTTGGCCATCCAGGCGGAGAAGTAGGCGGTGCCGCACCCGGCTTCAAGAACATCCTTGCCGCGCAGCTCCTCAAGATCCCCCAAAGCACGGATCTCCGCTTCGGGCAGGTTCCAGATTCCCCACGAGATGTCGGGGCTTGCCCACGAGCGGCGACCGGGCTCGGCGTAGTCCTTGCTCCACTGGGTCCAGGCTTCGCGATTGACGTCGGCGTAGTCGTTCACGGCTGGAGAACCCGCTCCGCCAAGATCAGGGCGACGAAGTCGTCGTACGGCTTGGGAGGCACCTGAAGGGTCGAGGGCACGAATCGCCGCCAGCCGAACCGAGAGTTGTGCTCCCAATAGCGCTCCCGCGCCTGCAGCGTGGTGTCTTTCTCGTCGATCACCAAGATGCCCACGCTCGGTAGCTCGCCACGGATCTCTTCGACCAAGGGACGCGACGTGGTGCCGTTGCCGACCACCACCATGTGGTACGGGTGCTCTACTTGGGCCTTGTGAAGGGTTGCGCAGAGTTCCTCGCGGGGAACCACGGCATGCCAAAGCAGGCTAATTCGCCCATCTTCCTCGCGGCGCACCACGGCGACGCCGCACTTTCCGCTACCCGGGTCGATGGCGAGAACGGTTTTGGCTTCCATGGCTTATCGGAACTTGAAGTCGAGCCGGAGGGGGTCTGCGGCGCGCGTGTCTTCGGCGGCGTAAGCGACGATGCGGATGGGTCGTCCAAACTCGCTGATCTGCTTAACAAGGCTCAACACTCCGAGCCTGGTGGAACCCGGCTGTCCCGCCTTCGGCGCTCTGCCGGGGATCATGCCCTTCGCCAGCGCCGCGTTGGTCACCTGCTGCTCCAGGAAGGCCGTGATCTGGTTGTAAATCGTGTTGTCGCTTTGGCTGCCGTCGATGCGGCCTTCGACCACCGTCTCGCCCGTTCGGTAAAGCATCGGGTTGCGGTAGGGCCGGAGGGTGAGGGCAACGAACTCGCCTTGGAAGGCGTTCAGCGCCGAGTAGGCGATGAGCACCAACTCGTCGCGCTGGCCTGCCATTGCTTGGTGAAAGGGCCGCCTCCTGTTCTCCTCGATGGTGATCACGCGGCCGTCGTCCGCCTTGCGCGAGAAGATGCCCGCCGAAAGCGTTCCGCCGGGCACGGGGCGAGCGCCCCGCGTGTCCGCAGCCGAACTCGCTTGCAACTGAACCCGGCGGACGGCGGCAAGAGCCTCGCCTTCATGCTGAGGCTGTGTTCTTGGCAAGGGCAGACGCGCGATCTCCTCGTTCATGCCGAAGATCATCGGGCGCGTCCGGCTGTTGCCGAGGTTGATCTCCAAGCCTTGGCGCGTGCTCTCCAAGATCCCTTGCAGATCCGTGAGCTGCTCGTTCTTGACGGCGAGTTCGCCTTGGACCCTCTGCGTCTCGGCTTGGGCGGCCGCAAGGTCCTGTTGGGCTCGCTCGATGCGCGAGTTCAAGTCGGTGAGCTTGTTCTGGAACTCCGCAATCTCGGTCCTCAACTTGTTGTTGCTGGCGTCCAAGCCCAAGTTCTCGTCGGTGAGCTTCTTGTTCTGGTCGTAGGCGGCCTTGAGGTCGTCCTGCTGCAGCTTGAACGAGCGGGCAAGTTCGGCGCTCGCCTTACGCGTTTCTTCGAGAGCCGACTGAGCGACCACGAGGCTGGCGGAAACCTTGTCCAACGACGCCCGCTGGCGGGCAACCTCGCGATCCAGACGGTCCGATTTTGCCTGGGCGACGCGCGTGCGCTGCTCTGCCAGTTTGGCGGCGTCCAAGCTCTCCTTCACCTGAGATTCAAGCTCTTGAAGCCGCTTCTGGGCGCCCTTCAGCTTCTCGTCCAGGCCGTTCGCCTGTTGCGTCTTCTTCTCGATCTCGGTTCGCAGGCCGCTGACGCGCTCGGAGAGGATTTTGGATTCTCGAATGGCGGCGCGCCCCTCGGTCACCCACTGCCGAAACTCGGAACTGGCTACCGAAAGGGTCAGCACGGTCAAGAGCGGGATCAGCACGCCCGCGCCGACGGTGAGTGCGGTGGCGGTGTGGCGGGGCCGCATTCCGAACAGGGACAGCCGTTTCTTGCCCAGCTTACGGCCCAAGCCGTCCGCCAGGTACGCCACCAAGCCGCCCAGCAGGACCACCAGTCCGATAAAGCCGAAGCTAAGAAGATCCATCTATCTAGCCGTTCCGTTTCCTGATCAATACGGATGCGAACACCAATCCGATGGCGATGGGCGAAAAACTTGCCAGCCAGGACGGGAACACGCCTCCTTGCGCATAAACCGCCATGAAGTTCGCCAAGGTCATGTACCCGAAAATAATGACGACCGAGAGCCAGAAACCGGCGGCAGCTCCCGTGCGGTGGTTGCGAATGCCCAGCGGAGCCCCGACGAGCCCGAAGATCAGCGCCGCCAAGGGCAGGGCGATCTTGTTGTAGTAGCCGTATTCCAGGTTCGCCACTTGCGATGCGCTGATCGCCTGCGGGGTCTTCTTGGCCTGCTCGATCACTTCTCGCATCTTCCCCATGCTAAACGAATCGAGGTCCTTGAGGTTTCCCGCCAAGAGGTCCTCGGGCTTCTTGTCCAATCGGGCAACCTGGCTGGGCCACACGTCGCCCTTGAACTCGCCGATGGTGTCCCCCGTGAACGAGAAGAGCTTTGAGCCGCCGTAGATCCGCCACTCCTTGTCGTTCTCGTACACCAGCTTGGGGGCGTAGAGGATGAAGCTGGGCTCGGGGCTCTTGGTGTAGGTCATGACCCACACCTTCTGCAGGGTCTTCTCCTTGAGGTTGAAATCGGCGGCTGAGATCATCGCCGCGAGCTTCCCCGTTGTCGGGTCGTTCATGGTGGTGAAGATCGACCTCCAAGACGAAGAGCTGAGCTGCTTCATGATGTCGGCTTGGATAGCCGTCGCCCGAAGCGACGCCGCGGGCACCACCTTTTCGTTCAAGAGGAAGGCCACCATCGCGACAACAAAACCGAAAACGCCAACCGGCACCATGATTCTGCCCACACTGGCGCCCGCCGCCCGCAGGGCGACAATCTCGCTATCGCTGCTGAGGCGGCCGAACGAAAGCAGCGAGGCAGCATCGCCATGGCGAAGGTCTTCACCATGATCGCCGGAAGCAAAACAACGGACAGCTGCAGAACCGTCGCGGGGCTGATGCCCTGCACGATGTAGTCCGTGATTTTGAAGAGGTACGTGCCCGCCATGATGAGCACGGTGAAGATGCCGACCCCGAACACCCAGGGCCCGGCGAGTTCCCCTACAATCAGGCGGTCGAGTCGCTTCATTCGAGGCCTTCGTCCTGCTCGTCCGGCTTGGGGATTTCGGGCCGGTCGTACTCGCTCATGAACTGCTGGCCCAAGTAGTGCTTGCGCACATGGGGATCGTTGGTGATGGCGGCGGCATCGCCCTCGGCGATGATCTTGCCATCGACCAGGATGTAGTTCCGGTCCGTGATGCGCAAGGTCGCCGCCACGTTGTGGTCGGTGATGAGAATGCCGATGCCGTGGTCCTTGAGGCGGAAAATGATCTCTTGGATCTCCTCGATCGTGACCGGATCGATTCCCGTGAACGGCTCGTCGAGCAGGATGAACTTGGGCTCGACCGCCAACGCGCGGGCGATCTCCACGCGGCGTCGCTCGCCGCCCGAAAGCACGTTGCCCTGGCTCTTCATGATGCGGCCGATGTGCAACTGCTCCGCCAGCCGGTCGATGCGCGCCTGGGCTTCCTTCTTGTCAATGCCTCGAATCTCGAGGACCAGACGGAGATTGTCCTCCACCGTCAGCTTGCGGAAGACGCTGGCTTCCTGGGGAAGGTAGCCGACGCCCTCGCGCGCCCGCTTGTACATGGGCCAATGCGTGACGTCGACATCGTCGAAGTGGACCGTGCCCTCGTTCGGCCGGACCAGCCCGGTGACCATGTAGAACGTGGTAGTCTTACCGGCCCCGTTCGGACCCAACAGCCCCACGATTTCGCCCTGGGTGATGCTGAAGGTCACGCCGTTCACGACGCGCCGTCCGCGGTAAGCCTTTGCCAAATGCTCCGCCGAGATTCTCATCCGCCCCCCTTCCGCTCCTTCAAAACCGTCTCGCCCGGACCATCGAAGTCGATGCTGGCGATCTCGCCCTTCGCATCGAGCGTGATCACCGCGCGGGAAGCTCGAATGTCTCCCCCGAACATGGGATCGTCGCCCGAAATTCGGACGTCTCCGGTGAGCGTGATCGTGTTTTCGGCGGCGGAGTAGACCAACTTGCCGCCCTTGCCCGTCACCGTGTAGGGCGCGTGGACGGTCTTCTTGGTCTTCTCGTCCGTCTCCTCGCGGACGCCCTTGAGCGTCATTTCGATCGGGCCTTCGAGAACCGCGCCCTGCACCGCCCCCTTCCCGGTTTTGGCAAGCGTCACTTTGCCCCGAGAGCCTTTGGCGTCGAACTTCTGCTGCGTGCCCGGGTCGTGGCTGGCAAGGCTCAGGGCTCCGGGCGAAGTGACCGTATTCTCGGCGGCGTCGAAGTCGGCGGTTTGGGCGAGGATCGTTGCGGTTTGCGGCACCTTGGACTGCGGGTCCGCCGATGGACGCGTGGAGACGGTTTTGGTGCCGCCGCCCATGGAAGCGGAGAGCAGATCCATCGTGCTTTTGGCGCCAAGTTTGGCGGTGCCCCTCAGCGTCGTTGCTTCGATCGTGAGCCCTTGCACTTTCCATTGGGCGAAGAGTTGCTTGCCGGCTTGGGCCCGGGCGGTGAAACGTAAAGTGGCCTTGTCCACGCGCTCCACCCGCCACGGCCCCAGGTTTCTCAGAAACATGTTCCCCGACCTGTCCAGGAACGAATTGGGCTCAGTGTCTTGCCGCCAAGCCGGGGCGGCCGCGGCGCAGAGGCAGAGCAGGGCGGTGATTCTAATGGCCATCGTTGTCCTCAAACATGTCGGGGGTCGCCACCCGCGAGAGATCCGGCTTTGCGTATACCCGTTCGAAGGGCCCCATCTGGTAGAGCTCGGTTTCCACCCGCACTCCGCCCAACGCTTCCACGCGCTCGATCATTCCGTCGTAGCGCATGGAACGGCAGCTTAGGCTGCCCTTTGGCTCGCGCGCTTTCACCACCACCTTCCCCGACAGCTCCAAAGTGTTGTCGGCCTTGCTCGCCGTGGCGGAATCGGCCGTGAAGTCGCTGACGGGCTTACCGTCTTGGAAAATCGTGCCCGACACCGCCTCCATCGTGCCGCCAAAGCGGTTGTCGTCGGTGTACTCCAGCTTCGCCGACTTCCAAGCGACGCTCCACAAGGTGCGCTTCGACGCGGGGTCGCGGCGCGCGATGCTGCCCGCCTCGGTGTTCAGTTCGCGGGTGACCGGCTTGGGCGGCGGGGGCGCCTTCTTGCTGAAGTCGGGGCGCGGACCGCAACCCGCCAACGCAAGCGCTAGGATGAGAGCACCGGCAACGCGGGTGATAGCGCCCTCCTGGCAAATCGTCCATGGTGCTGGCCGCAGTTGCCGCTGCTGCCGCGATGTCGTGCCTTCTTCAACCCGCTCGGTCACGCTGACGCCCCGCGCCTCGGTTTCCTTTCGGAAGGCGCACCTCGTTTTAGCGGGCGTCCGTACCCTTGCTCGGTCTGCACATAGTTGAAGGGGATCAGGTTCACGACGCTGGGCAAGCCCTTGATCAGACGGGCGAGTTCGATCGCCTGCTTCGGCGTATCGGTCAGCTTGTCGATGAGCAGGTACTCGAACGTGACCTTGCGGCCGGTCGCCTTCTGGTAGGTGCGCATGGCCTGCATGAGCTCGGCCACGGGCCACTTCTTGTTGACCGGCATGAGGGGGCCACGAACCTCGTCCAACGGCGAGTGAAGCGACAGCGCGAGGTGGATGGGGAGCTTGAGTTCCGCGAGCTCGTAGATCTGGGGGACCAAGCCGACCGTGGATACCGTGATGTGGCGGTGGCTCAAGCCGACCTCGTCGTGCAAGATGCCGATGCTCTTGAGCAGGTTCTTGAGGTTGAGCAAGGGCTCGCCCATGCCCATAAACACCACGTGGGAAATCCGGCGCTCACTCAGGCGTTGGAGCATCAGGTACTGGCCAACGATCTCACCGGCTCCGAGGTTGCGGTCGAAGCCGCCCAGACCGGTCGCGCAAAACGCGCACCCCATCGGGCAGTCCCACTTGGGAACTGAGGCAGCAACTGACGCGATCCTCGTACGGGAGAAGCACGCACTCGAAGACCTCGCCGTCGCCTCCGTGGACGAGGAGTTTGTCCACCCCGTCGGTGGACTTGGCGTGGCGAGCCACCGTGAGCGGCTGAACCTGGAACCGGGCGGCAAGGTCCTCCCGAATCGCCTTCGGGACCTCGCGCATGGCGTCGTAGTTGTCCGCCGCCTTCTTGAAAATCCAGTGGGACACCTGCTTCGCGCGCCACGACGCGTCGGGACGATCGCCAAGCGCCGCCCGAATCTCGTCGGTAGTCAGCCCAACCAAGCTGGGCGCAGGCTCAAACACAACCCTGAGTGTACCGGGGGCTCAGGTGTTGATCGCCTTGGCTTTCTCGATGTCGATGTTCGACGGGATGCGGAACCAGAAGGTGGACCCGACGCCGATTTCCGATTCGCACCAGATCTTGCCGAAGTGGACCTCTTCGACCAAGTGCTTGACCAGGTACAAGCCGAGGCCCGTGCCGTAGATCTTTCGGTTGTCGTCGTTGTTCACCCGGTGGAACTTCTCGAAGACCTTGTTCACGTGGTCTTTGGGAATGCCCATGCCTTGGTCCTGAACGCCCATCACGATCTCGTCGCCCTCGCGCTTGGCATGCACGGTGATCGTGCCGCCGTTGGGGGAGTACTTGATGGCGTTGTTGAGCAGGTTGGTCAGGATCTGGTCCAGCTTGTCCTCGTCGCCGATCACGTGCGGCAGGCCAGCCTCGGCGTTGAGCACGATTTCGTGCTTGTTGGTCGCCTGGCGCTGGATCAGCACGACCTTGTCGAGCAGGCTCGGCAGGTCCACGTCGGAGTAGTTCGGCTTCAGGCTCTCGCCCGCCTCGATGCGGGACGTGTTCAGAAGGTCGTCGATGAGGCGGCGCAGACGGTCGCACTCCTGAACCACGATGCTCAGGAACTCCCGCTGCTCTTCCTTCGAGTAGAGATCGTAATCGATACCGTCGAGAAGCGTGCTGCTGAAGCCCTTGATGGCGGTGAGCGGAGTACGCAGCTCGTGCGACGCCATCGCAACGAAGCTCGACTTCATCTTGTCGATCTGCTTGATCTCGGTGACGTCGTTGAGAATGCAAACGACGCCCAGGTCGCGGCCCTCTTCGTTGCGAACGGCGGCCGCCTGCGTCTGGTAGGTGCGCTCGGTTCCGCCCAGGACCACGGTGATGTCCTTCGGTCGAGAATCCTCGCCCTGCATGCCGCTCTTGATCACGTCCAGGAGCTCGGGGGCTTTGACGACCTCTTCGAGCATCTTGCCGACCGCGTCGGCGGGGGCGCCGAAGATGGCGCGGGCGGAGCTGTTCATCTGGCTGATCCGCATCTCGGGAGACACCAAGATCAGGCCCGCGACGAGCGACTCGAAAGTCTGAAGGAGCTCTTCGCGTTCTTCGACGACCTCGCGGTAAAGCTGAAGGTTAGCGATGATCGCGCCGACGTTCTTCGCCATGCGCTCGAGCAGGCGGACGTCCTCGTCGTTAAAGTCCTCGCCGTGGCGCTTGTTGAACGCGTGGAGGACGCCGATCGTCGTGCGATCGATGACCCGGTTCTCTTCGTCCCGCTTCTCGATGATGAGCGGCACCGTGATGCCGTTCTGGACGTGGAGAAGGGCGAAGGGGTCCTTGTCGGTCCGCTCGTCGCGAACCGCGTCGTGGAAAATGATCGGCTCGCCTTCGCGGAACACCAAGCCGGAAATGCCGTGGGTGGCTCGAACCCGGAAGTGGCTGAGATGCTCTTCGTCGATGCCGTAGGCGGGGGGAATGCCGCGGAGCTCGGTGGTTTCGCGGTCGAAGAACATGATCGCGATCTTCTCCGCCTGGAGGATCATCGCGATGCGCTGGACCAGCCGCCGAAGCGTGGCGTCCGCCTCGCTGAGGGGCGCCATGTCCATTTGCGGCTCGGCTCTGCCGGCCGGGGCTGCAGGCGCCGCGGGGCGGTCCGACTCAAGCTCAGAAATGCGCTTGAGCGCGGCCTCGAGCCGCAACTTTAACTGATCGATCGACTCAGGCGCATCATGCCCCTCGCTCATTAGTGGCGTCACTCCGATAGACACTTCCTACGAAAAACTCCCTTTAGAATACCTTTCAGACCCATATTCGGTGCCCGGACGGTCCTTTCTTCCCAGTACTGAAGCCGGGTTTCAACGGGCATTGCATAATGTTGTTCGGCATGGCGGAAAATCGCGAAGAACTGCCTCTCTTCCTTTTAAGCTCGGTGCTGTTCCCCCATGCTTCGGTCCGTCTACACGTATTTGAAGACCGTTATCGCCAAATGGTTCGCGACTGCCTCGACGAAGACCGACCTTTTGGCATCGTTCTCATCCGCGAGGGCTCCGAGGTGGGCGGTCCTGCCGAACCGTACTTGGTTGGCACCGTTGTGCGGATAAAGCAGGTTTTTGACTTTGACGACGGGACCATGGACCTTCACGTCCAAGGGGAGCGCCGGTTCCGCATCCGCCAAATCGACGAAGAGTCCAAGCCCTACCTGATTGGCTCCGCCGAGCCGGTCGAGGACTTCCCGTACGACCAGAACGCCGAGAACGAGGCGTTGGTCGCCCGGACCCGCGACGCCTTCCAAACGTGGTTTGCGGTGGTCTTGGCGCGTCAAGAGTTCGCGGTCACCGTCCAGTTTCCGCCCGAGTGGACCGCACTCTCGTTCGCCATCGCCAACTTCTTGCCCGTCGACGACTTGGAGAAGCAGCGCCTGCTGGAAATCACCGACACGATGGAGCGGTTCGAGATCATCGCCCAGGTCCTCGAAGACCAAATCGTGCTGGGCACGGTGCAACCGCGCTTCGCCCGGGTCCACTCCTCGGAACTCGCCGACTGGGTGTCCTCGAACTAAGGCAAGTGCTTCACAGAAACCGGCTTGCCGGTCTCGAGCGACTCAACCACGGCGCGCATGGTCATCACGGTGTCCAGCCCTTCGCTTAAGTCCGGGCTGTTCGGCGTGCCCGCCAAGAGGTGGGCGACGAAGGAGTCGACGATGTTGCAGAACTCCCCGTAGTGCATCCCCTTCAGCTCGTGCCGGTAGTGATAGCCCGCCATGGCGTGGTGGTAGTCCTCCTCGATCTCGATGCCGTGCTCGTCGTGGCGCGTAAAGCGCAGGTCGGGGTACCGAGCCAGCGACGAGCCCTTCGCGCCCATCAGAAAGCACTCGATAAGGGCGCGCGCCTTGGGCAGTTCGTGGAACCCGTAGTTGCCCAGAACGCGACCGATGCGGCCGCTCTCGGCTCGCAGATTGACCACGATGGCGTCGGGAGTCGGCATGCCGTACTGCTTGCCCAGCGAGGTCGTGGTCCCGTAAGCGTGCACCTCATCGATGGGACCCAGATACCAACGGACGAGATCGACCGGATGGCTCAAACCGAGGTACGCCCAATGCGTCTCGTCGACCGTCCACGGGCTCTTCTCGTAGTACCAGTCCATGCGGTGGTTGTAGTGGGCGTCGACCACTTCCACCTCGCCGAGATCGCCCAACTCGAACAACTCCCGCTGGCGCTGAAAGGGCTCGTAGAAACGGGTGCTTTGGCCGACCTGCAACCGCTTGCCCGTTTCTTGGGCGGCGCGGCGCAGCCGCTCGGTTTGGCTCGGGTCGTTGATGAGCGGCTTCGTGCAAATCACGTGCTTGCCCGCCCGAAACGCCTGCTCGATCTGGTCGGCATGCAAGGAATCGGGGGTGTAAATGGCAACGATGGCCACATCGTTTCGGGCGAGCATCGCCGAGTAGTTGTCGGTCGTCCAGAGCCCCGGAACGGCTTCCTGGGCGGCCGTTCGCTTCTCTTCTGAAAGGTCGCATCCCGCCACCGCCTTCGCCATGCCGGAAGCCCGGAGCGCAACCAGCATCGTATGCCCCTCGTGCAGGCCGACGACGCCAACCCCCAGCCGCTGCTCGGGCGGGAGATCGCCAAAACGGCGACGATGCCCGACGGTGGGCATGCCGGTAGGCAGGAAATCGGGGTGGCTCACCCCCCGAGGTTACCGCCGCTATGCCGCCGACCGGACGACTTCGAGATTGGCTTTCGAGCCTTCGTGCTCGGGGTTCAGTTTGAGCGCTTCGGTGTAGGCCACTTCGGCGCCCTGCACGACTCCAAGCTGTGCAAAACAGTTGCCCAAGACGAACCAGCCGTCCGCGTGCTGGGGAACCAGCCGTAGCCCGGCTTGGTACACCTCGGCAGCCCGGAAGAAGTCGCCGGCACGGTACAGGAAATCTCCGTAGTTGAAGTAGCCGTTGGGGTAGCTCTGGAAGTGGCGGATGCCCTCTTGGAACGCCTGCTCGGCTTGCTCGGTTTTGCCCGAAGCGGCGAGTGCGCGGGCGTAGTTCACCAGCACTTCGGCGGTCATCGGGTGCGACTTGCCATAGGCTTCATAAGCCGCGACGGCTTCTTCGAACCGGCCCGTGGATTCGAGTCCGTTCACCCAGCCGAGCCACGATTCGGTGTCTCGCGGCTCCAAGGCAAAGGCTCGGCCAAAGGCCTCGGTCGCCCGATCTTCGTTCCCCAACTTGCTCTCGATCTTGCCCATCAGGTGCAAGGACGGCGCCGCGAGGAGCGGATCGGAAGACAGGGCTCCAAAGAGCAACGCCGCCTCAGGAAGGCGGTTTTGGCGTTCGCGCAGGCATCCCGCCGCGAACAAAGCAAGCGGAAACGTAGGATCGACGCCCAGCGCATAGGCAAGCGCCTCGTCGGCTTCTTCCAGGCGGCCCAGAGCGGTCAGAATCTGCCCCTTCAGGACGTGCGACTTGTGCGTCTTGACGCCAAAGTCGCCGGTGAGACCCTGCGGCCAGGCCATGTCGATGACGTCGTCGATAGCGGCAAGCGCTTCGTTGTACTGGCGTCGCTTGAAGAGGGCGTGCGCCAGTTCGAAATGGACGATGATCACGCCGAAGCCGCGCTCGGCGGCCTCTTCGCAGACCTTGATCGCATCGTCGGACAGCCCTTGGGAGTTGAGCGACGAAGCCAAAATTTGGTAGGCGACGGCACCATACGGCGCCTCGTTGTCCATCAGACAGACCGCCTGATACGCCGCTTGGGCGGCCTTCTCCGGCGACCGGCCGACGCTGTAGGCGTTCGCCAAGTTGAACCAGTGGAAGGGGTCCGTCGGGCTTTCCTCGACCTCTCGCTCGAGCATGGAGACGGTTCGATTCAGCTTGTCCTTCTCCGCCATCGCCTCGGGCTGGTAGCCGTAATGGTTGAGCGTGGCGTTAGAAAGCGTGGCGCAGGGCAGTTCGAGTTCCTTGAGCGAAGGGATCACTTGCTCGTGGATTCGGCCCTCAAAGCAGACGCTCGGCAGTCGGCGGAAGAGCCGAACCGGCGTGTGGACGTATTGGTTGGCGTCGCTCTCCGCGCTCATGAAGTTCACGATGCGGATGAAGTAGCCGCCGAACTGAGGCCGGATGAGACCCTCGAAGATCGCCTTCTTCGATCCCTCGGCAACCTCCTCGTCGGCATCGATCCAAAGCGCCCATTGGCCGGTGGCGAGGCGCAGACTTTCGTTGCGGGCGGCGGCAAAATCGTTGGTCCACTCGAAGTGGCCGATCGTCGCGCCGTAGGACTCGGCGATCTCCACCGTGCGGTCGACCGAACCCGTGTCCACGACAACGACCTCGTCGGCGATACCTTGCAGGCTACGTAGGCAACGGTCGAGGTTCTTCTCCTCGTTCTTGACGATGAGGCAGGCGGAGAGCTTTACTCCCACGTTCGGGTCATCGCTCGCCCCTAAGCCCAAAGCCGTCAGGGTGTTCCAAGCCTGGACGCCCTTCTCGTCGTTCACTCCGAGTTTGGCGGCGAGCCGGCGTCGGCAGTCGAAATGCTCCGAAAGCAGCTTGGCAAAGCGCGGAAAATCGTCAGATGCCGTGGCGGGAGCAAGGTGCTCCAGCGCCTCGAACTCCTTCTGGCTATAGGCGTAGGCGATGCCCAACAGCGCGTGGGCGTCCGCGTTGTCCGGCTCTTGGCCGATCAACGCGGTCAAAAGGTCGATCGCCTCGGACTGCCGAAACATGTCCAAGGCGTGGCGCGCACGCTCCAGTTCGACGCTCATGGTCAGGCGGCCTGATCCTGGCGGCGGCACTCGAGGTGTCGCTTGGCTCCCGAGATGCTGTAGAGCTCGTCGCGGAGAAGCCGCTTGATCTCGAACACCGTCTCGATGTCCTCGGGCCGGTAACGGCGCTGTCCACCCGTGGTTCGCACCGGGTTCAGAAACGGATAGAACTCCGTTTCCCAGTAGCGGAGCGTGTGGATCTCCACATCGGTGATCAAGCTGGCAGAGCTAATGGGCAGAGCCCGCTCACTGGTTTGGCTGGTTCGCGTCTTGATAGCAGTACCCCTCACAGTTATTCCCGGTATGTTTATCGGCATCGAGCCGAAAAAGCTTTAGGAACCGGGCTCCGCGAGGAGGCCTAAGCGCACTGGACGATCTTGGCGAACTCGTTGTAGTCGAGGCTCGCGCCGCCGACCAACCCGCCGTCGATATTGGGTTGCGAGAACAGCTCTCGTGCGTTCGACGACTTGACGCTGCCACCGTAAAGGATGAGGATTTCGCCCGCGAGGTCGGATCCGTAGAGTCCTTCGACCACCCCGCGGATCATGGCGCACACCCGCTCTGCCTCGGCGGCGTCGCAGGTGTTGCCCGTGCCGATCGCCCAAACCGGCTCGTAGGCGATGCTGGTGAAGAACAACTCGGCGCTTTCGATGCCCTCGAACGCCGCTTCGATCTGGCGTCGGATCACCGCGTCGGTTTGCCCCGCCTGCCGCTCAGCGTCGGTCTCTCCCACGCAAAGAATGGGACTGACGGATTGGAACAGGAGCGCCTTGATCTTCAGGTTGACCGTTTCGTCGGTCTCGCCGAAGTGGCTCAAGGTGCTCTCCGGCACTTCCAACTTTCCGAAACGGCCTCGGGTCTCGGAGTGCCCGACGATGCAGAACGTCACGCCGGCATCAACTAGCATCGGCGCGGAGACCTGACCGGTGAAGGCTCCTTTGTCCACCCAGAAGACATCCTGCGCCCCGATTTTGACGGCGCTGTTCCGCAGGATGTCTCGCACACGGTAGATCGAGAGGTAGGGCGGGCACACGACCACGTCGACGTCCTTCCGG
The DNA here is from genome assembly GCA_046330155.1 of Fimbriimonadales bacterium. Classification (GTDB taxonomy): domain Bacteria; phylum Armatimonadota; class Fimbriimonadia; order Fimbriimonadales; family Fimbriimonadaceae; genus CALMEF01. Next base: position 58,478 of record JAXLTH010000001.1, on the reverse strand, counting down.
TCGTCGAACATGCGCCCCATTGCCTCAGCGGCAACCGCCGCTTCCGGCTGGGTCATGTTCATTTTCCAGTTGGCGACGACGAGTTTCGTGCGCATGACCTAGTTTAGCGAACTATTGTTGGCTGGATGTCGATCGCGACCTTGTCGCGAACCGCATTGGTGATGATGCAGTACAGGTCTGCCTTGTGCGCCATGTCCTCCGCCATCTTCACGTGGTCGTCGGAGGCGCCATTCTCGAGGGTGATCGTGGGGCGGACGACGATCTTCTTGTAGGTGAACATAGCGCCGTTTTGCTCGACCTCGCCCGTGGCTTCGGTCTTGATGTCGACGAACGGGAGCTTGCGGTTTTGGGCGATGATGCCGAACGTGATCGTGTAGCACGCGGCGATCGCGCTGGTGAGCAGTTCCTCGGGGTTGGTTCCGTTGCCCGGACCCTGGAACTCGGGCGGCACCGATAGAGGGCTGGACACGCCGCTACGCGCGGCGGTAACCGTGCCTGCGCCGTCTCGGCCGCCGGTCCAGTTCACGTTGACGGGATACTCGTGGATCGCTGACATGCCCCAATTCTACTGGGCGAGCTTCAAAGAAGTTGAACGTAACGCCTTGGCGTCGTCACCCATCCGATATGCGATATCCAAGTGCAAGAGGAGGCACGATGCTAAAACTACTGATTGCCGGAACGATCGTGGGAACGATCGCCGTGGTGGGACCCCTCCAAACGCAGAGCCAGAGCGGCAAGGCGTTCGCGACGACCGACCCCTGCCCCGGCCAACTCACGATTATCCAAAAGGACGGCAAGCCCGGCCAACTTTGTCCGCTTCAGGGCACGTCCGTCAAAGCCGACATCGCCGGATTCGGAGCGAGGGTGACCCTCGTCCAGACGTTTACCAACCCGACGCCAGCGGCCATCGAAGCCGTCTACACGTTCCCCTTGCCCGCCGACGCGGCAGTCGACCGGATGCGTTTTCGAATCGGCGACCGCATCGTCGAAGGCGTGATCAAACGCCGCGAAGAAGCCCGACGCATCTACGACGCGGCCAAGGCGGCGGGGCAAGCGACGGCCCTCCTCGACCAGGAGCGGCCCAACATCTTCACGCAAAGCGTGGCGAACATCATGCTGGGCGCCAAGATCGAAGTCGAGATCAGCTACGTCCAGGTGCTCAAGTACGCCGACGGGCAGTTCGAGTTCAGCTTTCCGATGGTCGTGGGACCGAGGTTCCTCGGCAACGCGCCCGATCCCGGCAAGATCGCGCCCCCGGTGACGCCGAAAGGCACCCGCACCGGGGCGAACATCGACCTATCGGTGACCGTGGACGCCGGCGCGACGATTCGAGAAATGAAGTCGGTGTTGCACGACGTTCGCATCGACACCAACGGTAGCCGCGCCCGAGTCGTGCTGAAGAAGAAGGACGAGATTCCGAACCGGGACTTCATCCTGCGTTATCGAACGGCGGGCGACAGCGTTCAGAGCGCGTTCGTCTCGCACATGGACCCGGCGAAGGGCGGTTTCTTCAGCCTCATCCTGCTTCCGCCGAGGCGGCCCGCGCCGACGCAAATCGCGCCGCGCGAGGTCTTCTTCGTCATCGACCAAAGCGGCAGCCAGAGCGGCTTTCCGATCGAGAAGTCGAAGGAGCTAACCCAGAGGATGATCGGGACGATGCGACCGGGCGACACCTTCAACGTGATGGGGTTCAGCAACGGCGTGAACTGGATGTGGCCCGCTCCGCGAGACAACTCGCCCGAGAACTGCGCCGAAGCCGCCCAATGGGTGAAAAACCTGCAGGCGAACGGCGGCACGCAGCTTCGGGCGGCGGTCGAAGCCGCTCTGCAGTTCAAGCCGGACCCCAGCCGTTTGCGCCTCGTGCTGTTCAACACGGACGGGTTCGTGGGCGACGAGCCGGCGATCCTCGGCTCGGTGCGCAAGTTCCGAGACCAAGCCCGGCTGTTCACGTTCGGCATCGGAAACGGCGTCAACCAGTTCCTCATCGACGGCATGAGCGTTGAGGGCAAAGGCGACTCGGAGACGGTCACCCTCAGCGACAAAGCCGACGACGCGGTCAGCCGTTTCGTCAAGCGGACCCAGACCCCGATTCTCACCGACGTCACGGCGGAAGTCGAAGGCGTTCAGGTTGAAGGCCTGAAGCCCGAAGCCGTTCCCGACGTGTTCGACGACCGGCCGATCGTGGTCTACGGCCGCTACAGCCAAGGCGGCAAGGGCAAGATTACCGTTCGCGGGAAGATCGGCGGCGAGGACTGGTCGCAGACGCTCGATGTGGACTTCACTTCGGGTGAACGAGCGCCCGGGCTGATGAGCCTGTGGGCACGCCGCGCCGTAAACGATCTTGAGCGGAAGGAGTACTTGGCGCGCTACGGCGAAGCCGATGCGAACGCCGTCAAAAACCAGATCGTCGACCTCGGGCTCGACTTTGGGATCATGACCGCCTACACGTCGTTTGTGGCGGTGGAGCAACGGGTGATCAACGTGGGCGGCAAGCAGCGAACGGTCCGCGTTCCGGTCGAGATGACCGACGGCGTGAGCTACGAAGGCGTCGGTCTGGATTTCGCCGGCAAGCCCGCCTCTTCACCTGCCGCGGGCAACTTCCGGGGCGGCGGCTTTGGCGGGGGAGGCGGCGGTCGTGGTGGACAAGGTGGCGGCGGCTTTGGCGGAGGTGGATTCGGTGGCAACTCGGCAACCGGCGCCGCCGCCCAAAGCAAGACTCAAGCCGGCGTGTCGCTTCAATACGAAGCCGCGGAAAAGGACATGGGACTCGCGCGCCTCAGCCCCCAGGAGCAGCGCAAGGCAAACATCGAGACCAAGATCGTCAGGGCCTTGCGGAGTGCGAAGGGCACGGTTGCGGTCCAGGTTTGGGTTCACGACCTGAAGCCGGAAACCCTCGCCAAGCTGAAGAAGGCGGGCTTGAAGATCGACGTCGCGGACAAAGGGCTGAAGGCGGTCTTCGGCACCTGCGACGCCAAGATCTTGGCTGAGTTGGCCCAGATCGAAGCGGTGCAACGCATCGAAAAGCTGGACTGACCTGCACGACGGGGCATTGGGCTACGTAGAACGAGTGGTAGCCTGATGCCCCAACCCCTATGTTGACCCCCTACGATTGGCAAGAAGGAATCGGCCATCGCGCCGGTTATGTGGAAAGCCGCCTTGCGCAGGGCTCGCCTGTCCTCGCGGCGTCGATCCCCGAAGGAATCGTGATCTACACCGCGACCCGAGAGACGACGAAGCTGTTCGAAGTCTACGATCGGCTTGCCTTTTCCGCGATTGGACAACAGTCCGACATTGAAGCGATTCGTGTGGCGGCGGTCGAGTTCGCGCATCGCGAGGGTTTCAACCGAAGCGAGGACGACGTAACCATCCAGCGGGTTGTGGCGGGGCTCAGCGATTCGATCAAGCGGGCTTTCGCCGACTTCAACACTTCCCCCGTGGTGGCGCGGTGCCTGTTTGCCGAGGTCGGGGCGTCGCCTGCCGAAGACCGGTTCTTCTTGCTTGATTACGACGGCGACTACTGGCGATCCGACCGCACGGCGGTGCTTTGCGCCGGGGAGGAGCGGAGCGGCTACCTTCAGGCGGAGATGGACGCCGAGGACTTCGGCGCGATGACCCACCACAAGGCGATAACGGCATTGCGCCGGGTGTACAAATCGACCTCTGCGGAGGGGGAGGAGGGCATGGTGCCGGAGGCCGTGCTGCTCTCGCGAGACCCCAACCGCGAGAACCGATTCGTGGCGTTGGAGCCTACGGCTTGACCCTTTTCGGGATTTCTGCCATAATGAGCGTCTGTCGAGAGGGCAACCCAGCTTGATTTACGTTATCGTCCAATCCAACGAATCGATCGACTCCGCGCTGAAGCGCTTCAACATGAAGATGCAGCAGAGCGGTCTCCTTCGCGAGCTCAAAGAGCATTCTCACTACGAGAAGCCGAGCGAGAAGCGACGCCGCCAGCGTCGTCGCCGCGCGTCGCGCCAGTAGGATAGAGCGCGGCACCCGGCTCGCCATCGAGCCTGACACCGCAACCCATGTCTCACGACACCTGCTCCATTAGAGTCTCCATCCGCCGGTTCACGCGATCCGGCTCTTCGGCCGTTCGCGGCTGATCCACCCTTATGGAGCCTCCCAGTACCCCTCGGGTAACCGTACTTAACGAGACCTCCTCGCGAGGACTCGCGGCGGGAATCCGTCGCGCCGTTGCCACCGTCCTAACCCTACACGGACAGCCGTCCGCTACGGTGTGCGTTTTGCTTGGCGACGACGAGAGAATCCGAGATCTGAACCGTACGTATCGGAACGTCGACGAGCCGACCGACGTTCTCAGTTTCGCCGCGCCCGAAGTTCCCGGGGGCCCCTTGGGCGACATCGCCATTTCCGTTCCGTACGCGCAGCGCCAGGCTGCCGCCCGAAACGTCCCCCTGAAGGTCGAAGCCGCATACCTTGCCATCCACGGCGCGCTTCACCTGTTGGGATTCGACGACGAGACGGAAGGCGACCGCGCCGAAATGTTCGCCGAGATGCACCGCATGGGCATCGCGGCAGGCTTGCCGCCGGAAACCGAGTGGACATCGGTTCTGCACGAGGTGCCCGCGTGAGCTTCGTAAAGAAACGCGACATTCTCGGCCCGGTGAAGGTTGCCCTGCTGGGGATGGTTTACACCTTCCGCACCCAGCGGCACATGCGGTTCCACCTCTACGTGGTCCTCATCGTGACGGTGCTTGGCGTCTTCTTGAACCTGCGCTTGCGCGAAATGCTGATCCTGCTCTTCGTCATCAGCCTGGTGCTGGTCGCGGAGATGTTCAACAGCGCGATCGAGGCGACGGTGGACCTTGTTCAACCCACCTACCACCCCATGGCGAAGTTCGCGAAGGACATCGCCGCCGGCGCCGTCCTGATCACCACGATCATCGCGCTCGTGGTGGGCGCGCTGATGCTTCTGGGCGAATCCCGGTGGGAAGAGATCAAGGTCAGCCTGACCGCCGACACCCTGGGCACGCCGCCCATGGCGCGGTTCATCTTGGGCCTGCTGCTTCTGTTCATCGTGGTCGTGGTCGGCAAAGGCCTCGGAAAGCGGGGGCAAGTCTTGAAGGGCGGCTTGGTGAGCGGCCACGCCGCCTACGGCTTCTTCATCGCGACGACGATGATGTTCCTGACCGACCAACCCGTGATCTCGGCGCTGGGCATGCTCCTCGCGGCGATTATCGCGCAGAGCCGCTGGGAAGCCAAGATCCACTCGATCTTCGAGCTCACATTGGGCGCGACGGTCGGCGTGATCATGGGGCTTCTAATGTTCGGCTTGATTCCAAAATGAGCACCGATTCCCGCCATTCGAACCGCGATCTTTCGCTTCGCCGCATCCAGGCGGGGGCGGCGATGAGCTTGGCTTGCGCCGCCATCATGCTTTGGGCGGCAGGCGGCGAGAACTGGCGCGGCCTGGCGACGGCCGACGTCGGCGTGCTGGACGCGCCCACGGGCGCCCTCGGACCCATCCTCGGATGCGCGGGGCTCGCGCTCCTGAACATGCTGTTCACGTCTTGCGAGACGGCGATCGAACTGCTGCGACCGGTGCACGTGCGGCACATTAAAGAGAAGAACCCCAAGCGGGGCGAGCGTCTCCAGTCGCTCATCGACCGGCGCATCGGCTACGTGGCGGCGTGCCGTTTGGGAAGCTACACCTGCATGCTCGGGCTCGTCGCCATGGCGTTCCTTTTGGCGCCGAGCGCCCTTTCCCTGTTCGATGTGAAGCCGACCGGCATAGGATCGATCTTGCTGGCGGCGCTTGTGCTGATGGTGCCCATCGGCATCGTGAACCTCATGCTGGAACTCGTCGCCAAGAGTTACGCGACGCTCCACCCGCACGGCGTGGGCGGCACCCTCTACGGCTTCATCGTGGGGAGCTCCACCGTCTTCTGGATTCCCGAGAAAGTCGTAACGGGCATTGCCGGCATTGCCACCGCGCGGTTCGGCGGACGTCCCTCGTTCATCGTTGAGAACCAGGCGGAGGAGGAGATCAAGACCCTCGTCGAATCCGCCGAGGAGACGGGCGAGATCGAGAGCGACGAGCGCGAGCTTCTGCACTCGGTCTTCGAGTTCACCGATACCGTTGCCCGTGAGGTGATGACGCCGCGCGTGGACATGGACGCGATGCCCGTGACGAGCGATCCGCACGCCGTTGCCGAGCTCATCAAGGAATCGGGCCGAAGCCGCATCCCGGTCTACGAGGATACGGACGACCAAATCGTGGGCATCGTCCATGCCAAAGACCTGTTTGTGGCGCTGCTCAGCGGGACCACCCCCGACTTACGGGTTCTCATGCGCCAGCCGCTCTTCGTGCCCGAGAACAAGAACTTGCACGAGCTTCTCGCCGAGATGCGAATGAGCCGAAGCCAAATGGCGATCGTGCAAGACGAGTTCGGCGGCACGGCAGGCATCGTGACCATCGAGGACATCGTCGAGGAGCTGGTCGGCGACATCGTGGACGAGTACGACGTGGAGGAGCCCGACGTCACGACGATCGAAGGGGGTTGGCTGGTGGAAGGCAAAGCCAACTTGGACGATGTGAACGCCGAAATCGGCAGCAAGTTCGAGAGCGACGAGTTCGACACGATCGGCGGGTTCGTTTTCGGGCACTTCGGCCGCCAGCCCAACCCGGACGAGTCCATCGAAATCGAGGGCTACCGGGTATGCGTGGCGGAGACCGACGGAAGGCGCATCGCCCGGCTCAAAATCGAGCCCCTCGAAGAGCCGGATGAGTTACCGGTTCTGGAAGAAGAACAGGTGTAAATAGTAGGGCAGGTGCGAGCCCGGCGGGGCATGACCCTAAGGGTCTTATGGTTTCGCGCGTTACCTTCCTTTTGTTTGCTTTGGTTTTGGCTTCCGTGTCCTCGGCGCAACTTGCGCACGGGCCCACCAAGCGCCACGAGAAGGTGGGAGTGGCCGCCATCGTGCCCACTTCGCAACTGGTCGTCGACCTTGCCCCCGGAACCGACGCCAACCTCTTTGCCGCCACCCACGGCCTTGCCGTGGTTCGCCGCTTCAACGCGCTGCCCAACGCCTTCGTGATGGACTCCGGCTCGCCGGAGCGTTCGCGGCTCGCAACCCGCGCTCTGGCCCAAGAGTCGGGCGTTCGCGGCGTCTATCCGAATCGCCTGATCCGACGAATCCGACACGCTTTCACGCCCAACGACCCCTACTTTGCGCAAGGCGTTCCGGACGCCCAATGGCCGGGCCAGTGGCACCTGCTGAACAGCATCGGAACCGGCATCGACGTGAACGTCTCGCCCGCGTGGCTTCGAGACCAGACGGGCAACGGCGTTGTGGTCGGCGTCTTGGACGACGGCATCGAAGCCACCCATCCTGACCTTGCCGACAACTTTGACGGTTCCGACAGCTACGACTTCGTGGACAACGACGCGGACCCGACTCCGGGCAGCGCGGACGACTACCACGGCACTGCCCTTGCCGGGCTCATCGCCGCCCGAGGCGGAAACGGCATCGGCGTCACGGGAATCGCGCCTTTCGCCAAGGTCGCGGGACTGCGCCTGGACACCATTGCGAGCACCGAGGCCGACTACGCAGATGCCACCCTCTTCCACAGCAGCGGCGGAAACACGTCGATCAAGGTGAAGAACCACAGCTACGGCGTTTTGGACACCTGCATTAACCAGAGCTTGGAACGCGATGCCCTGGCGACCTCGACGGCAGCGGGCACCATCCACGTCTTCTCTGCGGGCAACGATCGCGGATTCCCGACCCAAGAAGTGGGCAAGATGATGCTCCAGGGGAGTCCGTACGCGATCACCGTTGCCGGCTTGGGTAGCGACGGCACGTTCATCTCCACGAGCGGGTTCGGTAGCGCGGTCCTTTGCTCGGCACCCGCCGGAACCGACTCTGCCGATCGGCTGACGACCGTGGACCGTTCGGGCGACTTCGGCTTGAACGGATTCGACGTCTTTCCCAACGCCGACTACACCGCCGAGTTCGGCGGCACCAGCGGCGCCGCCGCGCTGGTCTCGGGCGCCCTCGCCATCGCGAAGGAGTCCCAACCCAACCTGAACACGCGGTTCGCCAAGCACATGCTGGTGCGCAGCTGCCGTCCCGTCGACCTTGCCGACGACTCTCTTGAGAGCGACGGCGGTTGGCAAACCAATGGCGCGGGCTTCCAGTTCAACCCGAACTACGGGTTCGGCCTCTTGGACGTGGACAAGCTGATGACCACCCTGAGCCAGTACGTGGGGGTGAGCGCCCAGACCTCGGCGAACATCGGCACCACCGCCGTTGGCGAGGCGATTCCCGACAACAACCCGAACGGGGTCAGCCGCACGTTCAATATCGCGACCCAGACGCCCCTTGAAGAGGTGCAGATCACGTTGAACGTGACGCACCCGTTCCGGGGCGACATCGAGGCTTACGTCACCTCTCCCTCGGGAACCCGCTCGCGGCTTTGCATGAGGTCGGACGACACCAACGCCGACCTCAACTGGACCTTCACCTGCAACGCGTTTTGGGGCGAGAACCCGGCGGGTACTTGGACGATCAAGGTCTCCGACGCGTCGGAGTTCGACGAAGGCGTTTGGAACAGCTTCTCGGCATCGCTGAAGATGGGGACCCCCATCGCCGTGGACAAGGTTCAATCCGTCGCGCTCGTTCCCAGTGCCGTGTTCGGCGGAAGCACCTCGACCGCCCGGGTGACGCTGGCGGGCCCTGCTCGCAACGGCGGCGCCTTGGTCGCGCTGTCTTCCTCAACGCCGGGCGTCGCTTCGGTGCCCGACTCCGTGACGGTTGCCGCCGGCGCGACGTCTGCCACTTTCTCGGTCTCGACCGTCGCGGTTGGCGAACTGACGGGCGTTACGATCAGCGCGACGCGCCTCGGGGTCACCGCGACCGCGATCTTGACGGTCAAGCCGCCGATTCCCTCGTCGGTGACCTTCAACCCGGCCACGGTTCTGGGCGGATCTCCTTCGACGGGAACGGTCACATTGAATGTCCCGGCTCCGGTCGGTGGCGCGCAGGTCGCCTTGTCGAGCTCGAACACCTCGGCGGCCATCGTGCCCGTCTCGGTCACCGTTCCGGAGGGTCAGACCTCGGCGGCCTTCGACGTCACCACGAAGCCCCTCCACCTTTCCGTCAACGTCGCGGTGACCGCCACCTACGGCGGAGGCAGCCGCAACGGCGCGATCACCGTGAACCGGGCGATCCTCGACACGCTCACCCTGGCGACCAGCAGCGTCACGGGAGGCGCGAAGGTGATCGGCACCGTGACCCTGAACGGTCCCGCCCCGGTCGGCGGCGCGAACGTGAACCTCTCGAGCGGGAACCCCGACGTGCTGACCGTTCCGGGGACCATCACCGTGCCCGGACTCCAGACGTCGCGCAACTTCAATGTGACCACTTATCCGGTCGCGTCCACCGTCAGCGTGGCCATCACCGCCGTTCGGGCTGGCCAGTCGAAAGCAGTTGTGCTCCAGGTCGTTCGGCCCGCTCTGGTGGGCGTCGTTCTCAACCCGGTGTTTGCGGGCGGCGGCCAAAACGTGAACGCGACCGTCAGCCTTACCGGCCCCGCTCCGGCAGGCGGCATCGAGGTGGCGATGAGCGCATCCAACGCCTTGGCGACGCCTCCGGCGACTTTGCTGATCCCCGCCGGGCAAGCGAGCGCCGTCGCCAGCGTGGCAACCCAGACGGTTACCGCGACCTCGACGTCGGTCGTATGGGCGAGCTACCTTGGAGTCTCCAAGGGGGCCACCCTTAACCTCCAGCCGACCACCGTGGCGAGCGTTTCGTTCGCGCCGAACTCCGTTCAGCGTAACGGGACGAACCAGGGAACGGTCACGCTCACGGTGCCCGCTCCCGCCGGCGGCACTACGGTCGCCCTCTCCAAGCTCGAACGTCTACGTTCCCAGTTCCGGGCACCGTGGCGTTCGCCGCGGAGAGACCGTGAAGCTTCTCGGTAACCGCCGGCAATGTGGCGGCGAGCAGCATCACAGTCCCGCGCCTCCTGGGGGCGGCGTGACGGTGACCCCGGCGGCGGTGACGGTCACCCCGTAAGGACCACACTCGACAACTTGGACCCGGGCCTGCGCGCTCGCCCCGTGATCGGGGATCGTGAACCAGAAGGGTGCCCTGTCCAAGTTGGCTCTTGACGCCAATCTTGCCACCCTGCGCCTGAACGGCGAGTCGACAGAACGTGGTAGCCGGTGCCGCCCTGCGTTCCTTGACTTGGTAAAGGGCTCGAAGATCCTTTTCAACGTATTCGGGCGGGATGCCCGGTGCCCTCGTCGACCACCGAGAACTTGACGCCTTGGTGATCGGGAGGCGCCCTGCGACCACGATGGCTGATCCTTCCGGGCTGAACTTCAACGCGTTGCCGAGAAGGTTCGCCAGCACGCGGGCGGTCAGGTCACGATCGATAACAAGCCGCTCTTTCCAAGACCATGACCTCGAATCGGACATTGTAGGCGCTGCGCCCAGAGCGCCAGTGGGCTTAGGCAGTCCTGTAGAAAGCGCTCGACTTCAAGTTCCTCCCAGCGAACCTCCATTTTTGCGCTCTCCAGTTTCGCGACGTCAAGAATGGAGTTCACCAACGTCGGGGCTCGCTGGTTCGAGACCTTGAGCGCAAGTTGGACCATCTCCTTCTCTTCCGGGTCCATTTTCGTCTCGCTCTGCTCCAGGGTCATCAAGCCGGTGATGGCGCTGGAAATAGGGGAACGCAAATCGTGGATGATGAACTTCGACCAACTCATCTTGCTGGCGGCGAGACTCCCGGAGAGCGAGAAAACACGTGGGAAATGGTCAGGAACGCCAAGAGGCGCACCGTCATGGTGTATATCGCCGAGGTATCCAGGTCGGACTCTGCCCCAAGATGACGGACTGGATAAGGAAGCTCGCCGACGCGTAGATCGACACCACGTATCCGCTTCTCGACCCGTCGTACCACGCCGCCATGAACAGCGGGGAGTACAAATACAGGATGAGGAGGTCGGGGTCGACGAAGAAGTCGGCGACGCCGACGGCAAGCGCTAGAAGCAAGGCAAGGATGGTTGTTGGTAGAAGAACCAACCAAGAATCAACCCTTTTCAGCCAGTGCATATCCGTCGGTCCCAAGGGAAGCGCCCCGTTGCCCGAGCGTCAATCTCGGCATCCGCTCGGCGCCTATTGTATCGAAGGGCGCAGACCACGTGGCGAGTTCCCAAGTTAATGCGCGATTTGCCCAAGGTTGGAGGGTGAATGATTCGCTGGTTTCAACCCGTCTAACGGCACGCAGTTCGTTGTTCCGACGATCTTGCGTTACTATCAGGGAGTGATCATGAAGCGATGGGGAATCGGCGTTGCCGTGGGTTTGGCGGCGCTTGGCGGTTGGTGGGCGTCGACGGACAGCGCGACGTCAGCGGTTCGAACCGAGGCGGATATGCGGTCTTTGAAGTCGGTACGAGCGTTCGTGGCATGCACCTCAAGACGAAGCGCGGCGCAAGGCAGCCCAGCGAAACGCGGGCGTGGACTACTACGAGGCGCCACGAGTTCTTCCTCGACGAGCGCGTGAACCCCGAGGCCGACTCGATCGACATGGACGCCTACGAGCGCGCCATCGAGCATCGCAACGCGATGCCCGCCGCCGACCTTTCAGGGTCTGGCGGTCCCAAGACGATGAGCGGCAAATGGTCGTTCATCGGTCCCGGAACATGGACGTTCCTTATCGGACGTACTACGGCGTTCGCCCCATCGCGGGCAGGATCAACGCCCTGGCGTACCAGTCCAACAACGCAAACACCCTGTATGCGGGCGCCGGCAACGGCGGCGTGTTCAACGACACCGACGGTGGAACCACGTGGTCGACGCTCAACACCGACACCTGGGACTACCTCACGGTGGCCGACCTCGCCATCGATCCACCAACTCGAACGTGATCTACGTAGGCACCGGCGACCACCACGGCGGCGTGCCGTACGGCATCGATCATGAAGTCCACCGACGGCGGAAGCACCTGGACTAACTACGGCAAAGCCCAGTTCGGCAACAACGCCGTGAGCGAAATCGTGATCGACCCCGCCAACAGCCAGCACGTGACGATCACCGTTGGGCGCGGCGCGGCGGGCTCGGGCGCAATCTGGAACTCGACAGACGGCGGCGCAACCTGGAACCCGACAAACGCGCCCGCCGGCGACGGCTGGCGCGGACTCTCGATCAGCACCTCGAACGGGGGCACTCGAACGTATTACGCAGTCGGCGCCTCCGGCCTCTACAACTCCACCAATGGAGCCACTTGGTCGGCGGTCACCACGCCCTTTGCAAACGGCTACGACGTCGCGTGCTCTCGGCGCACCAGCGGCGACGGCCCTCTCACGCTCTACGTTTTGGACTGTAGCAACAAGAAGGTTTGGCGCACCGCCGACGGCGGGGCGAACTGGGACGACATGTCGGTCGGCTTCCCCAACGGAAGCAGCAACTACAACTGGAGCCAGTCCACCTACGATTTCTGGATCGGGTGCTCGACCAACGGCACGGACGACAACGTCTTCGTTGGACTGATCACCGTCGTCGCGAGCCCTAACCGCGGCGCGACCTGGACCGACATCGGCCAGACCTACACGGGTACCGCCCTCATCCACAACGACCAGCATTCGTTTGCAAACCATCCGACCGACCCGAACCAGTGCCTGGTGGGGGCCGACGGCGGCGCTTGGAAGTGCACCTACAACCCTGGGACCGGCACGGCGAGTTTCACGGGTATCGCAGGCCAAATGGGGGTCGCGATGTTTTATGCCATGGCGGCGCATCCGACGGACCCGACCAGAGTTCTTGGCGGAACCCAGGACAACGCCTCGCCCAACGCGAACGGCGACCTCGCCAACTGGAACTGCCGCTGGGCAGGTGACGGCGGCTTCTGCGCGATCAACCAGAACAACCCGCAGGAGCAGTACTCCACCTCGCAATCGCTGAGCATCTACCGCACGGCAAACGAGTGGGCGAACTTCAGCGAAATTACGCCGACGAAGACGGGCGAGAACTCGGCGTTCATCGCGCCGATCGCGCTTGCCAACAACCAAACCGACCTTTATGCGCTCACCAACCGGTTCCGCAAGCGCGTGGCGGGTACCTGGAACGGCGCGGGCACCGGCGCCGTGATCTCTGCCGCGAGCACGGGACGGTGCATCGCCACCAGCCCGAACGACGCGACGCGCCTCTACACCGGCGCGCCAAGCGGCGAGGTTTGGATGTGCACGAACGCGCCCACCGCTTCTTCTTGGACTCAAATCAACTCGGGCACGACCAGCCTTCCCAATCGAACTGTGAAGGACATTTCGGTGAGCCCGAGCAACTCGTCCGACATCCTCGTGGCGGTTGTAGGGACCGGCACCGGACACCTTTGGCGATGCCGAGACACCCAGGCGGGAACGCGCAACTGGGAGGACGCTTCGGGCACGGGCTTGACCGCCCTTCCCGACACGCCGGCGAACACGATCGAACGCGATCCCTACGACCCGGAGAACACCTGGTACGTGGGCAACGACCTCGGCGTGTTCATGACGACCAATGCAGGCAACACGTGGATGAACATGACGGCGCCCCTTGGGTTGCCGAACGTGCGCGTTAACGACCTGGTGGCGAACCCAACCCAGGGCTATCTTTACGCGGCAACCTACGGGCGCGGCATGTGGCGAATCAAGATCGCCTCGCTCGGCGTGCTCAACCTGGCGATGCCCTACGCCAACTGCGTGGGCGGATTCGCCTTCACCTCGTACGTGTATCTCACCGGATACGCCCCGACGGGCGGCGCCGTGGTCACTTTGTCGAGCTCGAACACCAACGCCCTGACCGTTCCGGCGACGGTTAACATCGGCGAAGGCAAGAGCGTGGTCACCTTCACGGCGACCTCGAAACCCGTCGCGACTACCCAAGCCGTGACGGTGACGGCAAGCTACAACGGCACCCAGAAGACCGATAGCCTGAACGTCGTTCCGCCGAGCGTGATCACGCTTCGGGTGACGCCCAACTACTGCACGGGTGGAGACACGCTCTCCGGTCTGGTCCAGTTGAACGGTGCCGCGCCAGCCGGCGGCCGGGTGGTGACCCTGGTCTCGAACAACGCGGCGGCAACCGTACCCGCTTCGGTCACGGTCATCCAAGGCGCCAAAACTGCGTCCTTCAGCGTTAACACCACCTCGGTGGCGAGCGTGCAAACCGTGACCATCACGGCGAGCACGCCGGGCAAGAACGTCGCGACGGTCGTGACCGTTTACCCGCTGCTTCTGAGCGGATTGTCTCTGAACCCGACGTCGGTCTCGGGCGGCAACCCCTCCGCGGGCACCGTGACCCTACCCGGCCCGCGCCGACGGGCGGAGCCAACGTGGCTGCTTTCCAGCAACAAGGCCCAAGCCGTCGTCCCGGCTTCCACTACCGTGGCGGCGGGGCAAACCCAAAAGACGTTCAGCGTCACCACCACCGCCGTCGTGAGCACCACGGTTGCCACGATCACGGCGACGCGGGGACCGGTCACCAAAACGGCGACCCTGACGATCAACCCGTAGCCCTAGGTCCGGGGGCGGAAACGCCCCCGGAAGGGTACATTGATCCCAGCCTATGCCCATCCCCGTCGAAGACTTTACGCCTCGCCAGTTGGTCGAGCAACTGGACCAGTACATCGTCGGCCAACAAGCGGCCAAGAAGGCGGTGGCGGTTGCCCTGCGTAACCGATATCGGCGGCAACAGCTCAGTCCCGAGGAGCGGGACGACGTTCTGCCCAAGAACATCTTGATGATCGGGCCGACCGGCGTGGGCAAGACGGAGATCGCGCGCCGGCTGGCGCAAATCGCCCGGGCGCCCTTCATCAAAATCGAAGCCACCAAGTTCACCGAAGTGGGCTACGTGGGACGCGACGTGGAGTCGATGGTGCGCGACCTCGTCAGCGTCGCCGTCCGGCTGGTAGAACAAGAGCGAACCGCCGCCGCTCGAGCGCAGATCGAAGAACAGGTTATCGATCGGCTGGTGGATCTCGTGGACGAGCTCGACCATCCGCGCATTTACAGTTCGTACTGGCCGGCGTCGGAAGAGGACGAGCCCGAGGCTGAGGAACCTTCGGAAGCCGAAGTTGCCGAACGCAAGAAGAAGCTGCGCGAGGAGATCCTTTCGGGCAAGCACGACCAGCGGGTCGTGGAGGTCGACACCGACGAGGCGAGCAACCCGTTCGTGCAGGTTTTCACGAACCAAGGCATCGAAGAGATGGGCTTGGAGGGGCAGTTCGGCGGCGCGTTCGGATCGAAGCGAGTCACCCGGAGGGTCACGGTTGCCGAGGCGCGCGAGATCCTGTTTGTCGAGGAGTCCAAGCGGGTGATCGACCAGACCGGCGTGTTCCGCGAGGCGGTCGTTCGGGCTGAGCAGACCGGGATCATCTTCCTCGACGAGATCGACAAGATCGCGGTGCGCAGCGGCGGCGCGGGACCCGACGTGTCTCGCGAGGGCGTCCAGCGGGACCTCCTTCCGATCATCGAGGGCTCCACGGTGGCGACGAAGTTTGGCCCGGTGCGCACGGACCACATCCTCTTCATCGCCGCGGGCGCGTTCCACATGTCCAAACCGAGCGAGCTGATTCCCGAACTGCAGGGGCGGTTGCCGATCCGGGTGGAGTTGGAGCCGCTCACGCGGGACGACTTCCGCCGGATTCTGCTGGAACCCAGGAACGCGCTCACGAAGCAGTACCGGCTCTTGCTGAAGACCGAGGGAGTCGATGTCGAGTTCACCGAAGACGCGCTCAACGAACTCGCTTTCATGGCGGCGCAGGTCAACGAGCGATCGGAGAACATCGGCGCCCGGCGTCTCCACACGCTTATGGAGAAGCTGTTGGAAGACATCCTCTACGACGCGCCGGACTGCGGAGCCTTGTCGATCAAGTTCGACGCGCAGATGGTGCGGACGAAACTGGAGGAAAGCGTCCGCAATGCAGATAAAAGTCGGTTTATCCTATAACTAATAGCAAGGATGCGAATGGATGCCCGAGGCATACTCGCGGCGGCGTTGATCGTCGCCGGAATACAGGGACGGTCGGCGTCAACCCAGGAAGCGCGCTTCTCCAGCCAGGAGCGCGAGGCGATTCGCCGCCTCTGGGCAGAGCCTGGACGCGTGAAGGTCACGCCCAGCGAACGGTTCGAAGTGCGCCTGACACCCGAGGCTCGGCGTGGTTATGGAAGTACAACGCGGCGCGGGGCATCTCCAAGGGCGACCCTGCGGTTGATCCCGGCGCCCAAAGCACCTCCGAACAGGCATGGGAGAAGTGGATCGACGCCAAGGTGGCTTGGGATCGCGCCCAAGCCCAAGCCGAAGCCGATTGGCTGAACGGCGGAGTCGACCCTGACGACCCGGTGCCTTGCGATCCCATTCCCGACGGATTGAACGCCTTGGTTGGCTCGCCGCCGCCGTTTGCCGAAGTAGTCCGGCCAAAGCTCACGACGGTCCGATTCGCCGAAGGCGACGAGATCACCCTCCCCGACAACCCGGTGATGCGGCCCCGTTACGCCTTCTATCGCTCCCGCACTGGGGTTATGGGCGGAGGCACGCCGTTGAAATCCATGGGGGCCGATCAGCGGCGGGCGCTGTTTGCCGCCGCGGGCGTCAACGAATCGGACGAGCGCGTCATGTGCGCGGTGTCCTCGTTGGAAGGCGGCTTCGACGCGATCAACACGTATGACACCGGTTTTGTGTCCGTCGGCTTCATTCAGTTCGCGTGCCAAAGCAAGGGCACTGGCTCGCTGGGGGCGCTCATGCTCCGCTACCGAACGACCAACCCGAAGGATTTCCAAGCCGACTTTCGTCGTTACGGAATCGACGTGACCGACGACGGGCGGCTTGTGGCGTACGACCCCGACGCCGACGTGGAGACGGTCGGCGCCGATGCCGCCCGAACGATCATCGAACAACCTCGCCTTGCCATCGTGTTTCAGAAGGCGGGCCGGCGAGACGCGTTTCGAGTTGCCCAGATTCGAGCCGCCAAGGAGATGTACTTCCCTGCCGACCAAGACCGAATTTCGGTGAAGTTCCCGAACCGGACGGAGAGCGTCGCCGTACGGGACGTTCTGTTCAGCGAAGCGGGCTTGGCGACCCTGATGGACCGCAAGGTTCACACGGGGAAGTTGGACGCCGTCGCGGCGGCGGTTTCGGGGGTTGCCGCCGAGCTCAACCTCCTCACGGTGGAAGATCTGAAGTCTTACGAAGGCGAGATCATCGCTCGGTGCCAACATCGGCGCGACTACCTTGCCGACCCCGGTCTCTCCCAGCCTGCCCCCACCAGCCGCCTGAGAGACTCGTCCAAGGCGTCTCGGGGAACCAAGAGCGGGGGCGGATAACCCCGTAGATTTGCCGTCTCAGAAGCCTCCTGACTCAGACCGAAAATTGTCCTTGGACACCCCGGCTGCGACAGGTCTGGGGAGAGGGAGGCAAGACGAATGTTTGATCCGGCAAACCGCATCGCCCGCATCCACCAGTTCGTGGATCAGGCGAAAGGCGAGTTGCCGACAATGCCGGAGATCGTCCACAAGGTGCTCGCCGAATCGGAGCGGCCCGATTCCTCCCCCGTTTCGCTCGAAAGGCTAATCACCACGGATGCCGCCCTAACCGCGAAGTGCCTGCGAATCGCCAACTCGGTGTACTACGGTCTGCCGCGAGAGGTGAACTCGGTGAGCCAGGCCGTGCTGATCATGGGGATGCGGCAGGTGAAGAACCTGGTGCTCAGCGTGGCGGCAATCAGCCTGATGACCCCGCGCACCCCCCGGCAACGCGACTACTTCCTACAGTTCTGGAAGCGGTCGCTGGGCGCGGCATGCGCCGCAGAATGGCTTGCCGGCAACGCCCTGATGACCGCGTTCGACGTCGACAACAGCTTCATTGGCGGCCTACTCCACGATATCGGAGAGATGGTGCTTTACTCGCAACTGGGCGAGCCGTACGTTCAAGCCCTGGCCGCCGCGTCGGCGCAAGGCGTTTCCCAAAGCCGCCTCGAGTTCGAACTGCTTGGTTTCGACCATGCCGACCTCGGCGCCGCGTTGGCCGTCCGATGGAGCCTTCCCGACGCCATCGACCTGGCAATCCGCCTTCATGAAATGCCTGACACTTCCGACGGAGTCCCGGGGTGCGTAAGAAGGGGCGTTCTTTGTGTACAGGAAGCGTTGGCACCGAGCGATGACCCCGCCGAGTCTGCCCTTGGGTTGGAGCCCGAATGTGCCGAACATCTTAAGGAGCATGTGCGCGAACGCGTCGCGCAGGCAGGGGCGTTGTTCGGCCTTCTGGCATAGTTGCCAGGGCGCTAACAACCTCTTTCGGGAAGAAAGTAAGGGGCAAAGCAATGAGCATCGGAAGCAGTCTGACGGGAATCAGTTTCTCGGGGTTGACGAGCGGTATCGATACCGACTCGATCATCAGCCGTCTCATCCAGATCGAGAGCCTTCCGCTCCAACGGCTTGCCCAGCAACGGGAATCGCTCAACACGCGCATGAGCGCGATGCAGCAGTTCAAGTCGAAGATCACCGGCTTGTCTTCCGCGGCGGGCTCGCTCAACATGGCTTCGGCGTTCGCCAGCATCGCCGCCACCTCTTCGAACACCGACGTCGCCACCATCAGCGCCGACAGCACGGCTTCAGCGGGCATCTTCTCGCTCACCGTTTCGAAGCTTGCCCAAGCCCACAAGATTTCGACCGCCGCCCAGACGGACACGACCACCGCCCTGGGGAAGAGCGGCAAGATCGTGATCAACGGCAAGGCGGTCTCCGTTGAGGCCAGCGACTCCCTGCAGACCATTGCGGGCAAAATCAACGCCGCCTCGACCGGAGTCACCGCCAGCCTCATCAACGGCGGCACCGGCAAGGCGTATCTGACGCTCACCGCCAAGGACACCGGCGCGGCGAAGAAGATCCAGATCGCGGACCTCGACGGCACCGTCGCCAAGGACCTGGGACTCGTCTCGGGCAACGACGCGTTTCGAGACCCCACCCAAACGGGTGGACTGTCGCGAGGATTCTCCAGTTCGTCGACGCCGATCAACACGATGCTCGGCACCACGTCGTCCGGAGCCAAGGGTTTCACGCTCAACGAGGCGTGGGTCGAGTTCGATCCCTCCACGGACACCTTGTCCAGCCTTGCTGCGAAGATCAACCAAACGGGAATCCAAGCCAAGGCTTCGGTGGTGACCAAAACCGAGAACGGCCAAACGGTCCAGAAGCTCGAACTCACCGGCGTAACCGGCTTCGTGGACGACGATGGCTACCTCGGTGCGCTGGGCATCACCCAGAAGGGCTTCGGGAACCAGCTGGTAGCCGCTCAAGACGCTTCGTTCACCTTGGACGGAGTGGCGATGACCAGCGAGACCAACACCGTTACCTCCGTCATCGCGGGAGCCACGTTGACCCTTCTGAAGGCGAACGAGACCACGCCCGAGAAGAGCACCCTGTCGCTCACCAGCGACAACAGCGCCGTCAAGAAGCGCATCACCGACTTCAAAGAGGCGTTCAACTCGGTCATCGATTTCGTCAAGCGGACCAGCGCCTTCGACAAGGACACCTTCGCCACCGGCGTTCTGTTCGGCGATGCCAGCACGCAGCAGGTTGAAGCCTCCATTTCCAACCTCGTGTTCAACTCGGTCAGCGGTCTGAGCGGCAACTACACGAACCTCGCCGCCTTGGGCTTCTCGTTCGATTCGGACGGCAAGCTGACGCTGGACGAATCCACTCTGGACACCGCTCTGGCGAGTAGTCCCGAAGCCGTCGGCGCGGTTTTTCGCGCCAAGGGCACGGGAAGCACCACCGCGCTGACCTACGTTTCCAGCAACGAAAAGACGAAGGCATCGGGCACGAGCGGCTACGCCGTCAACATCACGCAGCTGGCGACCAAAGCGAGCTACTTATCGTCGAACACGCTTGCCGGTACCACGGAAGCCAGTGAGACGCTCACCTTTAGCGGGACTCTCATCGGAAGCACCAGCGTGCAGGTCACGATACCGAGCGGCAGCTCTCTGACCGACGCGATCAACGCCATCAACTCGGATTCCAAGCTGAAGGACCTCCTGGTGGCGAGCAACGAGGGCGGCAAGCTCAAGATCGAAAGCAAGAAGTACGGCTCTGCCGCCGACTTCACGGTTGCCACTTCGCTTTCCGGAAACGAGACGGCAGGCAGCATCGCGTTTGGTGCCGGCGCGGTCAAGACCGCCGGAGTGGACATCGCGGGCACCATCAACGGCAAAGCCGCGACCGGCGCGGGCCAGTTCCTTACGAGTTCAACCGGGGATTCCGAAGGACTGCAACTCATGTATAGCGGTACCGCGACCGGCGATATCGGCAATATGGTCTTCTCCAAGGGCATCGCCGCCCAGATGAACGGCTTGGTAGGCAGCCTTACCGACGCGACGAACGGCCTGTTGACCGCTAACGACAAGTCGCTCCAGTCTCAAATCGACTCTATCACCGACTCGATAACCGAGTTGCAGGCGCGAATCCAACAGAAGCAGATCGACCTGAAGGCGAAGTTCTCGCGGATGGAACAAGCCATCGCACAGCTTCAGTCGCAACAGTCCCGTCTTGCCGCCATGAGATAACGGTGAACCGCAGTAGGCCAAAATACAGGGTCTATGCGCTTTCAAGCTCCTCGCGGCACTGAAGATGTCCTGCCCGGCCAATCGCACCGGTGGCAGCGCCTCGAAGCCGAGTTTCGAGCGCTGACCTCGCTATACGGCTATCAGGAAATTCGAACGCCGACCTTTGAGGACACCGAGCTTTTCGCCCGCACCGCCGGCGAGACGAGCGACATCGTCACGAAGCAGATGTACAGCTTCGAGGACAAGGGCGGCCGCAATATCACGCTCAAGCCCGAAGGCACCGCGCCGGCGATGCGCGCGCTGATCGAGCACAATCTTTGCCCGCCCGGCAGCGTCGTTCGGCTCAGTTACATCTCGTCTTTCTTCCGCTACGAACGCCCCCAAAAGGGCCGTTACCGGGAGTTGCACCAGCTTGGATTGGAGCTCGTCGGCAGCAAGGGAGCCATGGCGGATGCCGAGATCATCGAAATCTCGGCGAAGTTCTATCAGCGGCTAGGCATTTCGAACGTCGAGGCACATCTAAACTGCCTCGGGCGAGACGAGTGCCGTGCCCGCTACCGCGAAGCGATTCTGAAGTACGCCGAACCCATTCTCCGCGGAGAGTCCGAGGAAATCCGGGCGAAGGCGGAGAAGAACCCGCTTCGGCTTCTCGACAGCAAGGATCCGGCGATGATCGAGGCGATGCGGGATGTACCGCCCATCCTCGACTACCTGGAGGACGACAGTCGGGCGCATTTCGAGGAGGTGCAGCAACTGCTCACCGACGCCGGGGTGCCGTTCTCGGTGAAGTCCGACATCGTTCGCGGGTTGGATTACTACACGGGCACGGTTTTCGAGATCCTCTCGACCAAACTGGGTGCTCAAAGCGCCCTCTGCGGCGGGGGCCGGTACGACAACTTGATCAAGGAGTTGGGCGGCTCGGATACGCCAAGCGTGGGCGTGGGCATGGGCGTCGAACGGGTTCTGATGGTGCTGCAGGAGGAGGGCATCGATTGGGCGGCGCCCGTGGCCGAGGCGTTCGTCGCCTACACCGGCCCCGACACCCGTGCCCGTGCCCTTTCCGTGGCTTCGAACCTCCGTGAGACCGGAGTTTCGGTTGTGATGGACCCCGAGGGCCGAAGTTTGAAAGCCCAGTTGCGACAAGCCGACAAATTGGGTGCACGGTACGTGGTGCTGGTGGGAGAGGAGGAACTCGCCAAGGGCGTCGTGTCCGTTCGCATTCTGGAGACGGGCGACCAACAGGAGATGGCGGTGGCGCAGCTCTTCGCCATGATGCAGGAGTCGTCGTGATCCGCCTCGGATTGGCCGTGGAATCCTCGGTTTGTGCACCGCCGTGCTCGCCCAAAGCCCCGACGTCATCATAAAAACGGACCTGCGCCTGGTCTACGCCAGTGAGCGTGGCGGAGCCAACAGCGTTCGTTGGTACGACATCATGGGCCGGTACAGCACGGTCAGCCTGAGCTTCACGCTGGAACCGGGCTTCAAAGCGCTGGTTTCCGAGCGGCTCCAAGCGCTGGAACACACCGGCGACTCCGAACTGCTCGACGAATACTACATCGAAGACCCGGGGAACTGGCGCCTTGGCAAGCAATACCTGCCGTTCGGGCGCGGTGTGCTTTTGCGCGAAGCCGGGCGGGCGGCAAGAGGCGAGACCTCTCTCTTTCTCGAAGGGCTGCCGGTGGTTCTGGCGCTCTGCGATAGCGGGCCGGGGCAGCCTCGCGGCGCGGTCGGCCGCATCGGCGGCCGCATCGGCATCAGCGCCGCCGTGGGCGAGCACTTCGCCACCTCCGCCTCCGCCCTTACGCCGATACGCCGTCCCGAAGACGCCCCCGGAAAGGGCGAGGGCTATCGCCTCATCGTCGGGGCAGATTTTTCCAAACGCCTGGGATCGGTCATGGTGCAGGGAGAGTTCGCCTCGCTTCGCCAAGGCGAGGGCAGCCGAAGCCCTGAAACGGACGTGTCGGATCTTTCGTTCTCCATCAAGCCGCGCCCGCTCACTTCCGTAACGGTGGCATGGAGCCGAAACTGGGGTTCTCATACGGACTTCTTCCGGCTTGAAGGCTCGCTACCGGTCTACCGGGGCATTGCCCTGGAGCCGATCGTGCGGATGCGCGGAAGCTCGTTCTGGCTCGGGTCGGTCGCCTTAAGGATGAAGTTCTAGATGAAAGGCATACGAGGGTTGGCATTGGTGTCGGCGGCGTTGGTGGTGGTGGGACTCGCCACAAGCAGCATCGCCCTTGCCCTCCTCGGCGGCGTCGTTCTCGTCGGAGGCGGACTTGCCCTGACTCTGAAGCAAAATCGGGCGACCACAAGCACCTCTTTGCTCGACACGGTCCGCCCGGAAGACCGGGTCCGTCTCCGCCCCATCCAGCGCCTGCGCGACGAGATCGAGGCGCTGGTGGCGGCGAACCGTAACTCCGCCGCAATCGCCGTCGTGGGGGCGGAGGCGGTTGCCGAAGCCCAGCGCATCTTGGAGCACGCGGCGGCGACGCTTCAGATTCGCGCCCAGGTCCGGCGACCGCTCGCCGAAAGCGGCGAGCCTTCTGCGGAGATTGCCCAACTTGAACGGGACATCGCGGCGGCGCAGTCGGAGCCGGAACGCGAAGCCCTCCAGTCTGCCCTCGCGGCTCGTCAACTGGAGGCTCAGCACTACGAGCAGATCCGAGCGGCGGTGGACCGCATCGACGTGGGCTTGAAGCAAGCCGAAGCGGCACTAGCCGAAATGAAAGCGCGCCTTGCCGCGTCCGCCGCGGAAGGACGGGACGAAGCTGCGAACTCGGAACTGAGGGACACTCTGGGCCGTTTGAAGACGCTGGACGCCAGTTTGGACGAAGCGCAAGACCTCTTGCGGGTACACCTTTAAAGCCATGGGAATCGGTAATCGCGCCTACAACATTCTTCGGGGCTACGTGGGCCGCGAATGGGACCGTATCCAGGGCGTGGAGAGCTCGACCGCCGAGCAAGAATTGCTCGACTACAGCCCTCCGCCTACCTCCTCCCCCACCATCGCGACGCACGCAACCCCCGAGGACCGGACGACCCACGCGCGTCGGTTGCTCGGCGTCTCGGCAACGGCAAGCTTCGGCGAGGTCCGAAAGGCCTTCGAGCGACTTTCGGAGCGCAGCGACCCGAAGAACTTCCCCGCCGGCTCCGAGGAAGCGCGGCAGGCGGAGGAGATCCAGAAGCGCGTGAACTGGGCGTACCAGACCCTGACCGCCTCGGTCGACGCCACCGAGAAGCGGTTCCGGACCCTCGAGATCGACTAGGCTTGCGCGATTCGGCGTTTAGACCGATAATCCTACCGGGCGCCTTGCGCCCTTCTTGCCTGTGACCCGCACACACTACGAGACGCTCGGCATCAAGCCGACCAGCGACGCGAAGGAAATTCGCGCCGCTTATCGTCGTCTCGTCCTCGTCCACCATCCCGACCGTTCCAAAGACCCGAAGTCGGCGGACCTGTTCATCAAGATCACCGAGGCTTACGAGGCGTTAAGCGACCCCGCCCGGCGCACCGCCTACGACGCGCTTCTCAAACGACGCGAAGAGCGAGCCAAGGCAGCAAAGCCGCCTGCCCCGGCGCCGACTCCTCCCAAGCCGACGCAAACATTTTCGACGGGCACGCCGTGAGCACGTCGCGAATGGTGGCGCTGTTTCGCCAAGGGCGTTTGAGCGACGCAGAGGCAATGGCGCTCAATCTCCTGGAGCAGAACGACCGACTAGCCGTTGCCTACGCCGTGCCCGGCGACATCGCCCAGCAACGGGGCGACGTGAAGCGCGCCTCCAAGATGTACGCGTATGCGCTCAAATGGACCCGCGCAACGACATCTACCTTCGCAAGAACGAAGAGCTGGCACAGAGCAGGGCGAATCTACCGGACGTGCGCCAGACCACGGATGGCGTACTCGCCGCGACGGCGGTGGGCTTCAGGCTCAGCGCGGTGGCATGCACCTACGTCGTTCTCAGCAAAGAAGCCGTTCCTTTCCATGACTCGCGCCCATTTCGACCTGGACCGTAGGGCTCGTCGTGATGCTCTTGCTGGCAGGAGTCGCCATCGGCGCGTCTCTCTCAGTCGGACGCATGCTCGACCGTTTTCAATCCGCCACCACGACGGCAACGGGGCGTCCTCTCCCATCACCGCGCGCGCTGGCGGCGGTGGCGGCGATCAGCTTCACAGGCGGCGCTGGCTCTCTACGCCTTGCTCGGGATGTCGCAAACGCCTTCAACGTTTCCACGACGCGCCTGATGGCGGTAAGTAGTGGGCATCATCTTCGCCTTTGCCCGCCGCCTCTGGGCTTTCGAAGTACATCGCGCCGACCGAAGTGTTGCTCTGGGGCGGGAACTTGACCTATTTGGGCGCAGTTTGCGGTTGGATGGCGACCGATTCGCTCCGGGCTTGGTAAATTCCGCGGAACACGATCTTGGACCGACCGACCGACCACCAACTCCAGCCGACCGGTCGCCATTGATGAAGAGGCGATTGGAGACGTTGCCGCCAACGGCGACGCTGAGCCGATGCCGCCTCCGCCATGCGCGAGTTCAGGATCGAGCGTGGCACCCATTGCTGGCAGAACGGCATGGTCGATTCCTCTCGGAGCGCGCCCTGGCGCAAGCAATGGCGGGGAGCGTCGACCCGTGGTCGCCGGCTCTTCCTCTTGCGGATGAGGACGGAGCCGCCTCATCACCCGAGCAGAAACCGGAGCGAGCGCCCTGCGACGTTTGGTGGAACCCAACAGTCGGTCTTGATCGTGGTCGACTCGAAGGCGGCGTCATCGGAGCGGTCGGCGGCAGATCTTTTCGACCGCCCCGCAGTGATGGCGCGCCCACGCAGTGGGCGGCATGGCGACGCCGTTCGGCGTCTATCTCACCACCGGAAGCACCGGGGCAGGAGCGACCCCTTAGGCGCTCGCTCCGCCGGTGCCCTTATATCGTGCTCCTGATCGTCGGCATGGTGCTGGGCGACGTGGCGAGCCAATACGCCTTTCATCAGGGCTGGTCGCCAACTCTCAGCAAGACGATCTTCGACTACCTGCCGCTCGCCGTGTTTGTGATCGGGTTGCGCTCGATACCGCTCGCGGCATCCACGCCGCCGAGCACATGACCGTGCACGCCATCGAACAGGGCGAGCCGCTGACGCTGGAAGTGGTGCGGCGCCTTCCGCGTGCATCTCGATGCGGCACCAACCTCGCCGTTGCCGCGTCGTGTTCCTCGGCGTCTTCGGCACGCCGTGGATCTCGACGAGTTGAGGCTGGTGCGCACGCTGGCGGCGCTCGGCGCGATCCTAAGGTAACCGCTGGGCTCGCTCATGCAACTCTGGGTGACCACCCGCAAGCCCAGCGACAAACAGATCCTCATGGGCATCCGCTCGGGCAAGGAACTGCTCAAGCAGTACCAACTCGCGCGCCATTCGGCGACAGTGGTTCAGCGCCTATGGAAGCGGCAGGATCTTCTATGTGGTGGCGGGTTCGATGGCGGTGGTGCTCGTCGCCCACCTCTACAGCATCGCCTAGGCGGTTCCAACCGTCCATGACATGAGTATGGACGTCTTCAACGGTTTGTTCGAGTCGACCGTCATGAAGCGCTCGGCTTGGTAGCGTCCTCATCAAGTTGGGCATCGCCGTCATTCTGGGCAGCTTGATCGGTTGGGAAGCGCGAGGTTCACCGAAGACGAGCCGCCGGACTGGGAACCCATATGCTCATAGTCCTCGGCGTCGTGCTGATCTCGAAGTGAGCGGAACTTCGGCAGGGGCAATCCGGCCGCATCGCCGCCAGATCGTCACCAGCGTCGGGTTCTTGGGAGCCGGCACCATCATGCGCCTTGATCCGGTGAAGAAGCCCATGACGAGCGCCGCAAGCATTTGGGCGACCGCAGGCATTGGCATGGCGGTGAGCACCGAGGCGCCTTCCTTTGGGTCATGATCGTGGCGACCCTGCTCTACTGTTTACGCTCAGCGTGGTAGACCGCGGAACGCCGGGTCGCGCCAACCCTTCACCCCAACAACTACCGTGCCCAGTCTTGGAGTCTCGAGACGCCCTCTCCGCCGTGGTGGGCGCCCTCGCCGCGAGCGGCGTTGCGATGACCAGCCTGGCGATGTCGAAGAACAACACGGTCACGGCGAACATGGGTGTCACCGGCCCGGGCAGAACCACGTGCTCGAGCGATCGTCCGCCTCCCCGGTGTAATCCTGCCTCGAAGGTATAGAAGACGCCCGATTTCTCGGACACCGCCCTCCGCATGAAATGGGGCGTGAGCTTCCGCTTCTGCTGGACGCTACTCGAAAAGACGAGGCCGAACCAGCTCGAGAACGACGAGTTGGAGCGGGCGGCGTTCGCGCGCTGTTCCACTGGTCCAGGAGCGGAGACGCCTCGCACCTGTCGGTGGGCGAATGGATGGCGTCGCGCATGTCATGACGGTGCTTGAACGACCAGGACGGCGCCCGGCGCACGTGGCCATTCCTGCCCAGATCACCGAGGGCGGCGGCTGCAGAGCTGGCGACGCCTTCGCCCACGAAGGCGCTGGCGAGGCGTGCGCCCTGGCGGGCGAGCTGGGCGAGGGCACGCCACCACCGATGCGCCCGAAGCCTAGCCGACCAACTGGAAGACGAAGACGAGAAGGTCTTCGACGACCAGTTCGCCCAAAGTACACCAGATTTGGGTTGGCTTGAGCCCCAGCCCGCGATTCGCTTCGACGCTTCTTCCTCGCGCCGCTTCTTGGCGGCCTTCCGCGAACGCCGCGGCCACCTCCATGGAGTCGGATGCCTGCGCGACCGGCGCCTCGAGAGCGGACACGATCTCAAGGCCTTCCAGCTTCTGCTGGATGATGCCCTTGAGCGACTCGCGGTAGGTGTCGCCGTATTCGCCGGCGTCGAAATCGCCGCTCGGAAAGCTCGACCAGCGCGTCCGCCATCTTCTGTTCGGCGTCGGAGAGGAGACCTCGCCGAGTTCCTTTTGCGGGTCACGCCTTTCCGTCGGCGTAGTAGGCGTTTCCAGCATGAGGTTGCCTGGAAGGGACGCAGGCAACAGAGTTGCTCCTTTTTTCGGATGGTGATCTTCGCCGGCGACCACACGCTTGGTGGACAGCGCGTGCATGAAGGCATCCACGGCTTCTTCGCCGCCTCTTCAGGCTCCAGGCCTGGGCACGGTGTCGAAGTACACCGGATCGATGTCGTCCAGCTTGACGAAGCGGTCGACCTCGATGGTGTGCTGCTCGAGATGGCCGACTTCTCAGTCCTCTTCGGTCAGCTCGATGCTCTGCCTTTAGGCCCATTCGTAGCCCTTCACCACCTCGTCGCCAGGCACCTCTTTGTTACACGCAGGCACATACCCAGCTGCCGCTTCATGCGAGAGTGGCAGGTCTTGTGCAGTTCGTTGAAGGTGATGTCCTTCGAGGAGGTCGCCGGCGCCAACCGCACCGGAATGCTGACCATGCCGAAGCTCACCATGCCGTTCCAAATCGATTTCGCCATCGCCTTTCTCCAAATACGCTGCATTATGCGCAAACGGCTACAATAGCAGGCGAGCGCCCTCGTAGCTCAGTGGATAGAGCGCCTCCGTCCTAAGGAGGGCGTCGGGGGTTCGATTCCCTCCGAGGGCGCCAAAATAGACTTCAGGGAGGACCCTTTCGGAGTCCTCCCTTTTGCGTTTCGAGACCCTCTTGCCGAGCGCGGGATTAACCTTCAAAACCATACAAAAAAGTGGGGTTTGGCTTTCTTTCCAAGGCACCCGAAAACAACACCGTTTTCTTGCGCCTTGGCGGGCGAATTGGTAGGTTTATTCGCCAAACGGCGCATCAATCGGATGTATGCTCAAGCTAGGAACTCGTCCGAGTTTCGAGACATCACGGTTTCTAAGCTTTGACGAGCGCCCACTCCGCGCCACGCTCCACTGGTGCCAAGGCTCGGAAAGGCGAAACGCCGTGAATGAAACCGTAGGGACCCGATTCGAGATCGTGGCGCGCGAGAATTACTCCGACGTCACTTACATGCTGGAGGTCCATCATCCCCTGATGGCCCGCGCCGCTCAACCCGGCCAGTTCGTCATCGTGATGTCTCACCCCAAGGGCGAGCGCATCCCCCTCACCATCGCCGACTTCGACCGCGACAAGGGCACGATCACCCTGGTCATCCAGGCCGTGGGCAAGACGACGAAGGAGATGCAGCTGACGTGCCAGAAAGGCACCACGCTGTACGGCTTGGCGGGCCCGATGGGCATTCCCAGCCACCTCACCAACGCCAAAAAGGTCGTTTGCGTGGGTGGCGGGTTGGGAGTTGCCCCGGTGTATCCGCAAGCCCGCGCCTGCAAGCAGAACGGCGCTTACGTCATCGGCATCTTGGGCTTTCGGAACAAGGACCTCGTGTTCTGGAAAGACAAGTTCAGCGCGATCTGCGACGAGCTGATCATCTGCACGGACGACGGCTCGGAAGGCATCAAGGGCTTTGTGACGGACGGGATCAAGCTGGCGCTCGAGAAGCACGACGACGTGGACGAGGTCGTGGCGATCGGTCCCCCGGTAATGATGAAGGCGTGCGCGGAAGCCACCCGCCCCGCCGGCGTGAAAACCATGGTCAGCCTCAACCCGATCATGGTCGACGGCACCGGCATGTGCGGCGGATGCCGGGTCAAAGTGGGCGAGCAAGTGAAGTTCGCCTGCGTGGACGGACCCGACTTTGACGGTCACCAGGTCGACTTCGACGATCTGATGGTGCGGTTGCGGCGATACAAAGAGGAGGAACGCGCCGCCACCGAGCGCTGGTCGGAAACCTGCCGCATGCGCACCGTCGACGGCAAACTCGTCCCTCTCCCCGAATAAGAACAGACACGGAGCAAAAAACGGATGGCAAAGAAGCGGACCGTACGGAGCATTCCTCAGGAGCGGACTCCCGTCCGCGAACTCGACCCCGACTTTCGAGTCAAGAACTTCGAGGAGGTGAACTGCGGCTACACCGAAGCCGAAGCGGTCCTCGAATCGGAACGTTGCCTGTTCTGCCCCGAGCCCAAGTGCATCGACGGCTGCCCGGTCAACATCAACATCCCCGCGTTCATCCAGAAGATCGGGGAGAAGGACTATCGCGGCGCCTACGACGTCATTACAGGCACGAACCTGCTTCCCGCGGTGTGCGGGCGGGTTTGCCCCCAAGAAAACCAATGTGAGGGCGTTTGCGTGGTCGGCGAGACCCTGGTGCCCGTCGCTATCGGCCGGCTCGAGCGCTTCGTCGGCGACCTGGCGATCAAGAACAACTGGGTGAACAAGCCTTACATCGAGCCCGCGCCGTTCCGAATCGGCATCGTGGGCTCGGGCCCGGCGGGCATGGCGTGCGCCGCCGACATGGCAAAGGCGGGCTGCGACGTCACCGTGTTCGAAGCCTTCCACGAACCGGGCGGCGTGCTTCGCTACGGCATTCCCGACTTCCGTCTGCCCAACACGGTCGTCGACGCGGAGATCGAGAAACTCCAAGAACTCGGCGTCAAGTTCGAGTGCAACACGCTGGTCGGCCGGCTTTTCACCATCGAGCAGATGATCGAGGAGCTAGGATTCCACGCCGTGTTCATCGGCACGGGCGCGGGCTATCCCACCATGCTCGGCGTCCCGGGCGACTCCCTCAACGGCGTTCTTTCGGCGAACGAGCTGCTCACCCGCTGCAACCTGATGGGCGCACGGAACTTCCCCGAAGTCGACACTCCGCTCCCTCTCGGGAAGCATGTGGTCGTGGTCGGCGCCGGAAACACCGCCATGGACGCCCTGCGCGTGAGCATGCGTCTGGGCGCGGAGAAGGTGAGCTGCGTTTACCGCCGCTCGAAGACCGAGTGCCCCGCCCGCGCCGAGAAGGTTCACCATCACGCCGAACAAGGGCATGAAGTTCCACTGGCTGACCGGCGAGTCGAGATCCTCGACGACGACGGCGAGGAGCTCGGTGTGCGGCGCTGCGGCGCGTGAAGATGGAACTGGGCGAGCCGGACGACTCCGGGCGCCGAAGTGATCCCGTTCCGAGCTGACGGGTTTCAATCGAAACCGACCGTTGGTCTTCGCGATCGGAACGAACGCGAACCCCATCATCGAGCAAACCTCGAAGCTGAAGCTGAACAAGCGCGGCTTCGCCGAGACCGACAAGAACCTCATGACATCGATGGCAGGCGTGTTCGCGAGGGCGACATCGTCACCGGCGCCGCCACCGTCATCGAGGCGATGGGCGCAGGACGCCGAGCCGCGCGCGGCATGAGGCGTTCCTCGGCATCCGCGACGTCGCGCCCATGAACCGGGAAGAGACCCTGTTCGGCGCCGACGCCGCGAACATTGCTTCACCCGGGTGAAGGTATCCGCATCGAGCGAACAAGATCGGAACCAAGACCTCCGCCGAGGAAGCCAAGCGACTGAAAGAGCATAACGTCGAGATCATCGGCGACTCGGGCGAGGGTGCCCAGCGGCGCAGTAGTCGTTGGGCGCCATTGCCGCCCGCATGGGCAACGGCGTGTGGACCGTGGAGATCATCCCCGCCGAAATCGTCCGCCCCGCGCGAAGCGTAGCGGGCGCCAGCAGCGCAACCGCATCCGCATCGGCGACAAGCGCGTGACCAACGGCAGCAACGAGATGACCTCGTGGTCGCGTTCAACGAACAGGTCGCTGCAGGCGCGTGCTGCTGCGACAAGAACTGAAGCCCGAGATGCGATCCTGCTGGAGTCGATGTGGCGAGACGACAAAGACCCGCGCATCGCGAAGTCCTACCCGCGGAGACGGCAAGGAAGCGGCTCGTCGCCGCCGGCTATCGGGTTTACGAGATCCCGATGGAGCAGGAGTGCCTGAAGCTGGTAAACGACCCCCGCAAGGGCAAGAACATGTTCGCCCTGGGCATGCTCTGCAGCATCTACAGCCTTGATCTGCAGGTCGCCCGCGACCAGGTCGCCCTCACCTTCGGCAAGAAAGCCGCCGCCGTCATCAAGACCAACATCGATCTCTTGGAAGCCGGCTACGCCTGGGCGGAATCGAACCTCGACTTCAAGTACGAGATTCCCGCCGTGAAATCGACCGAGCCGCAGATCGTGGTTAACGGCAACACCGCGCTCGCCCTTGGCGTTTTGGCTTCGGGCATGGAGATCTGCGCGATGTATCCCATCACGCCCGCCACCTCGGCGTCCCACTATCTCAGCGACGCGTTCGAAAAGATCGGGGGCGTGGTCCACCAAGCCGAAGACGAGATCGCCGCCTGCGCCTTTGCCATCGGCGCCTCGTACGCCGGAAAGTGCACGGTCACCATCACCTCCGGCCCCGGCTACTCGTTGAAGCAAGAAGCGATCGGGCTTGCCGTCATGGTGGAGATTCCGCTGGTCGTGGTGAACGTCCAGCGAGGCGGACCCAGCACGGGGCAGCCGACCAAGACCGAGCAGGGCGACCTGCTCGCCACGATCTTTGGCAGCCACGGCGACGCCCCGAAAGTGGTCATCGCCCCCGCCACCATCGAAGACTGCTTCTACTCGGTCATCACCGCTCGCAAGATCGCCGAGACCTTCAACATGGTGGTGGTGATCCTCTCGGACTTCGCCAATCTGGCGACCAGCCAACGACCCTTCCCGCGGCCGAGTTCACCGAAGCGTGGATTGCGCCGCCCATCGATCAGAGCGCGATTCCGGCGGGATCGAAACCCTACGATTGGGACCCCAAAACCGGTCTTGCCCGCCGCTTTATCCCCGAGAAAACCGCTTCGGCGGCACGCACCCTCACGAAAATTGTGCCCACGACGCTGAGAACAGCCACGTCGCCTACGACCCCGACATCAACGAGCGGAGTCTGCGGGCACGGAGCCTCAAGCTCGCCACCCTGCAAAAGACCCTCAAACCACCGCCTATCCACGGCGACCCCACCGGCGACGTCTTGGTCATCGGCTGGGGCAGCACCAAAGGCGCCATCGAAGAGGCCATCGACGAGATGCGCGAGGAAGGCATGAAGGTCTCGTCGCTCCATCTGACGTTCCTGCAGCCCATGGCGCCGGGCATCAAGGAGATCCTCGCCGGATTCAAGAAGATCGTCACCATCGAAAACAACTGGTGTGACGACCCCGAGGACGAGATGATCGACGAAGACAACCGTCGGTACTCGGCGCTTGCGCTCCTGCTCCGTTCCCGTTACCTCGTCGACGTCGATTGTTGGAGCGAGTGCCGCGGCACCCCGCTCAAACCCAACACCGTTCGCCGCGTGATCCTGGAGAGACTTCCGTGAAGACCCCGACCCAACTGCCCATCAGCGCCAGCGAGTGCCTGCTCCGAATGTACGACGAGCACCACGAGATCGAGGACTACCAAAAGGGCGTCCCTCGGTGGTGCACCGGTTGCGGAGACAACGCGATCCTCGCCGCCGTGCAACGCTTGTGCCGTGACGAGGGGCTCCGCCCCGAAAAGACGGTGTTCGTGTCGGGCATCGGCTGCAGCAGCCGGTTGCCCCACTACATGAACACCTACGGGTTCCACGGCATCCACGGGCGCGCCCTGCCGATCGCCGAAGGCATCAAGCTCGCACGGCCGGAACTCAACGTGTTCGTCAACTCGGGCGACGGCGACTGTTGCAGCATCGGCGCGGCGCATTGGATCCATGCGGTCCGCTACAACATGGACATGACCATGATGCTGCACGACAACCAGATCTATGGTCTGACCAAGATGCAGGCGTCGCCCACCTCGCCCATCGGGCTCAAGAGCAACACCACCCCTCGCGGAAGCTATCTGGACGCCCTGAATCCGCTCACGGTCACCCTGGGCGTCTCGAACGTCTCGTTCGTCGCGCAGGTTGTGGACTGGATTCCCGAAGTCCTTTACCAAGTGATCTCGGCGGCGTACCGGCATCGCGGCTTCTCCTTCGTGAGGATCATCCAACGGTGTCCCGAGTGGCTGCCCAAACTCATGGACCCGTGGCTTCACGACCCCCAGAGGGTGCTCATGCTTCATCACGACGACGGGCTGCACCTGAGCCCCGCCGTTGCCAAGGTGTACACCAAGATGCAGGAGCACGACCCCTCCGATCTTGATCGCGCGAGGGAGGTCGCATCATCGTTCGACCCCATCCCCGTCGGCATCATTTACCGAAACGAGACCGTGCCCTGCTACGACGAGTTGAGGCAGGACGCGCGGCTCCGAACGACGGAGCTGGTCCAGAAGGGGCTGGAGGCGGAGTTCGACAAGTTCACGGTCTGGCCGGAGGGCGCGGAACCCGCGTAGCGAGGACAACATGGAAGCGAAACTTCAACCTCAAATCGCCTTCTTCCTCACGGGACGACGCGACGACGTGGCGCTGATCCCCATGAACGGCAGGTTCCGGCCGGCGCTTCTGTCCCGGTTTGCCGACCTTTCCACGCTGCGCTACGACTTCCCGCTGGTCCTGAACCGGGGCTCCTCGCCCGAGCGCGCGGTCCTCTCGCTAAGTCGAATGGTCGACGACGCGATAGTACGCTTGCCGAGAGTCCCGACCGCGATCCCGGATTGGGCGTCACGCCTTCCGGCTCGAAAGAGAAATCCGGTCGGATCTCAGAGCAGGCCCCGCCGATTTGCACAGTCTTTGGAACGCCGCCGCCAAACGGCTTGCGGACGATTCCGACGCGAACGTGCTGGATTCGGCGAAGCGGCTTTGGGACGCGTTCCACGCCGACGGCGAACTTGCCGACGTGGGCAAGGCGCTACCCGCGAGGGTCGTCCGCCATGCGTGGAACGCCACGCAAACCGCCAAAGCCAAGCGTTCCGGGAACGGGCAAGCCGCTTGCTCTTCAAGGCACGCGCGGCATCACCGACGCCGAGCAGATCGGCTCGACCGCCGGCCGCGCTCCCGACCGCCTCAAGGCGGGAGTCGGTTCATCGTTCGTCGGCGCGTTCGATTTCGACGTGATGAGCCGCATTCTGGTCGAAGCCAAGCCCGCGACCACCCTTTCGGACTCGCGACGAGCCCGAATCCAGGGTCTCATCGACGTCTTGGAGCGCCAGCGCTTCTACCCGCTGGGCGACGCCCCTGCCTACGAGTTCACGTTCGACCGGGGATCAGATGCCCTCCACGCCTACCAGGCGCGCCACGAGGAGGCGATCGAGCTCGTCAAGACCCTCGCGATGGCGGAGCTGGAAGCCAACGGCGACTATCGGGAGGCAACTCACGACGTCCTGTTCGAAGGCTTCGGCGCCAACGGGCTAGACTCGAGCGAGCTTGCCGAACTACCCGACTACTTGGTTTGCCTGGACGGGCATTCGCTCGATGCCGCCGAAGTCGCGCAAATCGTCGAACTGCTCGCGGCAGGCGTGCCGATCAAGGTCTTGGTTCAAACGGACGATGTCCTCGAGCCGTCAGTCGTCGCCGAGGGGCACGTGGCGCTTGGGCTTCGAGCGCGGCAGTTGGTGGATACCGCCATCGGGCTCGCCGACGTCTTTGTCTTCGCAGAAGGCATGCGCGGGCCTCCGCCTGTTCGCCATGCGGTCGTTTCTAACGGGCGGCATGGCGTTCAATGCGCCCTATTCGGCGTGTTCTCGGGCGTCGGAGAGTACGCCGGCGGCATCCCTTCCTATCTCGTCGCCGCGGCGGCGGTCGAGGCGCGGGTGTTTCCGTCGCTCGTCTACAACCCGGCGGCAGGGCGATTGGGCGAGTCGCCTGATGGTGGACGACAACCCAAGAAGTACGCGGACGATTGGTAGAGTCCACCGGTTCGAATACGAAGGAGAGCGGATTCAGGCGCAGGCGGAGCAAGTGCCGTTCACCCTCGCGGACTTCATCGCGGTTGACCGGTTCTACCGCCACTTTGCGATCGTGCCTCCGGCGAACTACAACGACGGCATGGTTCCCGTGCCCGCCGCGCTGGATAGCGCGGCGAAGAGCATCCCCACCGAAGTTCCGGCGATCCTGATGGTCGACGACGACGGCAAGCTCCAACGGGCGATCATGGACGACCGGACCATCTTGGAGGTTCGGCGCTGCCGCACGATGTGGCACAGCCTGCAGGAACTTGGCGGCATCCACAACTCGCACGCAGAGCGGTTGCTCGCTCAAGAGCGTGCGAAAGCCGTGGCTGTCGTGACCGTTGCCGCACCAGTGGCCGAAGCGGTTTCCGCCCCCGTGGCGACGCCTGCCGCCGCTCCCGCCCCCGAAGCGGTCGCGCCCGAGCCGGCCAAGGAGGAGAGCCACGGCGACGGTCCCTACATCGAAACCGAGCGCTGCACGAGTTGCAACGAGTGCACGCAGGTGAACAACAAGATGTTCCAGTACAACGAGAACAAGCAGGCGTTCATCGCCGACCCCGACGCCGGCACCTTCCGGCAGCTCGTGGAGGCGGCAGAGGGCTGCCAGGTCTCGATCATCCATCCCGGAAAGCCTCGGAATCCGAAGGAGCCCGGGTTGGAAGACCTCATCCAGCGCGCCGCGCCTTTCAACTAGGAGGGAAACCTCAATGAATCTGAAAACCCAATATCTCGGGCTGGAGCTGAAGCACCCCTTGGTGGCTTCGGCCTCGCCCCAATCCAAGACCCTCGACGGCATCAAGCGCCTGGAGGACGCGGGCGCGGCGGCCGTTGTCCTGTTCTCCCTGTTCGAGGAGCAAATCCGCTACGAAAAGGAGCCGTTCGACTTCCTGATGGGAAGGGGCACGGACAGTTTCTCCGAGTCGTTGGAGTACTTCCCCAAGGAATCCGACTTTCCGGTGCGTCCGGGCGACTACTTGGAGCTCATCCGCCGGGCCTCCGAAGCGACCGACATTCCCATCATTGCGAGCCTGAACGGCATCAGCAACACGGGTTGGACCCGCTACGCGGGAGACATGCAAGAGGCAGGCGCCAAGGCGATCGAGCTCAACGTGTTCTACATCCCCGCCGACATCCACGTCACGGGGTTGCACGTCGAAGAGCGCTACGTCGAGCTCGTGCGGAGCCTCCGCAAGGAGACAACGCTTCCGATCGCCGTCAAACTGGGACCGTTCTTCAGCTCGATGGGCAACATCGCGTTGCGCATGGAGGACGCCGGCGCGAACGGCTTGGTGTTCTTTAACCGTTTCTACCAGCCCGATTTCGACCTTGACGAGTTCGAGATCGTGCCCAACCTGGAGCTCAGCACCAGCCACGAGATCCGGTTGCCCCTCCTTTGGATCGCCATTCTCCACCGGCACCTGAAGTGCTCGCTCGCCGCCACCGGCGGCGTGGAGTCGGCGCGGGAGGCCATCAAGTACGTGATGGCGGGAGCGGACGCGGTGATGACCACCTCGGCGCTGCTACGGCACGGCGAGGCCTACATGCAAAGGATGGTGGACCAGTTCTCCCAGTACATGGAGAAGAGCGGTTACGCGTCGGTATGCGACATGAAGGGTTGCCTAAGCCAGATCAGCGCGGCGGATCCATCGGCGTTCGAAAGGGCGAACTACCTCAAGGCGCTACAGCAGTACGCACCCGCGCAAGCGTGAGGCAGAGGGCGGGCGGCTTGTCCGCCCGCCCTTCGATCTGCTTACAGAATCTTGGTGAAGCCTTCCCGGAGAACGGCGCCCTGCTTGAACTGGGCCGTCGCCAGAGTGGTCACATCCTCAAAGTACGGCGTGGTCCATCGCAGTTCAACCGTGACTTCGGGGAATAGGCGTGACAGCGATTCCCACGGCTCGAAATCGCCCGGCTCGGTGGGGAGTCGCTCCCCGTCGATCAGCGTCATACCGGAGGACACGGGTATCGAGTCGATCATCCACCCTAGGTCGCACCGACCGTTCTCCATGAGGAAGTTCATCACCTCCTGAACGTTGGGGTCGTCTCCGATGATCTTCGTTTGAATCTGCCAGGCATCCATGTGCTGTTCCTTTCGCGGTGGGAACAGTCATGCCTCCCGCCGCGATCTTCGCGATCGGCAGATGACCAAGCCGGATACGTTATGTGGCGCACGCGGACTTCGTCATCCTACGCGGCGCTCGGGCCGGGAGTTTGGCCAACCGGCCGATCCCGCGCGTGCGGCAGCCGGTTCTTCGTCGAAACGGCAACCTAGTCCTAGGTTAACTCAGAAATAGCCAATTTGGATGCCCATTTCTGACGGGTTTTCGGAGATTTGAAAATGCCCCATCCAAAGTCGTGTGAACTCGGCTAAGATAAATATGCTATGTCAGCGTCAAATACGTCTAACGTTCGCAAGCTCCGCCGCGGCTGGCTCGGAGGCACGGGCCTGTTCACCGCCGTTGCCATGATTGGCCTGGGCATGGCCTTTGGATCCGGCTTCACGTCGGCCTCCACCGGCACGACCGTGCTCGCCTCGGTCGTTGCCACGAAGACCCCGCCGAAGTGCGCGATGTGCCACGCGCCCCTCGCCAAGAACACGATGCACGTCAAGAAGGGCGTCGCGTGCGAAAGCTGCCACACCGGCACCGAAGCGCACCTGAAGAGCCCGAAGAACAAGCCGGGCAAGCCGACCGAGCGCTCCGCTTGTCTGTCGTGCCACCAGAAGGCCGGCAGCAAGGCTCCGCAGGTCGATGGCGCCAAGCACAACCCCAAGAAGTTCTGCGCCACCTGCCACGACATCCACGGCAAGAAGAAGTAGGCTCGTTTCCTATCTGCCTCTGCAAAGGCGGGCGCTTCCTTCGGGGGGCGTCCGCCTTGCTTTTGCCATGCGCATAATGGGGCATGCTCCCGATCCTGCTTGCCCTCGTCCAATCGGCGACCGCCTTTGAAGACCGCACGGCGGCGCTCGGATTGAACCTGGGGGGCGAAGCCGCCTGTTGGGTGGACGTCGACAACGACGGCTGGAGCGACCTGGTCACCTCGGGCGCGGTTTGGCGCAACTCCGAAGGGAAGGGCTTTACCAAGCTTGCCGAAGCCGCCAACTGCGTCGCGGCGGACTTCGACAACGACGGGTACGCCGATCTCTTTTCGTGGTCGTCGCTGCAAATGCTCCACAACCGTCAAGGCAAGGGATTCGATCCCGTCTCCCTACCTTCCTTGCCCAAGACCGTTTCTCGGGGCGCCTGTTGGGGGGACTTCAACAACGACGGGTTCGTCGACCTCTACGTGGGCGGATTCGAGGACTGGGACGCCGGCATCACCTACCCGAACCTGCTCCTCATGAACGAGGGCGGCAAGTCTTTTCGCCTCGCGTGGTCCGAGGAGAAGTACCGTTCGCGCGGGGTGACCGCCTGCGACTTCGACCAAGACGGCGACCTCGACGTGTACGTGTCGAACTACCGCTTGCAACCCAACGTGCTGCGTCTTAACGACGGCAAGGGCGGGTTCGTCGACGCGGCGTCGGAGTACGGGGTCGTCGCCACCTCGCCGGGCTTCGACGGCGGCCACTCGATCGGAGCGTCTTGGGGCGACTTCGACGGCGACGGGTGCTTCGACCTTTTCGCAGGCAACTTCGCCCACGTGGACAGCCGCGGCGACCAGCCCAAGTCCCGCTTCCTTCGGAATCAAGGCAAGGCGGGCGCATTCAAGTTCGAAGACAAGGGCACGTGCGGCGTCTTCTACCAAGAGTCGTACGCGTCGCCCGCCGCCGGGGATTTCGACAACGACGGCAGCCTCGACTTGCTCTTCACAACGGTGTATGCCACCGCCTCCTTCGGCAAACCGAACTACCCGGTCCTGTACCGAAACGAGGGCAGCTTCAAGTTCACGGATGTGACCGAGTCGGCGGGGCTCGCGAAACTGGCGGCGACGTACCAAGCCGCGTGGTCGGACTTCGATCACGATGGCGACCTCGACCTTGTTTGCGCGGGGCGTCTCTTCATAAACAAAGGAAGCGCGGGGAACTGGGTGGAAGTACGGCTGAAAGGCGACGGCAAGAAGGTGAACCGCTCCGCCATCGGCACCCAGGTTCGGGTCAAGCTCAACGACAAGACGTTGTCACGGCAGGTCGAGGCAGGCACCGGCGAGGGCAATCAGAACGATCTAACGCTTCACTTCGGCCTTGGCGCGCACAAAGGCGACGTGGATCTCGAAGTGGTCTGGCCGGGAGGCGCGAAGCAAACGGTACGCCGAGTACGGACCGGCCGCATCGTGGATGTCGCGCTCCGCCGCTAGGCTATTCGTAAACGTGTCCGTTCACGTGCATCCGAACAAGCGAAGCCTCGCCGTCGGGGCCGATGCGAACGTTGACCCTCATCTTGCTCACCGGGGGCGAGGGGCGCTGGGCCTGGCCGCTTGGGGCTCCCCAGGCCCGGTTCGCCTCTGCGGAGATCTCCTCGCGCTGGGTCTCCGGCATATAGAACTTCTCGATGCCGTACTCGATCCGCCCCCAGCGGCGGAAACTGCCCCTTAGCGCCACCTCGTTTTCGGCTAGGCGCGGCATCTGCCGCAGCAACGCCTTGGGTCGCCCGACATTGTCTTTGTCGACGGTCAGGACGGCGACGACCTCCCCTTCGGTCCCCGCCTCGTTCACCGGGAAGTTGGACGGGGTCGAAACCACGTAACTCAGGTCCATCGAGTACCCGGTCATGAAACTGTAGGGATCGACCGGCGCCATCTGGAGGGAAATCTCCCGACCCTGGCTCCGGATGAGGGCGTGCTTTGCCGGCGAGTAGAGGACGATGCCCAGTTGAAGGGCGACCACCCCGACGAACAACCAAGTGCGATTGAGAATCATGGCAAAACCACCTCTCCCGAGGGTTTCCGACGCCGCTCGAAGTACGCGCCTGCGGCAATCAGCGCCGCGCCGCACACGACGAACGCGAGGGCTTTAGTGGCAAGCGAAGTCTCGTACTCAAACATGCGGGCCAGAACCAGGGAGACGAGATAGAGAACGCCCACCCAGTAGGACTCGCGCCGCTCGGTCCAGATGCCGTTCGCGACCATCGCAGCCCCGAACAAGAAGCTTGCCGCCACCGCCAAAACGACCGAAGGGATGTTCGGCCCTGCCGACACGCAAACAAGGCACGCGAGCAGAAAGGACCCCAGCGCACCCGCTGCCAAGAACATGGCGTTCCGCGACCGGTCTTCTATGCTGTTACGGAAACTCAGAACGGTGATGCCGAGGGCCAAGGGCCACGCCAAGACGAACACCGGGGTAACCCAAGCCGGGAGTCCAGGCACGTGGGAGACGTTCATGTTCTCCCAGAGTCCGTGGAACGAGAACACATAGACAAGGAAGGCGAACGTCGCCGCCCCGAATCCCTCCAGTCCGGAAGCCGCTTCCCTCGCCCAGGCGAGCGGTTTGAGGGCAGGTCCGACCGACCAGATCAGGAAGGTCCACCCGATCAAGGCGGGAAGTGTCCAGCGAGCTTCCTCGTAACCCTGTTGCGCCATCAGCAGGTAGGCGCCGCCGAACCACAGAAGGAACGCGGACGCGAACATCAGGAAGCGCGACCGCGCCCCGGCGGCGAAGGCTCCGAACGCCACGCCGCTTGCCGCGAAGAAGAGGAACTCTCTGGTCCTCAGCGCGAGAGAGAGATCGAACCCGTCCATGATGGGTCCGAACAGCCAAACGCAAGCGACCGCAAACGACAAGAAGGCGATGGGAAGGCTGCGCACCACGTACGCCATGGCGAGACAGCCGACCGCCCAAGCCCCGTAGCCGATATAGTCGCTACTCGAGATGTGGTAGCTCTGCGCCATGAGGGCGATGTCTGCGCCGAACAGAAGGCATCCCGCGAAGACCAGGGAGTGTCCCAACCCCGGCATGCCCTTCTTAAACCACAGCCAGTAGCCAACCGAGTTAAAGGCGATGAGGCCGCCTATGAGCAACACGCTCTTGGCTAGCGCCGAGATCGACGCCCAGTTGTACGCAACGAACGACACCAGCCCAAGGCCAAGCAGAAGCCCGCCGATGATGAACACGGCGCGCAGCGCGAGCTGCGAGGTCTCTTGGGCGAGTTCGGTGACGCGATACCGCTGGGCGAGGCGGCCCGCCTCGTCCGCCGATACCAGACCTTCATCAACCCAAAGGCCCAGCTCATGCGACAGGTCGCGCCGGAAGCGGTCACTTTGGTTCTCATGCCGAGGGGGCGCCGAAACGGTAGTGCTCACGGTCGTTCTCCACCTTCATTGTCCGTCCGAAGGGGCTTGAAACGCCGGAAGGTCTCAGGAAACTAGGACTTGCCGCGGTCGGCTTCCATGCGCGGTCGCGAGTAGTACATGCTGGCGAACATGCCCGTCGTTTGGAAGCCAAGCCGTTCGTACAGTCCGGCGGCTCGTTTGTGGCTCTGGAGAATGGCGACCCGGCAACCGCGTTGCCGGGCAAGGTTGATCGCGGCGAGCATCACCGACGTCGCGGCACCCCTGCCCCGGAACTCCGGTTTGGTCACCACATCGTAGATTCCCGCCACGTCATCGTGGATGAACACGGTTGCCGCGCTCGCAAACTCGCCGTCCACGGTACAGCCAAGGTACACCGTGTTGCCTAAGGCGTGGATTTGCCGCATCATCAGGCCGGCGTCGGCTTGGGCAGCCTTGGGGTTCCACAGCACGGCGGGGTGGCCTTGGGCAAGCGCGGAATCCCAATCTCGAATCGGCGCACAAGGGTGGGCCGGCTCGACCCCGACATCCCGGGAGAGGACCAACTCCATCGCAGGCAGATAGATCGGTCCCATGAAACGAAGTTGTTGCCGAAGGGTTTTCTTCAGGTCAGGCGGCGTCTAATCGGGTCCGAGCAGCCAGTTTGCGGGGCTGTCCGCCTCTTGATAGCTGCGAAGAACCTGGTCCACTTGGGCGGGATACTCTTCCGCGTCGAAGCGGCATCGCGTCACCACCAGCACGCCTGCGGGCCGCGACGGATGGGTCCAAAGCGCGAACGGGGTTTCGACGATTCGATGGCCCGACGTCCTCGCCCTTTCCCGGGTCCATTCGATCTGGTTGGCTTCGCAAGGTCCCATCGCTCAGCCGCGATGCTACCTTCGGCGCACGCCGGTTCGGAATGAACCAAAATGGGACATGCGCTGGGAACCTACCGACCAGTTCGGCAACCTCTACGTCTGCGAGTCGCAAGCCCAATCCGTGGAGGAGCTCACGCCGCAGCTCGAAAGCTTGGTTCGAGAAGCCGCGTCCCGTGCCAAGGATAAGCTACGGATCACGGTCGACCTGGCATACGGCGAGATCAATGGACCCGACCCCGAGCAGGTGTCGCACGTGATCCAGGCGCCTTGGCTCAGCGAGCAGACCGAGGCGATCTTCGAGCCGATCGCGGACGTGGTTCGCAAGATCGCCGCCGAGCAAGGCGTCGAGGTCAGCGTCGAGCTCGCCTAGCGCCACTCCGTCGGGATATCGATCCACTTCTGGCTTTCGGCGCCGCGGTAGATGGCGTCCATGACGACATCGCGCGCGGTCGCTTCCTTCGCGCGGACCAAACCGACGGGCTTGCCCTCTAGATGGTCGAGGAAGGCGCCAAACCCGGCGGGAGCTCCGGGCGCCAAGTCGGACACGACCTGCATGCGTCCGTCTCCTCCCGCGATCTGCAGGTCGCCGTTCAGGAGCGCGTGCCCCTTGGTGCCCGCGACTTGGAGTCGAATCGGGTTCGCGACGTCGTCCCAAGAAGCGGTTAGCGTGCCGATGGCGCCGCTCGTGAACTTCATCATGCCTTCGCCGAACTCGTCGCAACCCGGATAGCGAGCCGTGCCCATCGAGAGGGCGCCGGTCGCCGCCTTGACGCCGCCGAAAAGCCACATCAGCAGGTCCAAGCCGTGGGTTCCGAGGTCGCCGAATCCGCCGACGCCGGCTTGGGCGCGGTCCGCCATCCATCGCCACTCGCCGTCGAACCAGCCGCCCAGCGCGCCGTTGTGGCAGATGCTGGCGCGGACGCGGGTGATCGTGCCGAAAAAGCCCTCGTCGACCCGCTTCTTGAGCGTCTGCACCCGGGCGTCGCCGCGCTGGGCATAGCCGGTTTGAAAGACGATTTTGTGGTCGTCCAGCGCCTTCGAGAGCGCGATCGACTGCTTGGCGTTGGTGCCCAGCGGCTTCTCCACGAACACCGGCTTGCCCGCTTTCGCGATGGGCTCCAGCATCTCAAGGTGCCGGGCTGTCTCGCTGGTGATCACGTAGGCGTCGGCTTCGACCTTGCCCATATCGGCGAGGGTACGCACCTCGCCGCCCAACTTCGAAGCGTTTGCGGCAGCGCGCGCCGCGTCGTGATCGTACACGCCGGCGCAGGCAAAGCCGCGCCGCACGACCTCGTTCACGAATCCGGGAGTGTGGATGTGGGCAACGCCGACCCAAGCGAGGCGAACCGGGGCAGTGGACATGCCGCCATTGTATCTCCAAGGCGTCGGTAGACTGCACCCATGTCTGCCGAAGCCGTCTCCGTGCTTTTGAACCGGCATCGTTCGATCCGCAAGTACAAGCCGGACCCGATCGACCCGGCGCTCGTCGAGCGGGTGATCCACGAGGCGGTTGCGGGCACGTCCTCGTCGGGGAACCTCAATGCCGTTTCGGTGGTCCTCACGACCGACCCCGAACGCAAGGGGCGCCTCTTCGAGCTGCACTTTGAGCAGCCCATGGTGCGGCAAGCGCCGCTCGTGGTTACGTTCTGCGCCGACTGGTTCCGCACCCGCGAATGGCTGAAGCGACGAGGCGCCCGCGA
Source organism: Fimbriimonadales bacterium (assembly GCA_046330155.1). Lineage (GTDB taxonomy): Bacteria > Armatimonadota > Fimbriimonadia > Fimbriimonadales > Fimbriimonadaceae > CALMEF01. The sequence goes on along the minus strand of JAXLTH010000001.1, from coordinate 14,442 downwards.
CAACTTCGACAACTTGGTCGGGTACCACGTCGCCGCGTTCGACGCCATCCTGCTTTCACAGAGCGTTTCACTCGGGTTCGAAGCCGCCGGGCTGGGCATCTGCTACATGGGCACCACGCTCTACACGATGGGCGAGATCGCCGACTTCCTCGAGCTGCCCGACACGTGCCTGCCCGTCACCACCATCGTGGTGGGCTACCCCGACGAAGACCCCAAGAAGCGCGACCGCCTTCCTTCCTCCGCGCTCATCCACCGGGAGCGATACCAAGTTCCAACCGGCGAGGAGATCGACGCGATCTTCGCCGAGCGCGAGGTCAAGGGCTGGGAGCGGTACATGTCCATGCCGGAGGTCAAAGCCGAAATCGAGGCGGCGGGTATCACCTCGCTCGCCCAGTTCTACACCAGCGAGGCCAAGTACGACCCCGTCTACTTCCGCGAAGCCTCCGAAACCCTGCGCAAGACGCTGGAAGCCAAGCACTTCCTCCCCTAGCGGGTAAGTTCGAACCCAGAGAACCCCATGGCTGAACGCGCCTTCGAAGATTCCATCCAGACCGACTTTCGGTCGCGGCTCGACTACGCCGGCTACCTGCACCTGGAGCGCATCCTCAACGCCCAAGAGCCGCTCTCGAAGCCGGAACACCACGACGAGATGCTGTTCATCATTCAGCACCAAACCTCGGAGCTGTGGATGAAACTGGCGGTCCACGAGCTTCGCGCGGCCGTGGAACACGTGAAAGCAGACCGGCTCTCGCCGTGCTTCAAGATTCTCGCCCGAGTCAAGCAGATCCAGCGGATGTTGTTCGAGCAGTGGGCGGTGCTGGAAACCCTGACCCCAAGCGAGTACATGCAGTTTCGAGGCGTGTTCGGTCAGGCGAGCGGGTTGCAGTCGTTCCAGAACCGGATGATCGAGTTCCTTTTCGGCAACAAGGACGCCAAGGCGATCAAGGTCTTCCACCACCAGCCAGAAATCCACGCCGAGCTGACCCGGATGCTTCACGAGCCCAGCCTCTACGACGAGTTCCTCCGGCATCTTGCCCGCGAGGGCTTCGCGCTCCCCAAGGAGTCGATCGACCGCGACTGGTCGCAACCCTACCAGGAGCGTCCCGAGGTGGTCGAGGTGTTCCGGGAAGTGTACGAGCACCCCGATCGGCATTGGGACGCCTACGAGATGTGCGAGAAGCTGGTGGACGTGGAGGAGCAGTTCGCCCTCTGGCGTTTCCGCCACGTGAAGACCGTTGAACGCATTATCGGGTTCAAAACCGGAAGCGGCGGTAGCTCGGGCGTGCCCTTCCTTCGCCAGGGGCTGATGATCCGGCTGTTCCCCGAGTTGTGGGACGTGCGAACGGAGATCGGGCGTTGATCGAGGCGGCGGTCGCCGCGATGGGCAACGGCCCGCTGACCGAAGCCGGGCTTCGGCAGCACGTCTGGCCGCTCTTCTCAAGGGTGCGCGCCGCTTGCGAAGCGCGTGGCGAAATCTATCTCGCCAACCACTCGCTGGGCCGTCCCCTCGACCAGACCGCCGACGACGTTGCCGCGGGTCTCAACCTTTGGTACGACCGCTTGGACGGCGCGTGGGACGACGACGCCTGGCCCGGCGAGATGGACCGTTTCCGCGAGCGAGTGGCAAAGCTGATCGGGCTGAAAGACGCAAAAGCGGTGGTGCCGAAGACGTCGGCGGGTCAAGGCTTGCGCGCCGTGCTGAACGCCCTGCCCAACCGCACGCTACGCATCGTTGCCACCCGCGGCGAGTTCGACAGCATCGACTTCATCCTCAAGGCATATGCCGACAAGGGCCGGGCGGATATCCGGTGGGTCGAGCCGACCCGGTACGACCAAGGCGTGCCGCTCTTCGAAACCCAAGCCCTGATCGACGCGATCGAGCCGGGGATCGACCTGGTAGTGGTCTCCCACGTCGCCTTCACCACCGGGCAAGTGGTCGCCGATCTCAAGGCGGTGTCGGAAGCCGCCCACGCGGCGAATGCCCTCCTTCTCGTGGATGTCTACCACGCCGTTGGCGTCTTGCCCGTGGAGATGGGGGACGTCGACTTTCTCATCGGCGGCTCTTACAAGTACACGCGCGGCGGACCCGGAGCCTGCTGGCTCGCAATCCATCCGAGCCGCTTGGGCATGCGCACGCTGGATACAGGATGGTTTGCCAAGGAGAGCCCGTTTCGGTACGAGCGGCCCGACCCGCCGCGGTTCGGAGGAGGAGGCGACGCCTGGCTCGAATCGACCCCGCCGGTTCTCACGCTGTATCAAGCCGCTGCCGGCCAACGACTGACCCTTGCGTTGGGCGTCGCGCGTCTGCGCGAGTACAACCTGCGTCAACAGGAGGTCTTGAGGCAGGCATTCTGCGATCACGGCGTTCCCTGCTTCCAACCGGCCAACCCGACCGAATTCGGGGCGTTCGCCCTCGTCCCCCACAGTGAGCCCCGCGCGTTCTCCAACGCCTTGCGGGCGGCGGGCGTCAACACCGACAGCCGAGGCTCCTTCGTGCGCTTCGGCCCCGATCTACTGAACTCGGACGACGAACTCCGCGAGGCGGCGCGCATTACCGCCGAAGTCGGACGATGAACATCGGCGAGTACCAAACCCTCAAGGTCGCCCGGGACACGCCGCACGGGTTGTTTCTAACCGACGGCGAGTCCGACGTCCTGCTCCCCGGCAACCAGTGTCCCCCGAATCTGCAAGCGGGCGACGAGATTGAGGTCTTCCTCTACACGGACTCGGAAGACCGTCCGATCGCCACGACGCGGCGGCCTCTTGCCGTGGCGGGCGAGTTCGCCTATCTCAAGGTGGTGGCGGTGGCGGCGGGCGGCGCCTTCTTCGACTGGGGGCTCGACAAAGACCTGTTCTGTCCAAGAAGCCAACAGCGCTACCCGCTGCGCGAAGGGCACAAGGCGCTCGTGCGGGTGTATCTGGACCAGGCCTCGAAGCGTGTGGTCTGCACCACCAAGATCGAGCGCTTTCTGCAGAACGAGGGGACGGGCCTCACCCCCGGCCAAAAGGTGGGCATCCTCGTTTCGGACGTGGCAGAGGACGCCGTCCGCGCCATCGTGGACGGCCGTTACAAGGGCACGCTCTTCCCCGACGAACTCCACGAAGAGTTGCGCGTCGGCGACCGCCGCGAGGCGTACGTGAAGGCGATCCGGGAGAGCGACCAACGCATCGCCCTCTCGTTGCGGCCCCAGGGCTTCGCCGGAGCGCTTGCCGAGCGCGAACGCGTGCTCGGCGCGTTGCGGGAAGCGGGCGGCACCCTGAGCGTTTCGGACCGCTCCTCACCCGCCGAGATCCAGCGGATGTTCGGCATGAGCAAAGGCGCTTTCAAGAAGCTCATCGGCGCCCTGTACCGCGAAAAACTCATCGAACTCTCGGACGACGCCATCCGACTGGCGAAGAACCCATGAACCTGACGATCGTCGCTCAAACGGGGAACCGATTCGCGGACTTCGCTCCCTACGTGCCCTGCATCGATCCGCGCGGGCGGGTCGCCTTCCAAGCCGCCCTCACCGCAGGCGGTACGGGTGTCTTCGCGGGCGAGGAGGACACCCTGTACGAGGTTGCGGGGGACGTCCTCGAAGTGGTCTCCCACCCCGTTTTCATCGGGGAGGACGCCGTCTTCTACGCGCGAACTTCGAGCGGCACCGCCCTCTACTCGGCGCGCCGTGGAGCTCTCGCCGTGGGCATGGAAGCAGGACCGCTCGGCCCCACGGCGAACAGCCGCGGCGAGATCGGCTTCCGCGCCGACGGAGGCGTCCACCTCTTCCGCGACGGGGCGGCGGTCGAGGTTGCCCGTCGCGGCGAACGCTTCGCGGACTTCCAAGGCTTGCCCCTTGCCCTCGCCGACGGCTCCGTCGTGTTCAGAGCGGATCATGCCGACGGCGGTCAAGGCATCTACCGCTGGCAACAAGGCGAAATCGCGACCCTGGCCGAGACGGGCGAACAGTTCGCCGAACTCGGACGGTTTCCCTGCGCCAACGCCGGCGGAACGGTCGCCTTTGCCGCCGTCGAAAGGTCGGGCCACTCGGGCATCTTCACCCCTCACTTCGCCGTTGGCGGCGCATTCACGTTCCGCGGAGCGCTCATCGACGACCTCAATCGCGTGATCGCGTTCGCCACGCCGATCGGCGGCGAACTGGGCATCTATGCCGACGGCGTGCGCTTGATCGGGGTTGGAGACGACTTCGAAGGCTCCACCGTGGCTGAGTTTGCCCTCAACCCGGTGTCGATCAACGGCGCCGGACAGTTCGCCGCTAGGCTGAAACTGTCCGACGACCGTCAGTTCATCGTGCGGTTCGACGACTGGGCTACAGAGTCGTAGGCAGGCCCACGTGTCGGTGGGATCGGCTGAGCGATTCCGCCAGCTTGCCGATCTTTGCGTCGCCTGCGCACGAAACCGCCAGGTCTGCCGCCGAAACCACGCCGACCATCCGGTCCATGGTGTCCTTCACAACAAGCCTTCCGATCCGGTGTCCAACCATGGTTTGAACCGCGTCTTCCACGTCGCGATTCTGCTCCAGCATGATCGGATCGGGAGTCATCGCCTCGCGAACCGTGATGGCGGTTCGCCCTTCGGCAAGGGCTCGGGTCACCAGGTCGCGGTCGGTCACAATGCCGACGACTCGCCCTTTGTCGGTTACGGGCAACATGCCCACGTCGCAGACCTTCATCTTCTTCGCGGCTTGCTGCACGGTCGCGCTTGCTTCGATCGACTCGACCGATGTCGTCATGATCTCCTTCAGTCTCATGGTCGTCTCCCGGCAACATTGCGGTTGCCGAACTCATGCTCATGATGGCGCGGGTCAGGGAGATTGGCAAGTCGGATGATCAGCGTCCGGCATTTGGGGGACGCAATGGCTGTAGAATACGAATAAGCGGTGGCCATGGACAACGTCGGCCGTCTTCTGCAGTCTCTTGAGGTCAAAGGGCACTCCGACCTCTCCCGGCGAGAGCGCCAACTGATCGAGCTCGCCTCCCGGGGGCATACCGATGCCGAGATGGCCAAAGAACTCGGGTTATCGCTCGGCACCGTGGCAACATACTGGGTGAGAATCCGCGCCAAGTTCGGCGGCAGCACCCGGGCCGAACTGGTCGCCATGGCGTTGGGCCAGGCCTACGAACGCGAACTTGCCGAACACTCGGAAACCCACGACGAAGACCTCCCTCTTGGCTTCGACCTCTTCTTTGAGATCGTGAAGAGCGCGCCAGAGGCGATCGTGGTCGGCGACGAACGCGGCGCCATCTGCTACGCCAACGAGGCTTGCTCAAGCCTCTTCGGCTACTCGCCCGACGAACTCCATGGCGCCGCTCTGTCGTCGCTCATCCCAGAGAGGTTTCGGTCGATCGAGCCGGCGGTCGCGCCGATTTCGGATACCCATTTTGCGGGCACGGCGCTCCACCGCTCAGGGGCAGAGTTCCCAATGGTCGGGAGCGTGGCGCGCGTCTGCCACGGCGCCCATGCCTACACCGCGCTCTTCATCGCCAAGTCGGCGCTCTAGCTGCACTGGTCGTCTTCGTCGCTCGGCTCGACCCGCCCGTCGTGCTCAGAATGCACGATCTTGGGAGGCGAGCCCAGTTGCTCCGTGCGCTCGTTGATCAGCCTCAGCACCAACGCCTCGGCTTCGGCCACCGTCGAGCCGATGGCGATGAGCCCAAGTTCGGGGCACGTCGCCCGGTAAAGGCCTTCTTCTGTCTGGATCGTCTCGATATGGGTTGCGGTTGTCATGTTGCCTCCGCTGCTTCGCAAAACCATTGTGGGGTCCGCTTCGTCGGCGATCAAGTCGCCGGTTCCGCGTCCTTCGTTTCGCGGACGCCCGTATGTGCGGCAAACCAATACACCGCGAGGTCGGCAACCTGCTCCAGCGTTCCCGGTTCCTCGAACAGGTGCGTGGCACCATTGACCACGGCAAGTTCCTTGACCGTGGCGGCGGGTAACCGGTCCAGTGCCCAGCGGTTCATTTCGAGCACTTCCTGATCCCGGCTTCCGACGATGAGGAGAGTGGGGCACCCGACCTTCCCAAGCCATTCCGCGGCAAGGTCGGGCCTGCCGCCCCGAGACACGACGGCGGAAACGTCGCCCGAAACGGCGGCGGCGATGAGCGCTGCCGCCGCTCCGGTGCTCGCCCCGAACAACGATATCGGAAGGTCTTCTCGATCCGGCTCCGTTCTCAGCCAGCGAACGGCTTCCATGAGACGCTCGGCGAGTAACGCGATGTCGAACCGGATTTGGGGCTCTCGGTCCTCGTCCGGAGTCAAGAGGTCGAAGAGCAGGGTGCCGAACCCCGCCTCCGCCAACCGGTCGGCGATGAACCTGTTTCGGGGGCTGAAGCGGCTGCTCCCGCTGCCGTGGGCAAACACGACCACTGGCCGGTCGTGCCGAGAATCCAGCAGTTCGCCGGGCAAAACCGCCCGATCGACGGGAATCAGAACGTCAACGGCGAGGCTTGACATGGGCGAAGACCTCCCGAACGGCGTTGAGCGCCTCGGCGTCTCCCACCGGAAGGAAATCGTCGTAATGCAGACCGATGGCGTGGAACAGGTGCGGCGTGCTCGGCACGACCACCTCGTCGGCAACCTCCCGCAGCCGCTCGACCACATCGGGCGACGCCACCGGAGCCGCCACCACGACCCGGTCGGGGTGGCGCTTCTTTAGCGACATCACCGCCGCTCGAACGGTATAGCCCGCAGGTGGCGATGCCGTTGCCGTCCACCAAGATCGCCGTCTTGCCCATCAGCAGCTCGGCCGGGCGAAAGGCCCGGCCGCGGCAAGCCGCTCCTGGGCCTCTCGATGGCGTTCCTGCACGTGGCGTTCCAAGTAGTCCCGCGTGTATTCCCCGATCGCCTCGTCGTTGAGGACAACCTCGCCGTCTTCGGTGACGGCGCCGATCGCGTATTCGGGGCTTGCCGGGTGGCTCAGCTTTTTCGCGACCACCACGTCGAGCGGGGCGTTCAGCGCCTCGGCCACTTCGCGAGCGGTGATCACCCCGCCGCGGGGCAACCCGTACACCACGCACGGTGTCTTCCCGTACTTCGCCAAGTGCTTGGCAAGGACTTGGCCGCCATGCTCCCGGTCTGCATATCGCTCCAAGCCGTTCATGCCGTCAGCCTATGTCGTCGCGCATCCGAAGTTCAAGCCAGCGGCACTCTGTCCACGTTTTCACCGACAGGATTCGGCCCGAAGGCATGCTGTACGCTCCCAAACACGGAGGTTTGAAGGTGATCAGGATTCTCTATGCCGGCTACGACGAACGCGAACGCGCGGAGCGAACTTTGGGCGAGTTGCTGGAGTTGGGCATGGCGGCCGAAGATCTCAGCCTCATCGCCCTTGCCCCGGGGGTCGCAGCATCGGAGAAGCGGGCCGCCGCCCTCATGGTGGACTCGGGGCGCGGCTTACCGCCCCTGATCCCAAGCGAACGCGAGTCCAAGGTCGGTGGCGGAATCGCCACGACCCAGCCGGAGGACGACGTCTCCTACGTGGAAGAGATGGACGATTCGCAAAGCGTCGCCGAAGATCTTGCCGAGCCTCTCAAGGAGCGGTGGTACGGACTGGACGACGAAGAGGACGCCAGCCGCTTCGCCGACACCGGGACGATCGACGCCACGCGGCCTCCGGGCACGTCGTTCACGCTCCGCAAGCCCAAAGGACCAACCCCCTCGATGTCGGTTCAGGCGGTGAACGGCGTGCTTATCTTGGGCGACGGCCCGTTGGCAACCGAAATGTTGGTTCAAGAGATCGCCGAGGCGGCGGATGTCGAGACCTCCACCCGCCTCGCCCTGGAGAACCTGGGCGTGGTACCCCGAGAAGCGAGGCATCTCGCCCACCTGATGAAGAGGGGCGGCGCCATCATCGCCGCCGTAGAAATCCCGGGAAAGGTGCGCTTTGAGGACATTGAGGGCACCATCGAGGCCTCAGGTGGCCACGACCTCAAGACGTTCGTCCAGATGCCTCTCGTAAGGAGCGAGCCGTGACCGCGGTTCAGCGGCTGATCCTCGCCATCTTGCCGCGAAACGCCGCCCGCGCCGCCGAGGAGGAGTCCAAGCGCTGGATGCTCAAGTGCCCGTGTGGCCACCAGCGCTCGATCTGGGATGCCGGCGGCATCCGCTGGAAGGCGGCGGGCAACCCCCACCGCCTCATGCGTTGCCCCAAGTGCGGCCAGCGCACCGTGCAAAGGCTTGAGAAACGAGCCTAAGCCTCGTCGTCGCCCATGCCCAGCGACGGGATTCCCCCTTGAACCAGGGCGTGGCGCTCGCTGTAGGTGATGAGCTTCTCGCGGGTGTCCTGGATGTCCAGATTCCGCATCGAAAGCTGCCCGATCCGGTCTTCTGGGCCGAACTCCGACTCGCCCGATTCCATGCTCAAGCGTTCGGGGTGGTAGGCAAGCTGCGGCCCGGTCGTATCCAGAATCGTGTAGTCGTCGCCCCTTCGCAGTTCTAGCGTCACTTCGCCGGTGACGAGCCGCGCCACCCAGCGCTGCAGGCTGTCGCGCAGCATGAGCGCTTGCGGGTCGAACCAGCGTCCCTCATACAGCAGCCTGCCCAGGCGCCTGCCTTCCGCGCGGTAGTTCTCGATGGTGCCCTCGTTATGGATGGCGTTGACGAGCCGCTCGTAGGCGATGAACAGCAGCGCCATGCCCGGCGCTTCGTAAATGCCCCGGCTTTTGGCTTCGATGATCCGGTTCTCGATCTGGTCGGAGCAGCCCAGTCCGTGGCGTCCTCCGATCTCGTTCGCCTTCATGACGAGCGCAACCTGGTCGGCAAAAGACTCGCCGTTGATGGAGACCGGCCACCCTTCCTTGAACTCGATACGCACGGTCTCGGGCTTGATCTCCACGGCGGCATCCCAGAACTTCACGCACATGATCGGCTCGACAATGTTCAGCCCGTTCTTGAGGAACTCAAGGTCCTTGGCCTCGTGCGTTGCGCCCCAGATGTTGGCGTCTGTCGAGTACGCCTTCTCCTTGCTGGCGCGATACGGAAGCTTGCGAGCTTCCAAGAACTCGCTCATCTCCTTGCGGCCGCCGAGCTCGTTCACGAAGTCGGTGTCCAGCCAAGGTTTGTAGATTCTGAGGTCGGGGTTCGCGAGCAGCCCGTAGCGGTAGAACCGCTCAATGTCGTTGCCCTTGTAGGTGCTGCCGTCGCCCCAAATGTGGACGTCGTCCTCCGCCATCGCCCGCACCAACATGGTGCCCGTAACCGCCCGCCCGATCGGCGTCGTGTTGAAGTACGTTTTTCCCGCGCTGGTGATGTGGAACGCGCCGCACTGGAGCGCCACCAAGCCCTCGCGGACCATCTCGGCGCGGCAGTCCACCAAGCGGGCTTCTTCTGCCCCGTACTCTTTGGCCCGGCCCGGCACGCCGTCGACGTCGTCTTCGTCGTACTGGCCCAAAACGCCCGTGTAGCAGTAGGGAATCGCGCCCTTCTCGCGCATCCACGCGACCGCAACCGAGGTGTCGAGACCACCGGAGAAAGCGATGCCGACGCGCTCACCGACGGGAAGGTTCATGAGGATTCGGGATGCCATGGGGAACCAAGAGGGTACCTTGGCGCGAACCCGGACCCGCGCCCAACCATGCTGGGTAGCATCCTGCGCGATGTCTTCGGCCCAACACCGGTTGCTGAAGCGCCGCACCATGCCCGGGGTGGCGCTGCTCTTCACGGTGTTCTGCTGCGTCTCCGGAGGGCCGTTCGGCTTAGAGCCAGCCGTGTCCGCCGCCGGGCCGGGCGTCGCGATGCTCCTCATCGCCGCGCTGCCCCTTCTATGGGCGCTTCCCGACGCCCTCACCACCTGCGAACTCGCCGCGGCAATCCCCGAAGAAGGCGGCTACGTGATCTGGGTGAACCGCGCCATGGGTCCGTTCGCCTCGTTCTTGAACGCCTGGTGGACTTGGCTGTACAGCCTGGTCGACGCTTCCATCTACCCCGTCCTGTTCGCCACCTACGCCGCCGGCTTGGCGAAGGCGTGGTTGGGCACGACGATGCTCGACGCCGCGCTCGCCCAATGGCTACTCGCCGCCGCCATGATCACCGCATTCTCATGGCTGAACTTTCGCGGCGCAAAGCCCGTGGGTTCGGCGAGCATCGGCCTCGCCGTTGCGATCTTGGTTCCCTTCGCCCTGTTCATCGTCGTCGGCCTCTTCCGGTACCTTGGGAATCCGCACCCGGTGCCGCTCTCGCTTCCCCACGGCGAGGGGTTGAAGTCTTCCCTCGCGGCGGGCATGGGCATCGTCATGTGGAACTACCTCGGCTGGGACTCGCTTTCGACCATCGCCGAGGAGGTGGACGAGCCTCAAAGGGCGTATCCGCGAGCCTTGCTCACGGGATTGCTCCTGGTTGCGGGCTCATACCTACTCGCCACTTGGGTCGGGTTGGCGTTCGTGCCAGATGCCTCGAAGTGGGTCGAAGGCGCGTGGCCCGACATCGCCCACCAAATCGGCGGGCCGTGGCTGATGGCGCTGGTTCAAATCGGCGCCGTGGTGTCTCCCATCGCGTTGTTCACGGCGTCGTTGCTCGCCTCGTCTCGCGTTCCGTTCGTGCTTGCCGAGGCTCGGTTTCTGCCCACGCCGTTCAAGGCGTTGCACCCCAAGTTCGGTACGCCTTGGTTCGCTATCGTGTTCTCCGCCGCCGTGTTCGCCCTTCTCGCCACCAAGACCTTTCAAGAGCTCGTCTCGCTGAACGTGGTGATGTATTCGGCGGCGCTCGTTCTGGAGATCGCGTCCTTGCTCATCCTGAGATTCAAGGAACCTCAACTACCGCGCCCTTTCCGGATTCCCGGAGGCTGGCTCGCGCTCGGACTAGTGTTCATCTTGCCAGTCGCGATGGTCGGTGCCCTGGTCGTGCTCTCTATCCGGGAGGAGGGCTGGGCGTCGCAAGGTCTCACGATGGCAGGCTTGGCGAGCGGACCGCTGGTCTACGTGGCGATCAAGATTCTCCGTCCCAGGGAGGAGGCGCCATGCTGATCATCTTCTCCGGACTTCCCGGCACCGGCAAGACCACCCTTGCCCGCGAGGTGGCACGACGCCTCGCCGCAGTCTATGTCCGCGCCGACACCATCGAACAAGCCTTGCGCGAGGGCGGCATCGACGACATCGGCGGATTGGGCTACGGGGTCGGCTACCGCCTCGCCACCGAGAATCTGAGTCTGGGGCGCAACGTGGTCGCCGACTCCGTCAACCCTTGGCCGCTCACGCGAGAAGCTTGGCGGCAAGCCGCCCGCGACGCGGGCAAGCCGTTCTTCGATGTCGAGGTCCTTTGCGGTGATCAGGTGGAGCATCGCCGCCGGGTGGAAACGCGCACGGTCGACGTCGAAGGCTTGGTGCCGCCCACATGGGAGGAGGTGGTTCAGCGCGACTACCGCCCGTGGGATGAGCCGCCCTTCAGAGTCGATACCGCGACCCTGTCCATCGAGGAAGCCGTTCGGGAGATTCTTGCGAATCTCCCGAAGCTCGACTAACTCACCGAACCGGCTGGACCTTGATCGCCCGGAGGTTCAGCGGCTGCCATCCGTTGGCAACCGCGCGAACGGTGAGCGATTTGCCGCCCGCCGATTCGATGGTGATCGTGCCCAGGCTCACTTCGCGATAGGTGGTGTAGCTGCCCGTTTGGGGAGCGACGACGGTGAGGGTTTGCCCTTCGAAGCCCACCGTGATCGAGGGGCTGGCGGGTGAAGCGATCTCGGCAGATAGGGCGTACTTGCCCGGGCGGACGGCTTTGAACCGCCACTCGATCCAGTCCTGCGGGTTCGTCCAATAACCCACGTTCTGCTTGTCGTTTTCGCCCTCGGTTTGGATCTCGGTGCCGTGCAGGGTGGCTTCACCCGGCGAGAGAATCAGAGAACCGTCCGGCTTTTGGGTGAGGACGGGTTGCTCGACCGACCACTTGCCCTTGATTTGGAGCACGACGATCGACGAGACCGCGTCCGGCGCCTTGGCCGGAACCGATACGACCACGCGCTCATCGGCAGCGCGAAGCGGCAGCTTGGCGCCGCCCACCAGTAACTGGGCGGCCACGCTGTTGGCTTTCAGTCCCGGAACGAGCAGTTTGCCGTCGGCAGGCCAGTCGAAGACGTGGAGATACAGCGTCGTGGTCGAGCCGGAAACCGTTTTGGTGCACCTGCCCCAAGGCAGTCTCTTGAACGGGCTCGCCGAGGTGGCGTAGATGGCCTTCCCGTTCTTCCTCATCCACTCGCCCACCGCCTTCAGGCGTTCGACGGACGGCGCGGGAATCTCTCCCAAGCTGGTCGGGCCTACGTTCAGCAGGTAGTTGCCGCCCTTCGAGGCGATATCGACCAGGTTCCGGATGAGCATTTCCGACGGCTTCCAGTTGTGGTCGGTGCTCTTGTAGCCCCAGGTGTCGTTCATCGTCATGCAGGTTTCCCAGTCGCGGCCGGGGAAGCCCGTGGCGGGAATGTACTGCTCCGGTGTCTCGGTATCGCCCCGGTAGCCGCCGCCCAGGCGGTTGTTGTAGATGATGCCGGGCTGGAGTTTGAGAAGCGGCAACAAGAGGTCGGCGCGCTCCTTGGTCATGTCGACGGGCGTGTCCCACCACAGGCACGAGACCTTGCCGTACTTGGTGAGGATCTCGCGCACTTGGGGCACGGCGACGCGCTTGAGGTACTCGGTCATGTCCCCGTCTTGAGCGGGGTCCCAGTGGCCGCCCGCGGCGGCACCGCCCGGGTTGTTCCAATCCTGCGCCTGCGAGTAGTAGAAGCCGAGCCGGATGCCGTGCTTTTGGCACGCCGCCGCCAGTTCCTTGAGCGGATCGCGCCCGAAGGGCGACGCCTTGACGATGTTCCAGTTGGACGCCGCCGAGTCGAACATCGCGAAGCCGTCGTGGTGCTTCGAGGTGATCACGATGTACTTCATGCCGGCTTCCTTGGCGGTCCGAACCCAGGCATCGGCGTCGTACTTGACCGGGTTGAACTGCTTGGCGTACTGCTGGTAGCGCGCCGTGGGAATGCGCCCTTGGTGCATGATCCACTCGCCGATGCCGCCGATGGGCTTGCCGTCGTAGATGCCGGCGGGTACGGAGTACACGCCCCAGTGGATGAACATCCCGAAGCGCGCTTCGCGCCACCACTTCATGCGGGCGTCCCGCTGGGCGGGCGTCTCGTTGGCGTAAGGATCGGCGCTCTGGGCGACCGCGGCGGGCGTTGTCAGCAGACCTAAAGCGAGGAGCAGGCTCATCGTTTGGAACCTTACCACGCCCGCCCGGCGGCGATCGGACGCAACAGAAGTGCTAAAACCAACCATGTCCTGGTTTTCCCCGGAAGCCACCCGGTTCTTTGCCGACCTCGAGCAGAACAACGACAAAGAGTGGTTCGAGAAGAACCGCAAGCGCTACGAGCAGAACGTGAAACTGCCCATGCTCGAGTTCGCGGGCGAGATGATCGAGCGGATGCGCGAGTTGGAACCGGGAATCCAGATGCTGCCGCGCAACGCGGTCTTCCGCATCCACCGCGACACCCGCTTCAGCCCGAACAAGACGCCCTACAAGACAAACGCCGGTTTGGTGGTCGCGCGAGGCGGAAGACACGAACCCGGCGTGGCGGGGCTGTACTTCCACTTCGACTCGGGCAGAATGGCGGTGGCGAGTGGTTACTACTTCCTCGAGCCCGGCCAACTTCGCTCGATGCGACAGCACATCGCCGCCAACCTGGGCGAGTTCGCGCGGCTGCTGGATAGCGAAGACTGGAAGCGGCTCTTCCGCGAGATGGCGGGCGAGAAGAACAAAGTGCTGCCCGCCGAGCTGCGCGAGGCGGCATCGGCCCAGCCGCTGCTGTACAACAAGCAGTTCTTCTACTGGGCGGAGTACCCCGCAGAAGAGATCGTCCGCGAAGACCTGCCGGACTTCGTGATGGAGCACATGCGCGCAGCGACGCCCATGAACCGGTTTCTGGGCAAGGCCCTCGCGTTCGAGGTCTAACTGCCTCCGTCGCCGTGCAATACTTGCCGGATGGTCGAAAACGCATTTTTCGTGCCCCTACTACCCGGCAAAAAGGAAGCCGCGAAGGCCCTTGCCCAGACGATGATGACCGAGCGGCGCGGCGAGTTCGATCGCGCGCAGACCACCGTGACGAAGGAATGTTGGTTCCTTCAGGAAACGCCCATGGGCGATTTCTTGATCGTCTACTACCACTCGCCGGACCCGGACAAGGTGCACTCGGCGCTCGCCGTCTCCCAGGAGCCGTTCGACGTTTGGTTCCGGAGCCAGGTTCTCGACCTGACAGGACTCGACATTTCGAACCCGCCCGAAAGCCTGCCGCAGCAGATTTTGGATTGGGCTCGCGGATAGCGTCCATCGAGGCGCTGGGTTTGGCTTCTTTGGAAGCCAGACCCCGTGCTTCTGACAGGACGCCGGTTCCCGCCTTCGCTTTATAATGGCGGGATGCGCTCGTCCAGCCGTTTGATTGCATCTGCAACGGTCCTTGGGATCGGTATCTTCTTC